>NC_004459.3:2625492-3281866 GCF_000039765.1 Vibrio vulnificus CMCP6 | reverse complement strand
CGAATTAAATTCAACTGTTAGTGTTTAAAAAGGTATAAATATGGATCAAGCCAATAAGAAGAAAATGAAATTATTACCTACCGTAATAGTTTCGTCTTTATTGACAATGCAGCCGGCATTGGCACATCAAAATAATAAAATGACACAGGAAGAAGGCCAAGCAACCTTCAATGCCGTCGTTGCCGATGTCAATAAAATGATCAAAGAAATGCACATACCGGGACTTGCTGTCGGTGTTATTCATGGACCTAACACCTACAGTGCCGGACTCGGTATCACCAAGGTGGGCACCAACGAGGCCGTTACCCCTGATACACAATTTCAAATTGGCTCTGTGACCAAAACCTTCCTTGCGACCCTAGCCATGCAGCAATCCGAACAGGGCATTCTGGATTTAAACGCACGTGTCGTCGATATTCTGCCGTGGTGGAGGGTTTCAGATCCCGAGGCGACATCTAAAGCGCGGGTTGTTGACCTATTCCACCATCGTGCTGGCTGGTATGGCGACCATGGGTTCCTTCGTGTTCCTCCAGGTGGTTCGATATCTGAGAAAGTCATGCTTCAAGGGGCTTACGCCCAGCAGATCTATCCGTTCGATCAAACCTGGATGTACAACAACACCAGTATCACTTTCGCTACACATGTAGTGTCTCATGTCGGTGGAAAGCCGATCGAGACACTGATCGAAGAGAACCTGTTAACTCCGCTCGGCATGAATTCGTCATCCTTTAATTACGATGCTACCCCTCCTGCTAAAGATTACGCATGGGGCCATCCGCCGATCTACGGGAAAGGCAGCATCAGTGAACTCAAGCCGTACTACATTCCGTTGATTAGAGAGTCCGCAGCCTCCGGTGCACTCCGCTCTACGGTGGCCGACATGCTTAAATACGCCCGCTTTCAGCTAGACGGTAAGGATGCCTCCGGTAAGCAGTTGTTGTCTAAAAAAGCGCTGGACTATGCCCATGCACCTGCAGTCGAGGCTTCGACCGGAGACTTTACCGGACTGACATGGTTCGTCCACGACTACGATGGGACCACAAGCCCTAGCCATGGGGGGAATTGGCCCGGTACGCGTTCTTTTCTGCAGTTGATCCCGGATCACGACTTTGCCGTAGTGGTTTTGGTTCACAGCGATCGCGGAGCTGAAGCGTACAAAAAAGTGGCTAACGCAATGGTCAAAGCCTTTACGAAGATCGAATCCAACTCTCCGGTCTCCGTTGGTGCGACTCCGTCTGTGCTCGACCCCTTCGTCGGCGTGTTTAAGGGTAATTCCCAAAACATTGAGATCCGTAAAGATGGCGACAAATATGTGTTTGTCCAGTTTTCAGCATTGACTAAAGGAGCGGATCCTGCCCCTGCCAATGTAGAAAACACCGCCGAGGGTTATTTTATCATCACCGAAGGTCCGAATAAGGGAGCGCTTGGTGAATTGCTGAAAGACCCATCTGGCGAACTCAACTACGTGCGCTTCAACCACAGAATCTTTATTCGCGGTGAAGGTGCGGTTAACGAGTTCGACCTATCTGGATCGGTGTTCGATAAGTAGGATGAGCAAAAGATATCAATTCACGGGAATAATAGTTTCTGGTAGATATCTATCGGCAGTATGAATATCCTTAAACATCAAAACACGCCATATGGACATGGGTGTTTTGATGGAAGAAAAACAAATTGCCTGAGGTATCAAAGGATATTGAAGGCAATGAGAAAATCATGATGCCCTCAACGATCTGACACCATGGGAATGTTTAATGATGAATGAACAAGACGAAAACTCTAATTAGTGGGAGGTTTAGATTCTCACTCAGTTATTTACGAAAGAAATTGCTGAAAATTAGTACAGTAATCAGCACCTTCCAGCGGCGACGACATGCAATAAATTACGTCAATATCCTCTCAAAAGAGAAATTTGGGTTGCCAAACTACCTTAAGGCGTTTCTTGATATAGGAAAGAAAACAATATGTTTCCTATATAAATACCAATGGAAATCTCAAACATCCAGTCAAACTAGGTGTTCTAGAGTAGCCGGTGGCTACTCAGTCAGTTGTTGCAATACTAATTACCTGATGAACTAACTGATCTACTTGAATTTCTTTATCTACGAATTGGATTGTTTCATCGAACTGCGAAACGGGAATAAAACGATTCCCACTCGAAGTCATCAATATGGCCTTACCATTAAAGCCAATCTTTTTAGCTTGCTTTATCAACTCGTAGCCATGCTCACCACGTAAATCAACATCAATCAAAAGCAAGTTACAAGAACTATCTCGAATATAGTTAAGCGCTTTGAGAATAGTGGTTTCGCTCGCTACAGTTTGTACTTGGTGGACTCGCGTAAACGCTTGGCATAGTGCAGAGCCAACAACTGGATGATCATCAACAATTAAACAGTGAATAGGATCTACTGAGTCTGATGAGGAAAGCCGTTGATTCAGCATAGCCTGTACTTGGTTTATTGGCATTGGTCGACCTGTCAAATAGCCTTGACACGTAAAACGCCCCATAGATTTTAAGTAATGGAGCGTGGCATCGGTTTCTACACCTTCTACAACGCACGAAAATCCCAATTGCTCTGCCAAGTTTAGTAATAACTGAACGATGACAAATTTTTGGTAATCTGTCTCAATACCCTGAACGAAACTTTTATCGATTTTGATCTCATCAAATGGAATTTGAGTTAGTTTACTTAACGAAGAGTAGCCTGACCCCAAATCATCTATCGAAAGGTTTACCCCAAGTAGCTTTAACCGCGAAAGGGTTAATAGCGCGGGAATATCCGATTGATACAAATGGCTTTCGGTTAGTTCTAGAGTTAGCCGACTAACGTCAAATTCATACTTAGAGCACTGTTTGACAAGCTCATCATACAACCCGTCCCATTGTAGATCTTGATAAGTGATATTGATTGAAAGTGTCACTGACTTGTGGAGTGTTTTCGCTCCGATCAGGGCTTTCTCCAATACGGTTCTAAACAAGTTGATGTAAATTTCATCACTGGTTATAGCATCAATAAACTCACCAGCAGAGACCAAACCATAATCCGGATGATCCCAACGAGCTAAAACCTCCAAACCGACAATAAATCCTGAACCTACATTGACCTGAGGCTGATAGTGGACGAATATTTCACGTAGAGCGATTGCTTCAGCAATTTCTCTTTCTGTAAACTCCAACGCCCTAGCTTGTTTCAATTGAACACTGGAATGATGGCGTGCTTGAGAACCTTCGACAACCTCAGATAATTGACCTTTTGTATAAGGTTTATCTATACGCGATACGCGCTTGAATTTCAGCATAGAGCTAATTTGCTCAACAAGCAGTAGAACTTTTTTACTGCTAGCACTCATAATAATTACATGGGGACTACGCGAAATATGCGCTAATTGGTTGAGTAAATAGATGCCATCATTATCTGGCAGTTGTATATCGCAGAAAATAAGCTCAAAACGATGCTCCTTATACAAATCGATTGCAACTTGGCAAGATGGCGCTATATAAACCTGGCTATAGCCAAGATTACGTAGATCTATTTTCAGCTTTGATGATTGGATCTTATCATCTTCTACGATCAAAACTTTCATTTTACAGCCTCACAAAGTATGCAATTATTCTGACTTAACTGCATGCAAATCTCGATTATCTCGCGCTTATCAATTAAAATCACATCAAACACAACCTATTTCAGCTTCCGCTACGTTATTACACTGCCATTGCGATACGGAACTCAGTTCAAGATCGAGCTGTTTAGTTAGATCAGCACATAGCTCTAACGTATCATGACTGCGCAGCGACGCTTTTTCTTCGACTGTTCTGGCAAGCTCGTATAGTCTCATTAAGCCAATTGTGCCCATCCCACCTTTAATCCGATGAGAAATGTTTCTTATACGCAGCGTATCTTCATGACTTACCGCTTGTTTTAACTCAGCAACATCATCCGCAATAGACTCTAAGAAAATTGTGCACATATCACGGGCATCTTCAGCTGAAAATTGGTTTAGCCAATAGTCTCCAGCCTGGAAATGTATCGCCTGCTCTACTTTATTAAGGTATTCAGCAACCGGTAGATGTTTAGATAATATTTTTATTAACTGTTTTAGGGTGTATGGCTTAAACAGTACATGGTCAAAACCACTGCTAGAAAACTCTTGATCAATATGGCGAAAATCTTCTGCTGTACATCCAATGACTGGGATGTGACACTCTATTTCGCGCAAGTTAGCTACTAATTGCATACCGTCCATCTCTGGCATATGGTAGTCGGTGATTAACAGATCATAACCATGTGATTCTTCGGTTAGCTTATTAAATGCAATTAAGCCATTGGGGACGACGTCAGCATTTATACCGAGCTCAGAGAGTTGTTTACTAAAAAGAATTGCGTTGATGGCATTATCTTCTGCCACTAGGACATTACCCGACAATTGCTTACGCCTAGTTTGTTTTGAACTCGCGTTCTCTTCGCTTGAAATTTGATGAAGTGCCGTTAATAGCAGATCAGGGAAAAATGGTTTGTCTAAAATAGTAGTGATGTTTCCAGTAGTTTCTATGTAATCATGAATATTTTCTCGGATTGATATTTGGATAAGATTATCATCGTAGAAAGAAACATCATTGCTATGAACCATAACATTGGTAGCAGTCGATTGTTTACTTTGAGATGGGCACCACATTGATATCCACTCTTTAACTTTCGTATTCAGCCCAGACTCCATCACATTCAGTTGAGGGAATATAACTTGGAAACGCTCAACAACCATAGTAGGCATTGAGACTGTAATTTCAGTTCCAAGACCTAGCGTACTATTAATAAATATAGTACCGCCCATCAGTGAAACTAGATCATGGACGATAGACAGCCCCAACCCAGTGCCACCGTATTTACGGGTGATACTATTATCAGCTTGAACAAATGGTAAAAACACATTTTCTTTTTGCTCTTGCGTCATCCCTACGCCAGTATCTGCCACGATAATTTGGATACGTTCTGATTCTAAACTAACTTGAACCCTTACTGTTCCCTTATGGGTAAACTTAATAGCATTGGTCAATAAATTATTAATTATTTGATTAAGACGCAAAAAATCGATATTAATCGTTTTAATATCATTTGCAGGCCAATCTAATTCAAAGTTCAGCCCTTTATTTCTAGCTGCTACATAATGGCCTCTAAGGCTTTCACACAAAGCGGTAAGTATTGATGTTTCTTCGTTGCATATCACTACTTGATTAGATTCTAACTTTGAAAAATCGAGAATATCATTAACCAAGAAATTTAGGTTTTTTGCAGACGCTGAGATCTGATCTAATAAAAATAATGATTCTTTATCTTCTGTTTTAGACGTAACCATCTCGAGTAGACCCATCATTCCCGCGATAGGAGTTCTTAGCTCATGACTCATGGTCGCCAAAAACATCTGACGAGCTTGTACGGCTTTCTCTGCTTTTGTATTAGCTTCAATTAATAACTGCTGGTTGGCTCGTTCTTCAGTAATATCGTTGGCTATCGTGAGAACACATCTCTCTATACGATTAATTTTCACCGGAATACGTGAATAGTTGTAATGCTTTTGAGTGCCGAATGAACACCCAGCTTGAACATATGAGGAAAGCTTTTCACCGGTCTCTAAAACGCGATCGATTTCATGCCAATCTTCAACAAATAGCTGAGATGTGCTAGCTACTGACATATCACAACCAACACAGTTATTATCAATTTTTTCTACGCAATTGGTTAATATCAACTCATGTTTTGAGTTATGAATCCATATTTTTGCGGGTATGGTTTCTATAATCGACTGAAGAAAAGCACGACTTTGTTCTATATTGAAAATGTCTTTGTCTTTAGTTATTACCTTATTAGTGAGATTTTTGGTAACAATAAAATATACTGCTATGAGTAATACGATGATGCCAATTAGGATACTTGAAGCTAATACAACATGTGATTCTTGATAACCATATCCTACGTTGTAGCTAAAGTATTTTTTCTTAATTTTCTCAATGTCACTCTCCTTGAGTGTGACAAAGAACGAATTTAAAAGCTGGTGAAGATCTGGATCACTCACATACATACCAGTACTAAACTGAATGTCAGAATCTCTTAGTATGGTATAGCCATCGAGCTTATTTAGTGCAACATATTCAGAAAGAACATCCTCACGGATGTATGCTTTACTAATAGCACCATATTTTAACGATTTTAAGAGATCATCAATATCTGTATATACAATTGACATATCGCCAAAGTGTTGATTTTTCATATCCTTGTTGTATAAGCCATTTGCAAATAACACACCTGCGAAATAAATATTTTCATTATATATATTTTCATCTCTCTGGCTGACAAGTGCTTTATATTTTAAATTCATGTACGGGATGGTTTCATTATAACCATTGTGTTTTTTGTCCGAAGCGATTGACAAGGGATAAATATCAAATCGGCTAGATGCGTCATTTCTATTAGATACAAGAGTAAAAGATATACCTGTCCTCGATTCAATCAAATCAAATAAATCAGGTATATAACCTACATTTTCCCCATCAGAATTCAAGAATGAAAATGGATATGCTTCATCACTTATATAATAAGTAAACACTTTATCACTAGAAAACTTATCTTCTAATGACATGATTGCATTATCAAGCCTGTGTAATTCGTCAAATCTTTCTTGTGAATCATGGGTGTTATTATCGACGTTTGCTGATTGGATAATAGCTTGATTAATTTCAGAAAGTAAGCGAGGATTTTTCTTACTCACCATTATACTTACATACTCATCTTCTACCCACTTGGGTAGAACAACTTTACCTTCTACACTGCTTGACTCTATAAACTGTGCAATGGAGACATAACTACTCAATAAAATATCAGCACGTTTATTAACCACTGATAGAAACATCTCTGTATAGTTTTCAACTTCAAGAATGTTTCTTATACCATTAGTTTCTAGCTGACTACAAAATACTGACGACTTAATACAAGCCCACCGATATGACTTTAAACTGTTTTGATTTATGTCGATATAATTGGCGTGCCATGCAACAACCTTACTTTCTGTGGTATGCATAGAAAAATCGAATATACTTTCTCGATTTCTATTTCGACTAAAACCAATTGCTAGATCAATAGTCCCTGTATCTACGGCATAAAGTAGTGTGTCAATGCTGCCGAAATAATAATAGCCAGCAGTGAAATTGGTTAGATTTAATACTGATTCAAAGTCGCTTAGATAGACTTTAGTTTGCAATGAAGAATAAATATCATCATCATCAAGCATCCCGACTTTAATTTCTTCGGCAATGGCTAGAGTAGTTTTTCCAATCAAGATTAAGCCAATAAAAATTGACAATAAAAACTTGGGAATTAACAACCTATGCTGTTTTCTTATAACCATTGACATTTCCCAAAGCTGTACTATATATTTTTTCATAACCTATTTTTTTAATCTTTTCAGCGGAGAGAAGTTCATTAAGGTTTCTATTGCATTGATTGAGCATTAGGTGAATACTATTTTCACCTTGGTACTGTTTTTCATTAACTGCCACAAACTTGACAAAGAATAAACAAAATTCAATTGATTTAGGAAAGATCTCATGAAGCTGACAAAACAAATCAATTATTTTCGAAAAATTAGCCGGATTGCTACTAAGTTTGCGTATATCTCTTTTTATTTCCTCTGAACGATCAATTTTGTCTTTTAATCTTCGTTCTTGACTATTTTGCATATGAATTTGACTTCTCATAATATTAGGATGCATACTTTCATCGATGAGTGATTTACACTTCAATACATATTCTGGAAGTTGGTTGATAAATGACATTTTTTCTAATACGAATACCAAATGGTACATATCATAAAAGTCAAAATTTCCATCATTTAGCTTACTCATAACATGGCTAAGCAACCGATAGCTTTCACCGAGATCTTGTTTAAGTAATGCAATAGTGGACATAACCAAGTCATATTGAAGTGAAAAGCTTTCAACTCTACCAAGCCTATCAATTTCCGACTTAACTGTTAATAATGCATTGTCTATATTATTGAGAGTATTTGAACTAAAACATCTATATAGAAAATACTGTACGTAGAGTAGACGCGTTCTATCTGTTACCTTAAAGGTATTATTGTTGTGCGTATAATATAATTTAATGTACTTAAACGCTTCATCATACGAATCACACGATATTGATAAGTTCGCAATAATCAGTTCACGATCGAGCCCGGCCTCTAATAACATTGTTGCAACTTTGAGGTGCTTTATTGCAGCAGGGACATCATTTTCGTATGCTTTTACATTCGACATTTCATCATGATAAAGATGATTAAGCTTCTTATCTGAAACTTGCTCAAGAATATTTTTTGCCTCTTCATTTTCATCATTGAGGATCATAACATTGGCTAAGCTAGTTTTTATCCAGTCATAACTATTTTCTTTAAGTAGTTGTTGATACTCTTGTTTAGCCTCTTCGTAACGTTTAAGACTTATTAAAGATTTAGACTTTAGTTGACGAATCGTTAAGTTGTGTTGTGGAAAGAAAGGTAACAAGTCATCACACTCTGTAATTGCCTGCTCAAAATCGTTATGCTCAATACGTTCATATATAGGCATTAGACTATTTTTCTTTTTAATTATAGTTCTAAGCCTTCCTTTTATAGCTGGTTGAGTAAATGGCTTTAAAATATAGTCATCAGGGCCAGACTCAAGTATCGTCTTGACAGTTTTAAGCGCATTCTCGCCCGTTACATAAACAAAAATAGTGGTGGGTTTTATACTTTTATAATGGGATAGCTCATAAAAAATCTGATGCCCATTTAAATTTGAGTTGAAATTATAATCTAGTATGATTATGTCCATATCAACTGACTTGCACAAGGCAATAACCTCTGAAGGTTTATAGGCCAGATGAATGTTATCTGAGTGAAACCCCAATTGTTTAATAGCTAGGTTAACTGAATTTACCACCAACCTAGAATCATCTGCGATTAACACTTTATAGTTACTATAGTCTTCTTTCACGTCACATTAATTTCATAAATACCGCGACCATATACATAGATAATATACATGGCACTACTAAATATTGTACAAATCTACATCACCCAGATGTAAAAATACTAATATTCGCTACAATATAAAAGCACCCAAAATCACTAATTTGTAACATAATAATAAAGCATAGATAAAGTAGGAATACTCGTGCGATACATTCACTCCATCAATAAGATATTATTTATGAACATTCTTACTAGAAAGTCATTTACTATGATGAAATAGTCTTTAATTTTTTATTTAAAGAAATGTTTTCGTTAGATTATCTATGGATAAGGCTGTGATGTGATGCACGCACCTACCTTCTAGCGTCGTTGTACCAAACTAATAGTACAACCAGTGAGAAAAGAAGTAACACGTCTGTCTATTAAAGTTGCCGGTATCGATACAGCAAAAAATCTCTTCCAAGTATGTGTGTTGAGTACTGATGGACAAATATTGTCAAACATAAAGGTAAAGCGAGATAAGCTTCTTGATACTATCCGTCAACTACCAGAGCAAACTGCTCTTGCAATGACTCATGTGCAACTTCTCATCATTGGGGCAGAATATTTCAAGAGCTGGGATATACAGTAGCGCTTATTCCATCTCAGCATGTAAAACCATTTGTTGATCGGTAAAAGAACGACGCCAATGATGCAAGAGCTATTTTCGATGCCTTTTCTATGCCTGACCCTGTTAAATCTATTGATTAACAAGACCTCAAAGCGATACGCAGTGTCCTTAAACGTTTGGTGGAGAACAGAACTGCCTTAGCGAACCAGATCAAGGGATTGACTGCTGAGTACGGTGTTGTATTTCCTATTTCCATTATAGCTTTGCGGTGTCATTTACCGAGAGCTCTTGAAGATGCAGAGAATAAGCTTTCTCCAGTAATGAGGAACTTACTGCAAACTTTATACTATTACTTTGTCAGCCTTAGCGAAGAGATAGATGCAATGACTCAAAGTGTCACCATATTGAGTCAGCAAAACCAAAGATATGAGGTCATTCGGAATATTTCTGATTTTGGGCCGATTTTGACAGCGGCACTGATTAGTGAGGTAGGAGCTGGAAACCAACTCCAAAATGATCGCCAGTTCTCTGCATGGTGTAGTCTGATTCTTAAACAAAATAGTACAGGCGGAAAAAGTTGTCTTAGCTCTCTATCGAAAAATGGCAATCGTGAATTAAGAACATGACTTATTCACGGTGCTCACACAGTGGTTCGTTGCGGAACTAACAAAGCGGATGCTATGGAAGACTCATTGCATACTGAGGTGTGTCGATATATGTTGCGTAATTTGATGTAACTAAATCAACTTCAGCCTGAAGAGGGCTAGCGACGAAAAACTCTTGAAGGAACCGAACGTTCTATCAGCGCGAGTAAAAATACGGACCAACCCATATTTAAGAAATGATTATATTTAAAGCATACCTTCAATAGGTAAAACACCAGAGAGCCAAGCTCCAATGCTTCTCCAGATACTAGATTCTGGCTCGCTGTCATAAACTTTACCATTCCCTAAATCTGTCCAATGTAAATTTCCCTCTCGAATCTCAACGTAATATGCGTCTTTAGGCAACGCACTGTTTAATTGAACAGTGGCCTCTTTAACATATTCAGGATGTGTAATATGAACTGCCATTTCAGTATTGATATAGGCTGAGCGAGGATCCCAGTTCATCGATCCAACAATAAAATCAGCATCATCGATGACGATGACTTTGGCATGGAGGCTTGCTCGCTGACTCCCGATCAAACTCCATTGGCGTTTGATTTCTGCACTGGCTTTAATTTCCCAAAGGGTAATGCCACTTGTCAGCAATTCTTCTCGATATTTGGCATACCAGCCATGAACCGCGAAAACATCATTTGAAGCCAAGCTGTTAGTGACAATCGTAACTTTCACTCCGCTCTCCGCCAACCTTTTCAGTCCTAGGGTACCTGCTTCAGTGGGCACAAAATAAGGAGAAATGATCAAGATGTAGTCAGTTACATTGTTTAGTCTTTCGGCGAGTTGTTCCGCTACCTGACTATCACGGGTTTCTACCTTGTCTGGTAAGTCATACCAGAGTACTGCTTCACCCCAGTAAAGCTTGAGCGTACCGTGCTTTAGGTGCTCAAATAGCTCTAGTTGGCTGATGTCATATTCACCGTCTCTAAAAGGCGCTACTAATGCGTTCACATCAACAAGGTCTTCCAAGGCGTATTGCGTCTCGTAATCAGAGAGCGAAACAAGCGCACTGACGGGTTGTGTTTGGTCGCTGTTCCAGTACAAATCAAACTGAGTTGCTGTTTCAACAACCGCAGGACCAAAAAGCAGCACGTCAAAATCGCCAAATTCAACTTGGGTGGAAAATGAAAAATATTCGTTGCCGATGTTACGACCACCCACAATAGCTGCCACACCATCGGCAGTCATCGATTTATTGTGCATACGATGATTGAGTCGAGAAAAATCGGTGAGGAAAGATAAACCCCGGAAAAACCTGTTGGTGTATGGATTGAACAGACGTATTTCGATGTTCGGATGGTCATTCAACAGCGCCATGACCTGGTCGTCCCGACGCTGCATATCGTCAAGCAAAAGTCTCACTTTGACGCCGCGTTGCGCTGCTTCATAGAGCCGCCATGTGATGATTTTGCTTGTTTCATCATCTCCAAACAGGTAGTACTGCAAATCCAACGAGTGCTGAGCACTTGTAATCAAGGCGATTCGGGCGAGTAGGGCGTCATCGCCATTATTGAGAGAGTGAAAGCCGGTTAAATTGTCTTTCACCGTTTCAGGGCGAAGCTGCTCATAATATTTGGCCAGAGTGCTACCTTCCTGATAGCCAGAGTGGTAGCTAAGCTTTTTTTCAGTCACTAATGGGTTGGAAGCTGAACACGCAAGCAATCCAAAACAGCTAGCAACAACTAGAACACGCATCCATTTCAAAAAAACCTCCTTAAGAACGAGTTAGTCAAAGTTGAACCCAAGTAATGACGATTAATCTACTTTATCAACCACATAGTGAGAAGTAGTCTGAGTAAGGTTAAGTATCAAGTAACCAATCAAAATGGCTGTTGCGATTGATATTAATCGCGTCAAGTGAGAGGAGAATGGGTCATCTCCCTGATAATTTAGAACCTGACTGACCAGAACAAAAAAGTTGGTAAACAGGAGTTGATAGATACTCATACGGCATCGCTGGCGCATAGCGAAGCAAGCCAATTGCAAGCCTAAAAACAACGTAGCGCCGAACAGTGCCCATGTAGGCCAGCCAACAATCGAAAGCAGAACCATTGGGAGCGTGAAGAGTATACCGATAGCGGTGGTCGTGATACGATTCCGACTAAATAAGCGGTGATCATCAGAAAATGGAACCCTAATCATACTACTGATGGTAATACCAATTAATATGGATTGGGAGCTTCCTGAAGCGATAAGTGCAACCATCACTAAGGCCATTGCAATACTTTTGAAAAAGATAAGCCCCAGGTGGGAGTTTGCTCCTTTGGGGTCCTCTTCATCAGTCTTTATTTCTTTTTCATCGCCTGGGAACAGCAAAAAGCTAAAGTAAGTGACGATCAACGCGATGACACTCGCTTCAAGCATCAGTGCTGGCAAGCCAAAACTTGATATACCGAATTGCAGATTGATGACACTCATCATAATCACAACCAATAAGACAAATGTGGCCAAAATGTCTTTGGGATTTTCGTGACTTCGGTAAAAACTCCAGAATAAAAGCGCCCAGCAATAAAGCCCGTAGCCCGTTGGAGAATCGATGAGCTGTTCCCCTAACAATACAACACCAAGGCTGACAAATACCATAACCGCAAGAAGCTTAATCAGCATATCTACGGGAGGTTTTGATGGCATGATCGTTAAAAAAATCACCACAAAAATTGGGGCAAGTATGGGCAAGAGCGCTCCATGTGCTGAGAGATAAAAGAGCAGTATTGATGGTGCTAAAACCAAACGAAGCACCGGATTCGCGGCGCTACGAAACATAAGTCCAAACACTCAGTACATGCATCCAAATGCTTGCTAGCCACTCACCAAATTTGCTTTTCTCAGTATAGACTGCAACGGTAGCTTGAGAACCAAATCGGACGTTTGAAAGTCTCTCTACGTCATCAAAGACAATATTAACAGGGTAACGCTGGGCACTGATTGCCTTGTTATCTGCGACTAAAAAACCTGTAGTGGCATCTACATTATTACTGCCTCCTGTCCCCCAGCCAATGCTGTCAATTTTTCCGGAGAGAACACGACCTGGCAGCGCATCCAATACAATATCGACACGTTGCCCTTCTCGAATATGTTCAAGAGAGTTTTCTCGTAGCTGGGCCGAGATCCATACGCCACGAGGGTCAATGAATGTTAATAATGGCGTGCCAGCATTAGCACGTTGTCCGTTCGTGAGTTGGACATTAGTCAAAACTCCCTTTGAAGGCGCAGTAACATTGGTTTTTTGAAGG
Source organism: Vibrio vulnificus CMCP6 (assembly GCF_000039765.1). Taxonomy (NCBI): domain Bacteria; kingdom Pseudomonadati; phylum Pseudomonadota; class Gammaproteobacteria; order Vibrionales; family Vibrionaceae; genus Vibrio; species Vibrio vulnificus. The sequence continues at coordinate 3,268,358 of NC_004459.3, read as the reverse complement.
TCAAGCTGAGCTTTTTCAAGTTTGGCCATCGCCGCGAGAATTTGCGGGTTGTTATTACCAGCAGGCCCCAAGTTTTGTTTTGCTTGCACTAATGCTGCTTCCGCGGCCTCCAGCCCAGCTTGCGCACGAGTTTTTGATTCTAGTGCATTGTCCAGATCTGCCTTACTTAAGACCCCCCGCTTAGCCAGTGTTTCCGTTCTGGCTGCTTGCTCACGAGCATTATTTCTCGCAGCCAGAGCTTCTACAACTCTAGCCTGTGCAACCTCTACGGCCGCAGTATTTGCACCAATACTTTGACCGACTAACTCCAACTCTGCTTGAGCCGCTCTAAGAGCAATGTCGTAGTTTCTTGGATCGATTCGGAACAAAAGGTCGCCGGCATTCACGATCTGATTGTCACTGACTGAAACGTCAATGATATTGCCTGTTACCTCAGGTGCGATCTGTACAAGATAAGAATGGATCCGGGCACTGCTGGTGATTGGTGTAACCCTGTCGGCCCAAAGACTATAAAGCCAAATTACTAAAATCGTGGTAATAATGTAGATACTTAGTTTTCTCGATGATGATTGCGTGTCAGACATCAGTAATTCTCTATTTTGCGTTAAGCTAATTTGCGAAAGTATACCATTTAATTGAACATTTAATACATGCCAAGCAAGCGGCTTTGATGTGATGGATACACCTCCCTTCTTGCATTGTTGTACAACACGATAGGTACAGCCATTAAAAGCAGAAGTAACAGCCATGTCGATTAAAGTTATTGGGATCGATTTAGCTAAGAACTTCTTTCAAGTATGCTTATTGAATATTGACGGTACCATCTCGTTAAATCTTAAGGTCCTTCGAAACAAACTGCTCCATACAATCCGTCAACTTCCAGATAATACTCCACTGGCTAGGGAGTCATATGCTTCATCACAATATTGGGGGCGAGTCTTTTTAGGGCTTAGTTTTAAGGTATCACGCATACCAGCACAACATGTTAAGTCGTTCGTCGGTAGACAAAAGAACGACGCAAACGATGCAAGAACCATTTCTTTCGGCTACTAAAAAAGCCGCTTAACCATGATTGGTAGTATCCATCACCCACAGTTCCGATTCCGTTATAGTTGCTGAATTGTCTAGACTCACTGATAGCTGCCTAAATTTATGAAATAGGTTAGAAAGTTCTTCAATATCCTTAAGGCTAGCTGTTCTAATTTCCATCATTAACTCTTTGTCTTTGTTAGGTTTTTAAATGTATTCGAGGAAGCATCTAGGTTAAGTAGAAATATCTCTGCCTTTCTATAATGAACATTCACTTTCAACCTAAATAGCTGTTCCTAAATGTAGATCACTGGTATGTAAAAAAGAAGGGAACTCGGTACCGTTTGAGCGATCTGATCAGTCACCAAACATACAAACCCGCAACCGTTACCGAGTTTCCATGATTCTAAGGTTACCTGACCGCGCTGAGCGACGTCGTATCACTAAAAAGATGCATAAGACTAAGGATAAAGACCATTACCGACACTTGAATGCCATATTGCTTCTTTCTCAAGGTAGAGCCGCGACGCTCCCATTTCTTCAAATTGCCGCTGTATTGACTGCTTTACTCGCACTGAATCCTCAAAGTCTTGGATATCAACGTTCACGTTGGAGAACTGAGTCGATGGCGATTGAGGTGAATCGGATATTTGGGTTTAACGCGCACTCATCGACCATTCGTCGATGGGGGCCTAAACTTGGGATTGTCTGGCGAAGAGCCTGCATATCAAAGATCCAGATAAAGAAGCCAAACTCACCAGAATCAAAGAGGCATTAGCGCGTTGCGACGCTGACAATCCGGTGTTTTATGAAGACGAAGTCGACATTCACTTAAACCGCAAAATTGGGTCAGATTGGATGCCCAAAGGTCAACAAAAGAAAGTAGCGACACCGGGACAAAATGCCAAATACTATCTCGCAGGAACTCTGCATGCCAACACTGGTAAAGTCTCGTATGTCGGAAGTAGCAGTAAAAACTCAGAACTGTTTATTGCGATGCTAGAGTAGTTGAAACGCCAGTACCGCCGAGCAAAAACCATTACTCTTATCATAGATAATTACATCATTCACAAGAGCAGAAAAACACAGGGTTGGTTAAAGCAAAATCCGAAGTTTGTTTTGCTTTTTCAGCCAGTGTACTCGCCTTGGGTAAACAAAATAGAGAAGCTTTGGCATACGTTGCATGAAACGGTGACACGGAATCATCAATGCAAAGTAATGTGGCAACTTTTAAAGCGGGTTCGATACTTTATGGATAACGTTTCACCATTTCCCGGCGGCGGTCATGGGCGACAAAAAAGTGGAGCATAATTAGGAACAGTTATTTAGGTATGAGTCTATATTACTACTCCCACAGTAGGACTAATCTACCAAACCTATCACCACGAATATAAGTAAATTAACTTTAGTCAGAGTGGTATCGGTTCAAACTAGCCCATTTTCTCTGGCGGCTAATAATTTCCCCAATCCTTGGATGCAAAAAATTGTATGTAATGCATTTGAGACTTTTGGGACGCCTTATAGTAACTGTTGGGGCAATGCACGAACGGGCTTGAATCCCTGCTTTACTCGTCACTTTCTTCTAGTGATTTTACAAATTTAAGCACTTGATTTCTTTTAGCTTCAGATAATCTCGAGATTGCCGTCGCTAACTCAGCAGACGCCTCATCCTCACAAAAAAAGTAATTTAACGGCACGCCAAGAGCATCAGCCATTTTTCTTAATGTGCTGATATCCGGCGTATGTCGCCCTTTTTCGTAATGGTTCATTCGGCCACTTGCAGAGCTTTCATCCATACCGATCATTATCCCCAAGTTTTTCTGGGTAATTTTGGCATGTTTGCGAGCTTTTTTAAGCCGCATAGGTATCGGGTTGTCTTCCACAGACGATTCATTTCTCTTAAATCCTTCGATAACTTAGATTGTCTAAGTTTTACTTATTTTTGTATACTTAGCAATCCTAAGTTTTTGGTGTTTTGGAGTTGTATGTGAAACGTTCTCAAAAGATAAACGTGTATATTTATAAGTTATTGATAGAAAAAGAGATGGATGGATTTTCCGTTGTCGAGGCTCGAGATGCCGCTCGCTTGTTCTCCGAAAGTCCTAAAGATATCAATGAGCTTCGAAAGATTGTTTATCGACAGTTATTAAAGTGTATTGAAAGCGGATGGTTGCGCTGTGAAGGTTCTGGTAGGGAAAAGCGTTACTTCAAAACTGACGAGTTTTATTCGCTCTCTTTTGAGCCTCGTAAACCTAAATCACGTGTAAAAAAGTGTCTCCCAAAAGTTTCAGTTATAAACAGTGATAGTAACGATTACTCAGAATTAACGGTTGAGCGCAACAGATTAAAGGGAGAGTTGGAAGTCACTTTGGGTGAGATAGAGCAGTACAAAACGTTAAAAGAACAATATCCCGATCAATTTCAGCTTCTTGACCGTCTGCACGTTGCCGCTAACGAAAAGGCAGCTTTGTTTATGGGTAACATTAATGCAATTACGAATATGTTGAATTCATTGTCACATGAGAGAACATAGTATGTTAAGAAAATGGCAAGCAGAATGTGTTGCTCAGGCGTTGGAAAAGTACGAATCCGGTTCTAACCATTTCTTCTGTCAGGCAACACCTGGAGCCGGTAAAAGCATCATGTCAGCTACACTGGCTAAGACACTACTCGATAAAGGCATGATCGATCTTATTCTTTGCTTTTCACCTTCAGTCGCTGTAGCTGATGGCATGAGGGCTACGTTCTCGATAACCATAAATTGTCCATTTAACGGAAGTCTAGGCTCAATTGGTCAGTCGCTTACTTATCAGTCAATTCAGTATTTAGGCGACGACTTTTGGCGGACCATTGAAAAATATCGGCTGCTTGTCGTATTTGATGAAATACATCACTGTTCTGGCGATGGGCCAGACAGAGCCAACATTTGGGGACAACAGATATTAGCGCGTATACAAGGTGTTGCCACCTATACTTTGGCTCTTTCAGGAACTCCTTGGCGCTCAGATAAATTTCCGATTGTTTTAGCTGAATATAGTGATCCGGAAGGCAAGCTTTTTTGTGATTACCAGTATGGGTTAGCTGAAGCTATAGCTGACAAAGTTTGCCGTAAGCCGAAATTAGTTTTGGTTGATAATGAACATTTAACGATTTCAGAAGGTTCGGAGAAAAAGTCATTTGCTTCTATTCTTGAACTCCTTAAGCAATCAAAGACGTCTTATCAGGATGTGATTCATAATACTCAAGCAATGGAGTATATCCTCGGCTTGGGATGTCAGAAACTTAGTGAAATCCGGAAAGAGTCTTTTAATGCCGGTGGTCTCGTTGTTTCGTCATCGGTGAAGCATGCAAAACAAGTACAAAAAATATTGACCGAAAAATTTGGCCAGTCAGCAACATTAGTAACCTACCATCATGATGATCCACAATCTGAAATTAAGGCCTATCAAACAGGAACGACCCAATGGATTGTGAGTGTCGGTATGATAAGCGAAGGTACCGATATTCCCCGATTACAAGTGTGTTGTCATATCAGCTCTGTAAAAACAGAACTTTACTTTAGACAAGTACTTGGTCGGATATTACGAGTCAACGAAAGTCCAAATCAACAAGCCTGGCTTTATACGTTTGCCGAGCAGAATTTAATTGAATACGCGGAACGTATAGAGCATGACATTCCTGAAACATGTCTCTTTGCCAAAATCGTTAAAGATGAGTATGTCACACAGCTAAAAGCAACAAATCAAAGCGGTGAAGTTGAATCTGAACCAATAAAAACTATCAATATTTACAGCCAGTTAGAATGGGGAACTTATTCTACACAGTCCAATTCAGGCCGGGGCTCTGATGACATTTATGATGAAATCTGGTTAGGACAATTTCGTGAGCGTGTAGTCTCAGCATTTTTATAATCAGAGAAGATGTTTCATCAAGCAAGAGATTTTTAAGGAGTTTATATGTTCTATATCGGTGTTAGTTATTATTACGCGACGGGTGAAGGTGTCACAATTTATGTTGCTAGCGGTAGCGAAGAATTCATTCGGGAGTCGATTCCTGAGTATTTTCATCGGGGGCTCACTATTTTGACCCCTTCAGGGTGGCTAAAAGCTGCTGCTGGAGATTGTGAGGATGAATATCACCAATCGGATGCGGAAGATCTTAAAACCTATTTACCGGTATTATGGAAGCAAATTGAGCAAAGAGCATTAGAAAGAGGATGTCATCTGGACTTTTTCATGAAGCACCATTTTAACTATGCCTAATGTAAAGCAGGGAATTTCAGTGAAGATTTTATATTTCGACATGCTTAGTTTGTTCTATTCGAATGAATATTTTGACCATAATGCAAGTGTACATGCCAAGTATAAAGATTGGTTCAATGCTCGAACAACGACACTTTTAGAAATGGTGGAACCGGATTTTCAAGCTATCGACAAGTTAAGAAGTGCAACGTCAGAAGCGGGGCTACTACTACTTTACCCGTTGGGGGCTTTTTACAATCGTTCATACCTTATTGAACATGGTGTGTTTACTGGCGACGAATTAGCCCCTGAGACAGAATTACCCTTCAGAACGCATATGGACGACAATAATTCAGTCCGTCAGATGTTAGTCCATGCTCACAGTCTGAACGCCCAATGGTACGTCTGTGGCGATGTCGGCTCTGAAGAGCTATTGCAACATTATCCGGATCGTTACTTACGTTCAGAGTCTGGAAAGGGCGTTACTAGTGAACTGATTTCTAAAATACGCGCCTTAAAATCAGCGGATTATTAATTAACTTACTGGGGCAATGCCGGTGCTTTTGAAAAAGAGACGAACTGTAGACCAGATAGCGGCTGCAATCAGAAGCAGAAACCACATTGATGATTTCCCTTCTGCTGAAAGACTGAAACTTTATGAACAGTGGAAGTTAGGAATGACCTCAAGAATACTTGATGGCATATTTTTGTATCAAGACAAGCGAACAAAGATTGAACTATACGAACTTGAGCAAGCGATTTCTTATGGATACAAGAGGCAATTGATATTATTTTCGCTAAAGGTAGCAGCTATTTTCGCTGCAACCACTGCTGTATATGTAATTCAACTTGTGTGATAAATAGAGTATGTCTTGCCATTTTTCTATTAGCTCAAGCTAACATACTTACACGTTTGATATTCACGATACCGAACTCCACTTTCTTTCTCGCAGACGAGTTAGCGCTGTGAACCCGTATTATAGGTGGTTGAAAACTTTACGTTACAGCTGCCTCTTCAATCCATAAAAGCACATCATAGCCAGTGCCGTGTTCATGATCACCAAGATCTTGATCAAGGCTGATTTCAGATACTGTCCCTTGCTTGAGTAATACAATGGCTTCTTCAGGCCTGTAGACTCGGTGCCACCCATCTGGAGTAGGTCGTGCGTCATCTAGGTAAACTTTCATAACTTCCCTGTTATGTATTGTGAAAACAGCAGTACAGCCTGTTTTTGAACTGATACAGGTAACATCAAAATCATCCTATCAAAATGATTGTACCTATCGGTTGCATTCCTTAATATATCCACCAAGTTGCAAGTATCAAGGTATGGAATGGGAGCTCAGAGAAATAAAGCTTTAGAGGATTTAAGCTACGCGCATAAAGAGCGATTGGCTTTTATAGACTTTTGCTTGCAGTACTTTGGTGATGTTGCAAGAACAGACCTTATACAGCATTTTAAAACAGGACTGGCGTCTTGTTCGCGTGACTTTACTCTCTATCGTGAGTTAATGCCGGATAATTTGGTCCTCAAGCATGAAGATAAACGTTACTACCGCACAGAACAATTTCAGCCACTTTTTGAGCATAATAGCAGTGCCATACTACAACGCTTAGTGGAAGGCTTTGGTGACTGTATCTCTATGCCTGTTAAGCCTTCTGAAATATGCATTCAGTCTTTTAGCCAACTTAACCCGAGTAGCGACATTGTCGCGGGACTAATGCGCGGTATTGTCCATCAGCAACCAATTCAAGTGACTTATTGGTCTTTGAGTTCAGGCGAGACACAACGCATTCTCGTACCCCATACACTGGTTAATAATGGGCAACGTTGGCATGTCAGAGCGTTTGACCGCAAACATAATCAGTTTCGTGACTTTGTTTGCACTCGGTTTACTCAGGTTGAAAATCTAGAAGAACAAGTTCTGGAAAGTGAACAGAGAGAAAGTGATGATAGTTGGAATCAGTCGGTTGAACTTGAGTTAGTCCCCCATCCCTCACAATCATTTCATCAGGCTATTGCCCTGGATTTCTCTATGGAATCCTCACCGGATTGGCATCGTAGCATCAAGTTAAGACTTCCCCTTGCCGGATACTATCTACGTTACTGGAATGTTGATTGTACGGAAGATCACAGCCTGACAGGGCGAGAACATTTATTGTGGCTGCGTAATGCCAGCCAGTTAAAAGATATTGCAGAGCTCGATATTGCCCCAAAGGCATAACGAACTCACAACAAGAAGAATTTCGAGCCATACGCTCAACAGAATTAAGATAAACAGATGGACCACAGTGTACATAATAAACTTGTTTCATTTATCTGGAATATCGCCGACGATTGTCTGCGTGACGTTTATGTTCGGGGTAAGTACCGCGATGTCATTTTGCCTATGTGGTGTTATTACGTTTAGATACGCTGCTTGAGCCTAAATAACTGTTCCTAATTATGCTCCACTTTTTTGTCGCCCATGACCGCCGCCGGGAAATGGTGAAACGTTATCCATAAAGTATCGAACCCGCTTTAAAAGTTGCCACATTACTTTGCATTGATGATTCCGTGTCACCGTTTCATGCAACGTATGCCAAAGCTTCTCTATTTTGTTTACCCAAGGCGAGTACACTGGCTGAAAAAGCAAAACAAACTTCGGATTTTGCTTTAACCAACCCTGTGTTTTTCTGCTCTTGTGAATGATGTAATTATCTATGATAAGAGTAATGGTTTTTGCTCGGCGGTACTGGCGTTTCAACTACTCTAGCATCGCAATAAACAGTTCTGAGTTTTTACTGCTACTTCCGACATACGAGACTTTACCAGTGTTGGCATGCAGAGTTCCTGCGAGATAGTATTTGGCATTTTGTCCCGGTGTCGCTACTTTCTTTTGTTGACCTTTGGGCATCCAATCTGACCCAATTTTGCGGTTTAAGTGAATGTCGACTTCGTCTTCATAAAACACCGGATTGTCAGCGTCGCAACGCGCTAATGCCTCTTTGATTCTGGTGAGTTTGGCTTCTTTATCTGGATCTTTGATATGCAGGCTCTTCGCCAGACGATCCCAAGTTTAGGCACCCATCGACGAATGGTCGATGAGTGCGCGTTAAACCCAAATATCCGATTCACCTCAATCGCCATCGGCTCAGTTCTCCAACGTGAACGTTGATATCCAAGACTTTGAGGATTCAGTGCGAGTAAAGCAGTCAATACAGCGTTTACCTCGAGTTGAGCTTTCCAAGCCATCGAGGCTTTGTTGCGGAAATCGATGGAACTAAATTCAAAGCTTACGATCTGATCGGCTACGTTCATTCAACTCTTTAGTCTCATGCCTAAACCACGTTACAAAACAAACAACTGGAAGCAATACAATCAAGCTCTCATCAACCGCGGCACTCTGACGTTTTGGATTGATGAAGAAGCGATAAGAGAGTGGAGACAAGGCAAGCAAAACAAGCGCGGGAGACCTCGTATTTTCAGTGATTTGGCCATCACAACCGCTTTGATGGTAAAGCGCATTTTTTCAATGCCACTTCACGCTTCGCAAGGGTTTATGGATTCCGTGTTTCGACTTGCTCAACTTGCACTGCACTGCCCACACTACAGTTGTATCAGTCGTCGAGCCAAAGATGTTGATGTAAGTTTTAAAACGAAAACCAAAGGACCGATTCAGCATCTTGCTATCGATGCGACAGGTCTCAAGTTTATGGCGAGGGCGAGTGGAAAGTCAAAAAACATGGCTCGGATGGTAAACGAAGAGTGTGGCGGAAATTACATCTCGCAGTAGATACGAGTACGCACGAAATCATTGCCGCAGAGTTGAGTTTATCAACGGTGAGTGATGCAGAAGTGCTGCCCAATTTGCTTAAGCAAACACGTCGAAAAATCCTTGAGATAGGCGATGGGGCTTATGACACGAGGGATTGCGACGAAGCAATCCGTATTAGACGAACCGTGGCTCTTATCCCTCCAAGAGAGGGAGCGGCATTCTGGGAAAGAGGTCATCCGAGAAATTTAGCAGTTGGTTGCCAAAGCTACATGGTTCGAACAAGCATTGGAAAAAGCGCTATGGCTACCACAAGCGCTCGCTATCTGAAACGGCGATGTATCGAGTCAAACAGTTGCTTGGTGGACGGCTAAGTCTAAAAAATTACAACGCACAAGTTGGTGAAATTTACGCGATGATCGAAGCGTTGAACAAGCTTACAGGGCTTGGTATGCCTAAAACTTGTCGTATTGGCTGACAATTAATCTAAATAGGGCTGTTCGGCTTCGAAAATGATTTACGCAACAAAGTCAGACGTTAATATAAATTTGGCGTGAGGCGGACCATCCTATATAGTTGTATCCGCCTTCTCGAAAGAGTTGCATTAATGCTTGAAGTCATTTTTGTTAATTGTTTTAACATAGTTTGAGACTTTGTGATTGATAAGTTCGAGATCCTCAGTTATGGGAATCAAAGTTACTCCAAGTCACTTCTTCGAAATAGTTTCGGTTATGATATTGAACAAACGATTCTCGGCTCATGGGAGTACAGCGTAAAAAATTAGAGATTTCTAGTCTTTCGTCCACAATCATTTCCTTTACAGCCGCTTCGATATGTTTGTTGGAGACCGATGGAAGGTTTGAGCAAAAAGTATGAATGATTTTTTTTCTGTGTTTCTCATAAACAAAAATGCTAAAAACGGCATTATTGTTACTGATTTTCCAGGAACGCGATAACTTCACGAGAGCTCCATGGTCTTTATAACCCAATGATTGAGCAAGCAAATTATAACGTTCTTTTGATTTAAATTTATCATGTCCTGACTTTTCTGCTATCAGTGACGTAAATCGTACTGCTTTCGATTTAAAATTATCAAGATTAAAAGGAGCAACTTTAAAGGTTTCCTTATGCATAGATTTATCCCTATTATGCGTAGTGTGTAGCTTCGCTATGGATTAGGCTGAATGGCGAGGAGGCACTAGGTAGTTATTGTTTTAGCAATATTATTCCAAAAATCATCAGAATTCCCCAACGAAAAATCTAATTCACCATTACGTGTTGCCAACAGAAGAGAAGCTACACGGATGTAATGCATGTATGTTGTTCTGATATCACTGTGTCCTAGTTGTTTGCGTAAAGCATCTTCAATAGCTGCGTCATAATGTGCTACATTGATCTGTTCTCGAGTTAAGTGTTTGATAATAAACATTGTGGCATACCAGTCCCTTGTACTGTGAAATGACCAATGAAAGTGCTGGTCATTAAGTTTCTTTTTTGCTCGGTTCGTCGCATCTGACACCATTTTGGGTGTTACGGGTTTACCGACCTTATTCAAGAAGAATACAGCATTATCGTTTTTATGAGGAAATTTCTGTCTAAATAATTTTTTTCTTTGGTAATAAAGTGGTAAGTATGTTTTGCATATTATTTTCCAGGCAGACATGTTGACCTTTAAAGTTCTTTTTTTATTCCCTTTTTCTATAGTAGTGAAAGGAAATGTTTTGGGAGTTTTTCCTTTGGGGTCTTTGGGAACCAAATTTTTTATTTCAGGATATGTTCTAATATGATCATTTTCACCGATTCCAATATAAGGGAAAGAGCATACTCCCTGTTCACGCATACCAGTAGCTAGTGCTAAAAGAAACATTACTGGATAAACTAGATCACTATATGATGTTACTAAAGCTATGATATTTTCAAACTCCATTATAGTATCAGATTTATTATTAAAGCTTCTAAATTGCTTTCTTCGTGTGTTACGAATATCAATGTTTGCATAATCTGGAACACTTCCTGATAGGATGCCTTTACTTGATAAAATTTTGCTTTCATCTCGAAAATTAAATTTCCAGTCAACACTTGTTGAATTTATTAAAACCGGAAAATGGTTCCTTTCTGCCCAAGAATAGAAGTCGAAAACGATACAAGCATCTAAATATATAGTATCATCCTTTGGCCTTTTCTTGTGTTCATTATCTCTCTTTTTTATTATATATCCTTGCCATTCACGAATATCGCTATCCGTAACTTCTCGCCAGAAATTTTGGCTTATGTTGGCATTATTTTTTATTATAAAATGAAAGAAACGTTTTAAAATATTGGAATACCGTTCGCTGGTTTTAAAACTTCTGTATGTCCTTTCTTTTAAAAATAGATTTACAGCACTCATCAATATTATCTTATCATTTATTTTTAAAACTAGGATGTAATGAGAGTAATCGGTTCTTTCATATGGATATGTAATTAATTTCCGTTCAATAAGCATACTATTTTACCGCCGAAATAGAAGGGCTAGGCTTTACGAGCGTTACAGATTTAAAACCATCATTCTGATCTGGATAAGATATTAGTTTATATAACTTATCTATAAACTCTTCGCTAAATTTATTGGTGTGATTCTTTCGACAATAGAAATTTGCCAATTGTAATTCGTGACCTTTACATGATATTGAATGGACAGGAATTTCGCTTATATTTAGTAAAAGTTTTTTGAATTGCTTGGCAAGAGGAAAATTACTTTCAATAAGAATAACATCACCTTTTGATAAAGTAATACCAAGACTTTCAAAGTTGCAACTAAGAAAAGGTTGAAAAAATATTACTGAATTAGGTTGTGAAGTGAAGCAGATATCAATGGCATCGTTTATGTTTTTTTCTTCTATTTCGAAGAAAATCTCCATTGAAGTTTTTAAATCCATTTTTGATGAAATACTACTATAATCTGGTTTGATATGAGCAATAATATTACACCCGGGAATGATTGTTTTAGACTTTCTTTTTAATTCTGATAATTGCGATCGTAGATCCGCTAGTTCTGATATTTGTTGTTTATTAATAGCTATTATTTCATCATTTTGATTTTGTAGCTTGATAGCATTTGCTTTGTCCTTTTGGGCTGTAAATGAAGCAAGATCTTGCTTCATCATATCGGAGTAAACCTTTAACTTAATATTCTCTTCATATTCTTCATTTTTCATGCTAAGAGAAGAAATTTGATCTTCTAGGAATTTAATTTTTTCTTCTGATTCTGTTGTTGAATTAGGAATTATATCAACAGATTTTTTACCTTTTATCATAGATAAAAGATGACTGTAATCTCTAGAAATACTTTGCCTGCTTACTCCTGATTCTATTGCTACTTCCGAAATAGTTAAGAGAGAGCGACCTGTCCGTTGTCTAATTCGTAAAATAGCATTTTCTATTCTTTTTTGGGTGATACTTGCTGGTTTAGGTAGTAGATGTCGGAATTCTTTATATAAATAGGACCGAGAAACCTTAAGATACTCAGCTAGTTTTTTTACATTAAAAGAATCTGATGAGATAAGGATATCAATTACATTTTCTACATCCTTTTCCTTTAAAGTCATAATTGAGCCTTTTTAAAATTCTGGTTATTTTTCTTATTTTCTAATCTCTCAAGAAGCTCTCTGTGTTCAAGAATTTCTTTTTGATAATAAGTCACAACTTTTTCATTGCTTGATTCATCTAGATAGCTTAACTTTTGTTTGTAGTAGTTAATTTGAGAGTGAATATTAGAAATTGATTCATCATTAAAAATTAGGTAATCACACACTTTGTAGTTACAGAAATCAACGCATGGTCTTTTTGAATTGGTTTTCATCATACATGGTGGGATAGAATCTTCATTACCCGCGTTTATGCAGAAACCACCAATGGGGACTCTCGATACGAACAAAGGTATACCAGCTTTTAGTGATTCACGCACATAGGATTCAATATCGGTTACCAATATGCTACCTGGATAAATTTGCTCTTCCATACGTTTTTTGATTTTATCTGATAGATCTCCCGCTGTATTATTATTATTGATAGCCTCGAATATTTCTTGTAGATCTTCTGTGTAGTTGTGTTCTAACAACTCTATTACACTCTCTACCATTAATTCGTTGCGCATTATATATCGAAGTGTCATACCATAACTTTTATGACCAAAGAGCTGACGAATAAGATCAATGTTTTTTTCACTTCTAGAAATCAGTAACCATGCGATAGTTTTTCGCAGCTGGTGTGGGTGAGCATCTGTTACATCTGTCATATCAGCGACTATTTTTCTAATGTCTTTTGTAATTGTATCAATTTTTATTTTTTCGAAATTCTTTTTAGAAGGCATATCTGTTACCAAAAGATATTGGCTATTTAATGTCTTTCGGCTGATAGCAAATAATTCAATTAATATATCAATAGCATCACCAACAATTTTTGGTATAGGGATACTATCTTCTTCACCTTCTTGTTCTGAATCGGCGGCTTGCTTAAAACGTATAATATCTAAGTATAAACAATCATTTTTTTTATATGCTGGCTTAGCCTTTAGTGATGCAATCTCACGACGCCTTAAACCAGTAAATAACCCTATAATAAATATACAACTTCGTTTTAGTTTTATAACTGCTGGCCGTATTTCATTGGTTGGTATTGTTGTTCTATCTTGCTTCCCACTGGCGTAACCTAAAGAAGTAACCTCTTTGGTTACAGGCTTAAAATTGAAAAGTTTAACTCCATCATATATGTCTGGAATTTCCATGTTCTCGAGTACTTTAAAAATATGTTTTGTACGACCATCTTTTCTTATGGTTCCCCAAGAAGAACCATCGTCTCGTCGTCCTTTTTCTTTTACTAAATTGGAGCATTTAATAATTGTTGGAGATAAAGTTTGTATATATTTTAATGATTCATCGAAAACGGATTTTACAATTTCTGAATCCAATGGTTGCCATGGATCGCATTGTTCATCTTTGAGAGTTCTTAGTTCAGCACGTTTTTCTTTATCTAAAATATCATACTTATCGTATTCAAATCTGAATTCTTTTGGTAACCTTTTTTTGTGAGATAATTCACTCCATCTGTCAAAAAAATATATTGCACTATCCAGTTTTGTTATTGAACCTGGTATTCTTTTTTTAAATAGTGAAATGCAATCTTCAATATATCCTTTACATTGACTTAAAGTAATATTAGAAAGCATTTTTCTAGATGTAAATCCAGAATCAAGGAGAAAATTTTTAGCGACATTAATAAAATATGAATGGCGATGATTTGTTGTCAACCAACTGGTTATGTTTAAATTGAATAATTTAGGGAATTCATAATAAGTTAGTATTTTTATTAAAATTACCAAATCGTTATAGTTAGATACATTATTATTTTCACTAAAATTTTCAAAGTTTAGTGATATATGTTCTGATTGTGAATATTGAATTCTCCAAACATTATATTTGAAATTTATTTCTTCTGATATTTGAATGTCTTTATCAATGTTGATCTCGCCAAAGTTTATTAGTTTCATTAGTTACTCTCTGAAATAATAGGTGGAAGTAGGTATCCATCAACAGCGTTTCTCAACTCAGCTTCTTGAATATCTTCTTGATAAGGCCATGATTCGATGACTTCTTTTGCTGCTTCATATTCTTCCCTATACATGCAATCAAACTGGTCACTTCGCATTGAGCGTCGTTTCTGATCTAAATAGAGGAATCTATCTACTACAAATGGAATGTTGTCACTGGTAACGGATGATTGTTGACACGTAAGACATTTGTTAAATTGTTTGCATGGTTTATTTGATCTGGGAATTTGTCCACCATCAGACAAGTGCCAGGTGGGGTAGTATGGGTTATTACAGATTGCTAATGGTGACTCGCCATTGTGGTTTGTATAGATATTTATTATCTTTTTTTTGATACATGTTCTTTGTTTTAATGGAACTAGTTTTCCTTTGAAAGAACCATCACGAATACTGTCGAATATACTATCTAATTCCATTGCTAGTTTGTCATTTCTTAGCTGTTGGAAGTGGGAGTTGTCTTTATAAACCTCGTCAGTAATTGCAGATGTTGAGTGCCCAAATAGCGCGACTTGAAGCAATAGCGGCAGCTTTTTTTCTTTTTCATTTAGATACAATCGAGTTGGCCTGAGTCGTCTTAGATCCAACTTATACCCAATACTTTTTTCAATGAACTTGCTACTTGAACTTCTATTAACACCTTTACGGCATGGGTAATGCGCTACAAATTTTAGACCAGCATTTACTACTAAACTTATGAATGCAGGGTGAACGTCAAGATCTGTAGTTGCTTTCTCGTATAAATGTCCTTTTCGTAATGTTGAAGTTCTTTTTACTAGTAATTTTATTAAATTATACGCACTGTATTTATCAGTTTTTGAACTAGGATGAATCATCAATCTCTGTTCGCGAAGTCTTGTTTTCTTATTTACAGAAGCTCCCTTTGCTTTTGTTGATTTAATAAATACCCAGTCATTTTCCATAGGAATTGGGTCATAAATATAATCATCTGGATCTATTCGTTCGGTGATATCGGGTGACCAACCAGTTTCGAAGCAAATCGCTATTTTAATAGCGATCAGTTCACGTAAATCCGGGTAGATATATGATATTAATTTTGTATATGTTAGTTCTGGGGCTTCTAATACAAATGAAGTGTACCCAGGAATGTTTTGCATGACCATTCTCTTTGCGAGGGTTTTAAATGTTGTTGTAAGATTTGTATATGTAAGGTCTTTGGGAATATAAAATTTTCCATTTTCTGCCAAATCTTCATTTGATGCATTATTAGGAAAATTTGGATGAATAGAATATATTGTAGCAATGGCATTTTTTAGGCTTTCATGCCAGTCAGTAAATCTAGGTAACGCTGGATCTGGGTTAGCTCGGTGCCAAAAGTCGATGCCGATTTTGTTGCTAACCACTCCTGATTTTCGGGCACTCTGAAAAATTTCATCTTTCTTATAAGCAACGTCAATTTCTTCTCTTAGAAATTCTTCCAATTTGACTATTTGTTCTGAGCTTAGTGGTTGAAAATGCGTTGGTCTCGGTTTTTCCGGAACAGGCCATTCGTCGGGTGATATAGTGAAAACAACTCCGTTGTGAAATTCTTCAGCAATAAGGCGTCTTACTGCAACAGAAATTTGATATCGGCGTTTTGTCGTTTTAATCGTAGATAAATATTTCAGAAATTTAAGAAATTCAACATCATCAAAGTTGGTTGTTATTAATTTACTTTTATTCTCTTTTTTTAAATATTTAATTAATTCACCAAGTGCACTTTTATCACCGATACTTATGTTTTTCCCACTTATTATTTTTGCGGATAAGTTTCCGATAGATACTTTTTTATTTCCCATTTCACCAAATCTATATTTCATTTATTTGTCGTTAAGTTTTCTGATAATGTGTTTTTAACATAATCTTCACGAAATTTTGAAAACGAAAATATATGGTTTTTGTTGATGGTGTTATTTGGTAGGCTTTGGTGTGCTGATTTTATTCTTGGGATGTTTAATTTATATGTGATTATTTTATTATTTTTAGGTGTAATTAACCCAGAAATTGAGGGGTATCTAATTCCACTATGTATTAGTGAAAATAGTAACTTTTTATATTCTGGCTTTTCTATAATAGCCATTAAAATAGTAGCATCACTTATATGTTTCTTTGATACGTCAGGAAGGTTAGAGCAGAAAATATTAATTATGTCTTCTCGTTGTTTTTTATTACTAAAAATATTTAGGATATTACGGTTATCAGTAATTCTTCTAAGATAATTAGAGTGTAATAAATCATTGTGGTCTTTATAACCTAGAGCATGAGCTAACCAATCATACCTTTTTTTTGACGGTATATTACTAAAACCTGATATTTTGGTTATTAACAATGAAAATTGTTTTGCTTTTAACTTAAAGATGTCGGATGGAGAAATTTGAGGTAATGAATGGTTTTTAGACATAGTTTCACCTTGGTCGTAGTGCAGCATTGAAGTTTGCTATGCGACTCTCATGCAAAATGCCACTGAAAAGTGATTACTTTGTCTATTCAAAACTATCGTCTTTGCCTTGAGTCGGGCTAGGTGACGATAACCTTTACAATTTTACGTTACCAAACTTGGCGTTGTATGTAAATTTTGATGTGTTGATTTTATGTAAAAGTTTGAGTTAAAACACATTTTACATACGTTACTCATATTGATAACGCATGTGTGATGAAGTTATGCGTGATTACAGATTCTGCTTTTTTTTAAAACTCTATAGATACCGAGAGGTATTATTTATCCTGATATTTTGTCAAACGTAGTAGTGCAACTATCACAAAATACATCCATAAAATCTTTTACTTCAGGCATTTCAGTAATAAGTCTTTTAATTTTTGGATCAAGTCCTTTTTTGACATGTAAAAATTCATCATTGTTAAATCGAAGTTCGTTTAGAGTCTTTATATAAGCTGATAGAATATCTGCTGCTTTTACAATCGCTTTATATTCAGCGTCTACATTTTTTTGAACAAGTAAATCTGAGAACTCATTACGTAAATCCTCTGGTAATGTTTCTAAACATTCTTTTTCTGCAATATCTTCAAGTTTTTTAAATGCTGCTGTAAATTCAGGGCTGTGGTACTTGGTTTTTGAATTTATATCCTGAAGTTTTGTTTCTGATATTTCATGATAAATGGCGGTAACTGCAGCTTTTTCTGGATTTAAGTTACCGCCATATCGTTTGTTTTTAATGACAGTTAATAAGTGAGCTATTACCGCAACCTGATGAGAATGTTCTGAAACATTTTCTTCTTGAAAGCAGTGCATTAATGCCCAGCGTTTTATTAATGGCATACGTGTCACCCATGCCATGAATGTACTTTGTGATTTTTTCAACTGAATATCCTTACAATAGTCTAATGGTAACTTATGTGTATTAACGAACTAAGTCACTGGTTTACTCATATTAGAAAAACGAACTAATCACCAGTCAAAACCTCACTACTATCGTGATACATGGCCAACACGGCCACCCGCTCTGCATTGATGTGACCACCAAACTTCTTGTTTTTGATCAGCGCTAAAGCATGGGCAACAAAGGCGACCTGCAAACTGTGCTCAGAGACATTCTCACTGGAGACAGAGCGCATTAATGGCCAGCGTTGAATTAGCTTCATACGAGCCAAATGAGCGAAAAAATGGCTTTCTTGCACGATAGTCACCTCAAAACGCAGTTAGAAAAAAGGTGTTCCTATGGAACACCTTTAAGCATATGAAAGTTTAACAATAATTACTACTGGCTATAGCCATGTAAGAAACGTTCAAAGCGGCCAATGGCGGTTTCGAGATCTTCGATATGCGGTAGAGTGACAATGCGGAAGTGGTCTGGTTTTGGCCAGTTGAATCCAGAACCCTGCACTAACAACACTTTTTCTTGAACGAGAAAATCAAAAACCATCTTTTGGTCATCTTTGATGCTGTATTTTTTCGTATCAATCTTAGGGAACAGATACATTGCGCCTTTTGGTTTCACACATGAAACGCCAGGGATTTGGTTGATCAACTCCCATGCGCGATCACGTTGCTCCAATAAACGACCGCCAGGTAAGATCAATTCATTGATGCTCTGATAGCCCCCCAAGGCAGTTTGAATCGCGTGTTGCATTGGCACGTTGGCGCACAGGCGCATCGAAGCCAGCATGTCCAAACCGTTAACATAGCCTTGCGCTAAATGTTTTGGTCCGGTCATAAACATCCAACCACCACGGAAACCACATACGCGATAGGCTTTTGATAGGCCGTTAAACGTCATCACCAGCACATCGTCAGTTAAGGTCGCGACTGAGGTGTGAACCGCTCCGTCGTACAACACCTTGTCGTAGATTTCATCGGCGAAAATCATCAGCTTGTGTTGACGCGCGATTTCGATCACTTCCAGTAGAAAATCGCGGCTGTAGACGGCACCCGTTGGGTTATTTGGGTTGATGAGTACAATACCACGAGTCTTAGGCGTGATTTTTTTGCGCATATCATCCAGATCAGGGTACCAGTCTGCTTGCTCATCACAGAGGTAATGCACCGCTTTACCACCCGAAAGTGCCACGGCAGCGGTCCATAATGGGTAGTCTGGTGCTGGAACCAGCATTTCGTCACCGTTGTTAAGCAGTGCTTGCATGGCCATCACGATCAGCTCAGAGACGCCATTGCCCACGTAGACATCTTCCACATCGAGAGAACGAATGCCTTTGCGTTGGTAGTGCTGTACCACGGCTTTACGTGCTGAGTAGATGCCTTTTGAATCGCAGTAACCTTGCGACGTAGGCAAGTTACGAATCACATCGACCAGAATTTCATCAGGGGCGTCAAAGCCAAATGGGGCGGGGTTTCCAATATTTAGCTTAAGGATTTTATGCCCTTCTTCTTCCATGCGCTTAGCATGTTTGAGTACAGGACCCCTGATGTCATAGCAGACATTGTCGAGTTTTGACGACATCCCGATATTTTGCATTGTGTAATTCCTGAAAATTCGTAAAATTCTTTATTAAAGGATACTAAACTGACATTTTTTAGAATAAAAATCTATAGAAAAGTCGAAATTTGATCAGTGTCGCTATCTCGATGAAGGACTCGTCTTCGTTGGGAGGCGTCAGTTATCACAGGATTCTGCAAAAGATCGCACACAACCTTGATTTGATCAGGGTCTATCAATAGAGTAGCGACAGTAATTCTTTATCCTCTAATGTACGAGGTTGTTTTGTCACATTTTCATCAAGCCATTACCAATCTCATTGAACGTGTCAAAAATGCCAAGGATGACGAGACTCGTCTGGTCGAGCTTTTAACAACAAAACCTACATTGACGTTCATTGACTGGCTTGAAGCCCAGCCGGTTTTTCCAAAATTTTATTGGCAGTCACGAGATACTCGTGAAGAGGTGGTCGCGTTAGGACAATTGCACACCTTTGTCGATCCAGGCCCGGCCTATACCATACTGTCTCCCGGACAACGTGTTTGGGGAGGACGATCATTCGATGGCAGCAGCGAGAAAAATCGCCGTTGTATGCCTTCTTTTTTCTTTTTACCTCAGATTGAACTGATCCGTTTGGACGACAAGTGGTCGTTGGCGGTCAATCTAAATGGTGATAAGAGCCGAATTCTGCACACGTTGAGCAAACTCACGACTGAGGCGAAACCGTTAGCACCTCTCACCGCACACATCCAGAGCGTGGAACACTTACCTGAGCGCGAGGGGTGGTGTGACTTGGTGAGTAAAGTGCTGAAAGGCATACAAGCTAAGGCGTTTAAGAAGGTCGTTCTGGCACGTAAAACCACTGTGCATTTAGATTCCGCATTGTGCGCGGCGCAGTTGCTTAAGGCAAGTTATCTGCAAAATCACCACAGTTTTCACTTTATGCTGAGTCTCGACAGTAAACACAGTTTCATCGGCTCAACACCAGAGAGACTTTACTTGCGTCAAGGGCAAGAGTTGTATACCGAAGCATTGGCGGGCACCATTGGTCGTGGCCACAACGCTACGCAAGATATGGAACTGGCCAGTTGGCTTTCACAGGATGTCAAAAATCTGAATGAAAACCAGTATGTGGTTGACGATATCGTTGATCGCCTTACACCTCATGCTGCGAGTGTAGAGGTTGAGTCTGAAGCGCGTTTAGTGCGCCTGCGTAAAGTTCAGCATCTGAAGCGCAATATTCATGCGCAGTTGAAGGCGGGAGTCAATGGAGTACAACTGCTCTCGGCTTTACAACCAACCGCGGCGGTTGCAGGATTGCCTCGTCAAGAGTCCATGCAGTTTATTGTTGAAAATGAACCTTTCGCTCGTGGCTGGTATGCTGGTTCTGTTGGCTACATTAGCCATGAACAAGCGGAGTTTTGTGTGGCAATACGCAGCGCTTTGATTGTGGATGATTCACTGCATTTGTTCGCTGGAGCTGGCATTGTTCCTGGCTCAATCGCAGAGCATGAATGGAGTGAACTGGATAAAAAAATGTCGACCTTATTGTCACTGATTTCTGAGCACCCACCGCTTGGAGTGGCATCATGAACCACGATCAAGCCGTATTGAATCGTATTTGGTGTGAAACGCTGTTTGAAGAATTGTACCGCTTTGGCGTACGAGATGTTTGTGTCGCACCTGGCTCACGTTCAACCCCGCTCGCCCTCGAAGCGAATGCCCATACCCGTTTGAAGTTGCATACGCATTTTGATGAGCGTGGATTGGGTTTTCTTGCACTTGGTTTAGCCAAAGCCAGCCAGCGGCCTGTGGCGGTGGTGGTGACATCGGGCACTGCGGTGGCCAATCTTTTGCCTGCAGTGGCAGAGGCAGGCTTAACCGGGGAGAAACTGGTATTACTGACCGCAGATCGACCGATCGAGCTGGTGGGATGCGGGGCCAATCAGGCGATCGCACAGCAAGGCATCTTCTCAAATCATGTTTGTGCTTCATTAAACTTGCCCAGTCCAAACACGCAGACGTCATTAAACTGGTTACTGACATCTGTGGATCAAGTGCTTCATCAACAGGCGGTCAGTGGCCATGCGGTGCACATCAACTGTCCCTTTCCTGAGCCGCTTTATTCAAATGCACCAAAGTCGATTTACCAGAGTTATATCGATACGGTGGATGTGTGGCGTGCAGAGGGGGGCATCTACAGTAACAAACAAATGCCGCTCCCCATGCCGCCTTCTCTTGCAGAAATTGAACAACGTAAAGGCGTGGTGGTGATTGGCAGTGTAACACTGCAAGAAGCCAAACAGGCCCATCAATTTGGGGCGCAAATGGGATGGCCTGTGCTGTGTGACCCACAATCCGGAACCACTTCTGATTGGAGTGGTTTTGATATCTGGTTGCAAAATCCTGCAGCTCGTGCACAGCTGTCCCAATGTGATTTGATCATCCAGTTTGGCCGTCGTTTGGTCTCGAAGCGTTTACACCAATGGTTAGAGCAGCAAGTGCAAGCTGGCTGCGATTATTGGTACGTTTCACCGGATTTTGAGCGAGACAACCAGAGCCACCTACCTCAACAGCATTTTGTCTGCTCAATCGCAGCGTGGTTGAACGTGGTGACCAACCGCGAAGTGCAGCCTGTAGCGTGGGCGAATGAATTGCCGCGTTTTAGTGCGGAGGTGAACAAGCAAGCCAGAGAGATCGCCCAAAGCAGCCTGTGTGAAATGATGATTGCTCTGCACTTATCCTCACTTGTGGGCAGCGCCGATCTGTTTTTAGGCAATAGCTTGTTTGTGCGTATGGTCGATATGGTTGGTCAATTGCATGGTGTCGAAACATTTACCAATCGTGGCGCCTCGGGGATTGATGGTCTCTTTGCCACAGCAAGTGGCGTGCAAAGGGCAAGATCCAACCCAATGTTATTGATGATTGGTGACACGTCTGCGTTGTATGACTTGAATTCGCTGGCGCTGTATAGCCATCAAGAGACTCCGGTGGTGATCGTGGTGACCAACAACGACGGCGGCGCGATTTTTGATTTATTACCGGTACCACCGCAGCAAAAACAAGCGTTATACCAAATGCCTCATGGCTACCGTTTCGAATTCGCCGCCAAACAATTTGGCCTCGATTACGTGTGCCCCACATCGATGACGGAGCTAACAGAACGAATTGTTGGCCATTTTGCACACGGCTGTGGCGCTTTATTGGTTGAAGTCAACACGCCGCCAAACCAAGCGTCACAGCACATAAAACAATTGGCTGATCATGTCCGTTCTCTCGTTTAATTATCAGCAAGGCAATGGTGATAGCCGTTCGCCCGTGTTGGTGTTACTGCACGGTTTATTGGGTAGTGCAGAAGATTGGCGTGCCACGCAATGTTCACTCAAAGAATATCCAACCCTAACGATTGACCTTGCAGGGCACGGCCAAAGTGTTGGCATTGCCCCAAGTAGTGCTGCGGAGAGTGCACAGCAAGTGGCGATGGTGATTGAGCAGCAATTGGCCCAACGCCCATGTATTCTGATTGGTTATTCAATGGGAGGCCGAATTGCCATGCAGGGGCTTGTTGAGCACGCCTTTGCCGCACTGAATCTACGCGGAGCTTTGATTGAAGGCGGCAATTTTGGTTTAGTCAGTGAGCAAGAAAAGCAGCAACGCTGGATCAGTGATAGCCATTGGGCGAAGCGATTTCGTGAAGAGCCCATTGAACAGGTATTAGCCGATTGGTATCAGCAAGGGGTATTTTCTTCACTAAACCATGCGCAAAAACAAACCTTGATAGCAAAACGAAGTGCTAATCTTGGTGCGTCAGTCGCGGAGATGCTATTAGCCACTTCTTTGGCGAAGCAACCGAATCTTTTACCTCAGTTGCAACGCTCTAGCGTGCCTTTGCACTATGTATGCGGCGAAAAAGACACAAAATTTCAAGAACTAGCGAGGCAGAGTGGCTTGTCCTGCTCGATAGTTGACAATGCGGGCCACAATGTCCATCAAGAGCAGCCTAACGCTTTTGCTGACATCGTCCGTGCGTTTATTCATTCGGTTTATCAACGATAAACACATTAGAACAATGGGAACCACCATGGCTAAAACAGTAGGCATCACTGAAGCAGAACTTTACGCACCAGTTAATTGGAATGACTGTAGTGCGCCCTATGAAGATATTCAGTACCACAAGTCGGAAGACGGCATTGCAAAAATCACCATTGCACGCCCTCAAGTGCGTAATGCATTTCGCCCGCAAACCGTCAAAGAAATGATCCAAGCACTGGCGGATGCTCGCTATGACTCTAACGTGGGCGTGATCATTTTGACCGGTCTCGGTGAAGACGCGTTCTGCTCTGGCGGCGACCAGAAGATCCGCGGTGATTACGGCGGCTATAAAGATGACTCTGGTGTTCATCACCTGAATGTTCTTGATTTCCAACGTGATATTCGTACTTGTCCAAAACCTGTTATTGCGTCAGTCGCTGGTTGGGCTGTCGGTGGCGGCCACGTTCTTCATATGATGTGTGACTTAACCATCGCGGCTGAAAACGCGCAATTTGGTCAAACTGGACCAAAAGTGGGCTCGTTTGATGGCGGTTGGGGTGCGTCATACATGGCACGTATTGTCGGACAGAAAAAAGCACGTGAGATTTGGTTCCTATGTCGTTTTTATGACGCTCAAGAAGCGTTGGATATGGGGCTAGTGAACACGGTCGTCCCTGTAGAAGAATTAGAGAAAGAAACCGTACGTTGGTGTCGTGAAGTACTTCAGCACAGCCCGATGGCATTGCGTTGCCTTAAAGCAGCATTGAACGCCGATTGCGATGGTCAAGCGGGTCTTCAAGAGTTGGCGGGCAACGCCACAATGATGTTCTATATGACGGATGAAGGGCAAGAAGGGCGCAATGCGTTCAACGAAAAACGTCGTCCAGACTTCAATAAGTTTCCACGCAACCCTTAATTTTCTTCCCAATGTGAGAACGATGCAGAGGCACAGAATCTGCATCGTTTAGGGACTTTTCTTTGCGATTGACGGTCTCATTCATAAAGAGTCTGACTTTCAGTAAAGCAATTTGTCGATGAAGTATTAAGGGACAGCTATGAAATCAGCCAAACTGTACCGCTACACCTTGCCAATGGACAGCGGTGTTGTGCTAAGAGATGAGAAACTGACGGAGCGTGTTGGCTACATTATTGAGCTGAACATGAACGGTCAAAAAGGGTATGGCGAAGTTTCACCATTACCAGGATTTAGCTTAGAGACCATAGAAGAAGCGGGCATTGAAGCGCAAGCACAGCTTGAGTTGTGGATGAACACCGATCATCCCATCGATTACGACGCCTTACTGCCTTCCGTTGCGTTTGGTCTTTCCACCGCGATGTATGAGTTGGAAGGGAAGTTGCCTCGCGATGGGCACTATTTGCCCGCGCCACTTTGTACTGGCGATCCCGATGAACTCATTCCGGTATTGAATGCGATGCAAGGTGAGAAAGTCGCCAAAGTCAAAGTGGGTTTGTACGAACCAATTCGTGATGGCATGCTGGTCAACTTGTTCTTGGAAAGCATCCCAGATCTCACACTGCGACTGGATGCCAATCGTGCTTGGACGCCAGAAAAAGCGCAGCAATTTGCCAAGTACATCACCCCCTCTTTGCGTCAGCGGATCGTGTTTATCGAAGAGCCCTGCCAAAAGCCCGGAGATAGCCTCTCTTTTGCTATCAACACCGGGATTGCGATTGCATGGGATGAAACCTTACAACACGCGCTGCACCGACCTGACTTTGCGCTTGACGATCTCACGGGCGTGAAAGCGATCGTCATCAAACCAACGTTGATCGGTTCATTGCCTCGTTGTATTGCGCTGATAAAAAAAGCGCACTCTTTGGGCATCAAAGCGGTCATCAGTTCAAGTATCGAATCAAGTTTAGGGCTTACCCAGTTAGCGCGTTTTGCCAAATGGCAGTTGCCTGACGTGACGCCGGGCTTGGACACCATAAGTTTGTTTCAATCGCAGTTAATGGTGGGATGGCCGAAATGCTCGCTGCCGATCGCCTCGTTAGAAGAACAGCAATTGGTGTGGCATTCATAATGGGTGAAACGGCATTGGTCAGTGAACAACCATTGTGGAAATATTGGGCTCAGAAGAGCCCATTTTCTATGGCGCTGAACTCATCACGTTATCAATTCAACTGGCAACAACTGAACGACGAGATTGAACGTTTAGCGGCGGTTCTTGGTGCGCAAGGGGTGACTCGTGGAGATGTCATCACTCTGCTGGGTAAAAACCATGTTGATATGGTGCTTATCTTGCTCGCTGCGCATCAACTGGGGGCTGTGGTGGCGATCATCATGCCGCAATCAATTGCAATGTTCTCAGCAAAGCTTGATACGCTTTACCGTGAGCAGCAAACGCGCTTTATTTGGCTTGATCCTAACGTTGATGTGCAGACCCGCTCGGCTTGCTCTCACGATCGTCGTAATGTACTGCTAGAAATCTCACTCGCCTCGGATCATCTTAACTCGATGCCTAGCAACCACGTTTGCGATTATCGCGCCGATCAACTTGCTACCATCATTTTTACCTCTGGTTCCACGGGCAATCCCAAAGCGGTGGCTCATACTCATCGGCAGCATTTCGCGTCAGCACAAGGATTGTTAGAAGAGTTCTGTTTTACTCAGCAGGATACGTGGTTGCTCTCCCTGCCGCTGTATCATGTTTCTGGCATGGCTATTGTTTATCGCTGGTTGTTGGCCGGCGCATGTTTGAAAGTGGGGCATGGCGCTTTGTCTGAGGACATTCAAGGGGTGACACACGCGTCTCTCGTCGCGACTCAGTTGAAGCGCCTGCTTGATGACAACACGCCTTTGCAACTGAGCCATGTTTTGCTGGGGGGGAGTCATGTGGAGCATGCCTTGGCCCGAGCGGCGCAGCGTAAAGGAATAGAGACCTGGCTAGGCTATGGCATGACAGAGGCCGCTTCAACCGTGACCGCCAAGCAGATCGACAGCGTGAGCAACGCAGGGCATCTATTGAAAAATCGAGCACTGCAACTGATTGGTCAGCGCATTTATATCGG
The DNA here is from genome assembly GCF_000039765.1 of Vibrio vulnificus CMCP6. Taxonomy (NCBI): domain Bacteria; kingdom Pseudomonadati; phylum Pseudomonadota; class Gammaproteobacteria; order Vibrionales; family Vibrionaceae; genus Vibrio; species Vibrio vulnificus. The sequence continues at coordinate 3,241,791 of NC_004459.3, read as the reverse complement.
TGGTGAAACCTTGGCAGAAGGCTATTTCTTTCAGGGTAGCCTAACGACGCTGGTGGATGAGCATGGGTGGTTTGACAGTAAAGATTTAGGCGTCTGGCAAGGTGAGGAACTTAAGATCATCGGCCGTGCGGACAATCAGTTTATCTCTGGCGGGGAAAACATCCACTGCGAAGAGATTGAAGCGGTGCTAAACGAGATTGAAGGCGTGGAACAGAGTATTGTGGTTCCCATGCCCGATGCAGAATTTGGCTATCGACCCGTTGCTGTCATCCAATCGCCATCGCTAGCAAACAGAGCGCAGTATGAGCAACACTTAAAAGAGAAACTGCAAAAGTTTAAGTGGCCAGTCGCCTATTACTTAATGCCTGAGGCGTTACTGAAGGAAGGGATTAAAGTCTCGCGGCAAGCCGTTAAAGTATGGCTGGAAAATCAACTTAGTTGATTTCGACATGAATTAGTCAAAAAGAGAATTTCTCAACCTTATAACCCTCAACAATAATTGCGCATCATATGACAAAGAAAAGGCATAAGGTTGAAGATGGTAAGAGGGATCTTAATAGCAACGGCAGTTTTGCAGCTCGGTATTGCTTTGCTGAGTGATGGCCTCTATCGCTCTTTGGCCGAATTGACGGCCTTTTTGATTGTTGTCGCCATCGTTTTTGACTATCGACGCCAAGCAACCACCACTTTGCCTCATTCCCATCACTCAGCTTAATTGAGTCAGTTTAACGTGTGAGTAACAACCAACTGAGCGACGTGGTGGAGATGACCACCCATAGGCTTAAGCCAAAGATCAGAGGTTTTGCACCCGCACTTTTCAGCTTCTCAACAGAAATACTGCAACCAATCAAAAATAAACACACCACCAGTGCCTGTTTCGCTACCGAGAAAATACCCTGATAGACGCTCTCAAATTGAGGGAAGAGATCGCTAAAGGCGATGGCAGCGCAATACCAAAAAATGAAGTATGGAAGCACTAACTTGCGCTTACCTTCCTCACCATTTCCGCGAGCAAAGAGAATTGCACTGAGTAGGGCAACGGGAATAATCCATAATGCACGGGCAAGTTTTAATGTCGTCGCGGTGGTAAGTGCTTGCTCACCATACGCAGATGCAGCTCCGACGACGGAGGAGGTGTCGTGAATGGCGATCGCTGCCCAGGTCCCAAAAGTTTGTTGATCCAACGCTAACGCATGTCCAATCACCGGAAAAATAAACAATGCCAGGGAATTAAGAACGAAGACCGTCGCCAATGCGAGGGCAATCTGCTGATCTTTGGCTTTGATCGCCGGAGCGACTGCCGCAATCGCACTTCCCCCACAAATCGCAGTACCTGCTGAGATAAGGTAGGCGGTTGTGGTTTCAAGCTTAATCACTTTGGCCACTAAAAAGCCGAGTAGCAGGGTACCAGCGATGGTGACCACAATCAGGCCGATACCATCAGAGGTTACGGCAATGGCTTGTTGAAATTGGATACCAAACCCCAAACCAATAATGGAGTAAGACAAGAGCTTTTTAGTGTAAGTCGAAATGGGCAGTTGGGATGGCACCAACCCCGTGCTTGCGAGCAGAAAACCCAAAACCAATGCTGTGGGGGAAGAGACCCAAGGACTCAGGCAGAGCAGTAAAGCGAAAATAAAAGGAAGATGCTTACGATTCAAAGTGATTGCGTTTTATTAAGTGAAAGCGCGAGTATAGCTGAGTCGATGAGATCAGAAAGTCTTAATGATTTGAACAAGCGTTCAGATAATCTGAACGCTTAGCGCCAATCGCCTCGTAACTCTGCCACTTTTTGCTGCATGACTTCCGCAGAGGCGTCTTTAGGCTCGACAGGCAACCCTGCTTCAATTTCTAGTCGAGACCAGAAACGGCTAGGGAGTCCTTTACAGGCTCGGCCTTTGTGGCGGCTGAAATAACTACCCCACAAGCCTTTTAGCGCCATTGGGATAACGGGCACCGGGCTGCGACGAAGGATGATGTCAATTCCGCGCATAAATGGATTTATGTCGCCATTTTCCGTTAATCTGCCCTCAGGGAAAATACAGACAATATGCCCTTCACTCAAAGCTTGTTCAACATCGTTAAATGCACGGCGGATAGAGGTTCTGTTGCTGGCGGAGATAGGAATTACCCCGGCAGTGCGTAAGAAGCGACGCAAAACCGGCAGCCTTGCGTATTCTTCTTCCATGACAAAACGAATCAATCGAGGGCAGACGGCACTCAGCAGTAAGGCATCCATGTAACTCACGTGATTACAAACAATAAGCGCACCACCTTCTTTCGGTAAGTGGTGTAGATTCTTATGTGTCACACGATAGAGTGTGTGAGTAAGCACCCACACGAGGAAACGCACGACAAACATGGGTGCTTGCAAAAAGAGATACGCAGCCACTAAAAAGTTGAGTATCGAAAGTAGCACAAAAAATTGTGGAATCGATATGCCGATCGCGGCAAGACAGACGATGCCCAATACTGCACTGCCCACCATAAACAGTGAGTTGTAAATATTGAGGCCCGCAATCACCTGCGCACGTTCACTTTCCTTGGCACGATGTTGCATCAGGGCATACAGAGGGACGATAAACAATCCACCTGAAACACCGATCATGAGTAAGTAGCTAAACAGTGGCCAAAATGGCTGATACTGCACAAACTGTGCGAAGGTATGAAAGCGAGGTAGCTCGCTGGGTATCGATGTGGCCATCAAGTAGCCAAATACCGTAATACCTAAAGCACCAATTGGGACGATACCCACATCAATGCGGCCTTTAGACAGTTTGTTGCACGCCAGTGAACCGAGCGCGATGCCAACAGAAAAGAGCGCCAACAAGAAAGAGACCGCACTTTCTGTGCCATTGAGATAAATCTTGGTGAAGTTGGGAAATTGAGTGAGGTACGCAGCACCCAGGAACCAAAACCAACTGATCGCCATAATACATTGATATACCACACGGTCCGATTTCGCGATGGCAATTGTGTGTTTCGTTTGACGATAAGGCTGCCAGCGAAATTTTAGCTCTGGCGCGCATGCGTGCGCGACAGGAATCGCGCGGCTAGCGAGATAGCCGAATACAGCAAAGATAACGACACAAAAAGCGGCAACGTATTTTGCTTGCTCGTGTGAGGCAATAATACCCGCGCCTAATGTGCCGACAAGAATAGCAATAAAAGTCCCCGCTTCAACCAAAGCGTTACCGGGAACGAGCTCTTCTTGTTTCAGTTGCTGTGGAAGTAGCGCATATTTGACTGGACCAAAAAATGCCGACTGTGTGCCCATCAAAAACAACAGCAGCAATAAGATGGTGTAGCTTTCGGTAATAAAACCGATAGCGCCGAGCAACATAATGGCAATTTCAAACAGTTTGACCTTGCGAATAAACCAAGACTTTTCGTATTTATCTGCCAGCACACCCGCTGACGCGGAAAAAAGGAAAAATGGCAGAATGAATAAGCCTGCGGCAAGGTTGATGAAAAGATCACTGGAGATTGACAGGGCACCAGTACCTGCAAACGCGACAAGCAGCAACAGCACATTTTTGAAGATGTTGTCGTTAAAGGCACCGAAAAATTGAGTAATGAAGTACGGCAGAAACTTACGCTGTGTTAACAGCGAGCTTTGGCTATTCGCGGCCATGAAAGTTCCTTGTATTACCAGTTGGTCAGATAGTTGGTCAAAAGACTGTCTATCAACTCTTTGCCATCAATTGGCTCACTGGAGAAAAATTTGTCATCCACACTCAGTAGCGTAATACCATGTACGCCAGACCACAACACGCGGCTCGCTTGCAACACTTCGGTCGGTGTGCGAGATGGCGCAAGTTGTTGCAATAGCGCTTCTAGCATACCGGTCATGTTGTCGATACGCTTTGCTTGCCATTCTGGTAACTCTGCACCATTCATGTTGTGCTCAAAAATTAAGCGCCAGCGGTGAGGGTGTTGCTGGGCAAAGTCATGGTAGCAATACGCAAGGTTAAATAGCGCCTGTTTTTTGTCTTGTGATGTTTTGACCACTTGCATGGCTTCTTGGGAAAGCTCATCCAAGGTTTGCGCGACGGCGTGCAACAGCAACAAGTTGTAACTGCCAAACACATTGACTAGGGTGCTTGGAACATAACCGATCATATTTGCCAGCTTACGCAAACTTAACTCGTGATACGAGTGGTCTGCCAGAAACTCTTTAACAGTTTCAAGAGTTAGGGCGATAAGTTCTTCTCTGGTGTGATCGTTTCTACGGGCCATTTTTTCGTACTACAAATTGAACAACGTTCGATATTCTAAATTTGTCAACTATATACGTCAACAAAACATCCAAAATAAGCATAGAACAGCGGCAATATTCTGATACATGTCTAACTATTGTTTCCGTTTCAATGATGAAAGGATGCTTGTATGATTCATGTTAGCTGGTTTTCTTCAAAACGGTTTGTATCAAGAAGGGGACTAGTGAGTAAAGTTTCAATCAGACTACAAAAGGATAAAGATGAAACGTTTATTATCGATTGTTGCCCTGCTGATGGTTTCTGTGATTGCTACGCCAATTGCTGAAGCGAAAAAAATGGGTGGTGGTAAGTCGTTTGGTAAAAGCTACAAAACGGCACCTGCACCAAAACAACAGCAGCAAAATACGAACAATATAGGTAAAGAGCAGACGGCAAAACAGAGCTCTAAGAAAGGCCTGATGGGCGGTATTCTTGGTGGCTTGTTGGCGGGTGGTTTGCTTGCTGCGTTCTTTGGGGGCGCGTTTGAAGGTATTCAGTTTATGGATATCCTCATCATCGGCTTAATTGCTTTCGTGATCTTTAAATTAATGCGTGGTTTGCTGGCTTCTAAGCAAGGCAGCATGAATCAGCATCGCCAGCAGCCAGCATTTGGCGGCCAAGCACCTAAGTTTGAGCAATCAAATGTTCATAACTTCGAGCAGTCACCAAATACGCCAACTGGTGGTTTTGGCTTTGGCGCGCAATCTGATGTACCACACAACTACCCTCCAGGTTTCGATCAAGTCGCATTTGTAAATGGCGCGCGTGAACACTACCGTATCCTGCAAGGCGCTTGGAATCATAATCAACTGGAAACGATTGAAGAGTATGTTTCTCCAAGCTTGTTTGAAGACCTAAAAGCGGAGCGAGCGAAACTCGATGGTGAGCAGCATACGGATGTCATGTATGTGGATGCACAAATCGTTCGTGCTGATTACGACGCGTCAACTGCGCACTTGAGCTTACAGTTCAGTGGTCGTTACCGCGATGCTGTTGAAGGCATTGAAGAAGATATCACAGATATCTGGCACCTTGAGCGAGATCTGACTGCGCCAAATGCGCCGTGGATGATCGTGGGTATCCAAGGCTAGGCCTAACGTCGTTCGATTTAGTCATCATAAAGTCCCGTTCATTTCGATGAGCGGGATTTTTTTATCTGTTGGACTGACAGAGTCATTGGATAGGGCAGCTGACTCTATAGGTCAAGTGCTCTCTGATGGTTTGGAATGACTTTTTCATTGAAGCCAGTTCGTAAGAGGATGCCTTTCGAGTCGCCATTGTCACGGTGATCAGAGCGAAAAGTGTTACTTGCGCCATCGTTCATACGGTGGGAGAGGCGAATGGATGAGCTGAATTCAGTACGAAAAAAGCCAGCTCAATGAGCTGGCTTTCGATTCTTACGAAGAATATGGTGGAGGGGGACGGATTCGAACCATCGAAGGCGGAGCCGGCAGATTTACAGTCTGCTCCCTTTGGCCACTCGGGAACCCCTCCAGGGTATTTTTATACTTAGAACGTGTTTTCCCAACACACTATCCAAGTGTTTCTCACAATTAATCCAGAGGATAATCACAAGAAGAAATATGGTGGCGGGGGACGGATTCGAACCATCGAAGGCGGAGCCGGCAGATTTACAGTCTGCTCCCTTTGGCCACTCGGGAACCCCTCCAGGGTATTTTTATACTTAGAACGTGTTTTCCCAACACACTATCCAAGTGTTTCTCACAATTAATCCAGAGGATAATCACAAGAAGAAATATGGTGGAGGGGGACGGATTCGAACCATCGAAGGCGGAGCCGGCAGATTTACAGTCTGCTCCCTTTGGCCACTCGGGAACCCCTCCAGGGTGTTTTCCTAACCTCATCTGGATTAGGCTTAAGCGGTGTTTTCCCAACGCATCGCTCAAGTGCGGAGCGCATCATAGCAAACCAGTTCAGTGTGTAAAGCCTTTTTCTGTGCTTTACATGTTGAATGCTGCCTTTTTGGGCAAAGATGCCAGAAAGTACACATTTTGGTGACAACTTAGGCCGCTAAATCCTTCACTTCTCACCATAATTTACACAACTTGACGTTACAGTACGCTAGAGCTGATAAACTTATAATCTCAACTATGGCTTTATTGATTGACGGAACATGAAAAAACGCATTCTTATCTCATTTATTACTCTGGCTCTTATGGGGACTTCCTCTCTATCCCATGCTGCTCCAAGAGGGCCATCTGCTGTTACTGTGGTTGCCGAAGAAGTGCAAACACACCAAATTAGCCAATCTTTAGCGCTGGTCGGCAAATTGGAAGCGGTGCAGTCAGTGGTGATTGCGTCCGAAGTGTCCGGCAAAGTCGAAAGCATTCAAGTGAAAGCCAACCAGAATGTCACTAAAGGGCAATTGCTGGTGAAGCTTGAGGACGATAAAGCCTTAGCAGCCGTATCTGAAGCAAAAGCTTATCTAAAAGATGAGCAGAGAAAGCTGAAAGAGTTTGAGCGACTGGTCAGCCGCAATGCGATTACTCAAACAGAAATTGACGCGCAAAAAGCCAGTGTCGAGATTGCACAAGCGCGTTTGACCGCGGCCAATGCCAACTTGAATGATCTTCATATCACCGCGCCTTTTGCCGGAACGGTGGGGTTCGTCGATTTTAGCCGCGGCAAGTTGGTGAACTCAGGCACTGAATTACTGACGCTCGACGATCTGTCGTTGATGCAACTGGATCTGAGAATTCCGGAACGTTATCTGTCGATGTTGTCGATAGGTATGCCTGTGACAGCAACATCCAGCGCTTGGGGCAAACAAGTGTTCACTGGCAAGGTGGTGGGCATTGACTCACGGATTAACGCCGAAACGTTGAACCTACGCGTGCGCATTCAGTTTGAAAATCCGGAAAATCAGTTGAAACCAGGGATGTTACTCAATACCGCCTTAGCGTTCCCTGCGATTGAAGCGCCGATCATTCCGGTGCAGGCACTAGAGTATTCCGGGACCAAACGTTATGTCTATGTCATCGGCAGCGACAACAAAGCGAAACGCACAGAAGTTCTGCTTGGTGCGCGAGTAGAGAACCAAGTGGTGATCGAGTCGGGTGTCAACATCGGCGATAAAATCGTCGTGCAAGGTATCGTGAACATGCGTGACGGTGTGTTAGTCAAAGAAATTGGCGGCGCAGCGACAGGGCAAAAGACCGTAGCGAAGAAGGATGAGCAATAATGTTACTCTCTGATGTTTCGGTGAAAAGGCCAGTTGCTGCGCTGGTATTGAGTTTGTTGCTGTGTGTGTTTGGTTTTGTCTCGTTCAGCAAATTGGCAGTGCGCGAGATGCCGGACATCGAAAGCCCAGTTGTCTCCATTAGTACGCGTTACGATGGGGCGTCGGCGACGATCATCGAAAGCCAGATCACGTCAGTGCTTGAAGATCAACTTTCAGGCATCAGTGGTATTGATGAGATCTCGTCGACCACGCGTAACAGCATGTCTCGTATCACCATTACCTTTGAATTGGGTTATGACCTCAATACTGGAGTGAGTGATGTTCGTGATGCGGTTGCGCGTGCGCAGCGTTCGCTACCCGAGGAAGCCGACGATCCTATCGTGTTTAAAAACAACGGTAGCGGTGAGGCATCCGTTTACATCAACCTCAGCTCGTCAGAGATGGATCGTACTCAGCTCACCGATTACATCGAGCGTGTACTCATGGATCGCTTTAGTCTTATCACCGGAGTGAGTTCCGTTGATATCTCGGGTGGCTTGTACAAAGTTATGTACGTGAAGCTAAGTCCTGAGCTGATGGCCGGACGAGGTGTGACTGCCACGGACATTACCGCCGCGCTACGCAGTGAGAACCTTGAAAGTCCGGGGGGCCAAGTGCGGAACGATCAAACGGTGATGTCTGTTCGCACCGCGCGCAGCTATAACTCAGTAGAAGACTTCCAGTATCTGGTGGTCAAGCGTGCCAGTGACAACACGCCGATTTATCTCAAAGACGTGGCGGATGTCTTTATTGGTGCTGAGAATGAGAACTCGACGTTTAAAAGTGACGGGGTAGTCAATGTCAGCATGGGGATTGTCCCTCAGTCGGACGCCAACCCGCTTGAAGTTGCAAAAAGAGTGCATGAAGAAGTCGATAAAGTGCAGAAGTTTTTGCCAGAAGGGACACGTCTCGCTATCGACTACGATTCAACCGTGTTTATTGAACGCTCTATTTCTGAAGTTTATAGCACTCTATTCATCACTGGCGGGCTCGTGATCCTCGTGCTGTATATCTTCATCGGTCAAGCTCGTGCGACTTTGATCCCTGCGGTGACCGTGCCTGTATCGCTGATTTCCTCTTTTATTGCCGCGTACTACTTTGGTTTTTCGATTAACCTCATCACCTTAATGGCTTTGATTCTCTCTATCGGTTTGGTGGTCGACGATGCGATTGTTGTCGTTGAGAACATTTTCCATCATATCGAGAAAGGTGAATCGCCTTTGCTTGCGGCCTATAAAGGCACGCGAGAGGTAGGCTTTGCGGTCATTGCCACCACCTTAGTGTTGGTGATGGTGTTTTTGCCGATCTCCTTCATGGATGGCATGGTGGGCCTACTCTTTACCGAGTTCTCGGTGTTGCTGGCGATGTCCGTGATTTTTTCATCATTGATTGCGCTGACGCTCACCCCCGTCTTAGGCAGCAAAATTCTCAAAGCCAATGTTAAGAAAAACCGCTTCAATGACGTCGTGGACGTGTTGTTCGGCAAGTTAGAGTCCGGTTATCGCGCGTTGCTAAAGCGAGCCCTCGCATGGCGATGGCTTGCGCCCGTGATCATCCTTGCTTGTATGGGCGGCAGCTACGCGCTAATGAATCAAGTGCCAGCACAATTAACACCACAAGAAGACCGAGGGGTCATTTTTGCCTTTGTCCGTGGCGCCGATGCCACCAGTTATAACCGCATGTCTGCCAATATGGACTTAGTGGAAGAGCGTTTAATGCCGCTGTTAGGGCAAGGGTTCCTCAAATCATTCAGCATCCAGTCGCCGGCGTTTGGGGGCCAAGCGGGTGACCAAACCGGATTCGTTATTATGATCTTGGATGATTGGAATGAACGTTCAGTGACAGCGCAACAAGCATTAGGCGAAGTGCGTAAGGCGCTGGCGGGCATTCCTGATGTTCGTGTTTTCCCGTTTATGCCCGGATTCCGTGGTGGTTCGAGTGAGCCTGTGCAGTTTGTGCTTGGCGGCTCGGATTACAACGAACTGCGCGATTGGGCCGAGGTGTTGAAGAACAAAGCGGAAGAATCCCCAATTATGGAAGGGGCGGAGATCAACTATTCTGAGAAAACGCCGGAACTGGTGGTATCGGTGGACAAACGTCGTGCCGCAGAACTGGGCATCAGCATCAAAGAGATTTCCGATACCTTAGAAATCATGTTGGGTGGGCGTAAAGAAACCACCTTTGTGGAACGTGGTGAAGAGTACGATGTTTATCTTCGTGGTGATGAAAATCGCTTTAATAACGCCGCAGATCTGAGCCAAATCTATCTGCGCACAAAAAGTGGCGATCTGGTTACCTTAGATACAGTGACCAACGTTGAAGAAATTGCGTCGTCGATTCGCTTATCGCACTACAACAAGCAAAAGGCGATTACGATCACCGCCAACTTATCGGATGGTTACACGCTGGGTGATGCGTTGGATTTTCTTGATCAGCAAGCGATCGAGACGCTGCCGGGGGATATTACCATCAGCTACTCTGGTGAATCGAAGGACTTCAAAGAAAACCAGTCTAGCGTTGCTATTGTGTTTGCCTTGGCCTTGCTGGTGGCCTACCTCGTTCTTGCTGCGCAGTTTGAAAGCTTCATTAACCCTCTGGTGGTGATGTTTACCGTGCCGATGGGGGTGTTTGGGGGTTTCTTAGGCTTGCTCATCATGCAGCAAGGCATGAACATCTACAGTCAGATCGGCATGATCATGCTGATCGGTATGGTGACCAAAAACGGTATCTTGATTGTTGAGTTTGCTAACCAACTGCGTGACCGTGGCTTTGAGTTTGAACAAGCCATTATTGATGCCTCGGCACGACGGTTGCGCCCGATTTTAATGACCGCCTTCACGACCTTAGCGGGCGCGATTCCACTTATCCTGTCGGATGGGGCGGGTTACGAAAGCCGCGTCGCTGTTGGTACGGTTATTTTCTTCGGTATGGGTTTTGCCACCCTCGTCACTTTGTTCGTTATCCCTGCGATGTATCGCTTAATATCTCGATACACAGAAGCGCCAGGGCATGTGGAAGTGGAACTAAATCAAGCCCTCAGCCATGATACCAAAGGCCGAGTGAGTCACGGTTAGACCAATCCTAAAACCCAAAGAGCCGAGGAACAAAAACCTCGGCTTTTTTATCTCGGCTGGTATAGAGTGCTACGATGCTAGAACTGCTTACCGATAGAGAGTTGAAAACCAGAATACTTATCGTAAAAATCGTCAAAGCCTGCGTCAGCAAAGCTATAGACATATTCGGCTTTCAGCCAGAAATTTTGCCCCATATCCCAGCCTAATCCGCCCCCGACGTTGAAAATCATTCCCGCTTCTTCAGAGATTTTCACTGCGTTGTTCGTTACGTCATACATGTTTGCTTGGGTGATTAAACCCGACAAGCGACCGAAAAGTGAAATCGGGGTATCCCCTAAGTTGCCCGTGGAGAGCAGAGCGGAAACGCCCGCTTGATAATAGTCTAGGTTAAGGCTGGTTCCTGTCGTGCTGTTGGTGACTTCATTTTGCGTGTAGCGAAACAGACCTTCTACAGCAACATGTTCATTGAAGTTTTTACCAAAGCCGATCGTAAAGTTTGGGGTTGAAAGCTCGCTGCCACTGTTGTCGCCGTAAGCAGAAACGTCAAAAGCAATGGTGCCTGCACCAAGGTAAAAGTAGTTCGGCAACTCGCCCATTTTTTCCGCGAAAACCGGTTGGGAAAGTAATAATGTTGAACACGCCAGCATAATTTTTTTCATAATTGTTCGCCACCTAAGAGTGATTCAATAAGATGCATAAGAGAGTGTTGGCTGAGATAGTACACAATTACTCGGCGAAGAGCTTGGTTTTATTAGTGGATTTTGTACTATGCTGGTCATCCGCCCGTGATTAAGACGGAAAAATGAGAATAAAGGAAAGTAAAGTGACACAGTTTAAATACCAAGAGTTGACTCAAGAGCAGCAAGACAAACTCGATGCTGCTGCATTTCGCCGTTTGCTGGCTCACCTTGATGCCAACAAAGAGGTGCAAAATATTGATTTGATGATTTTGGCAGGCTTTTGTCGTAACTGCTTTAGCAAATGGTACAAAGCCGAAGCGGATGTTTTAGGGCTAGATCTTGATTTAGATGATGCTCGTGAGCGTGTTTACGGCATGACTTATGACGAGTGGAAAACCAATCATCAACCTGAAGCCACGCCAGAGCAATTGGCGGCTTTTGAGGCAAAACAGAAGAAATAACGAACGCGAATGCCTCGCTAAGCTCAACTCGTCGCACTGTCTAAAACAAAATGCCCACGGAATCACGTGGGCATTTTTTATCGCGAGTGTTTTTATTCTCTGCGTTACGCAGGGCAGCAGATGGGGGCTACGCAGCCATCGCGCTCAATGATTTCAAGCTGCTCTAAGTAGGGTTGAATGTCACCAATGTTGGTTTTTACCCACTCTTCATTAAAGTAGGTGTCTAAGTAGCGATCTCCGCTGTCACACAGTAGGGTCACGATAGAGCCACGCTCGCCACGCTGTTTCATTTCGCATGCCAATTGCAATACACCATACAGGTTTGTGCCAGTTGAGGCGCCAACTTTACGGCCAATCAGCTTAGATACCCAGTGGGTACACGCAACAGAAGCGGCATCAGGGATTTTTCGCATTTCATCCACAACGCCAGCAATAAAGCTTGGTTCAACACGTGGACGACCGATGCCCTCGATCTTACTGCCCGTATTACCGGTTATCGTTTTATCACCGTTTTGGAAGTAGTCAAAGAACACCGAGTTTTCTGGGTCAACCACGCACAGCTTGGTGTCCAGCTTTTGGTAACGGATAAAGCGACCGATGGTAGCCGAAGTGCCGCCTGTGCCCGGGCTCATCACGATCCAGCTTGGTTCTGGGTGCTCTTCGAGCGTCATTTGGCTGAAGATAGAGTTCGCGATGTTGTTGTTGCCACGCCAGTCCGTTGCGCGCTCCGCGTACGTGAACTGATCCATATAGTGACCATTTAACTCTTTGGCTAAGCGGTGAGATTCTGCGTAAATTTGATCGGAGCGATCCACCAAATGGGCTTTACCGCCATAAAACTCAATTTGCTCGATTTTCTTTCTTGCGGTGCATTTCGGCATTACCGCGATAAAAGGTAAGCCCAGTAAGCGTGCGAAGTATGCCTCTGAAACGGCAGTACTGCCGGAAGATGATTCAATGACGGTGGTTTCCGGACCAATCCAGCCATTACAAATCGCGTAGAGAAACAACGAACGCGCTAAGCGGTGTTTTAACGAACCGGTTGGATGGGTGCTTTCGTCTTTGAGATAAATATCAATGCCTTCGAGAGACGGAAGATCAAGCTTAAATAAATGGGTATCAGCAGAGCGTTGGAAGTCAGCTTCAATCTTGCGAATCGCGTTATTAATCCAGTTGTGGTCCGTACACATGGGGGCCTCTCTTAATTCTTATTGACGGTAACAAAGTACCTACCTTTGCAGAGAAAAGCTTTGCTTTTTATGTGGTGATGTCTCTATATTGTAGAAAAATTTTCTATAATTGAGCGGATTGATAATTGTATGCTGGATAAAGTTGATCTAAAGCTACTTTCGCTATTGCAGCAGGATGGCACCTTGTCCTTGAGTGACTTGGCTGAGCAAGTGAATCTCACCACGACACCTTGCTGGAAGCGTCTGAAGCGTTTAGAAGATGAAGGCTTTATTGAAAAGAAAGTGGCTTTGCTGAATGCAGAGAAATTAGATCTCTCATTTATCGCATTTGTGCAAATTAAAACCTGTGATCACTCTTATGCGTGGTATGACCGTTTCGTTGCGACGGTAAATGATTTTCCGGAAGTGATGGAGTTCTATCGCATGGCGGGTGAGTACGACTACATGATGAAAGTGTTGGTCAAAGATATGAAAAACTTCGATACTTTTTATAAGAAGTTAGTCAATAGTGTTGAGGGGATATCCAACGTCACCTCGACATTTGCTATGGAACCACTCAAATACACCACCGCGCTACCACTTGGTCAATGATGGAAGAGATGCATAAGTTTCGATGGTAAATAAATTGGTGTTACCAAGTGAATCTATCTGTATCAAAGATAAGAATTTTAAATGAACAATGTTCACAATATCAGCTTTCTCTAATTTTTCATAACAGTGTAAGCTAAAGGTGAGTTTCTATAACTACATGTTTTGTATCGTTTATTTGTGAGTTTGGTAACGCGTTTTTTAGCAATGTGATTCATTCCTATTTGCATGTAAGAAATCGCGCAAAATCTGCCGATTTCTTTGCCTGATTTAATTTTCTGCCTTGTGATAAGGTCCGCGCCTGTTGAGTAAATATTCAGTTGAGGCGTAATAATGCGAATAGAACATGGGTTAATTTTATTGCTCACTGCCAATGTGTTGGTGGGGTGTGGTGGCGGAGGTGGCGGTAGTTCGGCCCCTGCGGTTGTGAAACCAAGCAAGCAATATCGTGCGCCTCTTGAATCTTTGGACCTTACCACCACCTATGTACAAAGTGGCGAGATTGTTCAACCGCAACTTTTCGAAGTGAAAGGTGATGTCGCGTTTGAGTTAATTGGTGACGAAAGTGCACAAGTGGTGTTACTCGACAGCCAAGGCCGCATCAAAGTATTAAAGCCAGGTGTTGCCCATGTGAAGGCGATTGACACTAGCGACACCTTTCAAACCTCAGAGTCGAATTTTACGATTACCATTCAAAAGGGCTGGAACGATGCTCTCTCCATCAGTCCGCTTTACTTAACCACCACGCAATCCACGCCAAGTTCACTTACTGTCCGTGGTGCAAAAGGTGAGTTGAGTTATCGCGTTCTCTCCGATCCTAACGCTATCATTGATCTCTCTGCACAAGGAGAAGTACAAAGTCGAGGTCGCCCTGGTATTGCACGTATCCAAGTGATCGATTTGGGTGATGAGTTTTATTCTGAACGAAGCGTGGAAGCCGATGTTATTGTGAGAGCGGTAGACGCGGACTCTCTTAGCTTTGCGGCACTTTCTCGCGCATATCAACCTGGGTTGGTGTTAGCGCCAAAACGCTTAGATACGACGCCAACAGAACGCATCGTATATCAGATTGTTAAAAGCGAACCGGATTGGGAAGTCGCGGAGTTTTCGCAGCAAAACCAAGGCATGCTGGCGATCAAAAACAGCGGCAAAGTGACGGTGCAAGCCACGGCATATTATCCAGAGACTTACAAAACTGCTCAGCAAACCAGTGAATACGAAGTGACGATTGATAAGGCTGCGCGCCAGCCGCTGTCGGTTGCCAATATGGTGACGGAATATCAAGCCAATGCCCGTCTACAACCCGTTGTGAGTAATGCCAAAGGCGAGGTTCAGTATCGACTATTGAGCGGTGCTGATGTGCTCCACATTGATACCGTTGCTAACTTGCCCGTTATTGATGGTGTAGGGCAGGCGGAAGTGGAAGTGACTGAGCAAAACCTGCGCAACTATCAAGCCTCTAGTGCACGTTTTACCATCCAAATTGATAAAGCGCCACACCAAGGCATCAAGCAAGATCCTATCTCTTTAACTTAT
This sequence comes from Vibrio vulnificus CMCP6, assembly GCF_000039765.1. Lineage (NCBI taxonomy): Bacteria > Pseudomonadati > Pseudomonadota > Gammaproteobacteria > Vibrionales > Vibrionaceae > Vibrio > Vibrio vulnificus. The sequence goes on along the minus strand of NC_004459.3, from coordinate 3,226,762 downwards.
CAACAAGATCTACGTATTCCGTTTGAATTTGCGGGTCAAAAAGGTCGTTTAACATTAGTGAGTGGTTCATCCCCTCAACTGGCCCTTGTGGAGAAAACGTTATTCATTGAGCAAGCGGGGCAATACTCGTTGCAAATTGAGGATGATGGTGGTGAGTTGTATCAATCAACGCAGTTTACACTCTCTATTGATGTGGCAAAGGCGGCCGCACAGCCTTATCAAACGCAAGATTATCAAGAAACCTACTACAAAGATCTTCAGATCAACCTTCAACAAGATCTCAATCCCCGTACCAATGATTTGTTGGTACTTAATAACAGCGATCCTAACGTAGTCAAAGTGCTAGACGGAGGCATTCTGCACGTCTTGAAAGCGGGTGAAACCCGTTTGACCATTCGAAGAGCAGAAACAAACAACTATTTGGCAGGTCCGGTACAGTACGTCAATGTTCGTATCAATAGTGCTGATAGTCAGCTAAAAGCGGCGCAACCGCTTGTCGAGGGCACTTGGACTTCTGCATTCGGCTCGATTGGCGCTCCTTTAATCACGGGGGCTGTGGGCAAACTGAGCTATTATCTCGCCGAGGGGGAACCAACCGACGTTGTCGCATTGGATAAAGACTCTGGTTTTATGAAGATGCTCAATGCGGGCTCTGTTCGAGTCATCGTTAAAGACACAGGCAGTAGTGGTGTGAATGCAGGTGAAACCAGTTTTACCGCTCGCGTCTTACCCGCCGATAACCCGGTTGAGATTCATTATCCAAATACGATCTTTGAAGAGAACAAAACGATTGTGCCGTCTCTTTCACTTGTGATGGATAAACGCAGCTACCGCTTGATCAATCAAGCCGATCCAACAGTAAAACTCACTTCCGGTACTGAGGGATCTGTAAGTATGCTGCATGCAGGGAGCTTCGAAATTGAAGCAACGGTTTCTGCTCGCAACTATAAAACAGTGACCAAGCGTGTAACGGGGACGATTAGCAAGGCCGCGGCCAAAGCGCTTGATTACAAGCCGCAGAGCATTGATTTTGTGCCCTTCAAGCAGGTTAGTTTGGCGATGCGCTCACCGATAGGTACGCGCAGCTACAAAACGATGCTGTCTGATAGCACCATCTCCGTGGATCCTATCAGCGGCGTGATAACGCTCAAGGACTATCTGGGGGACAGCCAAGATCAAGTGGCATCTATTGTCGTGAGTGAAGATGAGACGAGAGACTATCTTGCTCTGAGCCAAACGTCTCTGAACTTTACCTTGAACGCACCGAAAGCGGAGCAAGCGGATTCTAACCATACTCTTACCGAGAAGCAGACGGTCATTATCAGTAAACTGAGTGGTTCTGAATTTGCTAGTCTGCAAGAATCTCAATTTGGGTTGATGGGTGTTGATCGCTTGTTGCGACCAACCGATGAACAGTTCAAAGAGTACGGTGAAGGTATGATTGCCATCGTGAGAGTGAAACCTATTGGCTCCGATGTACTCACTGAACGACGTCAATTGATGCTGCATATTGCCCGTTTTGATGATTGCGCCACTAAGTTAGACCCTGACAATATTGAACCATTCAAAGCGGTTGCATTTGATGCACCAGGATACTGCGAAGATGGGTCTCGTACGTTGCGAATGACGCGAGTTACGGTGGTGGATGACACTCATCTAGAGAAGCAAGCTTATGAGCTGGTACGCCCGATGATTTTTTATCGCAAAGGCGAGCGCCGATTTTTACCAGAGAGCGATGGTGGCCGTTACCCAAGAGAGGAAGAAGTGGTATCTAGCCTCACCTATGGTGACCCAAGAACCTTGTATGAATGGGTAACCCTTCAATTTCACTATCAACCTGAATAACTTCTCAAAGAAATGAGAGAGGGACGATCAAAAAGGAGCGCCGATGCGCTCCTTCTTTGTTCAAGGGGCAAATAACCTGCGCTGTTATTTTTTATCGATAAAGCGCATCACCCCTTCTTGCACCGCGGTGGCCACTAAGTGACCTTGCTGATTGTAGATCTCGCCACGGACAAGTCCTCTGGTATTCGAGGCAGTTGGGCTTTCGATGGCATAGAGCAGCCACTCATCCATCTTAAATGGGCGGTGGAACCAGATCGAATGATCGATGGTTGCCACTTGGAATTTCGGTGTCATGAGCGAAACTTCGTGTGGATGTAATGCCGTGACTAAAAAGCCCCAATCGGACGCGTAGGCTAATAGATACTGGTGGATCAATTGACTGTCGGGCATCTCACCGTTGGCGCGTATCCAGAGATACTGTTTTGGCTCGGCCTTTTTAGGATTAAGCGGGTTGATGACGGTGACAGGTCTGGTCTCAATCGGTTTCTCACCACAAAAGGTTTGTCTCAGCTTCGCGGGAAGAAACTCAGCAATATGACTGGCGAGTTCCGATTCAGACATGAAATTTTCCGGCCCTGGAATATCGGGCATGGTATTTTGGTGTTCAAACCCCGGTGCTTCACCATGGTAGGAAGCGGTGAGATAGAATATTGGGCGTCCATTTTGGATCGCTTTAACACGGCGAGTGCTGAAACTTTTACCGTCTCTTAAAATCTCAACATCGTAGATGATGGCTTTTTCTGGATCGCCAGGATAGAGAAAATAGCTGTGAAACGAATGCACCGTGCGGTCGTCAGACACCGTATAGCGAGCCGCCGATAAGGCCTGCCCCAACACTTGGCCTCCATACACTTGTGGTAAACCAAGATTCTCACTTTGACCCCTGAACAGTCCTTCTTCCAGTTTTTCAAGTTGCAGCAAACTTAGTAACTCGTTTAAGGGTTTACTCATGTTGGTTGATTCCTCTCTTTAACACATGGGTTTGTCACTTTGATTCAAGTAACTGCGTTGAGTATAACGCAATTAACAACGGTGAATATTTTTAACTTAGTCAAACTATTGTCAATAAACATTTGATCCACAAGACAGAGTGACGTGCTCAAACTATAATCGTCGCGAATTTATTAATGAGTGAGGCTCTATGAAAAAAATAATCTTAGTGATGATGTCAGTGTTCTTTGGTGCTTTGTTAGCGGGTTGCCAGACTTCGGAGCCATTAGTGAAAGACCAAGGTATCCAAACCATCAGTGGGACGGTTTTTTATCGTGAGCGTATTGCCTTACCAGAAGACGCGGCTGTCACCCTGGTTTTGGAAGATGTCTCACTGGCTGATGCGCCTGCCAAAGTGATCGCAAAGCACAAGTTTATTACCAATGGTAAACAAGTCCCGCTGTCGTTCGATCTTGCTTATGACAGCAAAAAGATCATTGCTAATCACCGTTACAACGTACGTGCGCGTATCGAAGTCAATGGACGTTTACGTTTTATCAGTGACACCATCGTTCCTGTCATCACTGACGAGGCGAACACACATAATGTTGAAATCATGGTTGTGGGCGTTCGTTAATCACGACAAGGTGCTCAACACCACAACAATCGAATTTTGATGCCCCAATTTTGATACTGATGGCGACTATGGTTGCCATCGGTATTTTTTTAAACTTATTTTTCCTATCTCACTCACTTCAATCTGTTCAGCCAGCAACAATTGGCGTTGACGATTGAGATCCGAACCCTGCAACGAAATTCTGCCTTGGCTGTTGATCACCCGATGCCAAGGTAGTTTTGTGCCTTCTGGCAAGTTTCCTAATGCTTTACCGACATGCCTTGCATAACCAGGAAATCCAGCCATACGTGCGATTTCTCCGTACGTGGTCACTTTACCAAAGGGAATTTGTTGAATTACAGCAAAGATTTGGGGCAAAAAATGGTCCATACTCAAATTGTCCTAGTTCGTCGTTTACCAAGGATTGGTAAGCCAGGTGTGCTGGAAATGAACCCACTTAGCGTACAACCTTTTGTGTTTTAAGTTTCTGCGTTGCGCTGAGTCTGATTAAAAACAGAATCGGGTCTTAAAGGAGGCGCTATGATATTTTCAATTCTTCAATTCACAATCACAAGCCTTTTAGCGGTGGTCTGTGCCAAAGCAATCAGCATGAGCGCTGGTGATATCCCCGTCCTCGCCTTAGTGATTCCTGCTTTGTGGATTCTACCTCAAGGTGGTATTGCTGGTCTCGTCTTGCTCGCTGCGATGACGGTGTATGGCCTCACGTTACCCATGCAGCCGATAGCTCTCTCTGTGTGCGTGTGGATTTTGTTTCCACTCCTTATGGTGGTGTTTTCCAAGAAAAGCAGCCTGGGAGTCTTGCTCACCGCAGGGATGATCGTCTTGGCTCTGATGGTCGGCATTATGGTGACGCAAATGGCCGGTAAGTTGACCGGTTCACCATGGGTAACCGTGGTACAAGTGCTATCGGTGACGGTCATTTGGTGGGCGGCAAATCACTGGCGACCTTCGAGCAAACATAGCTGGTGGCCATTGCTACTATTGATCCCACTATGGATGGCAGGTTTGCCTTACGCGGTATTAGTGGCTCTCTCAATTACCGGCATTATGGCGTGTATGGAAAGTCTTAACTCACTTAAAACTTTTTCATGGAACAAACTGCTGTGTTGGACATTACCGACAGTGGGGTTCGCCGCATTAGTGGTGACGCCGAATGTCGATGTGCCCAATTCCGTGTTTGTGGTGTGGATCTGCTTGTTGGGTACCGCTTGGATGACAGACTACATCTTAAATGCGGAAGAAGAGATGAAAGAGCAGGATTGAGTTGCCTAGAACAGTGACTGGTATTGCATATCAATAAAAATATTTATGCACGTGACAATGAGTTGATATAAGGTTTCTGCTTCATATTTTGACGCTTGTGTGAAACCTAGATTAAGTCAGTGACATGATAAAAAAATTTGGTTGGCTGCTTTCCTGCGTATTCGTTTGGGTATCGTTCAACTGTTGGGCAAAGAGTAAAGAGATCACAGTAGCAACGGAAGCGGATGATGTGGTGACGCGGGTTCTGTTTGATGCCATTGCCGAGCAGTTTGCGCTGGACGTCACCTATGTGAATATGCCGAGTTTTGATGCTATTCTCGATTCAGTTGCGCGTGGTGAAACAGACTTCGCAGCGAACATTACGTTTACGCATGAACGTGAAAAAAGATTCAGTTATTCACACCCAACCAACATTGAATATACCTATCTCTATTCTAATACGACCAATTCGTTGCGTGATGCGACACGTATTGGCGTACCTCAAGATACCATTTATGGGGAGCTGATTGCGGTAAATCATCCAGACATTCAGCTTGTTTCGTACCAAGGCCATGAAGAAGCTTATGCGCTGATCAGTCACGGTCAAGTCGATGGCATTGTGGATGCCATCAATCAACTTAAGCCTATGTTGCTTAAAGGAACCAATGCCCATCTTCTCAACGATGAAATATCGATAAAACCCGTCTCTATCGTCAGTCAAAAAGGGCAACACTTAGAAGAGTTGACTCAATTTGCTCAGTTCATTCACAGCGAGCAGATGCAAAAAAGGCTTCGTGAAGAAATTACGCAATACCAATTTGCTATTCGAAAACAGGCGCTACAACAGGCTATTGTTCAGGCACCCCTCGAGCTAGATGAACCATTAACCATCAAACTTGAGCCGATTTACCCTTATGTGATTTACCATCCTGATGGCCACGTGAGTGGGATTACTGCCGAAGTTCTGCAGCAAAGTTGCGATATTCTTGCCCTTAACTGTCAACTGGTGAGCCGTTCAGATGAACGTTGGGGAGAAATGTTACAAGGCTTCATACAGCAAGAGTTTGACCTACTGGCTCCGCTGGCGATGACCAAAGCGAGAGAGCAGTTTACCTATTACACAAGCCCACACTATGCGCCTCAGTCGGTTATCGTCAAACGTTTGGGGTATAAGCCCAATGTCTATTCTCATGTCTCCCAGTTAATTGCAGAGAGAGTCGGGGTGGTTGAGGATGACTACTTTGATGCGTTGTTGACGCAAATGTTGCCATTGAAAGATCTGAGTCGTTTTTCCGATCACGATGCGATGGTCAGTGCCTTACTTGCCAACCGAGTGGATTACATCACGATGGACACGGCAACACTCAACTACTTACTACGAAATGAGTTGAAGCTGGCTATTGAGCAAGATGATGCGATTGGCGTATTTGATACGTCGAAAATTTCTATCGGTTTGGCTAACACGGAAAAGGGCAGAGCGCTGGCTCCGTATTTTAGTCGGGCGATAGAAATGCTCGATCTCAATAGCATTATCGAACGTTACGATGTTCGTCCTGACTGGCGAAGCTCGTTAGAAATGGAGCAAAAGTTTGCTGCAAAAACACAAACGCTATTTGCGGCGATGTTATTGCTGGCGTTTGCACTCTCGTATTATCTGCATCGTTTATCGAATACGGATAACTTAACTGGGTTAGGCAATCGACGCCAACTACAGAGAAAATATGGCAATGGCATCGCGGGCGACCTTGCGATTTTGTATATCGACGTTAACAATTTTAAACCGATTAACGACACATATGGTCATCACTGTGGCGACATGGTGCTCAAAGCCATAGCCCTAGAAATCAAAAGCCATTGGCGTGGCAAAGGTTTCCGCGTGGGCGGCGATGAGTTTATTTTAATTGGCAAAGCGTCTCAGCAAGAAGTTGAAGAAGCGTTTGATCGTTTTAGCCGAATTCGACTTGAACAGCATATTGCCGGAAAACCCTTGATCATCAGTTCTTCGATTGGCTTGTCCGCGAGGAGGGAGCGGGCCATGAGCTTGCAAAAAGCGCTGCATCTGGCTGATGTCGACATGTATCAGAGCAAGAATGAACAGCGTGAGATGGGGTATTCTTAACCTCCCTCACTTGAAAAGTGGTGTTTTGCACAAGAGTTAAGCATTCGCTCGCCTCATCATGGATTATTGCCGAATTGGGGTTGCAATCTTGAGGGGGATGCTTAATAATCGTGCCCACATTAAGCGAAATGCTTGATAAACGAATCTATGGGGCTCTGGTCCTCTCGCAACAATAGTTCGTGAACTCGGTCAGGTCCGGAAGGAAGCAGCCGCAGCGAATGACTTGTGTGCCGGGATGTGGCTGGGGTCCCACCCATTAAAAAAGCCGCCTTTAGGGCGGCTTTTTGCTTTTTAGTCTCATTCGATTTCTGGGAAGCTTTTGCTAGTTTGCTAGTTTGCTAGTTTGCTAGTTTGCTAGTTTGCTAGTTTTCTAGTTTCCCGGTTTGCTAGTCCCTAGTCCCTAGTCCCTAGTCCCTCGTTCTTATTTTTCGCCCCCCAACTCCCTGCAATAGAGAAATTAGAGGGCGAAATTACCTTAGCGGGCAGTATTGGTAAAGACCACTTGCCCACGGCTGATGGTTTGTTGGACTTGTAAGTCTTTTAACGTCGCACTCTCCACTTTGAGAGGATTCTTATTTAGCAGAATGAAATCGGCGTTTTTCCCCACTTCGATACTGCCTTTCATCGATTCTTCAAAATGTTGGTAAGCAGGCCAAATGGTCATCGCTCTCAATGCGGTGTAGGCATCGACACGCTGATCGGGACCGAGCACTTTATTTGTGCGGGTGGTGCGGTTGACCGTTGCATCAAGCACCCGAAACGCATCTGGCAGGGCAACGGGAGCATCATGATGTGTACTAAACATCAATCCTGCATCACGTACGGCTTTAGTCGGTGAAATAAAATCGGCCCGAGGATGGCCAAGCACTGAATCACGGTGCCAATCTCCCCAATAGAAGGTATGCATTGGGAAGAGGGAAGGGAAAATTCCTTGCTCTGCGAGGCGCTGGATTTGATCTTCACGAATGGTTTGGCCATGAATCAGCACTGGCCGTCTATCTTGTTTTCCGAGTTTATTATTGGCCGCGGTCACCGCGTCGATAAATTGCTCAATCGCAGCGTCACCATTGCTGTGGGTTAGTACTTGCCAATTATTTTTGAACGCGGTTTCAACGTACTCAAATGCTTGTGCGTCAGTAAAGGTTGGGTAGCCCGCGTAATCTTTCGCAAGCCCGTGAGGCGGATGGAAATACGGTTGCGTTAACCAAGCGGTTTTCCCTTGCGGTGAGCCATCGAAGTTGAGTTTTACGCCACCGATGCGGAAATGATTGGTGTATTCAGGAGCGTGGTATTCTGAGCTCATAAAGTCGCTGCTGGTGGCCATATCAGCATACGCGACAACGTCAATGAGCAAATGGCCTCCTGTTGCGGCACGTTTCAGTGCTTCATAGCCTTCTTTTGTCGCTCGTCCTTCTTGCGCAGTGGTATAGCCATATTGTGCGTACATTTTTTGTGATGCAGCCAACATCATATCTTGCAGCTCTTGATCAATCAGAGCGGTGAGTCGAAATAACATGGCAAAATGCGCGTTTTCTTCAAGCACCCCATTCGGTTCCTGACTGCCAGGCATGCGACGTATGACGCCACCTTCTGGGTTCTTGGTTTTTGCCGTAATTCCCACCATTTCGAGGGCTTTGCTATTGGCCACACTTAAATGACCAGAGGTGTGAATGATCAACACAGGTTTATCACGGCTGACCTTATCGAGGTCTGCTTTGGTTGGATAGTAGTCCAGTAGCGAGTCGTCGTAACCAAAGCCAAGAATCCATCCTGTTTTTTCAATGAACAGGCGTTTGGTTTCATCTTGATGGGAGGTTTTTAAAATCTCTACGATTTTTGCAACGGTATTGGCGTCGCCATCTGGTGGTGGCAACACGTTAGCCACCATGGCTTGTAAGCCAACGCCGTAGACATGGCTATGGGGGTCAACAAAACCGGGTAACAGTGTTTTGCCTTGCAGATCGACAAGTTGGGTCTGAGCAAATTGATGCTCTAAGGCGCCCGCTTTTGAGCCGACATAAATGATCTTTTCGTCTTTTGTGGCCACGGCTTCCACATATTCTGGTGTGTCGCCTGCCATTGTTAAGATCTCTCCGCCGAAATAGATGGCGTCTGCTGCGGTCACATTTAGCGGCTGAGTGACGGCGGTAGCCGGGTCGCTTTTATCAGAAAAACAACCGGTTAAAGCAAGACCGGACAAGGCGACTGGAATCCAGCGTGTTTTCATATCTCCCTCCAAAGTGGGATCAGGTTAATCACACATGTTCATATATCAGGGCACAAAAAGGTTTGCAAACGCGAAAGGGGCGGGATGTTATTGGCGTATCAAAATTGGGCGGCGAGTATCGTTTCCCAAGGGCTCGTTCAATGTATTCCCAATTTGAGAATCAATGCTGGAAAAAACACGCGTTTTCCTTCTTTGTTATAAAAAACACATAATTTTCATTTGGATAGGTTGTGGCATGCGTTTCGCTTTAGTCGTAAAAATGCGCGATGAGAGAGATGAAGAATGAGTAACCTAGAAAAAACTTTAGCATTGATTTGTTCCTCCTTTTCCCTGTTAACCGGTTGTGGAGGTGGAGACGGTGGTGGCTCTAGCGCACCTTCTTCGCCAGCCGTGCAGACTCAGTTTACCGACATTACGGCGCCGACAGGGTTTGAGTGGCGCAGTAGCGAAAATCGTCAAGTGACCATTAAAGTTGTGAGTAACTACAGTGTTCAGCAGGGAGAAGCCATGCCGATTCGAGGGCAGCATGTGGTAAGCCTGTTCAGTGTGATAGACGACGTAGTCGATGCGACTCCGTTGTTTACGGGGCTGACGGAAAACTCTGGGGAGCTGAGCTATGCAATTGAACTCTCTGGGCACTGGCAGGCAATCCAAGCGGTATCGACAGTGAGAGAAATTGAGTGCGTATCAAGCACGGAAATTTCCGCAATGGACAATGTGATCGCCTTGGGTTGTGACATTGCGCTTGAGTCGGACTAGGAGAATCATCATGAAGAAAACAACGATATTTTGGATCTGCGGTGCCCCTCTTAGTTTGATCGGCCATTTGGCTTGGTCTGCCGCCACTAATGACAGTCAAGTTGTCAATGGGGATGGCTCCGTCACTGTTACGCAAACCGTCGATGAAAACAGTAGTGCACCTCACTACAGCTCTCCGGGGGCATACGGCTTTGGCATCTACAGTAATGCGAATCAAGATTATGGCTGGCAGCACAGCATCACATTGCCCGATGGGGCGCAAGTGCTCGAAGCGAAACTCACTATTTATGCCTATGATGTGGACTCGGAAGCGTTTCACGGAGAAAACGGTGAATACGACGGCGTTTCTGTCGATGGTGTTCAACTGAATCCTGGATTTTTACAAGGAACCAACAACACTTGGTCAATCACAGAGTTTGCATTACCGATTTCCTCTTTGGCTGATGGTTTGATCAATGTTTATTTGGATATCGATATGAACAATGGTGGCTGGCTAACAACCTTGGACTACAGCTTAATGACGGTGACCTATTTGGTGACGAGCAATACACCACCGTATGTGCCCGAATTGAGTCGTAGCCAAGGGCTTTCAACCAATGATGATCTCGTGGTGTCAATTGTTGGCCCTAACCCCGCTGATCCAGACGGTGATTCAGTCAGTTATAACTATCGTTGGTTTGTTGATGTTGGGCAGGGATTCTTTGTTGATGATGAATTTGCGGGTAAAAACAATCACACCGGTCCGTCTGTACCCGCTGCACAAACTAACAATGGTGAGCGCTGGAAAGTACAAGTACAGGCCGAAGATACCAATGGTTTAATCAGTGATATCACCGAAATAGAATGGCCTGCGATTGGTGACTCAGATGGTGATGGTGTGGCGGATGCCAACGATTATGCGCCTAACGACCCAACCATTGCCTTTTACGCGCGTACCCCTACGTCGGGTTGGTATACTCTTACTTATGAAGACATGTGGCCATTTGCCGGTGATTATGATCTCAACGATTTTGTCTCACATTACGCGTATGAGGTGTACACCAACGCGAACAATCAGATTACGCGTCTAGATTTTATTGGTCAGGCGGTAGCAAGAGGGGCGTCTGTGGATAATCGCTTTGCCTTGTCGATCGCGGGCATAGAATCTGCAGATGTAAGCAGTTTGACTCGTGTCGTCGATGGCGTCAGTGCCAGCATGGTGGCTGAAAATGGACACAGTGGTGAGTTGGTGTTTGTGGTTTTGGAAAGCATCAGTACTTTGTTACCTGGCGATGCCAACAGTGAGTTTTACAATACAGAGATGGGTGATGACAGACCTGTCGTCGATTACAGTGTCTCTCTAATACTCAATAGCTCAATGCCACCTCTTGCCAGCCATACGCTGAATCCCTTTATCTTCCGAGCAGCACAAAGAGGAAGGGAAGTGCACTTGATGAATTACCCAAGCAGTGACTTGGCCAATCAAGCCTCATTTGGGCAGGGTGTGGATGCGACGAATACTCAAGCGGGAGAATACTATCTTACTGCAGACGGATTGCCTTGGGCACTTTCGATTCCAACCGCCTGGAAACACCCTTATGAAAACATCGATAGCACCTTGGCTTATCCGCAGGTGGTGGATTGGGCTGAGTCGGGAGGCGTGAGTTCTACAACGTGGTTTAACACTTGGGTAAAAGGGAAGTGCTGGAAGTGTAATTAACACTCAAAGTCAAAGACAACAAAGGGCGAAAACTCGCCCTTTGTTTTTGCTCGCTCTTCGAATTAGTGAAAAAAGTCGACTTGCGATTTAAGTGAATTCGCCTGTTTTTGCAGCTCTTCAGCACTTTCAGACGTTTGCGCGCTGGTGGCTCGGCTCTGTCGGTTAAGATCACTGATCGAGTGAGCATTGGCTGCGATTTCTTGCGACACTTGAGCTTGTTGCTCTGAGGTGGCGGCAATGGTTTCGGCTTGTGCCGCAATGGCGTGAACTTGGCTCGCAATGGCTTCTAGGGCGCTACCTGCTTCTTGCGCCTTATCAAGCACTTGATTGGCACTTTGCTGGCTTTGGCTCATTAGCCCCACCGCATTACCTGTGGAAGCTTTAAGTTTCTCGATAATCTGAACCACATCCTTGACCGAAGTTTGAGTACGGTGAGCAAGCGTTCTTACTTCATCAGCAACCACTGCGAAGCCACGGCCTTGTTCGCCGGCTCGCGCTGCTTCGATGGCGGCATTGAGTGCCAGTAAATTGGTTTGCTCTGCAATTTCATCGATCATTTTCGTCACGGTTTGAATGCTTTCGCTGTCGGTGTTGACTTGTTTGATGGCATGGGCAGAGCGATCAAGTTGATCATTCAGTTCTGCCACATCAATGCAGACACCTTCCACTAGGCTCAATCCAGATTGACTATCCTCATTTGCACTGCGAACGTTATCCGCAATGTTCTCCACTTGTTGAGCGACCGACTGAGCTGAGGTGGCCATCTCTTCAATGGCCGTCACCACTTGCTCCACCTGTTCCTGTTGGCGATCTGCCTGAGTCAGGTTATTCCCTGCATCTTCAGAAACACTGTGTGACGCGATATACACGGTTTCAGCCGTTTGACGAATTTCACCGACCAGCATGTTGAGCTGATTTGCCATGTTGGCAACGCCGTTGGTGAGGTTGGTGATCTCATTTTTTGAAGGCTGACCCGTGCTCGCAATTTGAATGCTCACTTCACCTTTGGCAAGTCTTGCCATCAGAGCATTTAAGGCCGTTAAAGGGTGAAGATTACGATTGATGGCAAACGTCAAGATTGCAAATGTAGCAACGGCCACGGCGGTGGCAATGGCGATAATCAGCTTAAGCAGCGTTTGACTTCCTTTCGTCACTTCTGAAATGAAGGTGCCGCCAAGAAGCTTCCAGTTCCAGCCAGGAATTTCCGTATAGACGAGGTATTTTTCCCCAACAGTACCTTGATATTCATGGCGGTAGCGAATCAAACCACTTTTGTTTTCAAAAATCGCGACATAGGGTTTGTTGCCGTCGTAATCTGCGGTATCGATAATAGAAGGATCATTTTGGGTTCGGGTTGGATGCAGCAAGTACTTACCAAGGTTGCTTTGCTCGTTATCTACGACGATGGTGTACCCTGTGTCACCCCATTTCACCTGATTCAACGCACTGAAGAGATCTTCTGTTGCTTTTTGCACGGGTAAGCCGATAAAAGAAACACCAGTGACTTTGTTCTGTGCGTCAAGAATGGGCGAGTAATAGGTAATGTAGCTTTCACCAAACAACTTCACTTGCGCGTAATAGGGCTGCCCTGCGCGGAGCTTCTGATAGGCTGGGTGGTTGTAGCCTAAAGTGCTACCAACAACTCGTTGCCCTGAAGGATTTTTTAGCGAGGTTGAAACACGAATAAAATCATCGCCAAGCGGAGCAAAAATAGTCGCTACTGCGCCAGTATCTCGCGTGAAACTGTCGACAAGTTTGGTGTCATTAATCAGGCTGTCACCGTATTGCGTGATATTACGCAGCGATTTGCCATTAAAATCCACTTGGTAATCTTCCACATAGATACCGGCTAAGTAACCATTGCGGAAAGTGGATTCAAGTACCTTCGCGGTTTGTAAATAGGCATCAAATTGGCCAGCAATGGTTGCTGCCATGGATTCCACTTTTGATTGGTGTTCCCGAAGCGTGTTTTCGAGTAGCACGTCAGATGCATTACGATAGACAAGAGTGGCGGTTCCGCCAAAGGCGATGATAAGGCATAGCGTAATCACCAGTTTTAACTGAAAACCGACGCTTTGATTTTTATATTTTTCTAGCACTGTTATTCCTGCTGAAATCAGCAGCCTCTACACGATGTATGTTTGAAAGAATAGATTGTAATAATGGAAGGGATAATAGCCGAAGATTGATAGAATTAATTGATATTTATTAAGTAATTGCTCATTTGTGGTGATGGAATGACCACGAATATTGATGGGATAAACAACGCAGTGAACGTTTGCCACTGCGTTTTGTGCGGTGATCAGTTTTAGCGCGCAGAAAGCACAGTGATTAACTGGTGACTTTCGCCAGGGTTGAGCGTTTTGCCCTGAGTAATACTGTCTGCATGCAGAGTGGATTCTACACACAGCATGGTTTTGTAACCGTCATCGCTCATGTCCGCCATGCCAGCGGCACCTTGAGCCCAAGGGTTCCAGAGCACGGCGCTGTTGTGACCTTGGTTTTCAATGCACAGAGTACGTTCAATGACTGGGTCTTTAACCACAATCTCTTTCTCAGGTTGCGTGTAGACGCGATCGATCGTGTCGGTCAATTGTAAAACTTCACCGCCATTGCATAGTTCGCCCGCTTTCAAACTGTCAATGTACTCAGAGCCCATGCCCATAGTTTGAGTTTGTTCAATATCACCGACGTTCAAATAGGTATGCAGAGCGCCCGAGAAAGTGAATGCGTCGTCATCAATATTAAGAATGTTGAGTGACACTTTCAGTTCATCGCCGATCTCGACGATTAGGCGAACATCAAACATATGAGGCCAGAGATTGTGCGATTCTTCTGTCGGGAACAAGGCGAGTTCCACGATCACACCGTTGTCGTTTTCGCGGTGTTCAACCAGTTCCCACTCTGAAGTGCGAGCAAAGCCGTGTGCAGGTGCTGCAATGCGGCCAAACCAAGGCCAACAAACCGGAATGCCGCCGCGCAGCGCAGTTTTTCCATCAAATACTGCCTTGTCACTCATCCAAATGACGTCAGCTGTACCCGTCGGCTGATAGGAGACAACATGGCCGCCAAACAAAGAGATACCTGCGGTTGCTTTCTCGTGAATCACACGAACAATTTTGACATTGTCTTTTTCAACAATGGTGACGCAATCAGACAGGACAGTCAGCGCCGGAAGTGAATTAAGATCCATCTGAATTTCCTTAACAATCAGTTTCAAAAGATTCGTTTTAGAAACGGACCGTGAAGTCAGACACTGCAGAGAGTCTAAAGCTCCATTGCTAACCTCAAATCCGTGATACTAAAAAGGCGACCTAAGGTCGCCTTTTTGTCTAACGAAATTCTTCGCTAAGTGCTTATTTTACTAAGTAGAAATTACTTAGAGATGTGAGCAATTAGGTCTAGAACTTTGTTTGAGTAACCGATTTCGTTGTCGTACCAAGATACAACTTTAACGAAGTTATCAGTTAGAGCGATACCAGCTTTAGCATCGAATACAGAAGTTTGAACTTCACCGATGAAGTCTTGAGAAACTACTGCATCTTCAGTGTAACCTAGAACGCCTTTTAGTTCGCCTTCAGAAGCTTCTTTCATTGCTGCACAGATAGCTTCGTAAGATGCGCCGTTCTTAAGGTTAACAGTTAGGTCAACTACAGAAACGTTAGCAGTTGGTACGCGGAAAGCCATACCAGTTAGTTTGCCGTTTAGTTCTGGAAGAACAACGCCTACTGCTTTAGCTGCACCAGTTGAAGATGGGATGATGTTCTGAGAAGCACCACGACCACCGCGCCAGTCTTTAGCAGAAGGACCGTCTACAGTTTTTTGAGTTGCTGTAGTAGCGTGAACTGTAGTCATAAGACCAGATTCGATACCGAACTTGTCGTTAAGAACTTTAGCGATAGGAGCTAGACAGTTAGTAGTACAAGAAGCGTTAGAAACGATGTCTTGACCAGCGTAAGAAGTGTGGTTAACACCCATTACGAACATTGGAGTCGCATCTTTAGAAGGACCAGTTAGAACAACTTTCTTAGCACCAGCTGTGATGTGTTTACGAGCTGTTGCGTCGTCTAGGAATAGACCAGTTGCTTCAGCTACTACGTCAACACCGATTGCATCCCATTTTAGATCTTCTGGGTTACGCTCAGCAGTTACACGTACAGTTTTACCGTTAACGATTAGGTTACCGCCTTCAACTTCAACAGTACCGTTGAAACGGCCGTGAGTTGAGTCGTATTTCAACATGTAAGCCATGTAATCTACGTCGATAAGGTCGTTGATACCTACAACTTCGATGTCAGCACGCTCTTGCGCTGCACGGAAAACGAAACGACCGATACGGCCAAAACCGTTAATACCTACTTTGATAGTCATTATAGTTGCTCCACAACTTAATTTCTGATTAAAGATAACTGGTAGTAAAATTACAGAATCCAGTAAACATCTGCAAGTGATAATCGGACTTAACTTGTTTAAAGTCAAAAAAAAGCGACGCTTTTTTTAACAATTCTTTGCAAATGCTCGTTTTTTAAACTTTGAACCGGTTATTCTACTCACCAATTGGCGTAAAATAACTCAAGAGCAGGTGCTCTAAGCAATTTTAAAACATAGGACATGATGGTGAGAAAGTATGTGCTACAACCATGATGCTCCGCAAGTTTTTTGCACAAAAAGTCGTCAACATTAATAAGAAAAAGGGAAATTAGTGACGTGACAAAAGAAAGTAAAGTTGTGCTCAAGTCAGACCAGCAATGGCGTGAGCAGTTGTCTGAACAGGAATATCATGTGTGTCGTGAGCAAGGAACCGAACCTCCTTTTAGTGGCAAGCTACTGCACAATAAAGACAGCGGAGAATATGCATGCACTTGCTGTCATGCGCCGCTGTTTTCTTCTGTTAACAAATACGACTCAGGCTGTGGTTGGCCAAGTTTTGATGCGCCGATTAATGAGACGGCTGTCCTGTATTTAGATGATTTTAGTCACGGAATGAAGCGAGTAGAGATCCGCTGTGCACGATGCGATAGCCACTTAGGGCACGTTTTTCCTGATGGACCTAAAACAACCGGAGAACGTTTTTGTGTCAATTCAGTGTCGTTAATTTTCAACAAAATTGAAACTAATGAGTGATTTTTCACCGAACGCTGTTCCCCGCTTTCAGTCATATCGTGTCTTGCTATCATACTGAAAGAGTCAAAATGGCGTGAGTAACCAAGAGACAAAAACCTTCCATGTGGAAGGTTTTTGTTTGAGTGCGTCGTTCTTTGAAAGAAGCGCTGAACTAAAGCTGCATTGTCATCAGCGTGTGGCTACGAAGGTATCAGGCTACAAGTCACTCGGGATCATCATAGAGCGGTATTGCCCTTTTTCGAGTGCGGATGCCACTTGCTCAGCTAAAGCATCCAACTGTTTGTACTCCTGCGCACTAAAGCCAAACATCAGTTGCATTTCTCGCTCTGTGGCTAAGGGCACATCAAACTCTTTTGCGACCATTGCCCAAACGTAAGCTTGCTTCATTTGACGTAACCCTTGATGGGTACTTGCCAATGATTTTAACGCTTCGGTATTCACTTTACCGTCTTTAGTCAGCTCGAGAGAATGATTAAGCAGTTGGATGGTTTTCGTTTGATCACGTGTGGTATAAAACGTTGCCAAGGCGTATTGCATTTCAGCGGTTTCTAGCGCAGGTGTACCTTCCATCTGTAAAAACTGGCGACGTGCATTGGTATTGCCGGTCTGGCTCCAGAGGAAATAGAGGCTTTCAGGTTCACGTGAAGAGCTAAGTTCTTGCACAATACGTTCAAGCTCAGAGATGCTATGCACCAGCGCATTAAAACGTTTTTGTTTTAACGCACTTTGATCGATGGGTGTAATTTGCGAAGCCAACTCCAAGCACTTGCGATACTCTGCGGTTAGCTTGTATTCCTTAATCTTGTTACTGTCGGATGGGTTTTTCAGCACCTCAAAGCGGTGCCAAATGAGGTCAGTACGTGCAACACGGCACTGCCCGTCATCCATATTCAGTTTTTCACAGCGTAGCCCTGGTTGTGATTGACACAGTTCTTCCGTGGTTTTGTTGCCTTCTAAGCAGCCACTGAGTAGCAGCGGTATGCTAAGGGCGAATAGCCAAGTTTTTTTACTCATGGTGATTTGCTTGTGATCCATTACAACAATTTATTTACTGTTTCTTGACTCAGTTTAGTATCCAGATATGTTCTGTGAACAAAATGTTAGTGTAAAGGTATGTTATGAACACAGAGCAGCTACTCAGCGCAATGACACCAGAAGTTTACCAACGTCTGACGTATGCAGTAGAAACAGGACGTTGGCCAGAGGGTACACCACTTTCACAAACACAGCGAGATTCCTGTATGCAAGCTGTGATGTTGTATCAATCTAAGCACAATATTGATGCTGAGCATATGTCAGTGGCTGCGGGTGGGGAAATCTGCTTTAAGTCGAAAGCAGAGCTGAAAAAACAGTTTCAATCGGGTCAGGAAGATATTGTCCGCGTTAATCCAAATAGAGATTAGTCGTTAAAGAACCTAGAACCTAGAACCTAGAATAGATCCAGGTTCTTGGTTTTTACTTTATAAGCTCATCTCACCACGCAGCACTTGCTGCATTTGTGCTTTCACTTCTTCATAAGACAGATTTTGACTCAATAGGTAGTGAAGTTTTGCTAAGGCTGCTTCAGGCGTCATATCGTAACCGCTGATCACGCCTGCTTCTGCGAGGGCGCAGCCAGTTGCATAACCACCCATATTCACTTTACCCGCTAAACATTGCGTTAAGTTGACAACAATCACGCCGCGTTCAGACGCTTCTTTAAGATGGGCCAATAGCTCTGGATTTTGTGGCGCGTTGCCCACACCAAAGGTCAACAGAATCATCGCATTCACTGGCTGCAGTAAGGTGTTGCGAATCACTTCGTGTGAGATGCCTGGGTACATGGTGATCACACCGATAGGTTGCGGGGTGATGTTATGAACTTTGAATTCGCCTTCTGGTTGCGCGCCGACTTTGATGCTGTTGCTGATCTGGATGTTGATCCCTGCTTCAAGCAGAGGCGGTAAGTTTGGCGATGTAAACGCATTAAAACCATCTGCGTGCGATTTCACACTGCGGTTGCCGCGCATCAACTGATTATTGAAGAACAACGTGACTTCGTTGATTGGGTAATTGGCTGCAATATGTAGTGCGTTAAGCAGATTTGCTTGACCGTCAGAGCGCAGTTCCGCCAAGGGAATTTGAGAGCCTGTGACAATGACTGGCTTACCAAGGTTTTCCAACATGAAGGAGAGCGCCGAAGCGGTATACGCCATGGTGTCGGTGCCGTGTAGGATAACGAAACCATCGTATTTGTCATAGTTGTCACGAATGTCGTTGGCAATGTGTTGCCAATCTTCAGGGGTCATATCTGAAGAGTCCATCAATGGTTCGTATTCGTGAATGGTGTATTGCGGCATTTCTGGGCGATGGAATTCCGGCATGTTTGCTAACTGCTTTTCCATGAAACCAGCGACAGGAATGTAGCCATGATCAGACTTCTTCATGCCGATAGTACCGCCAGTGTAGGCAATATAGATGTGTTTTCTTGTCATAGTGAGTGATCACTTAGGTGTAGGGGAACAGAGCGGCGATTATAGCGAAAACTTGGCTAAGAAAAAGAGGCATCTGCTACACAGATGCCTCTCACTTCTTACTTCTACTGCACTTCGCAGTTCAAACAGAAGGCGTAGTAGCCTTTCGGATCGTTAAAATTTTGCAACAGCGAAGCGTGCTGCTCCATTTGTTGGGCGACAGGCTGTAAGCTCGGTGGCAGTATGCTTTGAATATCGACGCCCATAGAGATTTTCACTTGCTTCATAAACTCTTGGATAAACTGCTCAGTCGGTGAGAGCGGCTCTTCGACCCAGTAAAGGTTGTAGTTCTCTAGTTGAGCCATTTTTGCCGCTTCAGCAACGGCGTCATCGAAGTCGCCGATTTGGTCAACCAGACCGTGTTGCAGTGCATCGTAGCCGGTCCACACTCGGCCTTGAGCCACTTTATCCACTGCGTCCAATGACAGATCGCGATTATCACCGACTAGGCTGATAAAACGTTGGTAACCGTGTTCAATGCCCATTTGGAAGGCTTGTGACGCCCCTTTTGAAAGACCTGTCGAGATGCCTTCACCAGAGAATGGCGATGTACCGACACCATCAGTGTAGATACCGAGTTTATTGAAGCCTTTTTCAAAGGTAGTAATGACGCTAAAAATACCAATCGAGCCAGTAAGCGTGGTGGGTTGAGCAATAATCTTATCCGCGCTCATGGAAATCCAATATCCGCCGGATGCAGCTAGGCTAGACATGGACACCACAATTGGCTTGCCAGCGTCTTTTAACGCCTGAACTTCGTTACGAATCACTTCCGAAGCGAATGCGCTGCCTCCGGGGCTATCCACACGCAATACCACCGCTTTTACTTTGTCATCATTACGAGCTTGACGCAGTAATCCGGCAACGGTGTCGCCGCCCACTGTGCCACGCGGTTGTTGACCATCCATGATGGTGCCGCTGGCGACGACAACGGCAATATCATCGGCATTCACATCAAAGTTATCGTGCATGGTTGCTCGGTAGTCGTAGTAGCTGATGGCTTTGTAGCTGTCATCCCCGCTCGCGCCAAACTTCTCGGCTAGTTGCGCTCTCAGTTGTTGGCGAGTTGCGAGCTCATCGACCAAACCAAGTTTGATGGAAAGGGCCGCGAGATCGCCGTTGACGGATTTCAACTGAGACAAAAACTCTTCCATCGAAGGATTGAGTGTTTTTGGGTCGATGTTGCGATTATTCGCCACATCGTCCACGAAAGCGCCCCACAGTTGCGTTAACCAACGTGTCGCAGATTCCTTAGCAGCAGGTGACATATCATCACGTACAAACGGCTCAATCGCAGATTTATAAGTGCCAACACGGAAAACATGCGTTGTCACATCGAGCTTTTCGAGGAGCGTTTTGTAATAGAGATTAAAAGCGCTATAGCCTTTCAGCATTACCCCGCCATCAGGCGCGAGATAAATTTTATCGGCGTAGCTAGCAAGGTAGTATTGGCTTTGATTATAGAAAGCGCCGACGGCGTAAATGGGCTTACCCGAGGCTTTGAATTCATTGAGTGCTTTGGCAATGTAACGCAGCTTGGTGAGGTTGGTCTCAGGCATATCGCGTAACGACAACACCAAACCAGTGATCTTCTCGTCGTCTTTGGCGTAGCGAATGGTGTCCACGACATCAAACAACACGTTCTCTTTAGGAATTTCTTCACCAAACAATGAGCTGGTGAAAGAATCCATCGGATTGATATAAAGGCTTTGTTCGACGATAGGGCCGGATAGGTTTAGCACCAATGCGGAAGGCTGCTCAACCTGAGGCTGAGTGTCATGGCCGTAGAAATAGACAAAGTAAACGAGCGCAACAGACAGTAGAAAAATCAGGTTGGTGAGTGCGAGACGCACAAAGGTAATGGCTTTCCATATTCCTTTAAAAACCAAACCGATGAGTTTGAATAATGATTTCATTGTTTCTCCGTAACGAGATGCCTCAACCATTCACATGAAAGATCGATATGATCGCCAAACTGGCACCAACGCCATCAATAAGTCATGCAAAAGATAACAGTTATCAAAGCTTAACACGCAAATAATCCAAATGGCATAGCTCACTTAAGATTGATCGGTGTTACAAAAATGTAAACGCATGTTTGATTTTTTAGATAAGAGCTCATACTCTGGTCTGACCACGATAATAAAAATGGAAGTTTGTCATGTCTGCCATGTACCCACATTTGTTACAGCCTTTGGATCTCGGATTCACTCAACTGCGAAATCGAGTGCTCATGGGTTCGATGCATACAGGCCTTGAGGAGCATAAGGAAGGCTTACAAAAACTCGCTGCGTTTTACGAAGAGCGTGCCAAAGGTGGCGTCGGTCTGATCGTGACGGGCGGCTTTTCACCGAATTTACGCGGTCGTCTGCACCCGCTGAGTGCGGAATTTAGTAAACCCAAACACGCTCAAGCGCATAAAGTGGTGACGGAAGCCGTGCACAAACATGGCGGGAAAATCGCGCTGCAGATCCTGCATGCTGGCCGCTACGCGATGCATCCTTTTGCGCAAAGTGCCTCTGGCATCAAAGCACCTATCGCGAAGTTTGCACCCAGCGAAATGAGCCCAAGACAGATTCGCAAAACCATCGAAGCGTTCGCCAACAGTGCAGGTCTCGCGCAACTGGCAGGATACGATGGGGTAGAGATCATGGGTTCCGAAGGTTACCTGATCAACCAATTCCTGTGTAAGCGTACCAATATGCGTTATGACGAGTGGGGCGGTACCTACAAAAAACGCATGCGCTTTGCTGTGGAAATCGTCAAAGCGGTGCGCAAAGCGGTAGGCAGTGACTTCATCATTATTTTCCGCCTTTCTATGTTGGACTTGGTGGAGCAAGGCAGCACGTTTGAAGATGTGATTATGCTCGCCAAAGCGCTCGAAGATGCAGGGGTGACGATCATTAACACTGGCATCGGCTGGCATGAAGCGCGAGTACCGACAATCGCAACGCAAGTGCCTCGTGGCGCTTTCACTTGGGTTACTGAGAAAGTGAAGCCGCATGTCTCTGTGCCGATTGTGACCTGCAACCGAATCAACACCCCAGAAGAAGCAGAGCGTATTCTCGCTTCTGGTCAAGCGGACATGGTGTCGATGGCACGACCTTTCCTCGCCGATCCGCATTTCATTGCCAAAGCTGAGCAAGCAAAATCTCACCTTATCAATACCTGTATAGGCTGTAATCAGGCGTGTTTGGACAACGTATTCAAAGGCAAACGAGCCAGCTGTTTGGTTAACCCACTGGCGTGTCATGAAACCGAGTTGGTGGTGACGCCTGCGAGTGAGAAAAAACGCATTGCGGTGGTGGGCGCAGGTCCTGCTGGGTTAGCGTGTTCAACCACCTTGGCGCAACGTGGTCATAGTGTTGATTTGATTGAACGAAATGATCGTATTGGTGGTCAGTTCCGCCTCGCGATGCAGATCCCTGGCAAAGAAGAATTTCGTGAAACCATTCGCTACTTCGCCAATATGATTGACGAAACAGGGGTGAACTTACGCCTCGATACCGACGCCACGTTAGAGCTGCTCAAAGAGTACGATGAAGTGGTGCTTGCCACAGGGGTTGAACCGCGCAAAGTGAATATCGACGGCTTAACCGAGAGCAGTAAAGTGATCAATTATCAAACATTGATCCGAGAGAAAACCCCAGTCGGCAACAAGATAGCGATTGTCGGTGCCGGGGGAATTGGTGTCGATGTCGCGAGTATGGTCACAGAACCTGCTCAGCACAACCTAGACGACTGGCTACAAGAGTGGGGTATCGATAAAGAAATGACGCAACCGGGTGGCTTGTACCCATTCCCGGATGCGATGAGTGACAAAACAGTGTGGTTGCTGCAACGTCGTAAAGGCGCGGTAGGCAAAGGTCCGGGAAAAACCACAGGTTGGATTCACAAGCGCACATTGGAAAAACGTGGCGTGAATTTGCTCGGGGGCGTGAGCTACGACAGTATCAAGCCTGAAGGATTGGAAATTACCGTCAATGGTAAGAAACAGTTACTTGATGCCGACACCATCATCATTTGTGCAGGGCAAGAATCGGTTCGCCCATTTGAAGACAAATGGCATGAGCTTAGCGATAAACTGCATGTGATCGGTGGGGCCGATTACGCAGGAGAACTGGATGCGGTTCGCGCGATTAAGCAAGGGGTCACGCTTGCGACAAAACTTTAATCGGTGAAGGTTGAAGGTTTGAACATAAAAAATGCCGCGAAGTGATTCGCGGTATTTTTGTTTGAGCAGTTCTTGCGTAAATCGTGAATTTCCACAATAAACAGGCGGTTATATGGCGTAGTGAACTATGCTAAAGTGTAAACGCAAATCGATACCACTATAAGGATTCTTGGATGGACGCTCTCGATCTTCTACTTAATCGTCGTTCTATTGGTAAATTGGCCGCTCCAGCCCCAGAAGGCAAAGCACTTGAAAATATCATTCGTGCGGGATTAAGAGCCCCAGATCACGGCGCGCTGACGCCTTGGCGCTTTGTCATCGCGCAAGGCTCTGGCCTGCAGAAGTTGTCAGACATCCTAGTGAAGGCGGCACAGGCCAAAGGCAGTGAAGAATCGGTGGTGGAAAAAGTGAAAAATGCCCCATTTCGTGCGCCGATGGTGATCACCGTGATTGCGAAAGTGACCGAGAGTGAAAAAGTCCCGGCATTTGAACAGCATCTTTCCGCGGGTTGTGCTGTGCAAGCAATGCAAATGGCGGCTGTGGCTCAAGGATTCCAAGGTTTTTGGCGTTCGGGTGAATGGATGTTCGATACGGAAGTGAGACAAGCGTTTGGCTTACAGGGAGACGATGCCATTGTGGGCTTCCTCTACTTGGGCAGCGCAGAATGTTCTGCGATGAAAGTGCCAGAGCGTGATCTGGCTAAATTTGTTGAGTATCTATAACTGTCTATACATACAGTTTTTGTTGATTTTTAAGGGCCACATCCGCTAATGTGGCCCTTTGTTTGTTGAGCTCGAAAAATTTGTTATGACCCGTCTGTTTATCGCTGAAAAACCCAGCTTAGGCCGCGCGATTGCTGCCGCATTGCCCAATCCTCAAAAGAAAGAACAAGGCTTTATTCGCTGTGGCAATGGTGACATCGTGACGTGGTGTATTGGACATTTGCTGGAGCAAGTTGAGCCAGATGCTTACGACGAACGTTATAAAAAATGGAATATGGCGGATTTGCCCATCATCCCTGAGCAATGGCAACTGCGCCCACGTCCATCGGCCAGTAAACAATTGACCGTGATTCGCAAGCTGCTAAAAGAAGCAAGTGAAGTGATCCATGCAGGCGACCCTGACAGAGAAGGGCAATTGCTGGTGGATGAAGTGCTGGATTACTGCAAACTGAGCCAAACCAAAAAAGCACAAACCCAGCGATTGTTGATCAGCGATCTCAACCTGCCTGCAGTTAAGCGTGCGTTGAATAGTCTGCGCAGCAATCGTGATTTCATCCCACTGTCGGTTTCTGCACTGGCACGCTCACGGGCTGATTGGCTTTATGGCATGAATATGTCACGCGCTTACACTTTGCTGGGGCAAAAAGCAGGCTATCAAGGTGTGTTGTCAGTCGGACGAGTACAAACGCCGGTATTGGGGCTGGTGGTGCGCCGTGATGAGGAAATCGAGAATTTCGTTCCGCGTGATTTCTTCACTCTTCACGCGCTGATCCCTTATCAGAATGGCAGTGAACCGTTTGACATCAAAGCACGTTGGAAACCGAGCGAAGCTTGCCAACCTTGGCAAGACGAAGAAGGGCGAGTCTTGAGTCGTAAACTGGTGGAAAATGTTGCCAGTCGTATTGCCAATCAACCTGCTACCGTGACGGAATCGGAACACAAACAGACCAAGCAAGCCCCGCCTTTGCCTTATTCGCTGTCGGCGCTGCAAATTGATGCGGCTAAACGCTATGGTATGAGTGCACAACAGGTGCTGGATACGTGTCAGTCACTGTACGAAAAGCACAAACTGATCACCTACCCACGCTCGGATAACCGTTATCTTCCTAAAGAACATTATGCGCAGGCCGCCAGTGTCAGCCAAGCCATTGCCAACAATGCGAAAGAGCTGGCCGATGCGGTGAGTGGCGCTGATCTTTCTTTAAAATCGAAAGCGTGGAACGACAGCAAAGTCGAAGCCCACCATGCGATTATCCCCACGCCGAAACAAGCCAGTGTTAACGCGCTGTCTGGCTACGAAATGAAGATCTATCAATTGATCGCCAGACAGTATTTGATGCAGTTCTATCCCGCTGCCACATACGCTGAAGCCAAACTGGTGTTTGAGATTGCTGGTGGTGTCTTTATTGCGAAAGGTCGCCAATTGACGTTCGCTGGTTGGAAAGCACTCACGGGAGCAACAGAAAAAGAAGAGGATGGGGCAGATACCGTACCACCCCTTGCGAAAGGCACTGTGCTTACCTGTCGAGAAGGGGTAATCAAAGACTGTAAAACCGAGCCGCCAAAGCACTTTACCGAAGCGACCTTATTGCAGGCGATGACGGGAATTGCACGTTACGTCAGTGATAAAGAACTGAAAAAAATCTTAAGAGAGACCGACGGATTAGGTACGGAAGCGACCAGGGCGGGCATACTCGATACTCTGTTTAAACGTCAGTTACTCTCTCGACAAGGCAAAGCCATTCTTAGTACTCCAGCAGGGAGAGGGTTGATCCATGCGTTGCCACAAGAATCAACTTATCCGGATATGACGGCTCACTGGGAGCACCAATTGCAAGGCATGGCTGAACGCAACCAAGCCTACCAGCCATTTATGGCTGCCTTGCAACAGCGTATTTCGGAATTAATGCAGCAGGTCAAAACATCACCCGTGCCGAGCTCGCTGCGTCAACTGCCACCAGTGGAGCGCCCAGAGTTTAAGCGCAAGAGACGCACCAGTAGCAGCAAGAAAACGGCGTCAACCGCGACCCAAAAAAGAACCAACAAGTCGGCTTAAACCCCATGATGAGCATTCCTCTGATCTATCACCCAATCTACTCTCAGTTGCCCCTGCCAGAGGGGCATCGTTACCCGATCATGAAATATCACCATCTTTATCAAGCGGTGTGTCGATATCAGCAACAGCATCTCGAGTGGCAGCAGGCATTTGCTTTTTATCAGCCAGAAGCGTTATCGATTGAAGCCATTAAGCAAGTTCACCAACAAGAATATGTGGATCTGCTGACGACGGGCCTATTGCCTGCGGCGAAAATGCGCAGAATTGGTTTTCCTTGGAGTGAAAAACTGATTGAACGCACGTTAACCTCAACCGCAGGCACTGTGCTGACAGCGGAAAAAGCGTTGCAACATGGCGTTGCGATTCATCTCAGTGGCGGCTATCACCATGCCCATTTCGACTATGGCAGCGGTTTTTGCTTGTTCAACGATCTCGTGATGGCTGCACATAAAGCGTTGGAACACGGCAGCGTCGACAAAGTGTTGATCATCGATAGCGATGTGCATCATGGCGATGGCACGGCCACTTTATGCCAACGGCGCGACGACATTGTGACGCTTTCTTTCCATTGTGATAAGAATTTTCCTGCTCGTAAGCCGGACTCTGATCTCGATATTGGTTTGCCAAGAGAGTGCGGTGATGAGGCGTTTCTTGCGGCGTTTAAAGAGGTGGTTCCGATGGCGATACGTCTCCATCAACCGGATCTCATTATCTACGATGCCGGTGTCGACATTCATCATGAAGATGAGCTGGGATATCTCAACGTCTCCACCGACGCTTTGTATCAACGTGACGCTTTTCTCTTTGGGCAGGCCAAAGCTAATGCGATCCCGGTTGCCGCGGTGGTAGGTGGTGGATATCGAACGGATCATGAAGCGCTGGTGCCACTGCATTTGCAACTGCTCAACGCGGCGTTCGATGTGTATCGTTCTACACCAGATTGATGCATATTCGTGCCAAGATGTTTGCTCGAAAACGTTGTTTTGACAAAGTGTGCTATGCATCAACTTTCACTATAAATTTGAATTAATTAAATAAGCGTACGCTCATATGTTTAGTACGATGATGTTTTGCACAATAACGAATGGAGATGGCCTTACTCTGAAGGTGGGCGTTAGGTCTTCGCACTCCTCGTTAACAAAAGCAAGCAATCAAAGGACAATGTCCTCGAAGGGCATTGAGCAAGGGAATGGCAATGATAACGATTTGTCCCGAAACGCTTCCCATTGGTTGGCTTTCAATCACTCAAGAAGGATGGATTGAAGCGTATAACCAGCAAGCACAATCTTGTGAGCTTTGGCATCAACCCTTGATGGTAGGGGAAGCACTCACGTGCGTTCATCCCAGTCGAATCTTTTATGAATGGGTAAAGCAGCTTTCCGCTCAATCCCCGCCACTCAGCATCATGTCTACCCGCGCGACGCATTGGACGCTTTCGGCAAGCCCAAGAACGCAAGGTGGTTTCGATTTATGGTTACAAGAAGCCGTTTGTGATGATGCGCTCAGGGACGAAAATACCCGCTTACGTCGTGACATTGAACGGCTTGACTTTGCTGCTCAAGGCGCGAATTTGGGCATTTGGGATTTCAATCCGTCAACGGGCTGTATCTTTGGCAATAAAACGTGGGCGACACAGAAAAAACTCGAACCTAATCATTTGTTTGCTGATGATGCTCTGTTTTCTGAGATCATCAATGGCATCGAAAAATGGTCTGAAATCGTTCACCCTGATGACGTGGCTGAAACCACAGATAAGATTCAAGCCCATTTAGACGGTGAGACGGAGCTCTACCATGCCGAGTTTCGCGTACGTTGCGGTGATGGTCAGTGGAAATGGATTTTAGATCTTGGGCGAGTGTTCGAACGCGATCAAGATGGTGTCCCTGTGCGCATGAACGGCATCCATGTTGATATCGATAAACTCAAGCGCCTGCAACAGAGTCTTTCTGAAACCAAAGACAAAGCGGAAGTGGCAAACCGTGCAAAATCGATTTTTTTAGCCAACATGAGCCATGAGCTTCGCACACCGTTGAATGCCGTGTTGGGCTATACGCAGTTGATGAAGTGCGATCAACGCTTAACTGCAAAACACCACGAATATCTCGAAATCATTAACCGCTCTGGTGAGCACCTGTTATCGCTGATCAACGATGTGTTGGACATGTCAAAGATCGACGCTGGCCATAGTGTAGTAGAGCGCAAGTGGTTTAATTTCCGAGAAGTTTCTGAAGAGATTAATGACCTCATGCAGATGAAGGCAATGCAAAAGCAACTGACATTGCACTGCCGCGTTGAAGATTCAGTACCGCATTTTGTATTAGGTGATGTCGTGAAAACGCGACAAGTGCTGATCAACTTGCTGGGAAATGCGATTAAATTTACATATCGAGGCAATGTCCGTTTAAACATTGCCAGCGAGGCTTTGCAAAATGGCCAGCACAAAGTAACGTTTGAAGTGAGTGATTCGGGCATTGGTATTAGTGAAGAAAACCAAGAACGCGTCTTCCAACCTTTTGAGCAACTGGATTCTGATATTACGCAAAATGGCACAGGGCTGGGATTGAGCATCAGTAAGCAGTTTGTCGAACTGATGGGAGGCCAATTGGTGCTCAAAAGTGAGCTTCATCGAGGCTCTACTTTCTCATTCAGTCTTGTGATGGAAACCAGTGAGCATTTGGTTGAAAACAAGCCTGCGAATTTGCCCAGAGTCTTAGGGTTAAAAAGTGGTTCATTCAGTCCTAAGATTTTGATCGCAGAAGACCAGCTAGACAACCAGACGTTGCTTGCCACGCTTTTGCAGGAAGCGGGCTTTACCGTCAAACTGGCCAGAGACGGCGAAGAAGCGGTTGCTCTGCATAAGAGTTGGGGCCCTGATTTTATTTGGATGGATCGTCGTATGCCGAAAAAAGATGGCTTGCAAGCGACGAAAGAAATCCGTGCCGCCTCAGAGAACAGCCAGGTAAAAATTGTTGCCTTGACCGCCAGTGTCTTTAATGACGAGATAGAAGAGATGTTAGCGTCAGGTATGGACGATTTTGCGCGTAAGCCGTTTATGCCGCAAGATTTGTTTTACATGATGAAGAAGCATCTCGATCTCGAGTATGACTATGAACAGAGGCAAGACGAGGCAGAGAACACATCCTTCGATGACTTGGATCTGAGCTTTTTGGATGATTTAACCCACGAGTCGACTCAAGATATTGTTGAAGCGATAGAGCAAGGGCAGCAGCAGGAGCTCTATTACTTGTTCGAACAAACGATAGCGAACAGTGAGGTTCGCACCCGTCTAAACAGCTTGGTAGAGAACTATCAATTTGATGAGCTTTACGAGTTATTTCAAGAATAAAAAAGGGCATTGCGGGAAAAGCGTCGCAATGAAAGCAGATGAAAGTAGAACCATCGAATACGGAAATTTTGGTTGTTGATGATACCGTTGATAACGTCAAGCTTTTAAGTCAGTTGCTGCAAAACGAAGGTTATTTGGTGAAAGGCGCTTTGAGTGCCAAGAGTGCATTACGCATGTGCCAAAAAAAGAAACCTGATTTGATATTGCTCGACATCATGATGCCAGAGGTGGATGGCTATGAACTGTGTCGACAGCTAAAAAAGGATCCCTCGACACAAGATATCCCGGTGATCTTTCTCAGCGCCTTAGATCATGTTCAAGATAAAGTGCGCGCATTTCAGATCGGTGGTGTCGATTATATTCAAAAGCCTTTCGAGGTGATGGAAGTGTTGGCCAGAGTTCGCACTCATGCGGGTTTGGTGACATTGCAGCGCGCATTGATCGAACAAAATGAACAACTAAAAAGAATGGCGACCACCGATGCACTGACGGGATTGGTCAACCGCCGCTATCTTGCCGATATGGCGGGGAAAGTGTCAGGGAACTTTGCTCTGATTTTGTTTGATATCGATGATTTCAAGACTATCAATGACCAATATGGGCATCATGTCGGAGACGAAGTTTTAGTGAGAATCGCTGAGATTACTCGCAGAGTCATTGGGCAGCATGGTTACTGCGCAAGATGGGGTGGGGAGGAGTTCCTGATCTTACTGCCGAACTTTGATGCCAAACGTGCCTACGATCTGGCCGCTTGTATTCAAGATGAGTTCAATGAATCGAAGGGTACGCTGGGTGCTTACCACTTCACCGCAAGCTTCGGAGTCGCATGCAATCAAGGTGCACTCTCGTTTCATCACGTCATTCGCCAAGCTGATGCCGCAATGTATCAAGGCAAAAAGAGTGGCAAAAACCGTGTTGTATCAAGCAGCGCCATGGAGAGCCGCGAAATTTAAAGATGCGGCATTGCTAGTTAGGGCTAAAGTTGCTCTTCAATGGGTAAAATGCCAGCAAACCAAGCGCCGATTTTCCGCCATACCGTGGCTTCCGGTTCGGAATCAAACCAAACTTGAGATTGGTGATCAAACCAAGCCACTTCACCGTTTTTCATTCGCACCTGATAGGCATTGGTTTCTAAACCCATAGGCAATTTGGCTTCTGACGATTGAACGTAATCAGGATGTTCGATCACTGCTGCCATTTCGGTGTTGAGCAAAGCCGAACGAGGATCCCAGTTCATGGAGCCGGCAAACAGCAATCGGTGGTCGATTAACAGCACTTTAGCATGCAGGCTTGAGCGGCTGCTGCCAGTGAAACTCCATTTGCTGTCAATTCTTGCGCTGGCTTTGGTTTCCCATAACTGAATGCCCGCTTCGACAAGATCTTGTCGATACTTGGCGTACCAGCCGTGCACAGCAAAGACGTCATTTGAGGCCAAGCTGTTGGTGACAATAGTGATGTCGACGCCGCGATGGGCCGCTTCTACCAAGGCTTGTGTGCCGCGTTCCGTTGGAACGAAATAGGGCGAGATAAGGACGAGGGAATCCTTCACGGTTCTTAAAAGCGAAGCGAGGTTGTCTGCTAATTGTGGTGCTTGTGTGTCGACTTTGTCAGGCAGATCATACCAAACCTGCCCTTTACCCCAATACCAAACCAAACTCTTATCGGTAAACTGTTGGTACAGTTGCAACTGAGTAAAGTCGTATCGACCTTGAGTAAACTTTTGTTCTAGTTGGGTTTCTTTTAGCCAAGCTTGCAATTCCTCTTCGGTGACGGGAATGGGGTTGTCGGTGAGCCACTCAATTGGTACGGCATGGAGACTGTTCCAATACAAATCAAATTGCTCGGCGGTCTGTTCAACGCTGTTGCCATAAAGCATCAAATCAAAATCCCCAAATTCGACTGGAGAGTTAACCGAAAAATACTCGTTACCGATGTTACGGCCACCAACAATGGCCACCACACTGTCTGCGGTGAGGGACTTATTGTGCATGCGCCGATTGAGTCGTGAAAAATCACTGGCCATCGCAAGCGTACGTGCCGTTCGATATTGATGCGGGTTAAACAAGCGAATCTGAATGTTGGGATGAGCGCTTAATCGAGCCAATCCTTCATCGTTCCTTTTCTGCATATCATCGAGGAGAATTCTAACTCGGACCCCTCGTTGGGCAGCTTCAAATAAACGCCATGTCAGTAATTGTCCGGTTTCGTCATTGCGGAAGATGTAGTATTGCAAATCGAGCGTTTTATCGGCTGCCTCGATTAACGCCAATCTCGCGAGAAGCGCATCATGCCCTTTGTCCAGAGGGAAAAAAGCGGTCAAGTTTTCTCTGTCTTGAGGATGATGGTTAAGATAGGCCGAAAGGCGAGAGTCGGCTTGGTAGCCCAGTTGGTAGCTCGGTTGCTTGTCGAACGGTGAGTGATTTTCGAGTGATGTACACGCGCAGAGCAACATCACAGAACAATACGTCAATGCTTTATGGATAAATGTTCGCAACGGACCAAGCCCAAAAAATGGATTCTTCAGATATTCTGGAAGTGGCACGGCAGGCATGCAAGTCGTGTGAGGTTTAAATCCAGTAAAGCTCACGATATTGGAGGGAGAAACGATGCGGCCCAAGTGCTTGGCGCATCGTTTTATCATATGGACCTTGAGTGAGATTAAAGCGTTGCGCCATCCACCTTAATGACCACTTTACGCACGGGTGAGCCTTCGCCTTCTGGTGCGATAAGCGGACGATGGGGCTGCCCTGGCGGGAAAATAATGAACTCGTTTTCGCCGAGTGTCACAAACTTTTCATCCACAACATGGTGACTAAATGCCAAGTCGCGCTCTGCGAGATAGTCTTCATCCAATGCGGCAAACGGTAGCAAGCTGTAGCCAAACGTCTCTTTCCCGCTTAACAGAATTTGTACGTCGAGGTAGCGCTGGTGGCATTCTGATTTTCTTAACGCGAGTGGCTGAGTATGGTCACTCATGACCAGAAAGAACGCGTTGTCGCCGTCCAACTCATGACGCCCATCTTCAATGGGCTCAGCCAGTTTAGCCACTACCTGCGTAATGATTTGCTTGAGATTTGAAGAGAGACAAGATGTAAAGGCGAGCTCTGTTGTTTTACCGACAAACACGGTGATTACCCCCAAGAAGAAAATAAAAGTCGCAAACCAGTTTTGCTGGTTTGCGACGATTTTACTGCTCGCGAAAGCAAACGCCAGTCATTTTTCGAAACGCCGTTTCTAAAATGAGATATTGTGCGTGCTTTGCTAGCCCGTCAATACGGTGTCTTCAGGGTATTTGATCAGGGTGGGTTCCGGCCTCGCCAGCATGTAAGCCAGCGTTAGTGGCCCAATTCGTCCGATGATCATCACCACGATCATGATGTACTTGCCCGGTTCCGAAAGCTCAGCGGTTAAGCCTGCCGTTAAACCGACCGTGGCAAATGCAGAGATGGTTTCAAACATCACTTTGTCAAACTGAGCTTGCTCGGTGATCATGAGTAAGAACATCGCCGTGGTAAGAATTGCGCCGCTGACCACAATGATTGCGAGAGATTTGGTCACAGTTGGCCAGTTCACGGTGCGCTGAAACATCA
Source organism: Vibrio vulnificus CMCP6 (assembly GCF_000039765.1). Classification (NCBI taxonomy): domain Bacteria; kingdom Pseudomonadati; phylum Pseudomonadota; class Gammaproteobacteria; order Vibrionales; family Vibrionaceae; genus Vibrio; species Vibrio vulnificus. Next base: position 3,193,779 of record NC_004459.3, on the reverse strand, counting down.
CCACATGTTTCTTTTGACGCAAAAATGCCCAGGTCGCCATAAACGCGACGGCGAAGGTAGAGACTTTGATCCCGCCACCTGTAGAGGTTGAACCTGCACCAATTAGCATCAACACAATCATCACCAGTAGGGCTGGTTGCGTGAACTGGGCGAGGTCGACACTGTTGAATCCGGCTGTTCGCGCGCTGGCGGATTGGAAAAAGGCGGCAAGCCACTGCCCAGAAGTGCTTAACTCGCCCATTGTATTGGCATTGTGCTGCTCTAAGACGAAGAATAACAGCGTACCAATAATGAGCAGTGCAGGGGTGGCGACTAACATGATTTTGGTGTGCAAATGGAGGAAGTGAAAACCGCGTCGCCAGTTCATCCACACATCTCCCACCACAGTGAATCCCAAGCCACCGAAAATAAACAGTGCAGCGAGGGTGAAGATGACCAGAGGATCGTCAACGAAGCTCATCATGCTGTCAGAAAAGAGCGCAAAGCCGGCATTGTTAAATGCAGAAATGGCGTGGAAAAGGGCGTAAAACAGCCCGCTTTGCCAGCCCATTTCCGGCACCCAGCGAAACGCCAATAACACAAAACCGATCAACTCTGCGACACAAGCGAAGATGACGATTTTTTTCACCAATCGACGCAGATTCACTTGTCGATCTTGCCCAAGCGCCTCTTTGGCTAACGCTTGTTGGCGAAGGCTCAGTTTCACACCAAACATATAAAGTAGCACGGCAGAAAGCGTCATTTGTCCCAAACCACCGATTTGCATCAGCAGCATCAGCAAGATTTTTCCTGCTAAGGTGAAGTGTTCGCCGGTATCCACCACACCAAGTCCAGTCACACTAATGGCGGATGTTGCGGTAAAAAGCGCATCGGTTATCGACAAGCCTGAGACAGAAAAAACGGGCAATGTCAGCAGGATTGCGGAGGGTAATAGCACGGCCAAAAAACTAAGCAGAATGATGCGAGGCTCATTCCCTTTGCTCTGTTTCGATGCTTTATCGGCGAGGTAAAACAAGCCGTTGTTAGAAGAAAATGGATTCATAGTGAACTGAGTTTGTTTGCCAATGCATCTTGTGGGCCAACCAGAATGATCATGTCACCAATTTCGAGTTCGACATCTAACTCTGGGGCTTTGACCAGTTCTGGGCCACGTTTAAACCCAAGTACCTGCACGCCGGGGACTTTACACAAAGCCAACTCTCCGAGGGTTTTGCCCATTAAGCGTGAACCAACCACAAATTCAGTCATGGCCAAGCCGCTGCCAAGTGGGTGAAATTCAAGAACGCGTTTGTCGAGCATCTTCCTCGCCACGCGGATACCCATATCGCGCTCCGGCATGATGATGTGGTCTGCGCCGATCTTTTGCAAAACTCGAGCTTGGAACTTGTCGTTGGCTTTGACCCAAACGGATTTGACGCCCGCTTCTTTGGCAATCAGAGTAGCTAAAATGCTGGAGTTCATATCTGCACCAATGGCGACCATCACCATGTCGTAGTCATCCAATTTCAGCTCTGCCATGGTCTCTTCATGTGTACAGTTGGCCACTAGAGCTTGAGTGACAAAACCAGCTGCTAGCTTGACGCGTTCTTCATTAACGTCGATGGCCAGCACTTGAGCACCTGAATCGGTCAATTCCTGACACACCGCCAGACCAAAACGACCTAAGCCAATCACCGCAAATTGTTTTTCAGCTCGTCTCATGAGCGCCTCTTAATCTATGGATTTCGGCAGAAAAGTCTGCGCCTAATTTTACTGCGGTGCAAATTTATTGATGAGAATTTGACAGAAGATTAACGGAAATTGTGCATAAAAACAGCGATGTTTCATGATGGCGCGGGTGAGGCGTGAAGCTACACGCCTAAGATTGAACAGAATAAATACTTTTGCTGATTTGTGTGAGAAATGGTGTCTGAATTTACTTGGCAAAAGAAGAGATAACTAATTTGGATGCGGCAGAAACGAAAAGGGCCACTAATGTCTTAGTGGCCCTTTTACTAAAGTGGCGGAGAGATAGGGATTTGAACCCTAGGTACGCTATTAACGTACGCCGGTTTTCAAGACCGGTGCTTTCAACCACTCAGCCATCTCTCCAGTGCGGGCAAATATATAAGCCCAGAATTCGTTTGTAAAGCCCTATGAATGCTAAGTGAATAGAAAATCACCAACCAATAGCGGCTTAGTTACTTTTAGCGTAAAAACGCTGTAACTCAGTGAGCCCTTGCATCAAAACGGGCAGTTTTGGGCTGTCGTCGCGAACTCTCTGATAGTGGTTATCGTACAGTTTGAAATTACCGAATTTATCGATCACCGTCGTTTGACTTGGCGTGATCAGCGCGATTTCGCGGGTGTCGCCTGCAAGGATCCAACGGCGTTTACTTTCATCAAACAAATTGCGACCGGAGCTGAAATCAGCCGGATTCGACGCGACCCCCATCAGGTCTTGAAGTAGGGTAACGGAAAGGTCCAAATGACTGGTACTTTGACCAAATTGCGCAGGCAGTTTTCCTGGCCAATGAATCACCATAGGTACCTGCAACTGGTAACGACTGTAGTTACTGTTTGCGCCCCAGCTGTTGGTTTGGGTTTCGTTAAACTCGCTGCCGTGATTTGAGGTGATGATCACCACGGTGTTATCGCTTAACTGCTGTTCATCTAGGGTTGCAAAAATACGTTGTAGCGTGCTGTCGGCTTGTCGCACTGCAACATCATAAGCTTGCTTGAATTTATCGCTCGCGTTGGCCGTGGTTGGCAGCGAAGCGGTTTCAATATTATCGAGTTCAGTCACTTCGATGTAGCTGAACCAAGGCGATTTCGCTTGATTTACTAACCATTCGTTCCACGCATCGACCGCTTGTGCATCGGAATGAGTCACCGCTTGTTCCGCTTTTTTCTCTGCTTCGATCTGTGTCGCTAAATTCTGATTACGGAAGATAACTTCACTATACAAAGGCTCGTTAAAGCCATTGCCGCTAAACAAACCAAATTGATAGCCCTGCTCTTGGAGGACTTTCAAGAAAATGGGGGCGGTACCTTGCGCTTTAATGCTGCTGGCGTAGCTGGTCGGCAGGCCATAGAAAAGGCCAAAAATGCCATAGCCATCGTTACTTGAGCTGTAGTGGTTGGTAAACCATTGGTTGTTAGAGGCAAACTCAAACATATTTGGCATTTGTTCTGCCGATAGACGATCGCTGCGTAAATTGTTTACGCTGATCATCAGTACATTGAGGTTGTTACCACGACGGTTGAACGTTAGCTGGTCTAATGGGTAACGCACCAACTCGACGTTGTTTTCGTTCGCTTCCAAACGTTTTAGGTATTCATCACGATCCAGTAGGCCATGTTTTTCCATAAAGCTTTTCGCTGTCATTGGGTAAGACAACGGGAAGTTGGCTCTTTGGCTAGTCACTGGATTATAGAAATAAGCATCGGACCACATGTAGATCAGATGACTAACAATAAAGCAGACAAAGAAGACGGCAGCTAACGGGCGGCCAATATGTTTGTGTGCGAGTTTACGTTGTTTCTTCCACACCCATTCCGACAAGCCAAGTTGCAGGAAAAAGATCAGTGGAAGCACAATAAACAGATGCTGGAGATCGGCGCTGAGAGCCGATTTGTCATCGCTAAAGAGCAACTCCCAAACCACGGGGGTTAGGTGCAGGTTGATGCTTTGATACGCTTGTGTATCGATCAGCAGCACCGTCAATCCGGTGGTCGCAAAAACCACAGAAGTTAAACGGAATAACCGTTGCGATGGCAATAAAAAAGTTAAAGGAAACAGAATCAGTAGGTATAAGGCAAACACCAAAAAGCCAAAATGACCAACCCAAGAGACAACCAGATAAAATTGCCCGAGTAGCGTTTCTGGCCAAGGGGACTGGGTGATATAACGCGTACCAATCAACATCGCAGCAATGATATTGAAAAATGCGAACCAGTGACCCCATCCAACTAATCTGGATACGCGCTCGCCGTATGAGTTTCCGCTGTCAACCATGTCTGATTCTGTTATCCGTTATTAGTGAGTTTTTGGTTCTTGTAAAGAAGAGATCAGTGCCTGTGCAAACTTTTCAGCAATTAGCTTACGTTGAGAAGCGGCAACTTGTTGATTAAGAACGTTTGTTGCGATGTTTCCGGCAATCATCAGTGATAATTCTGGTGTTGCACCGTGCTTATCAAGCACCGCTCCAATCTCAGTAAGAATGGTTTCTACTTGTTCGTCTGTGTATTTCGATGTAATCGGCATAAAAACTCTAATAATGATAGTAAAAGCGGCCTATGATAACCTACAATGCCTCGCAACTAAAACCTTGAAGCAAGATAAAATACTATGAGTCTGCATCTTTCAAACGTTATTCTGCATCAGCTTAGTAAAAATGATCAGGATGAGCTAATGGTAAACTACCGTTCTGAGTCCCTGGTCAATGATTCTTCTACAGAAAATCTGGTCGCTGAGCTGCATCGCGTGTTTCATTCCAAAGCAGGAAAAGGCTTTGGGTGTTTTCAATCTGACAGCGAATTTCAGATTTGGCTCAATGAATTACAACGCGGCGAACTGAATTTTTATGATTTCTCACAAAAATGCGCCGTAAGACTGAAAGAAGAGTTAGCAAAATACCCGTTTGCGGACGAAGGTATTCTTGTGTTTGCGGAGTACCAGAGCCTAGCGACCGATTATTTGTTCGTGGGCATATTACCGCTGAATCAAAGTTTGAAAGTGACAGAAGGGTTGGACATCAGTGCGACCGATTATTTGGACATCAATAAGATGGACATCGCTGCGCGTATTGATTTGTCGGTATACGAAGCAGATAAAGAATCCAACCGTTATCTCTCTTACATTAAGGGCCGAGTTGGCCGTAAAGTGGCGGATTTCTTCCTCGATTTCTTGCAAGCGGAAGTGGGCCTAGACAGCAAGCAGCAAAACCAAGTATTGATGCAAGCACTTGATGATTTCTGTACCGATGCGAAGTTGGAAAAACAAGAAGTCAACGAGTACAAGAAACAAGTCTATGAATACTGTAATGGCCAGATCAAAGCAGGCGAAGAAGTGGAAATTCGCGAACTTTCTGGCGAGTTACCACCAAGCCCATCTGGCGCGAGCTTCTTAGAATTTACGCAAGAACAAGGCTATGGTTTGGAAGAGAGTTTTCCTGCCGATCGTGGCTTAGTGCGCAAGTTGACTAAGTATGTTGGGGCAGGTGGTGGTCTTAACGTGAGCTTCGACAGCTTGCTGTTGGGTGAGCGCATTTTCTACGATCCAGAGACCGATACGCTGACGATCAAAGGTACGCCGCCAAATCTGCGTGACCAACTGACGCGAAATCGTTAAGACAAATGAAGAAAGAGAGCGAGATGCTCTCTTTTTTTGTGACTTCACATTACCCTAGCGGATTGTGTTATAAGCTTATGAAAGCAACTTGGAATCTCTGTGCAAGGATGGAGCATGGTTCGATTGAGTAATAAATGGGTATTTCGCTATTCTTTGGGTCTTGCCTTGGTGTGGTTGTGCTCTGTCGCGTTTGTTTGGATGCAAATCACCAACATGCGTGCTGCGGTCGATGCCGTAGAGGAAGTTGGGAACAAAATTGAAGAAGTGCACGCGGCATTTTCTTACAAGCGTGAACAAAGAATCCAAAAGTTAGATGAAATTTCGCTGAATGTGCAATTGATTTATGCGTTACGTATTCAACTCGAAGCAACCTATGTACACTCGTTTTTTGCCCCTGATATTACGCAGTTTTTGCACGTCACCGATCGCTACGTAGACAGCGTAAAAACCATTTTGCAAATCGACAGCCGCTTGTCAGACTTGGTTGCTGAGGTGCGTCGCCAACGTCTTCAGCAAACGCATGCGGATTCCATTCTCTCCTTTGCTTTACTTGGCTCGTATATTTCCGAGGCCACGTTAAGTAACAGCACGCGCTTAAGCCCAGTATTCAAAGATATCGATAATTTAGTGTTGTTATCGAATGACCTTGAAGAAGCGCAACGTGTGCCGTTACAAAAGTTGTTGGCCCAATCGGCGGTGGTACTTGGGCAAAATGCCGAAGTGAACCATCTGGTTAATCAAGTCAGTACCCATGAAGTGTACGCCCAGCAATCTTGGTTAGAAGAGCAGTATCACCATATTGTTTTGCAATCCATCGTGATTGTGATTGCGGTGAGTGGGCTCTGTTTTCTGGGCTTGTTGTGGTTACTGTACTGGGGCAATACGTTAGTGAAGTCGCCACAACAATCGGCAGAAAATGAGGTGTTGCACGTACCAACAGAAACCTTGAATGAACGATTGTCATCCGAAGCGGTGCAAACCGCGGAGAGGCCAGAGCAACCAAGCCGTCAAAATGACACATCTCTGGTTGAGCAGGGCAAAGAGATAGACAGAAACCGTTCCGTTTCCACCACGACAGTACCGCATGGGAATGAAGAACTGCCGCCGATTAAAATCGATTTGATGATGGACTCTTTATCTGGAGATGAAGAATCGGTGCAGATGTTATTGAGCGTGTTTGTCCAAGATCATGCAGATGAGCACAGCAATTTTGTTGCAACCTATCGCGATGATCCCGAAACGGCGCAGCGCATTGTTCACAGCCTGAAAGGGGTCGCTGCCAGCCTTGGTGCAGATGCTTTACGTAAAGTGGCGATGGAGATTGAATCCAGCATGAAGCATGGCCATGAACCGACAGAGCAACAATTGCAGCAACTGAAAGAGTGCATTGATAAAACCGTGGCTTACGCGCAACGCATTCTCAATCGCGAGATTGTCATCTCATCATAAGATGCTGATATTTCTCTGACTTATACTGGTTATATTCGTCATCCTTTTCTTTTTGTAGTGGTTATAGCAATGACTCGCTCAACGATGGTCGCTTTTTACAAAAGTTTTTGTTTGCCTATTTTGGTGCTAATGAGTTTGTCGGGATGCTCGTTATTAGAGGTGAAGCTGGATAGCCAAGTCACCCCGTTGACTCAGCAAGAGCTGAATACTCGTTTACATACGCGTGAATACGCATTGCAATTTTTTACCCAAGTCGAGCAAACGGCGGATACGCTTAAAAGTGGCTATCCTGCGACGGATACTCTGCACCAGTCCTATATTTTGTTGTGGAAAATCAATGCAGAGGAAGGTTTAGCACGGGCTGCGTATCAGGTTTCACCCACTGCGGCGCTGATCGACAGTTGGGTGTTTACTCAGCAAATGACCGACTATTTTTCTCGAGGGCCGGGTCGCGAGCAGTTTGAATCGGCTCTCGCCTCAGATGCATCACAAGCTTTACTGACACAAGTGGAACAGTTGGCGAGTGTTCTATTGAAGAACAGTTCGTACAAGAGCAGCCAGCAATTTGTTCGCGAGTTTGCCACGCAACACCCATTTACCGATCTCAAATTTAATCCCACACCAGCTTACCGCGCTTGGCTAAAAGCCAATGATATTAATGAAGATGAGGCGATAACCACGCTAGGCACCATGCCGGAAGCCTTAGGCGATGTCTCTGATCGCCTCAGTTTGATTTCAGAGCAAACGCCGAAGATCATGAGTTGGAAAGCGGAGCTTATTGCACTTAACAGCCACATCAGTGGCGAAGATTTGTCACAAACCTTGGCCTCCATGAAGGCCACTTCTGAGGCCTTTCAAGATTTCGTGAAGAATAACCCAGAATACATGAAGAACTTGGCGGAGCAGATGGCCATAGAGTTGCAGCCGCTGGTGGCTGACATTGACCAAAAAACCTCGCGTCAGATGAGTAAACTCGATGAACAAAGGGCGGCGTTGGAAGCCATGGTTGCACGCGAGAGGGTTGAGCTGTTTGCGATGATAGAGCGTGAAAGAGAAGCGTTGAATAAGATGGTGACGCAAGAACGAGTGAGCTTTACTCAAGACATGGATAAGCTCTCACAAGATGTGGTCGCGCTGGCGATGGATAAGTTGGTTGAGCTGATCAAAAGCGTGATTATTTACTTTGTTCTGTTTATCGCTGTAATTTTCTTTGCTCCGCTTGGCTTAGGTTACGCACTCGGAAAGAGAGCACAAAGAAAGAGCAATTAGCCAAAGGGTTGGCCGTTGGCGCAACGAGTGCTGCTGAAACGACAAACAAAAAAGCGTAGCTCGAGGGCTACGCTTTTTTATTGAGTGGCGGAGGTTAAGCGGTTTGTTGTCTTGTCTCTGCCAGTGTTTCTTCTTCGCTCGCTTGCGCGGTTGGCTCGCACTTGTCGACAAACCAACCCATGTAGGAGGTGAAAATCGTCACTGCGATACAGACAAAGCTCAACCACATGAACGGTGCGTAAGATAACGTCGCCACCCCTAAGATGCTCGCCATGTAAATGCCGTTATCACTCCAAGGCACCATACCGGATGTTAGCGTGCCGCCAAACTCGGCATTTCGTGACAGATTCTTACGTTTGTAACCTAGGCGATCGTAGTTTTTCGCACAAATCTTTGGTGTCAGAATCAGTGAAACGTACATCGCTGAACCGAACACGTTACCCATAAACGCTGTACCAATTGTGCTGGTTGCGAGAGAACCTGCATTTTGCACGCGACGCTCAAACAGTTTCGCGATGGTTTCTAGCACGCCAACTTTATCCAGTAGACCACCAAAACCAAGACCAAACACGATCACGGCCACCGAGCCCAGCATGGAGGACATACCACCACGGTTTAGGATGGAATCAATGAAATCGACGCCTGAAGAAATCGCAAACGGTGCCCAAGCAGTATTGAACGCGGTTAGGAAATCCACATCTTGGATCATCACGGCCCAAATAATACCCAGTAGAGAACCAAAGCTGATGACTGGGAATGAAGGCATGCGCATGGCAAGTAGCGCCAATACGATAATGACAGGAACAAACGAGTAAGGCGTGATGTAGAACTGCTGATCCATCGCTTTAATCACAGATTCCACTTGGCTCATGTCAACATTACCTGCGTAATGGAAGCCAAATGCTGTGAACATAATGCCAGTAATGATGTAGCTGATCAGAGCGATAGGTAGCATGCCTTTGATGTGCTCCATGACTTCCACGTTCGACATTGAAGAAGCAAGGATCACAGAATCTGACAGCGGAGACATTTTGTCACCGAAGTAACAGCCTGATAGTACCGCACCTGCTGTGATCGGCGCTGGTACGCCAAGGCCTTGGCCAATCCCCATCATTGCGATACCTGCGGTACCTGCTGCGCCCCAAGAGGTGCCTGTTGCAAGTGCTGTTAGGGAGCAAATGATCATAGTGGCTAAAAGGAAGATAGAAGGATGTATTGCCTTCAGACCATAGTAAATAATAGTGGGTACGATACCGCCGGAGATCCAGGTACCAACCAATGCGCCAACGGCTAATAGAATAAGAACAGCACCCAAACCATTCGAAATTCCGTTTAATGCCGCTTTTTCCAGGTCTTTATACTGATGACCTAGACGTAAGCCCAACACCATAATAATGAACCAGCCGATATAAAGTGCTAGCTGAATAGGTAGATCTAATTTCGCGGTAAACGAAAAAGCCAAAAGTAAAAACAATCCCAGTGAAATAAGCACTTGGGGAAGACTTGGTAAGCGAGTAATTTCCTGCTTCATATATTCCTCTGATAAATGTCGGAGCGTTAGAGGGATTACGCCCCCGTATGTTTAGGATGCTTACATTACATTAACGTAGTGGATAATTCGATTTATTTAGTCGTTTGTTTTGATGTGGATCGGTGTAATACGTATTTTGTGAAATAATAAACTACTAAAGTTTAAAATAATTAGTTTTAAGTGTTGTGTAATGTGAAATAAATGTGCTTCATATGTGAATGTGGCGGCCGGGTAGGAAATCCTGCTCGGTCAGAGCTCTTACCAAAGCTAAATCATGAAGTTTTGCGACCTTAACAAATCAAAACGAAAAAGTTGGACGTTTTCGTCAATTAGTGCTTGAGATTTTGCCTAGAAAATAGAACTATTAATGCAAATTTATTTTGTTATTTGAATACACGGAGAGTTAATGTGATGAGAGTGGGTTTAGTTGGTTGGCGTGGCATGGTTGGCTCGGTGCTGATGCAGCGCATGGTTGAAGAAAAAGACTTTGATCTGATTGAACCAGTCTTTTTCAGTACCTCTCAAATTGGTATTCCAGCGCCAAATTTTGGTAAAGATGCTGGTTTACTACAAGATGCATTCAATATTGATGCGTTGAAACAGCTCGACGCAGTCATCACTTGTCAAGGCGGTGGTTATACAGAAAAGGTTTACCCAGCGCTGCGCGAAGCGGGTTGGAAAGGCTACTGGATCGATGCGGCATCTACGCTGCGTATGGCTCCAGATTCGATTATCACTCTTGATCCAATTAACCTAGCTCAAATTCAGCAAGGCATCCATAGCGGCACAAACACCTTTGTAGGTGGTAACTGTACCGTTTCTCTAATGCTAATGGCGTTAGGTGGACTATACAAACAAGGTATGGTCGAGTGGATGAGTGCGATGACTTACCAAGCGGCTTCTGGTGCAGGCGCGCAGAACATGCGTGAACTGATTTCTCAGATGGGCGTGATCAATGATGCCGTAAGTTCAGAGTTGGCCAACCCATCAAGCTCTATTCTTGATATCGATCGTAAGGTTGCGGAAACGATGCGCAGCAGCTCGTTCCCAGTTGACAACTTTGGTGCGCCTCTAGCTGGCTCATTGATTCCATGGATCGACGTGAAACGCGAAAACGGTCAAAGTAAAGAAGAGTGGAAAGGTGGCGTAGAAGCGAACAAGATCCTTGGTTTACAAAACTCTCCAATTCCAATCGATGGTACTTGTGTTCGTATCGGTGCAATGCGTTGCCATTCACAAGCGCTGACTATCAAGCTTAAGCAAAATGTCCCTCTTGATGAAATTGAAGAGATCATTGCTAGCGACAACGAGTGGGTTAAAGTGATTCCAAACGAGCGTGACATTACCGCGCAAGAGCTAACGCCAGCTAAAGTGACAGGAACGCTTTCAATCCCTGTTGGCCGTTTACGCAAAATGTCGATGGGTGATGATTTCCTTAACGCATTCACCGTGGGTGACCAACTTCTTTGGGGCGCGGCAGAACCTTTGCGTCGTACGCTAAGAATCATTCTTGCTGAGAAGCAATAACTCAAATATGAGACATCATTCTAAAAAGCGCCTAAAAGGCGCTTTTTTATTTTTTCAATGACAGTTCGTTGACATTGATGACCTACTTTAGCGTGGGTTTTGAGAGTGGTGTGCTGTATGTATAAGAAATTTAGAGGTTTTACACTAATAGAATTGATCGTAGTGATTGTGCTTGTTGCCGTGTTAGCGGTGGTCGCTGCGCCAAGATTCCTGAATTTGCAATCCGATGCACGGCGTTCCGTCGTCGAAGGTTTAGCTGGCGCCGTAACGAATGCGGCGGAGATGGCGTATGGAAAAGCCGCTGTGGAAGGGATGGAAGCTATTGAATCCTACCACGTGCCAAATTACGGGATTGTGCAATATGGTTATCCGAGTGTCTCGCGTGGTGGAATGGAAAGCTTCTTACAAATTGACACGGGGTACCATGATTTAGAACGTGAATGGGTTTGGGCTGCACACAATAATGGCTCAGTCTCAGATCCCGATTGGTGGATCATTACGCAGTCACAATGGTTGGCCGATGACAACATTGTGGATTTCAATAAAGCCATTGAAGATAGTCGTTGCTACGTCAAATATACCGCCGCGATGGAACCGGGGGCGGACTTTGCCGTGGAAACCATCACAGACGGATGTTGAAGCCGCTACGGCTCATGTAACAAGGTAATCAAGCGCTCACACGAGCGCTTATTTTTTGTCGGTTTCTGCGTTTTGGACGGCGACCACTCGTTTATCGGGATCCGCCAGTTCACTGCCGCAGTGTTTGCAAAAGAGTGCATCGGATTCATGTCCAGCACGTGAGCAGTTAGGGCACTTGACCAATTGCCGGTGTGAGTTCATCTCTTGGTTGAGTTCGGCGGTAATGATCCCCGTCGGCACTGCCAAAATTGAGTAACCGAGTAACATTGTCAGCGACGCGATGGCTTTGCCTAGATCGGTTTGTGGCACGAGGTCACCATAGCCTACGGTCGTAATCGTCACAATGGCCCAGTAGATACTTTTGGGAATACTGGTAAAGCCATTGTGCGGACCTTCAATCACGTAGATCAGGGCGCCAAATATGGTCACCAAAATAGCCACCGCACTGAAAAATATCAGTATTTTTCTTCGAGCCATCAGCAAGGAGCGCATCAGCAAATTTGAGTCTTGCAAATAACGGACGAGTTTCAGAATACGGAAGATACGCATCACACGCAGCAGTCGAATTACGCCCATAAAAGCCGCTGATGGGAATAAAAAGGCAAGATAGGTCGGCAGTATCGCCAGTAAGTCCACCACACCATAAAAACTGCGTGCGTAGGCGGCAGGTTTTGGTGAGCAATATAAACGCAGCAAATACTCGAGCGTAAATAGGGCGGTAAAACCGTACTCAAGGTATTTGAGTTCGCTTGCCCACTGAGCGCGAATCGACGGGATAGATTCGAGTAAAAGCACCAGCAGCGAGGTCAAAATCGCGATGATCAAGCCAATATCAAAGGCTCTGCCTGCGGGCGTGTGCGTACCGAAAATAATAACGTAAAGATGATGCTTGAGTGACTGGCGTGACATGATGCTGCGACATAGTTGAAACGTTGCAACATCATACCTTTAAATCGGGAATCAGGCTAATCCGGGGAAGAGATTACGCAGGCCATTGGCGATGAACTCGATGCCGAGTGCACCCAAGATAAGACCCATAATACGGGTGATCACGTTGATGCCTGTTTGCCCTAAAAAGCGAACGATAATTGGCGCTGAGCGAAATAGCAGCCATGAGCAAAAGCTAAAGGCAACTATAGTGATCACAATACCCATGGTATCGAACATACTTGGGTAGCGAGAGCCATAAACGATGGTCGAGCTAATCGCACCAGGGCCTGCCATTAAAGGCATTGCCAAAGGCACAACACCAATTTGTTCGCGACTCACGTATTCCGACTGCTCTTGTTTGTTTTGTTTATCTTCACCCAACTTACCGCTCATCATCGAAAAGGCGATGCTAAGTAGTAGTAAACCACCGGCAACGCGGAAGGAGTCGAGAGAAATACTAAACATGTCGAGTAGCATCTGACCGGCTAGCAATGAAACGGTCAGAATAATCGCCACCGCCACATTGGCGGTAAGTGCGGTTTTGTATTTTTCTTCCGGTGTCATGTGGCCTGTAAGCGACACAAATACTGGCATGATGCCCACAGGGTTTACTGCGGCCACTAAGCCTAAGAAAAACTGCAAAAAGATAGCGACTTCGAACGTTTGCATTAGAGAAACCACACGAAAGATAGGAGAACAGATTGTTGGCGAAATATAGTCGATATTGCGCGACTTCACGAATGAAAAAAACTAACGTGTGAGCTGTTTGATTGCTGAGAAAAACTAATTATTGAAAGAGTTGTAAAATAATTTGTCACACTTTGTTGTGTATAATCCTTCGCGAACATCCAATCAATTTACATAAACGTTAACATTCGCACATTTTTGATAAAAACCAAGCGCGCTTCTTTAGCGAGTTAACCATTTGGATATACTCTCAGTAGCACAGAATTTCTCGTCTACATGTAATTTTATGTAATTTTGTAGATTTATGATGAAACTTTTTTACAAGGTTTTGTTGTTAATTTGACCTTTTGGTTCGTTTGCTTCTTTTTTGCTCAACCAAAAGTAACTTTTAATTTACTTGTTTATCAATGAATTAGCGGTTTTTGTTGTACTAAAGCACCACTTTGGGGGTATTTAGAGTGTGTGAACTGATCCAAGTCAATTTTTTTCACACTCTGAAATATTATACTCAGCCCTGAAAGCAATTTACTAAGTCGGTTGTTCAGTAACTTACTGATAAACAGTAAAAACGATAGACAAGTAGCCTTACTAAAAAGTTTTTAATATTTGTTAATTTTAGGAGATTCCCTATGCCTGTAACTAATATGGCTGAACTAGATGCGATGATTGCACGCGTTAAGAAAGCGCAAGAAGAGTTCGCTACTTACTCTCAAGAGCAAGTAGATGCAATCTTCCGTGCAGCTTCTCTAGCCGCTAACCAAGCTCGTATCCCGCTAGCACAAATGGCGGTTGAAGAATCTGGTATGGGTATTGTTGAAGATAAAGTAATCAAGAACCACTTTGCATCTGAGTTTATCTACAACAAATACAAGGACGAAAAAACGTGTGGCATCCTAGAAGAGGATGACAACCTAGGTACGATGACTATCGCTGAACCAGTAGGTATCATCTGCGGTATCGTTCCAACCACTAACCCAACTTCGACTGCAATCTTCAAATCACTGATCTCTTTGAAGACTCGTAACGGTATCATCTTCTCGCCACACCCACGTGCGAAAAACTCGACTAACGACGCAGCGAAACTGGTTCTAGAAGCAGCGGTAGCAGCTGGCGCACCAAAAGACATCATCGGTTGGATCGACCAGCCATCTGTAGAGCTTTCTAACGCGCTTATGAAGCACGATGACATCGCACTTATCCTTGCAACTGGTGGTCCAGGCATGGTTAAAGCTGCTTACTCTTCTGGTAAGCCAGCAATCGGTGTAGGTGCAGGTAACGTTCCTGTTGTTATCGATGAAACTGCGGACATCAAACGTGCAGTTGCATCTATCCTAATGTCTAAGACGTTCGATAACGGCGTAGTATGTGCTTCTGAGCAAGCTGCAATCGTTGTTGACGCAGTATACGACGAAGTGAAAGAGCGTTTTGCTTCTCACAAAGCATACGTACTTAGCAAAGCTGAAGCAGAAAAAGTACGTAAAGTACTGCTAATCGATGGCGCACTAAATGCGAAAATCGTTGGCCAGCCAGCTGCAGCAATCGCTGAAATGGCAGGTGTTAAAGTTCCTGCTGATACTAAAGTTCTCGTTGGTGAAGGCCTAGGCAAAGTGTCTTACGATGACGCATTTGCTCACGAGAAGCTATCTCCAACTCTAGGTCTATTCCGTGCTGATGACTTCGAAGACGCAGTTGCACAAGCAGTAACCATGGTTGAAATCGGCGGTATCGGTCACACATCTGGTCTATACACTAACCAAGACGTAAACGCAGACCGTATCCGTTACTTCGGTGACAAACTGAAGACTGCACGTATCCTTGTAAACATCCCAACTACTCACGGTGGTATCGGTGACCTTTACAACTTTAACGTTGCACCATCTCTAACTCTTGGTTGTGGTTCATGGGGTGGTAACTCTATCTCTGAGAACGTAGGTCCTAAGCACCTAATCAACAAGAAAACTGTTGCGAAGCGAGCTGAAAACATGTTGTGGCACAAACTACCTAAGTCAATCTACTTCCGTCGTGGTAGCCTTCCAATCGCACTAAGCGACCTAGAAGGTAAGAAACGCGCATTCCTAGTAACTGACCGTTTCCTATTCAACAACGGTTACGCAGATGACGTAGTACAACTTCTTAAAGCTCAAGGCATGGAAGTTCAAACATTCTTTGATGTTGAAGCTGACCCAACGCTATCTGTTGTAGAGAAAGGCGCAGCGGCAATGCAAAGCTTCCAGCCAGATGTGATTCTAGCGCTAGGCGGTGGTTCACCAATGGATGCTGCGAAGATCATGTGGGTAATGTACGAGCACCCAGAAACTCACTTCGAAGAACTTGCAATGCGCTTTATGGATATCCGTAAACGTATCTACAAGTTCCCTAAAATGGGTAAGAAAGCTGAACTTGTATGTATCACTACCACTTCAGGTACAGGTTCAGAAGTTACACCATTCGCGGTTGTGACTGACGACAAGACTGGTGCTAAGTACCCACTAGCGGATTACGAATTGACTCCTCAAATGGCAATCGTAGATGCGAACCTAGTGATGAACATGCCTAAGTCTCTAACCGCATTCGGTGGTTACGATGCAGTGACTCACGCTCTAGAAGCTTACGTATCTGTTCTTGCGAACGAATACTCAGATGGTCAGGCTCTACAAGCACTTAAGATGCTAAAAGAGTACCTACCTTCAAGCTACGCGAACGGTGCAAAAGACCCAATCGCTCGTGAGAAAGTACACAACGCAGCGACCATCGCTGGTATCGCATTCGCGAACGCGTTCTTAGGTGTATGTCACTCTATGGCGCACAAGATCGGTGCAGAGTTCCACCTACCACACGGTTTGGCGAACGCTCTACTTATCTCTAACGTGGTACGTTACAACGCGAACGATAACCCAACTAAGCAAACTGCGTTCTCTCAATACGACCGTCCACAAGCACGTCGTCGTTACGCTGAAGTTGCTGACCACCTAGGCCTAAGCCAAGCTGGTGACCGCACTGCTCAGAAGATTGAACGTCTACTAGCATGGTTGGATGAGCTAAAAGGTAACCTAGACATCCCAATGTCTATCCAAGCGGCAGGTGTTGCTGAAGCTGACTTCCTAGCGAAAGTTGATGAACTAGCAGTAGAAGCGTTCGATGACCAGTGTACTGGTGCGAACCCACGCTACCCACTAATCGCTGAGCTAAAAGAAGTTCTACTGGCTTCTTACTACGGTAAAGCTTTCGTTGAAGGTGAAACTTTCGAAGGTACGACTGTAATCAAGAAGAAAGCAGACCAAGTAGCGCCAAAAGCGAAAAAATAAGTCTGATACTTAGTCACTAAGTGTCAGCAAGAAGTAAGACTCAGGAATGAGGTAGGTTTTCGCTAGCACGAAACCTAAAAAAATCGGGAAAAAGATCAAAGCCCCAGTCGAAAGACCGGGGCTTTTTTTCAGTTTGATTTTTTGAGTTCAGTTAGATTTCGGTGGTCACCACTCTGCCACTGAAATACTCATTGGCGACGATGTACTCAGCGTTGCGAATGAGTTCATCCTGCACTTGAGCCCAATGTGTCGCGTCTATTTGTCCGTGAAGATGAGAGATCGAAGGGATCACACCGCCAACGCGAATATTAAAAGGGGTGAGCTCTCTCGCCCAACTGTGGGTAAACCCCGAAACTAGGGAAGTCACACTCTCAACACCGGTAAAATTTTGATGGTCATCGTGCGAAATAACATTAACGATCACGCCTTTCGTTTCGGTGCGTCGCATTCGTTCCGCGCACACTTGCACATAGCCGTATAGTGCGCCTGCGGTACTTGATAGCTTTTCTATGAAGCCTTCTGATGTTGCTTCAGTATTCAAAAGTGGCAGAGGAGAGCTGGTCCAACAGTTTACGAGTACATTAGGGACTCGGTTAAACTGTGCCTGAATGTGGTCAAACAAGGATTGGATGGAAGATTGACTGTAGTCTTGCAAGGTGATCGGATAAACATCTTGAGTGATGGCATAAAGCTCTTTGTGCGTATCATTCAATGCAGCTTGGTCTTGGTCGCAGAGAATAACAATGGCACCGAGACGCGCAAAGTGCGCTGCCACTGTTCTGCCCAATAATGAGCCCGCACTCGTCACTAAAATCAAAGCGTTCTTGATATCCATCTCGTTGCTCTCCCTCAAGCATTCAGACCGTACTTTCATCTTGGGTGAGAAATTGGGTACGCTGTGTGAATAACTTCAAACAACGGTTAATCGTGCAAAAGAGATGATGAGATATTTGTAAACAGTCACAGTTTGGTGTTCTGAGGGATGAAAAATTGTCGCATAGCGTCTAGCAAAGTTGATCCGTGCCATGCCAGTAAATACAACGATAAACAGCGTGTTACGCGTAAGCGGCAAATTTCGCTTTGACCAGTGCAGTGGATAGGTGGTTGTACAACCCTGCTTCTGGTAGCAATTTAACTTCAGGGGTTGCGAGTTTTGTTCGCTCGTGCCCAGAAAGGTTTTGATAAACCTCTTCTGGTAGATCAAACGTCTCTTCTGGCATATAAGCCAATGGCTCTGCGCTGAGATAGTGACTCAGTTTGGCAGAAGGAAGCCCTGCATTGTGGAACTGTTTCGCTTGTTCTGCAGAAATCGCGTAACTTGATTGATCGCTTCTCAATTTTTGAGGTTCAGACAAACCAAATTGCTTACGCAACACGGCATTCGTCATTTCCTGCGTTTCAATTTGTTCTACGGGGGTGATGTGACGAGCGTCTTCAGAAAACATCGAAAGCAGCAGTGCAAAGTCGGCACGACGTCCTTGCTGAACGGCTTGGCTAATGCCATTGCCGAAGCTCAGCTCGTTAATGATGCTTGCTTTGTCTAATGTGTGTATCTGCATGCGGCTCTCCGTGTGATGCTTTATTAGCGGCACGTCGGCAGATAACTTTAGGGAAAATAAACAAAAAGCCCGCGAATGCGGGCTTTCAAGTATGACTAAATTGGAACTTAAGGGGCGAAAATTATTTCGCTAGGTTCTCTGCAACGAAATCCCAGTTAACCAGTGCCCAGAAACCGTTCATGTAGTCTGGACGTAGGTTGCGGTAATCGATGTAGTAAGCGTGTTCCCATAGGTCTACAGTCAGTAGTGGAGTTACGCCTTCTTCAGTGATTGGTGTTGCCGCATTTGAAGTATTAACGATTGCTAGAGAGCCGTCAGCTTTCTTCACCAACCAAGTCCAAGATGAACCAAAGTTGTTGATTGCTGAATCCGTGAATTTTGCTTTGAACTCTTCGAATGAACCGAATGCTGCGTTGATCGCTTCTGCAACTGCACCTGTTGGCTCGCCGCCTGCATTTGGAGCAAGACAGTGCCAGTAGAAAGTGTGGTTCCATACTTGCGCTGCGTTGTTGAAGATACCGCCAGTAGAAGTCTTGATGATCTCTTCTAGAGTTTTACCTTCGAATTCAGTACCAGGAATTAGGCCGTTCAGTTTCACAACGTAAGTGTTGTGGTGTTTGCCGTGGTGGAACTCAAGAGTTTCTGCAGAGATGTGTGGCTCAAGCGCGTCTTTTGCGTAAGGAAGAGCTGGTAGTTCAAATGCCATTGCTCGATTCTCCATTTATATGAAGGGATTACCTTCGGTTGCTTCCAGTGAATTTATAATTAAATCAACCCGTTTGATGATTCATCAACGAATCGACTGTCAATATGACTGACTTGCGCTATAGTTTAGCAAGTTTTTACTTTATTAAAAGGAAAAATCCGCTTTTTGATATGAAATTTCTTTGTCATTCTAATGCGGATCTAGTACGGACAATAGCCCTTAATTTTATGTGCTTTTTATTCTGCACTAATAAGGTAGAATGTGCGAAAAATTTGCAGTCATTCCGTGAACGAGGAAGCAATGGAAACTATCGACAAAATCAAACAACAAATCGCAGAAAACCCAATCCTTCTCTACATGAAAGGTTCTCCAAAGCTACCAAGCTGTGGTTTTTCTTCTCAAGCAGCTCAAGCATTGATGGCATGTGGCGAAAAATTTGCTTATGTAGACATTCTACAAAACCCAGATATTCGTGCTGAGTTGCCAAAATACGCGGAGTGGCCTACTTTCCCACAACTATGGGTTGAAGGTGAGTTGATTGGCGGTTGTGATATCGTGATTGAGATGTTCCAAAAAGGCGAACTTCAACCATTGATCAAAGAAGCGGCAGCACGCGCAGCGGGCAGCGACGCGGAATAATTTGGCCAACCACTATGGAGCTTGAAAGAGTTTCGGTAGTGGTTATCTTCAAACGAAGATAGAATACGAAGGAGCTGTTTGGCTCCTTTTTGTTTTTGAGTTACTACCATGAAAATCAAACTATATTACGTCCATGATCCTATGTGCAGCTGGTGCTGGGGATACAAACCTACCTTGGAAAAATTGAAGCAACAGTTACCTGGAGTCATTCAGTTTGAGTATGTGGTTGGCGGCTTAGCGCCAGATTCAACATTGCCGATGCCACCTGAAATGCAGCAAAAAATTGAAAGCATTTGGCATCAAATTGAACAGCGCCTAGGGACTCAATTTAATTATGAGTTTTGGACAAGTTGTACACCAGTTCGTAGTACCTATCAGGCGTGTCGTGCGGTGATTGCCGCAGGTTTTCAAGATTCTTATGAGCAAATGCTAGAGGCGATCCAACACGCGTATTATTTGCGCGCCATGCCGCCACATGATGAAGCGACACATCGCCAGCTTGCGCAAGAAATTGGACTCAATGTTCAACAGTTTGAAAACGATGTGACGGGGCGTTTATTGGAAGGTGTCTTTGAAGATCAACTGAGTTTAGCTCGAAGCTTAGGCGTAAACTCTTACCCAAGTTTAGTATTGCAAATTAACGATGCGTATTTTCCAATCGAGATCGATTACCTCTCCACCGAACCGACGTTAAAGTTGATCCGTGAGCGCATTGTCGAGAATATGCCCGCTCAATAGTGTGATGAAAATAACGCGATGAAATAGGCCAGCGAGACACGCTGAAAAGACCAACCTATTTTTATTGAAAGAGAAAGCCGCTCAACAGAGCGGCTTCTTTATGATTGTCGATCGTACAACGTATTAAAGTGCTTACAGCACCATAGCTGCGATCCAACCAAAAATAATGAGCGGGATATTGTAGTGGATAAAGGTTGGAACAACCGTTTCCCAAATGTGCTCGTGTTGCCCGTCGGCATTCAGGCCAGAAGTTGGGCCTAACGTTGAATCAGAAGCGGGTGAACCTGCGTCACCAAGCGCTGCTGCGGTACCCACAAGAGCGATGGTTGCCATCGGTGAAAAACCAAAAGCGATGGAAAGCGGAACGTAGATGGTTGCTAAGATTGGAATGGTTGAGAAAGAAGAACCAATCCCCATCGTAACAAGCAGACCGACCACAAGCATAAGAAGAGCAGCGAGGCCTTTGTTGTCACCGATGCTGGTTGACAGCGATTCTACCAGTGTTTCAACGCCACCCGTTTGTTTCATTACCGCAGCAAAACCAGCGGCGGCGATCATGATGAAGCCGATCATTGCCATCATATGAACACCTTTAGTGAATACATCATGAGTCTCTTTCCAAGCAATGACACCACCAAAGGTGAAGACCATAAAGCCAGCCAGTGCACCAATGATCATTGAACCCGTGTATAGCTGAACACTAAGAGCTGCGATGATACCTAGGGCTGCAACCAGAATGTGCTTTTTGTTGATGCCTTCGCTTTCTTCATGCACCACGGTCAGCTCGGTTTCACGGTATTCGCGAGGTTTGCGGTAGCTAAAGAAAATAGCAGTCAAAAGACCAAACACCATACCCGCACCTGGTAGGAGCATTGCGGTCGGTACTTGGCTGGCGACAACGCTTTCTAAACCGTTATCGTGCAGGTTTTTCAATAGGATGTTATTGAGGAAAATACCGCCAAAGCCGACAGGCAAGACCATGTATGGCGTAATCAGGCCAAATGTCAGCACACAAGCGACCAATCGACGATCGAGTTTGAGTTTTGCAAATACGCCCAATAGAGGTGGAATTAAAATGGGAATAAAGGCGATATGGACAGGAATGACGTTTTGCGATGACATGGTCACCAGTACGAGCGCGACCAAAACAGCGTATTTTAAGCCGGTGGTTGAAGCGTCACTTTCTTTGCCGTTAAGGCGCTTAATTACGCTTCTGGCAAGCAGGTCAGTAATGCCCGATTTCGAAATAGCAACTGCGAAGGTGCCCAACATGGCGTAGCTCAGTGCGATGGTTGCACCTCCACCAAGGCCACTTTCAAAAGCAGCGATGGTATCGCCTAGGCCCATTCCAGCAACAAGGCCACCAACGATGGCACTGAACGTGAGGGCGACCACCACGTTCACTCGCATCAAGGCTAAAATTAGCATGACGCAAACAGATATAACGACAGGATTCATAGTTTTCTCAGGTAGTTGTGTTTACTTATTATTTTTCGTTTTCATCTTCAATTAATGGCCAGCCTCCAAGCGCTTTCCATTTATTGACGATGCCACAGAACAGCTCTGCGGTTTTTTCGGTATCGTAAAGCGCCGAGTGGGCCTCACGATTGTCAAATTCCATCCCTGCGGTTTTACACGCTTTCGCCAGTACAGTTTGGCCATAAGCTAAGCCACTGAGCGTTGCGGTATCGAAAGTGGCAAAGGGATGAAACGGGACTCGTTTAAGTTTGCAACGCTCATTAGCGGCGTTAACGAAACTTAAGTCAAACGCTGCGTTGTGTGCCACCATAATGGCGCGGCTACAATCAGCGGCTTTTTGTTCTCTACGGATGAGTTTATAGATCTCTTTTAGCGCTTCTTGTTCCGTCACTGCGCCGCGTAATGGGCTAAACGGGTCGCGAATGCCGTTGAACTCAAGTGCTTCTTTTTCGAGATTTGCCCCATCAAAGGGTTCAACATGAAAGTGAATGGTCGATGCAGGGTGAAGATCACCGTTTTCATCCATGGATAGTGTGACGGCGCAAATTTCTAAGAGGGCATCCGTTTGGGCATTGAACCCGGCGGTTTCAACATCGACGACAACAGGAAAATAGCCGCGAAAGCGTTTTTTCAGGGTCAGTGCTGTGTTTTCTACAGTCATGTTTCTATATTTTTGTGTGACAAAGGCTGCATTATTACAGATTATCCTTATGAAAAAAACGTTACAAAAGGAGAAAACCGCAAAAGTTTTGCTCCTATTTGGCGAGGTTTTTGCATAAATGTGTAAGTCAGATAGAATTCATCCGGTAGTGGCAAATGTCTGCCACGCAACCGTGAGCGAGTAAGAGAAGTAGTGATAATGAAAAAGTGGCTAATAACCAGTGGTTTAGTACTAACTACCTTTGCATCATTGCCATCGGCAGCGATGACGAAGCGTTATATTGCCACCCCGCAGCAATCACAATGGGAAATGGTGATGAATTCACCGCTGGAATGCCGTTTGGTGCATCCGATCCCTAACTACGGTGATGCGGAATTCTCTTCACGCGCAAGTAAAAAAATTGTGTTGGATTTTGAGCTAAAAATGCGTCGACCTATGGGCGAAACACGCAATGTGAGTTTGATTTCGATGCCGCCTCCATGGCGACCAGGAGAAAATGCCGACCGCATTACTAATATTAAGTTCTTTCAACAGTTTA
This sequence comes from Vibrio vulnificus CMCP6, assembly GCF_000039765.1. Taxonomy (NCBI): domain Bacteria; kingdom Pseudomonadati; phylum Pseudomonadota; class Gammaproteobacteria; order Vibrionales; family Vibrionaceae; genus Vibrio; species Vibrio vulnificus. Next base: position 3,170,790 of record NC_004459.3, on the reverse strand, counting down.
ATGGTTATGTTGGTGGGCAAACGGCATGGGGCATTCTGTCTGAGTTAGAGAAAGGGCGTTATCCGACGTTTAGTTATCAAGATTGGCAAAGCCGTGACCAAAGAATTGAAGTTGCGCTATCTGCCGTTCTGTTCCAGCAAAAATACAACGTATTTAGCGATTGTGTCGCCAATCTGTTGCCTTACAGCTTTGAAGATATTTCGTTCACTATTCTGCATTATGAACGCAATGGGGATAAACTCACCAAGGCATCGCAAAAGCGCTTGTCGCAGATTGCTGAATACGTGCGCTACAACTCTGATATTGATTTGGTGTTGGTTTCGACTTACACCGATTCCACTGATGGTACTAGCGTTAGCCAAAACTTATCAGAACGTAGAGCGGAATCGTTGAGAGATTATTTCAAAGCACTAGGATTGACGGAAGATCGCATCCAAGTTCAAGGTTATGGTAAACGCCGCCCAATTGCAGACAACGCAACGCCTATTGGTAAAGATAAAAACCGCCGCGTTGTCATTTCACTGGGGCGAAGTGAAGTTTAGTTGAGTTTGAACTTTGCGATGATTTCGCAATGGGTAGCCGTGTCAATCTTCTCCACCAGCTGCGCGATCTTTGGGTTTGGGTGACGCTTTAAAAAATCGAACAACGCTTTTTTGCAGCATCCAATAGACTCGATAAAACTTTCACATTGGTGGTGAGGGCACTGAGGAATTAAGGTCAGCACCTTTTCCGAGGCCAGTTGCAGATATTTTAGCTCATAGTCGGTGTCACCCGCCCAGCGCCAAAATTGTGCCAAGTTGTGGCACGAGATCACGGATATCAGTAATTTGTCGTCAGCTTCTACCGTTGAGGAAGCAATGATGTCTTCGCTCAAATTGTAGGCTTGTTGATAGTGCAAAATACTACGAATTGGATCGTCAAGTTGCAGCGCGGTATCGGCGAGCAACGTGTGTTTTTCCCATTCACTGATCATGTGCTTATCCCAGTTAGCAAAATTGGGATTAATCTAAATGAAAATTATTATCATGTAAAGTTTCATGATTAAGATCAAAAGAGGAGGCTTTAGCCTCCTCGTTGCTATTCCGCCATATTGACGTGGCGATTAGCCTTCTAAACCTGCTGATGCTTGTTTGTTTTGGATCAGCTCAATCATATAGCCATCAGGATCTTTCACAAAGGCGATGTGGGTTGTGCCGCCTTTTACTGGGCCAGGTTCGCGAGTCACATTACCGCCAGCGGCTTTGATGGCATCGCAAGTAACATAAATGTCGTCGACGCCAATCGCGATGTGACCAAATGCACTGCCAAGGTCGTACTCCGTTTTACCCCAGTTGTAAGTTAACTCGATGACTGCGCCTTGTGATTCGTCACCGTAACCTAGAAACGCCAAAGTATATTCATACTCTTTGTTTTCATTGGTACGAAGCAATTGCATGCCCATAACTTCGGTGTAGAACTGAATCGATTTATCTAAATTACCCACACGCAACATAGTGTGAAGAATGCGACCATTTGACATTGTTATGCTCCTTACAGATAGAGATTAATTCTCTGGGTAGACTTTTTCTTTAAATTCGCACAGGTCTTCAATGATGCAACTGCCACAGCGAGGCTTGCGTGCAATACAGGTGTAGCGTCCATGCAAAATCAACCAGTGGTGGACATCGAGTTTAAACTCTTTTGGTACCACTTTAAGTAACTTCTGCTCGACTTCATCCACGTTTTTGCCTGGGGCAAACTTTGTGCGATTGGAAACGCGGTAAATATGGGTATCGACAGCGATGGTTGGCCAGCCAAAGGCGGTGTTGAGCACCACATTGGCGGTTTTGCGCCCAACCCCGGGCAGTGCTTCAAGAGCGTCTCGGTCTTCAGGGACTTCACCGTTGTGTTTTTCGAGCAGAATGCGACACGTTTTGATGGTGTTTTCCGCTTTGGAATTAAACAGGCCAATGGTCTTAATGTACTCTTTCAGACCTTCCACCCCAAGATCCAACATCGCTTGAGGGGTGTTGGCGACTGGGAACAGTTTGTCGGTGGCTTTATTGACACTGACGTCCGTTGCTTGTGCTGATAACAAAACCGCTATCAGCAGCTCAAAAGGGGAGTTCCAATTGAGTTCGGTTTGTGGGTTGGGGTTGTTTTCTCGTAATCGTTCGAGAATTTGTATGCGTTTGTCTTTATTCATTGCTGACTTCCAGTTGTTCTAGGCTCATGGGCACTCTAGCGGTGCATATTTTGATGAGCCTAGACAGTGACTTATGCGTTAGTCACGCGAGCGCGTTCAATCGCGGGTTTTTCTTGTTTAGGTTGGCGAGCTTTTAACTGTGTATCGATGACATTTTTCAACGCGATGAGCAGGCCGACACCAATAAATGCCCCGGGCGGTAACAGCGCCAGTAGGAAGCTACTGTCAAATTGGAATACTTGAATCCGCAGTGCGCTCGCCCATTCACCCAGCAGAAGATCCGCGCCATCGAAAAGGGTACCGTTGCCGATGATTTCGCGCATTGCGCCCAGAACGACAAGCACGGTGGTCATACCCATGCCCATCCAAAAGCCATCTAATGCCGCAGGCAAAGGATCATTTTTTGATGCGTACGCTTCAGCACGGCCGATGATGATGCAGTTGGTCACAATCAAAGGAATGAAAATGCCCAATGATAGGTATAAGCCATAGGCGTAGGCGTTCATCAGTAATTGAACGCACGTGACCAGTGAGGCAATGATCATAACGAATACCGGAATACGAATTTCTTTTGGTACGTAGTTACGAATCAGAGAAACAGTGACGTTGGAGCCAACGAGAACCAATAATGTTGCTATGCCGAGACCAAGTGCGTTGGTGACGGTTGACGATACCGCCAGTAGCGGACACAGACCAAGTAGCTGGACCAGTGCAGGGTTGTTGTCCCACATGCCATTTTTAAGTAATTTTTTATGCTCACTCATAGTGGCCTCCACAGTTAAGTGGTTGATTCAGAATCTGTTCACGATGGGTATTGACGAACTCAACGGTGTTGCGCACCGCTTTAACAACCGCACGAGGTGTAATGGTCGCGCCGGTAAACTGGTCAAATTCTCCACCATCTTTACGCACTTTCCAACTGTTATAGTTGCCATCGTTTAACTGTTTTCCGGTGAAACTGGTGATCCAATCTGTCACTCTAAGGTCGATCTTGTCGCCTAACCCTGGAGTTTCTTGATGGCTAAGTACGCGCGTGCCAAGCACGGTACCGCTGGTATCGATACCCGTAATGATCTTAATGGCACCGTTGTAGCCATCTGGTGCTACGGACTCAATAGCAATGGCGGTGGCTTGGCCATTACGTGTAGCAATATAGGCTGGCATCGCCTTATCGGAGCCTAGCGCGGAATCGCTCACCAATGTACAAGATTCAAACAATAAGTTGTCATGTGCGCTTTGCGGGATGACTTGATTAAGGATCGAAGAGAGCTGCTTTTGCTCCTGAAGTGTGATTTGGTCCTTAGTTAAATATTGCGTCATGGCCACTAGCCCTGTGGTAGCACAGGCAAATATTGCTAGTGTTAAACCGTTCTTTCGTATTGCGTTTAACATTTCATTTCCTGCCTTTTAGTGCCCGTAAGTTCTTGGTTTGGTGTAGTAATCGATCAAAGGTACACACATGTTGGCCAATAACACTGCAAATGCCACACCGTCTGGGAAGCCTCCCCAGCTACGTATGATAAAGACGAGAGTACCGATGATCGCCCCAAAGAGGATACGCCCCTTTATTGTTGTTGAAGCGGATACGGGATCCGTTGCAATAAAGAATGCGCCAAGCATCGTCGCACCGGAAAGGAGGTGAAACAGTGGTGATGCTGTTTCACCAGGGAAGAACAGGGAGAAAAAGCTGCTCATCACAAGCAACGCACCTAAAAATCCGACAGGAATATGCCATTGGATAACGCGTTGCTTGAGCAAAATCAGACCACCCGCCAAGTAGGCAAGGTTAACCCATTGCCAGCCCACACCCGCAAAACCTTCAAAAATAGGTTGGCTGAGAATTTCTGACGATGTCGCTCCGCTGTGCAGACCCGTTTTGAAAGCATCAAGCGGCGTTGCCGTGGTAATGCCATCGATGCCTGCACGAACTTGTTGCAGAGAAGAACCATCGATAGTGAGTCCGGTAAAGATCAGGGAAAGAAGATCCCCGAATGTCACTGGATCTTTGGCCACTTCGTGTCCTGCTTCAATCAGAGGTAGAGGAGCACTCCAACTGGTCATTTGCACTGGGAAGGAAATCAGAAGTACCACATAAGCTATCATGGCAGGGTTGAACGGGTTTTGCCCTAGACCACCATAGAGATGCTTTGCAATCACGATCGCAAACAAAAGGCCAATTGTGATGATCCACCAAGGGGCCATTGGGGGGATGGCGACGGCCAGTAACCAAGCGGTGACCAGAGCACTATGATCGCGTAGCGCTCGCATTGGTGGACGTTTTCTGAATAGCATCACGAGTGCTTCTAAAGATAACGCGATGGTGATTGCCAAAATGAGTTGAACTAATGTGCCCCAACCAAAAAAGTAGGTTTGCGCCAACAATCCGGGTAATGCACATAGTGCTACCCATTTCATTAAATCTGGGGTGCTTTTGCGACTGTGGGCGTGTGGTGAGCTCGCAATAAAAAACGACATTACTCGTTCTCCTCAGTATTTTGTTTTTGTTCTGCTTGTTGAGCTTTACGCGCTTTGGCACGAGCAATCGCCGCAGCGACTGCCGCTTTCTTAGGATCGTCCTCTGCTGGTTGCGATTCTTCGCGGTTTTGCTCAGGTGCAGGTTCGTCTGTTTGCTGCGCTTTTCGTGCTTTGGCACGAGCAATCGCCGCAGCGACGGCCGCTTTCTTCGGATCGTCTTCTGCTGGTTGCGATTCTTCGCGGTTTTGCTCAGGTGCAGGTTCGTCTGTTTGCTGCGCTTTTCGTGCTTTAGCACGAGCAATCGCCGCAGCGACTGCCGCTTTCTTAGGATCGTCCTCTGCTGGTTGCGATTCTTCGCGGTTTTGCTCAGGTGCAGGTTCGTCTGTTTGCTGCGCTTTTCGTGCTTTGGCACGAGCAATCGCCGCGGCGACTGCCGCTTTCTTCGGATCGTCTTCTGTTGGTTGCAATTCTTCGCGGTTTTGCTCAGGTGCAGGCTCGTCTGTTTGTTGCGCTTTTCGCGCTTTGGCACGGGCAATCGCCGCAGCGACTGCCGCTTTCTTAGGATCGTCCTCTGCTGGTTGCGATTCTTCGCGGTTTTGCTCAGGTGCGGGCTCGCTTGTTTGCTGTGCTTTTCGTGCTTTGGCACGGGCAATCGCCGCGGCGACTGCCGCTTTCTTAGGATCGTCTTCTGCTGGTTGCGATTCTTCGCGGTTTTGCTCAGGTGCAGATTCGTCTGTTTGCTGCGCTTTTCGTGCTTTGGCACGGGCAATCGCCGCGGCGACGGCCGCTTTCTTAGGAGCGTCTTCTGCTGCTTGCGATTCTTCGCGGTTTTGCTCAGGTGCAGGTTCGTCTGTTTGCTGCGCTTTTCGTGCTTTGGCGCGAGCAATCGCTGCAGCAACAGCGGCTTTCTTATCTTCAGGTTCATCCGCCGATGATTCGGATGAAGCAAGTGGTGGTTGCTGCGCTTTTTTCGCTTTTGCTCTTGCAATGGCGGCGGCAACGGCAGATTTTTTATCCCCTTGCTCTTCAGAGTCTGGGGTTTTAGATTGCTCTTTCTCTGCTTTGCGCTCGCGAGCAAGACGCTTACGTTCTTCGCGTAACTTCACCATTTCTGAATTGTCTGGTTCAGACGAACCGGAGTCAGCTGCGGCGGCTTGTTTGGCTTTTGCTTTGGCAATGGCTGCAGCAACTGCCGGTTTAACGCTTGGTGCTTGCTCGCTATCTTGAGTTTTTTGCGCTTTAACACGAGCGATGGCGGCGGCAATGGCGTCGTCGCCTCCAGTGGATTTCATTTCCTTACGGCGATCTTCCGCGGCTTTTTTAAAGCGATTCTCGCGTTCTTCTTTTTCGCGCTCCATGCGTGCTTTTTTCTCTTCAAAGCGCAGTTTGGCACGCTCTGCTGCGTCCGCTTCTTGAGCGCGCGTCCGAATTTCGGCTTTAGCTTGACGATAATAGCTGACAAGCGGGATTTCACTTGGGCACACAAAGGCACAAGCGCCACATTCGATACAATCTTTTAAGTTTAGCTCTTCACACTTGTCGAACTCTTCGGCTTTAGCGTGCCATTGTAGCTGCTGAGGAAGCAGTGAAGCAGGACAAGCTTCAGCGCATGCGCCGCAGCGAATACATTCCATTTCGTAACCCGCAGGAGAAATCTCTTTGCGGGTTGGAGCCAAAATACAGTTGGACGTTTTGGTGATCGGAACGTTTGCATGAGGCAGGCTAAAGCCCATCATCGGACCGCCCATGATCAAACGTGGTAACTTTTTGTCTGCTTGGTAGCCAAATTGTTCTAATAAAGCATGTACTGGTGTGCCCAGCGGTACCCAAACGTTACGTGGTGTCTCGAAGGTGTTGCCCGTTAAGGTGACGACTCGATTGACCATTGGTTCGCCGTCCATTACCGCGCGCTTAATCGCGTACAGCGATCCGACATTTTGAACAAGGATACCAATATCCGCAGGAATACCGCCCGCGGGAACTTCTTTATTTGTCAGAACCTTAATAAGCTGCTTTTCGCCACCGGAGGGGTACTTGGTGGGGATAACACGAATAACGATGTCTCTATTTTGTGCGGCGGATTCAAGGGCTTTAATTGCTTCGGGTTTGTTATCTTCAATTCCGATGATGGTAAGTTTAGGCTGCAAAATGTGTTCTACAATTTCGATACCTTGTAGAACCTCTTCCGCGTGTTCTTGCAAAAGCTTGTCGTCTGCGGTGATGTACGGTTCACATTCTGCCGCGTTGACAATCAAAATTTCTGTTCGGCCTAAGCCAGATTGGATTTTTTTCGCGGTCGGAAAGCCTGCGCCTCCCATTCCGGAAATGCCCGCCATGCGAATCACATCCAAAAGATAGTCACTGCTTTGTTGTGAATAATCGATGACAGGTTGTTTTTCACACCAAGTATCTTGGCCATCTGGCGTGATGACCACACACATTTCGCTCAAACCAGAAGGGTGCGCCACTGTGCGTGTTTCAATAGCTGTTATGGTTCCGGAAGTCGAGGCGTGAATTGGAAGTGTAAAACCGGCATTCGATTGGGTGAGCAATTGCCCTTTTAAGACGTGATCGCCTACGTTTACCAAGATGTTTCCCGGTTTGCCGATGTGTTGTTTGAGCGGTAACACAATCTCATTGGCTAGCGCTGCGTGCACCAAAGGCTGCTGGTTTGACTGGCGTTTGTTTTCCGCAGGATGAACACCACCTGGAAAATCCCAAAGCGCGCCTGTACGAATTTGTTCAATTAAAGACAACATCTTCTTTGCCCTTTAGTTATTCTGATCTCTGCTGGTGGCAGAGTTAGGGTTAGCTTCGGAAATATTGACCACAGGTATAGCATTAAGCTGCCACTTCCATGTTTCCGTGGTTGTCTCCAGAGGAATCATTTCAATACAGTCTGTCGGGCAAGGAGCCACGCATAAATCGCAGCCCGTACATTCATCTTTAATGACCGTATGTAGAGCTTTGGTTCCACCAACAATAGCATCGACCGGACATGCTTGGATGCACTTGGTGCAACCAATACACATGTCTTCGTGGATAAACGCGACTTTTTTGACTTTGCCTTCGAGATCATGGGCGGATTCTTCCGCTTCAACGCCCATAAGATCGGCCAGTTTTTCAATGGTCGCTTGGCCTCCTGGTGGGCACTTATTGATGCTGTCTCCATTCGCGATGGCTTCTGCGTAAGGACGGCAACCAGGATAGCCACACTGACCACATTGCGTTTGTGGCAATATGGCATCGATTTGATCCACGATTGGATCCGCTTCGACTTTAAAGCGAATTGAGGCAAAACCAAGGATAGCGCCAAATAGCGTAGCCAGCAGTGCAATGGCTAGCACGGCAATCATGATGGTTGTCATCTTATTTCACCAACCCCGTAAAGCCCATAAACGCTAGCGACATTAATCCTGCTGTAATCATCGCAATGGAAGCCCCTTTAAAAGGCGCGGGCACATCCGCTGCAGAAATGCGCTCACGCATCGAAGCAAACAGAATCAGTACCAAAGAGAAACCAACCGCTGCACCAAAACCATAGATGATAGATTCAACAAACGAGTGGTTTTCATTGATATTCAGTAGAGCAACCCCCAACACGGCACAGTTGGTGGTAATCAAAGGTAGAAAAATACCCAGCAGGCGATAGAGGGTTGGGCTGGTCTTGTGAACCACCATTTCCGTAAACTGGACCACCACCGCAATCACCAAAATAAAGCTCATGGTTCGTAGGTATTCGATGTGCAATGGCTCAAGAATGTAGCTTTCAACAAGATAAGCGCACACGGAAGCCATAGTAAGGACAAAGGTCGTTGCCAAGCCCATACCAATTGCGGTTTCCAATTTTTTTGACACGCCCATGAAGGGACACAATCCGAGAAACTTCACCAGTACAAAGTTGTTTACGAGGACGGTGCCAATCAACAACAAAATATATTCGGTCATAATTATTACGTTCTGCAAATCCGATCCCGATATTATCGTGCTTTGTCCGGGTAATAACAACCAATGAAAGGTAAGGTTTTGAGTAGCTGACGGAATTTTATACGTGGTAAACGATTGACTTAAGGTCGTGCGAGATGTTTAGGCTGGGAAATATAAAAAAACGCCACATCCGAAGGTGTGGCGTTTTTTAGAATTTGGCTCCTCCTGCTGGGCTCGAACCAGCGACCTGCGGATTAACAGTCCGTCGCTCTACCGACTGAGCTAAGGAGGAATTGCTTCACTTAAAAGCGTGACGCATGTTACTCAGCAGGTTTGGGTGTGTCAATAATAATAATGAGACAAATTGCCAAGAAACTGTAAAAAAAGTGCTTTACTTTTCTGCACCCCTTTTCTTTATTGGCCTGCCTTTACTTATCCACCAAATTTGTGGATAAGTGTGTTAGTGAAACTTGAGCAAAATAAAAACAGATACGAATTAGAGCAAGTACTCAATTGCTTTAAAGTATGGTGTTTCTTTTTAAGTGTTGAATTTGAAAGGTTTTTATTAGGAATTGGTATTTCTAGAGCTTGTGGATAATTTTCTTGATTTAGGCTGGAATGAAAGAAAAAAACAAAAAGTGGGGAAAAGATGTGGATGACAAAAACGTCATTTTTGCAGATGGAGCAATGATTGGGCGGAGGAGGATATCAGAGTTGAAATTGATAAGCCAGAAAAATGTCATGAAATGGTTAACTCTCTTCAACAATAAAAAGTGGTCACTGTCGCCTGATTCGCTTGGCTGACTAAAAGGTGTGGTGTATGCCTAAATTGCAACTGTTCTTATGAAGGTTGGGAGTGTATATTTATACAGTTTTTACGTTGTGCTGTAGTGAGAGGGAAAATGAGCAAACTTTACGATCTGGTTTCTGACTATGCGCCATCGGGAGATCAACCAACGGCGATCAAACAACTGACAGAAGGGTTAGATGCTGGCTTGGCTCACCAAACCTTACTTGGGGTGACGGGATCCGGTAAAACATTTACTTTGGCTAATGTGATTGCTCAAGCACAACGTCCTGCAATTCTGCTCGCGCCAAACAAAACTCTTGCCGCCCAACTTTACGGCGAGATGAAAGCGTTTTTCCCCAATAACGCGGTCGAATATTTTGTCTCTTACTACGATTATTACCAACCTGAAGCCTATGTGCCAACCACCGACACCTTTATAGAGAAGGACTCATCGGTCAACGCTCATATTGAACAAATGCGTTTATCGGCCACCAAAGCGTTATTGGAGCGAAAAGACGCTATTATCGTCGCCTCTGTTTCGGCTATTTATGGTTTGGGTGATCCCGAGGCCTACCTGCAAATGATGTTGCATATACGCCGTGGTGATGTGATGGATCAACGCGACATACTGCGCCGTTTGGCTGAGCTGCAATATAGCCGTAACGATATTGCTTTTGAACGAGGCCAATTTCGCGTGCGCGGAGAGGTGATCGACGTTTTTCCGGCTGAATCGGACCAAGATGCGGTGCGCATCGAGATGTTTGATGATGAGATCGACTGCATCAGTGTGTTTGATCCACTGACCGGAGTGGTCAAACAACGCGATTTACCCCGCTTTACTATTTACCCTAAGACTCACTACGTCACACCTCGAGAGCGTATTCTGCAGGCGATTGAAAACATCAAACAAGAGCTGCGTGAGCGACAAACTTACTTGCGTGACAACAATAAATTGTTGGAAGAGCAACGTATTAGTCAGCGTACCCAATTCGATATTGAAATGATGAATGAGCTGGGATTCTGCTCGGGCATCGAAAACTACTCGCGTTACCTCAGCGGTCGAGCGGAAGGTGAGCCGCCTCCAACGTTATTTGACTACTTACCACACGACGGTTTGTTGATCATTGATGAATCTCACGTGACAGTGCCACAAATTGGCGCAATGTATAAAGGTGACCGCTCACGGAAAGAGACCTTGGTTGAATATGGTTTCCGTTTGCCTTCAGCATTGGACAATCGACCATTGAAATTTGAAGAGTTCGAAGCGCTTGCGCCACAAACTATTTTCGTTTCAGCCACTCCGGGTAATTACGAACTAGAGAAAAGTGCGGGCGAAATTGCTGACCAAGTGGTGCGTCCGACCGGATTGCTCGATCCTGTACTGGAAGTGCGACCAGTGGCGACTCAAGTGGATGATCTGCTTTCTGAGATCCGCATTCGCGCGGTGAAAGATGAACGCGTGTTAGTGACAACACTGACCAAACGTATGGCGGAAGATCTAACTGAATACTTGCATGAGCACGATGTGAAAGTGCGTTACCTACACTCTGATATCGACACGGTTGAACGAGTGGAGATCATTCGTGACTTGAGGCTAGGGGAGTTCGATGTGTTGGTGGGGATTAACTTGTTACGCGAGGGTCTCGACATGCCTGAAGTGTCTTTGGTTGCGATTCTCGATGCTGATAAAGAAGGCTTTTTACGTTCAGAGCGCTCATTGATTCAGACCATTGGCCGTGCAGCCCGTAACCTCCATGGTAAAGCGATCTTGTATGCAGACTCCATCACCAAATCGATGAAGAAAGCGATGGATGAAACTGAACGACGCCGTGAGAAACAGCAAGCGTACAATGAAAAGATGGGCATTCAGCCTCAAGCCTTGAAGCGTAATATCAAAGATATTATGGAGCTGGGCGATATTACGAAATCCCGCAAGCAGAAAGTGAGCAAAACGGTGCCATTGTCGAAAGTGGCTGAACCATCACTGTCCTATAATGTGTTGACGCCACAGCAACTGGAAAAAGAAATCACAAAACTGGAAGCGCAAATGTACAAACACGCTCAGGATTTGGAATTTGAGTTAGCCGCGCAGAAGCGTGATGAAATTGAAAAGTTGCGTCAGCAGTTTATTGCTAACAGCTAACCAAAGTGTGGTGAATTAGCGCTTGAAATGAACAAAAAAAAGCCAACAGTCATTTCACTATTGGCTATCAATTGTGAACACTAGGTTCACTAACAACGTCAGTTGGCTAGGTGACCCGAGGGGTCACTTTCGTTTTTGCATTGTTTGTGCCAGTTTTAACGCCGCTAAGTGATGATTATTTACCGCTAAAAGTGAATATTTGCCATTGTTATTTGCAAAATGCATCGCGCAATGCGATTATTATTCAAAACACAAATAACAATTGGCTAGACTATGCAACAAATAACGACAACGAAACAGCGTTACTTGCTGATGGTAGAAGACACCGCTTCTGTCGCAGCCCTCTATCGCTCCTATCTCATGCCATTGGGTATCGATATCAATATCGTGGGTACTGGACGTGACGCGATAGACAGTCTAAAACATCGCATTCCAGATCTTATTCTGCTGGATTTACGTCTACCGGACATGACGGGAATGGACGTATTGCATGCAGTGAAAGCAAGTCACCCTGATGTTCCTATCATTTTCATGACCGCACACGGCTCGATCGATACTGCCGTTGAAGCAATGCGACATGGGTCTCAGGATTTTCTTATCAAGCCATGCGAAGCGGATCGCTTGAGGGTCACGGTAAACAACGCTATCCGCAAAGCGAGTAAATTGAAGAATGATGCGGACAGTGCAGGCAGCCAAAATTATCAAGGCTTTATCGGCAGTAGCCAAAAAATGCAGCAGGTTTATCGCACCATTGACTCCGCGGCGAGCAGTAAAGCAAGCATCTTTATCACAGGTGAAAGTGGTACAGGTAAAGAGGTGTGCGCAGAAGCCATTCATGCGGCCAGTCGACGTGGAGACAAGCCATTTATCGCGATTAACTGTGCTGCAATTCCCAAGGATTTGATTGAAAGCGAGCTATTTGGTCATGTCAAAGGTGCGTTTACCGGCGCTGCGACCGATCGCCAAGGGGCGGCAGAGCTCGCTGATGGGGGCACACTTTTCCTGGATGAGTTGTGTGAAATGGACCTGGATCTGCAAACAAAATTGCTGCGTTTTATCCAAACGGGTACTTTCCAAAAAGTAGGCTCTTCGAAAATGAAGAGTGTTGACGTGCGTTTTGTGTGCGCGACAAACCGAGACCCCTGGAAAGAGGTACAAGAAGGGCGCTTTCGCGAAGATTTGTACTACCGACTTTATGTGATTCCACTGCACTTGCCACCACTTCGTGAGCGTGGAGAGGATGTCATCGAGATCGCTTACTCGTTACTGGGTTACATGTCACACGAGGAAGGGAAAAACTTTGTTCGTTTCTCTCAACCTGTGATAGATAGATTTAACGAATATGAGTGGCCAGGCAATGTGCGTCAGTTACAAAATGTGCTGCGTAATGTCGTGGTTCTTAACAACGGTAAAGAGATTACCATGGAGATGCTGCCGCCTCCTTTGAACCAGCCCTTTGAACGCAAAGAAAGTGTGCAGCCTGATCTGAGTGAGTTGATTTCCGTCAGGGATATTTGTCCATTGTGGTTGACAGAGAAACTGGCGATTGAACAAGCGATCAAAGCGTGTGATGGTAACATTCCGAGAGCCGCTGGCTATCTGGATGTCAGCCCGTCAACAATTTATCGCAAGTTACAGGCGTGGAACGAAAAAGAAGAAAAACAGAAAGCATAATGGAATTACTAAATCAGAAGAAAATTGCCTCGTTGACTGAGGAAATAGGCGCCGATAATGTCCCCGTGTTGTTGGAGATATTTTTGAGCGAGCTTGAGAGCTATTTGAAGGTTCTGTGCGATGCCACCTACAGTGACAAGCTCGTCTATCTCAAAGACATCAGTCATGCCTTAAAAAGCAGTGCTGCCAGTTTTGGTGCGGATGCACTGTGTCATTTTGCCGTCGAGATCGACACGCGAGCAAAAGAAGGGGATGCCTTGGATGAAACGCAAGATGTGGTAGCAATGATTGACCGCCTGCATCAAACCCAGCAGGCTTACCTCTCCTGGCAGGCAAACGGCTTCTGAAATAACGGCTCGTAGATACGAGCCGTTTTACTATCAAAATACATGGGACTTACTGAGTCCTACTTACTGAGTTCTAAGTAATGCTTCGTATGCTCAATCGCTATTCGGTGAGCTGTTGTTCTATGGCGAGGCGTAATTTTTTACGGTCATGACGCCAATCGCGATTGGCGGAAGCCAAGGATTGGGTGACGAAGTGCCATTGATCTTTCAATTCTGGGTGTTCGGTATCTCCGAGCACCACATCAATTTTTCTGCCTTGGCAGGCGCGCTCGCACCACTCCAATTTCTGCTCAAAGCTCATTCGGCCTGCTGGGCCAAACTCTGGGCTTAGGTTTGCGACAAAGATCAATTTGGCTTTGGTGTTTTTGGCAATCGCTTTGCCAAGTTCAGGCAGCAACAATGGCGGCATAATGCTGGTTAGAAAACTGCCGGGGCCAAGGATGATGGCATCGGCTTCTTCAAGGGCGGTAACAGCTTCTTTGGTGGCCGGCACTTCTGGGGAGAGATCTAAGCGGCGCAAATCCGTTTCCATTTCATCCACATTCGTCTCTCCGGTTACCCAGCGTCCATCTGTCGAAAGGGCGGTGAGATCGGAGGGATGTTCGGACATTGGTAAAATATTGACTTCGACTTTCAATAAATCTCGAACCAGATTGATGGCATCTAAAGGGCGGACAGAAAGGTTATCTAGGGCCGTCAACATTAGGTTACCAAGGTTGTGTCCATCCAATTCACCGCTTCCTTTAAAACGGTATTCGAACATCATCGAGCTGATCGAAGGTTCGGTGATCAACTGATTGATGCAGTTGCGTGTGTCCCCCCACGCAATGCCCCCTTGGCAGTGGCGGATGCGACCAGTTGAACCACCATTATCGGTAGTGGCGACGATGCCTGTCGCGTTACTGCCAAAATCCTTGAGTGCAGCCAACATCCTTCCTAGACCGTGACCTCCGCCAACGGCAACAACTTTTTTGGAAGCGTATATGTTCATTCTCTTCTTCTTATTTTTTCATAACCAACTACAATTTAGAGTATCCCGTTAATATCAGGTACTCACAAGGTGGTAAATTGTGGCTTTAGTGAGGTTTTTCTCGTTTAGAGCTAGATTCCACTACAAATATTAAGTATTTTATCGAGCAAAGCTACCACTTGAACGAACAAGTTCAAGGGTTGCCATAACTCCGAGCTTAACTTGCTAAGTTATTTTATTTCAATGATGGAATGATAAGCAGCTTAAGCCAGTGACATGATGTCACAAGGGCGTAATTGGAAATGACTACGCCTCCCGTGTTTGGAAAGGTGTTCCGTGGCGCAACAATTCGAAGATAGATTCCACCGCAAATTCTATTACTTGCGTTTGTCTGTGACGGACGTGTGTAATTTCAAATGTACCTATTGTCTGCCTGATGGTTACCAACCTTCGGGGCAGAAAAACTCGTCTTTTTTAAACCTCTCTGAAATCCGTCGAGTCGTTAAGGCTTTTGCTGACTGTGGCACAAGTAAAGTGCGCATTACTGGCGGAGAGCCAAGTCTGCGTAAAGATTTTACTGACATTATCCACACGGTCGCATCAACTCAAGGCATTAAGCGAGTTGCCACTACCACCAATGGCTATCGAATGGAAAAGCATATTGGAGAATGGAAAGAAGCAGGTTTAAACCAAATTAATGTCAGCGTGGATAGCCTTGACCCACGTATGTTCCATCAAATCACTGGCGAGAATAAATTTCACCAAGTGATGTCGGGGATTGATCGCGCGTTTGAAGTGGGTTTTGAACAAGTGAAAGTCAACGTTGTGTTGATGAAAGATCTCAACCACAACGAGTTACCTGCTTTTTTGCACTGGATTAAGCATCGCCCGATCCAATTGCGTTTTATCGAACTGATGCAAACGGGTGAGATGGACACTTTATTCCAACAACATCATGTCTCCGGTGTGGCGATTCGCAATCATCTGATCGCAAATGGCTGGTTACTGAAAGTGAAGGCGGCTAATGATGGCCCTGCGCAAGTGTTCGTTCACCCTGATTATCAAGGTGAGATTGGTTTGATCATGCCTTACGAAAAAGACTTTTGTGCGAGCTGTAACCGCTTACGAGTTTCTGCAAAAGGCAAATTGCATTTGTGTCTATTTGGTGATCGAGGCGTCGAGCTGCGCGACCTGCTGCAACAAGACGATCAAGAGTCTGATCTCATTGCCCGAATTCAGTCGGAGTTACAGACTAAATCTGTCAGCCATTTCTTAAACGAAGGTCAGACGGGCATGACGCCGCACTTAGCATCTATTGGCGGCTAATACAGAACAAAGAATACCTCTAAGGCGGTCACGATGATGACCACCGATAACGCTATTAACTCAAGAGAAAAGGTGAACACATGGGTCACGCTGAAAGTAAATTCCAACCAGCGAATATCGCTGTTCTAACTGTTTCTGATACACGCACGGAAGAAAATGATACTTCTGGTGCGTACCTCGTCGAAAATGCAAAAGAAGCAGGCCACAACGTGGTCGACAAACAAATTGTCATCGATGACATGTACAAGATTCGTGCGATCGTCTCTCAATGGATCGCAGATGAAAACGTGCAAGCGATCATGATCACTGGTGGTACCGGATTCACTTCTCGCGACAGTACTCCAGAGGCACTGAAACCGCTTTTTGATAAAGAGGTTGAAGGTTTTGGTGAGTTGTTCCGTCTGGTTTCTTATGAAGAAATTGGCACTTCGACGATTCAATCTCGCGCGATTGCCGGTTTTGCAAATCATACAGTGATTTTTGCTATGCCTGGCTCAACGGGGGCTTGTCGTACGGGTTGGACTAAAATCATCAAGCAACAATTGGATGCGAGCCATCGTCCTTGCAACTTTATGCCTCACCTGAGCGTATAAAGGAGAGCCCATGAGCCAGTTTACTCACATCAACGCCTCTGGCGAAGCAAACATGGTGGATGTGTCTGCCAAAGCTGAAACGGTACGCGAAGCACGTGCGGAAGCGTTTGTGCATATGGCACCAGAGACATTACAGCTGATTGTTTCTGGTCAGCATCACAAAGGGGATGTGTTTGCCACGGCGAGAATCGCAGGCATACAAGCGGCGAAGAAAACTTGGGATTTGATCCCATTGTGTCATCCGTTATTGCTTTCAAAAGTTGAAGTGCAGTTACAAGCCATCGAAGCTGAAAATAAAGTGCGTATTGAATCTGTGTGTAAGCTGGCAGGCAAAACGGGTGTGGAGATGGAAGCGCTGACCGCGGCGTCTGTCGCGGCACTGACAATTTACGATATGTGTAAAGCGGTACAAAAAGACATGGTGATTGGCCCCGTGCGTTTGCTAGAGAAAACGGGTGGCAAGTCTGGACACTTTAAGGTGGAAGCATGATTAAGGTTTTATTCTTTGCTCAAACCCGTGAGCTGGTGGGTGTGGATTCAGTCGATGTAGAGGCGAACTTCGACACCGTTGAATCACTTCGAGCACATTTAGCAGAGCAAGAAGGTAAGTGGTCACTTGCTTTAGAGGCTGGGAAATTGCTTGCTGCAGTCAATCAGTCGATTGTTCCACTGGAAACAACACTGCAAGATGGTGACGAAGTGGCCTTTTTCCCTCCCGTGACAGGGGGGTAGCGTGGATAATCGTATCTCAGTTCAAGTCGAAGATTTCGACATCGCAGCAGAATATGCGTGGTTGTCACAGGGGAGCGCGGCAGGCGCTGTGGTGACTTTTGTTGGCAAGGTGAGAGACATGAACTTGGGCGATAATGTCACGGGCCTAAGTTTGGAGCATTATCCAGGTATGACGGAAAAAGCGCTGGGTGAGATTTGTGATCAAGCCGAGCAGAGATGGCCGTTGCTGAATGTCCGTGTTATCCATCGAGTTGGAGACCTCAATATCGGTGATCAAATCGTGTATGTTGGGGTGTCGAGTGCACATCGCGGTGCGGCGTTTGAGGCTTGTGAGTTCATTATGGATTATCTCAAGACCAAAGCGCCTTTCTGGAAAAAAGAACGTACAACTGAAACGACTCGATGGGTTGAGTCTAGAGAGTCTGATGCCCAAGCGGCTGAGCGTTGGCAATCATAGCGGTTTCCGCTATATGCTAAATTTGTGATTCAAAGCGATGGTTCGACCCATCGCTTTTGTTATTTTGCTGTGACAGAGCAGTTTGTTGTGACCGAACAAATGCTCTAACAATTTTTCCTTCTTCAATTTCCGTTCGGTGAGTCTCTTCACACTCTTCAATTTTCTGACAATACAATTCCCACAATTCGTTAGACGTCATGTGTCGTAAATGTTAATTTTTGGCTAATTATCTAGCACAAGATGCTGGTATGTGGTTATTTTTTAGATTTATTGGCACTTATAGCTATGGCTGATTGGTCTGGTAAATGAAAATAACCATAAGAAATTAATATACTGGCATAAGGTGCTATTTTCGTGGCGTTCAGTCAGGATTATTGAGTTTTTTGCTACATTTTTATGGCAAATTACTTCAATGATTGCTAATGTGTGCCGCAATCTTTGCAATGCTTTTAGTTGTTTTGTTTTCTAAAACGCAGCTAAAAAGTTCTAAAACACTGCCGTTCTGGTGTTTTGGCAAAGAAGTCATGGATGCAAATATAAAACTTGGAGTTTATGCATGTATAAGAACAAAATCACCCAAGCACTTCTTCTTGGTGCTGGTCTAACACTCGCAACTACCTCTCTTTCTGCTCTTGCCGCAGACGTACCAGCTGGAACTAAATTAGCAGCAAAACAAGAACTCGTTCGTGGTAACGGTACTGAGGTTGCTACTATCGACCCGCACAAATCTCAAGGCGTGCCAGAGTCGCATGTAATTCGTGACCTATTGGAAGGTCTAGTAAACCAAGATGCAGACGGCAACACCATTCCTGGTGTCGCAACGAGCTGGGAAACGACGGACAACAAGACCTTTACTTTCCACCTACGTAAAGATGCAAAATGGTCTAACGGCGACCCTGTTACCGCGCAAGATTTCGTATACAGCTGGCAACGTGCTGTCGATCCAGCAACAGCATCGCCATACTCTTGGTACATGGAATACACCAAGATGAAAAACGCGAAAGACATCGTTGCAGGGAAGAAAGACAAGTCTGAGCTTGGTGTAAAAGCGGCTGACGATTACACGCTAGTGATTGAGCTTGAAACGGCGGTTCCTTACTTTGTGATGATGACTGGCCACACCACCATGAAACCAGTACACAAAGCAACGGTAGAGAAGTTTGGTGATCAATGGACTAAGCCAGAAAACTTCGTCGGTAACGGTGCGTTTGTTGTAGACAAATGGGTTGTTAACGAACGTTTAGAAATGGTTCGTAACACCAAGTACTGGGATGACTCTAAGACAGTGATCAACAAAGTCACTTTCCTACCAATCGAAAACGCGGTTGCAGAAATGAACCGTTTCCTTTCGGGTGAAATTGACTTTACATCAACTCTACCAACTGAACACTTCAAGCGTCTGAAAAAAGAACACCCAGAATCGGTTTCTGTTGAAGGCAGCCTATGTACTTACTACTACTCTTTCAACACGAAGAAAAAGCCGTTTGATGACGTACGTGTACGTAAAGCGATCTCTTACGCGATTGACCGTGACATCGTAGCAAACGCGATCTTAGGTCAGGGTCAGAAGCCTGCGTATTTCCTAACGCCAGAGATCACTGCAAACTTCAACCCAGAACTTCCTGAGTACGGTAAAATGTCTCAGAAAGAGCGTAACGCAGAAGCGGCTCGCCTACTTGAAGAAGCGGGTTACGGCAAAGGCAACCCTCTGAAGTTTACTTTGCTTTACAACACCAACGAAAACCACAAGAAGATCGCCGTTGCGCTCGGTTCTATGTGGAAGAAAACACTTGGTCTAGATGTTAATCTTGAAAACCAAGAGTGGAAAACTTACCTATCTACTAAAGATCAAGGTGATTTCGAAGTGGCACGCGCCGGTTGGTGTGGCGACTACAACGAAGCATCTTCGTTCCTAACTCTGATGGTGAGCGCGAATACAACGGGTGGTCAGCACTGGGGTAATGCAGAGTATGATGCTCTGATCGACAAAGCGCTGAAGTCAACATCTGAAGCAGAGCGTACTGCGCTGTACTTGGATGCTGAAAATCTGATGGCAAAAGATATGCCTATCGCACCAATCTACCAATATGTACGTTCGCGTCTACTAAATCCACGTGTTGGTGGTTTCCCATCAAACAATGCGGAAGAGAAGATCTACTCAAAAGATCTCTACATCATCGCGAAGTAATCACCTAAGCTGATAACTATAAAAAATAGAGACACTGCATGTGGTATAGCCGCATGCAGCGTCTAATTTCATTTAAACTGTCACAGACTGAAAGAGTGAGTTTATGCTTAAATTCATCATTAAAAGGATCTTTGAGGCGATTCCAACCATGTTGGTTTTGATCACCGTATCTTTCTTTCTTATGCGTTTCGCACCAGGTAACCCATTTTCAAGTGAGAAGCCACTTCCACCTGAAGTTATGGCCAATATCGAAGCCAAATATGGCCTAGATAAGCCGGTGATCGAACAATACACCACTTACTTATTTAACGTTATTCAGGGCGATTTTGGCCCGTCGTTTAAATACCTTGACTATTCAGTAAACGAATTGATTTCCGTTGCGTTGCCGGTATCGGCGAAAGTTGGTTTCATTGCGTTTATCTTTACCGTTATTCTCGGGGTCACGGTCGGCACCATTGCCGCACTCAAACACAATACTTGGGTGGATTACACCATTATGTCTACGGCCATGATTGGTGTGGTTATGCCATCGTTTGTGTTAGCCCCCGCGCTGATCTATCTCTTTGCGCTGCATTGGGATCTGTTCCCGGCAGGCGGTTGGCATGATGGCGGTCTGAAGTATCTTGTCCTACCGGTTATCGGTATGTCGCTGCTTTATGTCGCGACCTTCGCACGTATCACTCGTGGTTCGATGATCGAAACGCTCAACAGTAACTTTATTCGTACAGCTCGAGCGAAAGGGTTGAGCTACCCTTACATCATCGTAAAGCACGCACTCAAACCCGCTATGTTGCCTGTGGTTTCTTACATGGGTCCAGCGTTTGTCGGCATTATTACCGGCTCTGTTGTTATCGAAACCATCTTTGGTCTACCAGGTATTGGTAAGCTATTTGTTAACGCCGCATTTAACCGTGACTATTCGCTGGTTATGGGCGTAACGATTCTGATCGGTTTCTTGTTTATTCTGTTCAACGCCATTGTAGATATTCTGTTGGCGATGATTGATCCGAAAATTCGCTACTAACAGGGACGTATATGGTTATGTTGACGAAAAAAGAGAATCTGGAAGCGCTTGAGAAGTTTTCAGAAAACCTAGAAATTGAAGGCCGCAGCTTATGGCAAGATGCCCGCATTCGCTTTATGCGCAACAAAGCTGCGATGGTGAGTTTGTTTATCCTTATGGTGATGACACTTGCTGTCATTTTCCTACCAATGCTAGCACCTTTCACGTTTGATGATACTGACTGGTATGCCATGCACGTTGGACCAAATGCTGAGCATTGGTTTGGTACGGATAGTTTAGGCCGAGATTTGTACGTCCGTACCTTGATTGGTGGTCGTATCTCGCTAATGGTGGGTGTACTTGGTGCATTGGTCGCGGTTACGATTGGTACGCTCTACGGCGCGGCCTCAGGTTTTATTGGTGGCCGTACTGACCGTATTATGATGCGTATTCTTGAAATCCTTTACGCAGTGCCTTTCATGTTCCTTGTTATCGTACTGGTGACATTCTTCGGCCGTAACATTGTGCTTATCTTCGTGGCTATCGGTGCGATTGCTTGGTTGGATATGGCGCGTATTGTACGTGGTCAAACACTGAGCTTACGTAGCAAAGAGTTTATCGAAGCCGCCCACGTTTGTGGTGTGAGCAAGTGGAAGATCATCACTCGCCACATTGTGCCAAACGTACTTGGCATTGTTGCGGTTTACTCAACACTATTGATTCCGAGCATGATTCTGACTGAATCTTTCCTTTCATTCCTTGGTCTTGGGGTTCAAGAGCCAATGACAAGTTGGGGCGCACTTCTACAAGAAGGCTCTCAAACAATGGAAGTGGCTATTTGGCAGTTGGCTTTCCCAGCCCTGTTCATGGTTGTCACTCTATTCTGTTTCAACTACGTCGGTGATGGCTTGCGCGATGCGCTGGATCCAAAAGACAGATAATTAGAACGATAAGATTAAGGAAGCAATGATGAGCTTATTAGATGTCAAAGATCTGCGCGTCGAATTTACCACGCAAGATGGTATCGTGACCGCAGTAAACGATTTAAATTTCTCACTCAATCAGGGTGAAACACTCGGGATCGTAGGTGAGTCAGGTTCAGGCAAATCGCAAACCGTATTTGCGATCATGGGTCTGCTGGCCAAAAACGGTATTATCTCAGGCAGCGCAAAGTTCGAAGGTAAAGAAATTCTGAACTTGCCAGAGAAAGAACTGAATAAAGTTCGTGCTGAACAGATTGCGATGATCTTCCAAGATCCGATGACCTCTCTGAACCCCTACATGAAGGTGAGCGATCAGCTCATGGAAGTGTTGATGCTGCACAAAGGCATGGGCAAAGCAGAGGCGTTTGAAGAGTCTGTGCGCATGTTAGAAGCGGTTAAGATTCCAGAAGCTCGCAAGCGTATTACCATGTATCCACACGAATTTTCGGGTGGTATGCGTCAGCGCGTGATGATTGCGATGGCGCTATTGTGCCGTCCTAAATTGTTGATTGCCGACGAGCCGACGACCGCACTTGACGTAACGGTTCAAGCACAGATTATGGATCTGCTCAACGAGCTGAAACAAGAGTTCAACACTGCCATCATCATGATCACTCATGACCTTGGTGTCGTGGCTGGCTCTTGTGACAAAGTGCTGGTTATGTACGCCGGTCGTACCATGGAATATGGCACTGTTGACGAAATTTTCTACAACCCAAGCCACCCATATGCGGAAGGTCTGCTTAAGGCGATCCCACGTTTGGATACCGAAGGTGAGATTCTGCCAACCATTCCTGGTAACCCACCAAACCTACTGCGCCTACCACCTGGCTGCCCTTACCAAGAGCGTTGCCATCGCGTAATAGATCGTTGTAAACGTGAAGCGCCAATCTTGACCCCATTTGCCGATGGTCGTCAGCGTGCGTGTTTTTCTGAATGGGAGGCTTGGACAAAATGAGTGCACAAGAGAAAAAAATCCTACTGGATGTAAAAGACCTTAAAGTTCACTTTAGCATTGCATCCAAGTCGGCATGGCCATGGAGCAAACCGTCGAGTCTTAAAGCGGTTGACGGTGTGAATATTCGTCTTTATGAAGGTGAAACCCTTGGTGTAGTGGGCGAGTCCGGTTGTGGTAAGTCTACTTTCGCGCGTGCCATCATTGGTCTGGTGAATGCGACTGAAGGTGAAGTGGTATGGCTAGGTCAAGACCTCACTAAGATGAAAGAAGTGCAACGTCGCGAAACACGCAAAGACATGCAGATGATTTTCCAAGATCCGCTTGCCTCGCTTAACCCACGTATGACCATCGGTGACATCATCGCTGAGCCACTAGAAACCTTCTACCCTGAACTTGGTAAGCAGGAAGTGAAGTCTCGCGTGAAAGAGATGATGGCCAAAGTAGGTCTGCTACCCAACGTGATTAACCGCTACCCACACGAGTTTTCTGGTGGTCAGTGTCAGCGTATCGGTATTGCACGTGCTCTGATCCTGAATCCGAAAATGATCATCTGTGATGAACCGGTTTCAGCACTTGACGTATCTATTCAAGCTCAGGTAGTTAACCTTTTGAAAGAACTGCAAAAAGAGCTAGGCCTTTCTTTGGTGTTCATTGCGCATGACCTTTCGGTGGTAAAACACATTTCTGATCGTGTTTTGGTGATGTACTTGGGTAATGCGGTTGAACTCGGCACCTCTGAAGCCTTGTTTGCGGACCCTAAACACCCATACACACGCGCATTGATGTCGGCTGTGCCCATTCCAGATCCAAAGTTGGAGCGCGCGAAAACCATTCAAATGCTTGAAGGCGACCTGCCTTCACCGATGAATCCGCCGTCTGGTTGTGTGTTCCGCACTCGTTGCCCACAGGCAACAGAGGCGTGTGCGCAAACCAAACCAACGATTCAAGGTAATGACACACACGCAGTGTCTTGTTTACATGTAGAGATGTAACGTAATTCAGCCTGTGACGGGCTTAAGCGCGGTTTCTTTATGAGCCGCGCTTTTTTTATCTCTATTATTTGAGTTCAATCTTGCCTTGTCGGTGATACGTTCAAATTTTTCGAATATCACTTGCAAATATTAGCGCTTAATAAATCACGTCCTTTTCCTATACTGAGAAAAAAGTGAGGAGGGTTCATGGGCAAATTAATTGAAGGGGTATGGCACGACGTTTGGTACGATACAAAGCAGACCAAAGGAAAGTTCGTGCGTGAAGATGCAGGATTTCGTGACTGGATTGAAAATAAACCACAAGCACCCTTTCAGCCGGAATCGGGTCGCTATCACCTTTATGTTTCGTTAGCTTGCCCTTGGGCACACCGAACGCTGATTTTCCGCAAATTAAAGGGGCTGGAAGAGCATATTGATGTCACCGTGGTTTGCCCTGACATGCTCAGTGATGGATGGAAGATGGGGTTGCCAGAGCCCTTGTTTGGTCATACCAAATTGCATCAAATCTATACCCAAGCAAAACCTGATTATACTGGGCGAGTGACGGTTCCCGTTCTTTGGGACAAGAAAACCAATACAATCGTGAGCAACGAATCATCGGAAATCATTCGCATGTTTAACTCGGCGTTTAATCAACTGACGGGGAATCAAGATGATTACTATCCAGATTCATTACGTGAGGTGATCGAAGAGTGGAACGCCTTCATTTACCCCAACATCAACAACGGCGTTTATCGTTGTGGGTTTGCCACGACGCAAGAGGCTTATGAAGAAGCGTATAACGCTCTTTTTTCTGCACTCGATCGTGTGGAGCATCATCTCGCGACGCATCGTTACTTAGCGGGCAGCCAAATGACTGAAGCCGATTGGCGCCTGTTCACCACACTGATCCGCTTTGATGCGGTGTACGTTGGTCATTTTAAGTGTAATCAAAAGCGTATTGCGGATTACCCCCATCTTAATGGCTACATGAAAGAGCTGTATCAGATCGAAGGGATTGCTGAAACGACAGATTTCTACCACATTAAACGCCATTACTATTTTAGTCACATTGGGATTAATCCAACGCAAGTTGTGCCATTAGGCCCCAATTTGGATTTGGACAGTGACCACGGTCGTGAGGGCATTGGACGTTAGGGAATTTGCGATCAGATGTCGTGAAGTGAACTTAAATAAAACGGAGGTCATGACCTCCGTTTTTGCTGTTATTGAGCGCGGCTTTCGAAGCAAGCCGCTATTGTGGCTGACAGCTAGCCGCCGTCACCATCTCATCGATGATCAGTTGCCCACGAGAGTTGCGAATTTTGATGCGATACATCAGCCCCATATCGAGTTGGTTTCGCACGGTTGCGTCTTCACAGTATTTACTTACGCTGGTGGAAAGCAGCTCTTGTGTCGGTTTTGCACCAGTCGCGTCGGTGTTGTAGATCATCATGATCTCAACAATGTTTTTCGATGATGAAATACGCATGACTTTAAGTGGACCGTATTCAATCGGTAATCCCGCCGAGAGTACGCCAGCGCGGTTAGACGCCATGAGCTCTAATTGGCGCTCTTTCTCACCATTTGAAGAACAGCCCGCTAATGCCAACAACACTAACGATGCAGAGAGTACTTTTTTAAACATTAGAACACTTTCTTGAAAGGTTTAACGATCACATTGGCATAAACACCCGCTGCGATATAAGGATCGGCATCCGCCCAGGCTTGAGCTTCTTGCAAAGAAGGAAACTCAGCGATCACGGTAGAACCTGTGAAACCTGCTTCACCAGGGTTGTCAGAGTCG
Source organism: Vibrio vulnificus CMCP6 (assembly GCF_000039765.1). Classification (NCBI taxonomy): domain Bacteria; kingdom Pseudomonadati; phylum Pseudomonadota; class Gammaproteobacteria; order Vibrionales; family Vibrionaceae; genus Vibrio; species Vibrio vulnificus. The sequence continues at coordinate 3,145,261 of NC_004459.3, read as the reverse complement.
ATGGCTGGCATCGGGCCTGCAGTTAATAGACGTCCTTCGTCTTGCAATGCTTGCAATCTCTCTAGGTGTTGTGGGCGCACACTAAGGCGTTTTTCCAACGAATTCTCAACGTCCTGAGAAAAAATGACATACCACATTCTCTTTTCCTTTCTAATGGTGATACTAACTTGGCCTAATCTATCTCAATTACAGGGAGTTAGAACAGCTAAATTCGAGAAACTGTGAAACTCTACGGAATTTATGCCGTAACGATAGGCCGTGGTTTGCCGTCTGCATCAATGGCGACATAGTTAAACGTGGCATCGCAAACCATAAAGCGATCTTCGATTCCGTGGTCGCGTACGGGCTTCACCCAAACCTCGAGATTAATCGACATTGAAGTGCGACCAATTTTGGTGCATTCACCGTAAACACACACGACATCGCCCACGCTGACTGGTTTTTTAAAGGTAATTCCGGACACGGATACAGTGACGATTCGTCCGTGCGAGATCTCTTTCGCCAAAATACCACCGGCGAGATCGAGCTGAGACATGATCCAACCGCCAAATACATCCCCATTGGCATTGGTATCGGCTGGCATGGCGAGGGTTCTTAACAGTAACTGACCCTTTGGAGAGTGAAATTCCTGACTCATTTTGACATCCACAACAAACAAAACAGCGACCAAAGGGTCGCTGCGAAAAATAAGAACAGGATTATAGCAAAAAATGCAGTTTATTCATCCGTTGGCACGTCCGATGACTGGCCATTTTGTTCTTTAGGGAGATGTTTATAAATATAGCCGCCAGTGAGGACGGTAAAAACCAACGTCGCCGCTAATAAACCAAAGACTTTAAAATTCACCCAAACATCTAAAGGAAGCTGGTAGGCCACATAGATATTCAGCCCTGCACAAAAGGTGAAAAAGCCAACCCATGCCCAGTTAATGTTTGCCCATACTGACTCAGGCAAGGTGATCTCTTTGCCCAACATGCCTTTGATGGCCGATTTGCCCATAACATGGCTGACCGTCAAACCAATGGCAAACACGGCGTAGACGATGGTCACTTTCCACTTAATAAAGTTGTCGTCATGCAGGAAAATGGTCATGCCACCAAAAATGGCCACCATTAAGAAGGTAATTAACTGCATCTTCTCAACTTTCTTGTACAAGGCGTAGGTGACAACGATCTGAATGGCTGTTGCTGCAATCAAAGCGCCTGTTGCAACATAGATATCATACATCTTGTAGAGGGCGAAAAAGATAATTAGAGGAATAAAATCAAGTATTTGCTTCATGTGGCAAAAAGGTTCCTGTCGATTGAATTGCCCACAGTCTAAACAAAACTGGCTCAATGTGAAGCCTTGAAAGTAAATGATGGGTTATTGGAGGCTTAGGAAGCCCGGCGGCTTCCCAAGATTCGCCGCGCTTAAGCTGCCCCCTGAAATTGGGCGATGACACGTTTCATGTCTTCCAAATAGCCTTCGGTGCGAAGATTCTCAACGGTCACCTCAAGTTCGTCGTCAGTCATTGAAAAGCACGTCGTTTTGCCGGTGGTTATGCCAAGGTAGTGGTGATACTCATCTTCGGTAAAATGGCCAATGCGGTCTAACAGTAGTGCCTTCATGCCATGATGGATAAGGCCATAATAGGTGCGTCGATGTAACGTCATAATGCTGTCCTCATTCTGCGTCGAAGCACAAACTGCGTGATGAATTTGACGCTTCTGATGGTTATGAGCAAGAAGCAATATGAGTGCCACTTTCGGTTTGCCGCCTTTGGCGCTTTCTGCAGGCATAAAAAAGGGGTAACGCATTGGTCACCCCGTTTTGAGAATCAATTTGCAAAAACTGCGATTAGGCTTCTTGCTTATTCATCTCAGCTTGTTTTTCATTTTCTTCATCAAGCAGTGCATCGACAATGACGGCACACGCTGCATCACCAGTGATGTTGAGCGCGGTACGAATCATATCGAAGATACGGTCAAGAGCGAACAACAGTGGTAGACCTTCGATTGGAATGCCCGCTGCGAGCAGGACGGCAACAACGAGGAAAGAAGGACCAGGAACACCTGCTTGACCTACTGCGCCGAGCGTTGCGGTCACAATGATGGCAATGTAAGCACCCATGCTCAAATCGATGTTGAATAGCTGAGCAAAGAAGATCGCGACGAGGCCGTAGTAAATGGCGTTACCAGACATGTTGATCGTTGCGCCTAGAGGCAAAACGAAAGATGCGGTCGAGTTGCGAACACCCAGTTCTTTCTCAACGGTATCCATGGTGACTGGCAGGGTTGCCATTGAAGAAGCGGTTGACAGAGCAACAGCTTGTGGCTTTTTCATCGCACTGATGAATTTCTTCGCAGAGGTTTTAGTAAACAGCTGAATCATCAGTGGGTAAGCTACGAAACCAAAAATAAGAATCGCCGCAACGTAAACCACAAACAGTTTAAACACCACCATCAGGGCGCCAAAACCAAACGTACCTACGGCTTCTGCCATCAGGCCAAATACACCGAGAGGCGCGATGACCATCACTTTGTTGATCATCCAAACCATGGAATCAACAATGCAGTTTACGCCATTCATGATTGGCTCACGCTTCTCTTTCTCTTGTTTAGAGATAGCGATACCTAAAAATAGACAGAAGACGAGGATCTGTAGGATGTTGGCTTCATTAAGTGACTGGAAAACGTTGGTTGGGATCATACCTGTGATGGTAGCCCAAAAAGTAGGAAGTTCACCTTTAGAAGCGTACTCAGCAGAGAACATGCCTTCGACACCGGAAACATCGATACCCATGCCCGGCTTGAAGACTTCACCCATGAACAGGGCAAGTGCAACGGCAAGTGCAGATGTTAGACCGAAGTAACCCAGTGTCACGAAACCTACCTTGCCAGCAGATTGACTATTGCCTAGGCCCGCTGCGCCAGAAATTAGGGCAACAGCAACAAGAGGGATAACCAGCATCTTGATCAGGTTGATGAAGATGGCCCCCAGTGGAGCAAACATAGAGGCGCTATCACCCATCAAGGCACCAACGGCAGTACCCACGATCATGGCGATGACAACCTGCACACCAATGTTGCGTAACAAACTCTTTTCTTTTAACACTTCCATAACCTCTGTGCTAATAAATATTAAAAATCCAGAATTACCCACTGAACGAAAAAGTGTTCTTTGGATAAATATTCGATCAGATTTTTACACGTTTATTTCACATTTAGCAATATGGGATAAGAAGCGAGGGCGTGAATATCAGGCGTTTTATTGACGATTGACAATTTTTTAAGCAGAAAGCAAACGTTTGCTATAGCTTGGTCTTATATAACGGTGGCATTTTATTGAGTGATGGCTCGTTTATAAGCTGGGGTGGAAGTGAGTTGGAATGTTAAAAAAAAGATCGATTTCTACTAGTGGATAAGAAATCGATCTCATAGATGTTTAGATGTCTACCACGTTACTTTTGTGTTGCAGACTTCATGTTGGAAACAAAGTTTGCCAGTGCCGTTAACATCGCGTCAGGTTCATTGAGGTGACTTTCGATGATTTTGACCACTGCAGAGCCTGAAATGGCACCTGCCGCACCCGCATCGATAGCCTGTTTGACTTGTTCAGGCTCTGATATACCAAAGCCCAACAGTGCAGGTGGCGCATTAAATTGTTCTAGCTTCGCAAGCATATCACCCACAGGCATGTTGGCTTTTGTTTCAGCTCCTGTGACCCCCGCTCGAGAGAGAAGATAGGTATAACCGCCACCCAGTTGTGAAACCTGTTTTAGTGTTTCATCACTGGCCGTTGGTGGTGCGATAAAGATTGGATGTACACCAAACTTTTCGGCTGCCGCGACAAACTCTGCACTTTCGTTCGTTGGGACATCGGCGATCAACACAGAATCAATGCCTGCTTGAGCGCAACGTTGGTAGAAATTCTCGATACCACGTGAATAGACCAAGTTTGCGTACATCAACAGGCCAATCGGTAGATCTGGGTATTTAGCTCGGATTTGTCCGATCAAATCAAAACAGATATCAGGTGTTGCGCCTGAATCCAGCGCGCGAATATTTGCGCCTTGGATCGTTGGGCCGTCGGCCAATGGATCAGAAAATGGAATGCCAAGTTCAAGAGCATCGGCACCCGCTTTAACTAAGGTATCCATGATCTTGAGTGAGAGTTCAGGGTTAGGGTCACACACGGTAACAAAAGGAACAAAGGCACCTTGTTTTTGCGCGGCGAGGCGCTCAAATGTCGCTTGATAACGGTCCATTAGATTGCTCCTTTTTCTTCTAAAATGGCATGAACGGTAAAGATGTCTTTGTCACCTCGACCAGATAGGTTAACGACCAACAACTGCTCTTTCTCTGGGTTGTTGCGGGCCATTTTCAGCGCATGTGCCAAAGCGTGAGACGATTCTAACGCAGGAATAATACCCTCACTTCTTGCCAACTCTTGGAACGCATCAAGCGCTTCATCATCGGTGATGCTGTCGTATTCAGCGCGACCAATGGCATTAAGGTGAGCGTGTTGAGGACCCACTGATGGGAAATCGAGACCTGCGGAAACGGAGTATGACTCTTCGACTTGGCCGTTTTCATCTTGCATGAGTGGCGCTTTCATACCAAAGAAAATGCCAGTTTTGCCATGTTTTAAGGGCGCGCCATGTTGGTCGGTATCAATGCCTTTGCCCGCAGGTTCAACACCAATCAGGCGAACCGTTTCTTCTTCGATAAAGTCGGCGAACATACCGATGGCGTTTGAGCCGCCACCCACACAAGCAATCACTGCATCAGGCAGGCGTCCTTCACGTGCGAGGATCTGATTCTTCGTTTCTTCACCAATCATACGTTGGAACTCACGTACGATGGTTGGGAAAGGGTGGGGACCCGCGGCAGTGCCCAATAAGTAGTGGGCGGTTTCATAGCTACCAGACCAATCACGCAATGCTTCATTACATGCGTCTTTCAGTGTGGCGGAACCTGAGTGCACCGGAATCACCGTCGCGCCCATTAACTTCATACGAAACACGTTAGGACTTTGGCGCTCGACGTCTTTTGCTCCCATGTACACGCGACACTTCAAGCCCAGTAGTGCGCAGGCAAGTGCAGTGGCAACGCCATGTTGGCCTGCGCCCGTTTCAGCAATGATTTCGTTTTTGCCCATGCGTTTAGCCAACAGTGCTTGACCAAGTACTTGGTTGGTTTTGTGCGCGCCACCGTGCAGTAAATCTTCACGTTTTAGGTACAGTTTGGTTTTGGTGCCTTTGGTTAGATTGCGCGTCAGCGTCAGTGCGGTTGGGCGGCCTGCGTATTCTTGGAGTAACCCCATAAACTCACTGCGGAAATCTGGGTCTTCTTGGGCGTCAATGAACGCTTGCTCGAGCTGCTCTAATGCGGGTACCAGAATCTGAGGTACGTACTGACCGCCGTATTCGCCAAAGTAGGCATTTAACTTAGTCATGTTTGCTTCCTTAATTGTGTTTGGCTATGTGCCAGAATTTGTTCTTCACTGAACCTCAGGTTCAGATCATCAATATCAATAATTTCGGATGGCTGCAAACGCTTGCTGCAGCTTCGTCAGATCTTTTTTCCCAGGGCTTTCTTCAACACCAGAGTTTAAATCCAGTCCTAAACATCCAAGGCTTGCTGCCTTTTGTGCATTGTCTGGATTGAGACCGCCAGCCAACATGATATGGCTTGGATCATCCAATAAAGCCCAATCAAACGTAGTCCCTGTTCCACCGCTTTGTTGGCCGACTTGCGCATCGAAAAGATGACGATCAACATCTTGAGTAAGTAGAGTCGGTGCTTGGTCGGTCACGCCATAGGCTTTCCAAATCTCAATCGATTCGTTGAGTTGCTTGCGCAGTTGTGCGATGTAATCGGCTTCTTCGTTGCCATGTAATTGCACCGCATGCAGTTGCAGCTGGTTTGCGGTTTCGGCCACCAAGGTAACGGGGTGATTTTGGAACACGCCAACATAATTGAGCGGAGCGCCACTCATCGTCAGTCTTGCCTGCTCTATATTTACAGCACGTTTGGATTGCTCTACAAAAATCAAACCACCAAAGACAGCGCCAGCTTGATAGGCTTTGGCGGCTTCCTCCGGATGAGTGAGACCACAGACTTTGTTTTCACCCAGTGTCACTTTACGTACCGCGAGCTCGAGGTTTTTTTCTGCCATCAGTGAGCTACCGATCAAAAAGCCATCAGCGTATTGGGCGAGATCGCGCACTTGCTGGTGGGTGTAAATGCCCGATTCCGAGATCACAATCGCTTCTGGTGCTAGGCGACGCAAAGTTGGCGCGAGTACTTTGGTGCGATTCAAATCGGTGGTGAGGTCACGTAAGTTGCGGTTGTTAATGCCAATCACCTTCGCCCCCAGCTTCACAGCACGCTCAAGCTCTTCGTCATTACTGATTTCTGTCAGCACACCCATTTGCAACTGGTGGGCAACATCTGCCAGTGTTTGATATTGCTCGTCATTGAGGACTGACAACATCAATAAAATGGCGTCGGCTTGATAGTGACGAGCGAGATAAACTTGATAGCTATCGACCATAAAATCTTTACACAACACAGGCTGGCGCACTTGCTGACGCACTCGGGGCAGAAAGTCGAAGCTGCCTTGGAAGTATTTCTCATCGGTGAGTACCGAAATCGCATCTGCGTGGTGGTTGTACACCGACGCGATGTAATCCAAGTCGAAATCTTCACGGATCAATCCCTTTGATGGGGAGGCTTTCTTACATTCGGTAATGAATACCGTGCGTTGGCCCCGCAAGGCTTGGTAAAAGCTGCGATCCGATGGTGTCAATGTGGCTTGAAAACTGGCCAATGGTTGCGCGTGTTTACGCTCGGCTACCCACTGGTATTTATCGCGAACTATCTTGGCTAGGACTTCCGCCATTTGTGCTTCCTGCAGAGAAACGTGTTCTGACAGTTTTTCGTTGCTGTTTGTCATCATAAACCTCAGGCGTGTTGAGCCAATTTTTCGACCAGTTGATACGCTTTACCAGAGTTCATTACGTCGATCGCTTGTTGCGTATTGGCTTTAAGATCCTCATGACCAAAAAGACGCATGAGCAGGGCGACGTTGACGGCAACGGCACTCAATTGAGCTTCCGTTCCTTTTCCGGTGAGTAAGTGAGTGATGATGGCTTTGTTTTCCTCCGGATCACCACCCTTAATCGCTTCCAATGGATGTGTATTGACGCCAAAGTCGGCTGGGGTGAGAGTGTATTCGTGAATCACGCCATCTTTGATTTCTGCGACCAAGGTGTCGCCATGAATAGCGACTTCATCCAAGCCGCTGCCATGCACGACCGCGGCGCGTTTCATGCCCATTTTCAACATGGTTTCTGCGATAGGGCGAACCAGTTCTTGGCTGTATACACCCATCAGTTCGATGTTAGGGCGCGCAGGGTTAATCAAAGGGCCTAAGATGTTGAAGATGGTGCGCGTTTTCATGGTTTGGCGCACAGGCATCGCATGCTTCACACCGCTATGGTATTGAGGTGCAAACAAAAAGGCGACGCCAATGTTATCGACGGCTGAGCGAGTATCTTCTGCACTCATCGCGAGGTTGATGCCAAATGAATCAAGTAGATCGGAAGAGCCAGATTTACTTGAAACGCTGCGATTGCCATGCTTAGCGACTTTCAACCCACAGGCTGCGGCCACAAAGGCTGCGGTTGTCGAGATATTGATGGTGTTGTGGCCATCGCCACCCGTGCCCACGATGTCGGCAAAATCGTAATCAGGACGCGGGAAAGGTTGCGCATTGGCAAGTAATGCTTTGGCTGCACCGGCAATTTCATCGGGTGTTTCCCCTTTGATTTTCAGTGCGGTTAGGGCCGAAGCCATGAGAATGGGGTCTAACTCGCCGCGAATAATGGTGTCGAAAAGTTGTTGGCTCTCTTGCTCTGTCAGAGATGCTTGCTGATACAGTTTGTTGATGATGGCTTCCATAATCTTTTCTCCCAATCCTTATGCTAATGCCCAGTTAATCGCGTTGGCTAACAACGTCGCACCTTGTGTCGTCATGATGGACTCTGGGTGAAATTGAAAACCGCACACTTTGTCTTCTTCGTTAACCACCGACATAACAAGGCCATTCACTTCGGCGGTTACGGTCAGTGTTTGCGGTACGTGTGTTGCCACCAACGAGTGGTAGCGCGCAATAGCCAGTGGGGATGGCAACCCTTGATAAATCGCATGGCTTTGGTGCTCCATCATCGAGACTTTGCCATGGATGATCTCGCCTGCGCCAGCCACGGTGCCGCCGTAGGCTTCCACAATTGCCTGATGGCCGAGACAAATGCCAATCACTGGGACTTTGCCTTTGACGCGAGCAATTAACTCTGGCATACAGCCCGCCTCTGATGGCGCGCCTGGCCCTGGAGAGAGCAGCACCACTGGGCGCTCGAGTTGCTCAATCGCGTCTACAATAGTGTCTGTGGCAATACTATTGCGGTAAATCTTTACTTGGTGGCCTAAAGAGCGGAACTGATCAACCAAGTTGTAGGTAAATGAATCGAAGTTATCGATAAATACAATGTCCGCCATCTTTACGACTCCTTGTGGGCTTTCTGAATGGCAGAGATGACTGCCTGAGCTTTGCCGCGCGTCTCATCGGCTTCGGCTTGGGGGGCGGAATCAAAGACCACTCCGGCACCGGCTTGCACTTGTGCAATGCCGTTTTCAACGTAAGCCGAACGAATCACGATACAGGTATCCAGTGTCCCTTCGCCAGTGAGGTAACCGACAGCCCCACCGTAACTGCCACGGCGAGCCCCTTCAACATCACGAATCAATTGCATGGCACGAATTTTCGGAGCGCCCGTTAATGTGCCCATATTCATACACGCTTGGTAGGCGTGTAGTGCGTCAAGATCGTCACGTAATTGTCCAACAACGCGTGAGACCAAGTGCATCACATGGCTGTAGCGGTCCACTTTAAGTAAATCGGCGACGTGGCGTGTCCCTGCGCGAGAAATGCGTGCGACATCATTTCGAGCGAGATCCACCAACATCATGTGCTCGGCGTTTTCTTTCTTGTCAGTGCGAAGTTCGAGTTCAATTCGACTATCGAGGTCGAAATCGATCTCACCATTGGCTCGCTTGCCACGGCGTCGAGTACCAGCAATGGGGTAGATCTCCACCTGATTGGTTTGCGTTTCATATTTCAACGCGCTTTCCGGTGATGCGCCAAACAACGTAAAGAGTTCATCTTGCATGTAAAACATGTAAGGGCTTGGGTTGCTGACTTTGAGCTCTTTATACGCCGCCAATGGTGACGGGCAGGGCAGGGTAAAGCGGCGTGATGGTACGACTTGGAAAATGTCGCCTTTGACTACGTATTGCTTTAGGTCGCGTACCACTTGGCAAAAGGCGTCATCGCTGATATTGGTATCGACCTCAACCTTATCGAGATGAATGGCTTTAGGTAGCGCTTTCGGGGTAGCACACAGAGTGCGGATTTGTTCAATACGCTGATTTAGTGCTTCTTTTTGTGAGTCGTCTGCAAAAAGCGTTGCTTGTAAATGGCAACTCTCGGTCTGGTGGTCGACCACCATCAGCGTTTCTGCCACGTAGAAGACATAGTCAGGACATTGATTTATTGCGTGGGCTTCACCCAGTGGTTCAAAGTTGGCCACCAAGTCATAGGCAAACAGACCGCCGATAAAGATCGCGTGCTTGTCTTTTTCCGCCAAATCAAAACTGTGTTGAACCAGTCTCAATGCGTCGAAACTAGAGGCTTCACGTAAGCGAGAGTCTTCATCTAGGCGGTCATCTGGGCTTGAGAAGGTGAGAGTAAGTTGTTGTCCATCAAACTGATGTTCAACCTCTTGCGCGACATTCTTTGTCAAATGCGTTAACAGATTCTTGCCGTTGTCACTGAGTGCCGTCATGGTCACGACATGGCCATGGCAAACCATACGTACCGCGGAATCGACAATCAGTAAGCTTTTAAGATCTTGTTTTGAATCGATTTCAGCTGATTCGAGCAATAAGCTATCGCGCTTGTTTTCACACAAAGTGTGAAAAAGGCGCGTAGGATCCGAATGGTAAGGAACCGTCGTTGACAGAAGCTCTAGCTGTCCTAGTGTGGTGATGTTAATGGCCTTGTTCACAAGACCTCCTTATTATTCAATTCTTTGTCTTCCTGCTGTACATACTCGCACAAAGCAAACGTTCACCCAACGCAGAATTTGTTCGTTTTGATGAATGTTTAATCAGTTGATTGTGAGATGTGCAACAAAATAAAAAGCCCGCATGGTTAGCGGGCTTTGTGTGATTCATTTTCTTTATTAAAAGTACACGTTAGCCCACCAAGAACTTGTCCAAGTGCGCCACCAAGCGAGCTCTGCTGCATTGACATTCTCGTTATGCAGAGCAAGTTTCGCTTTCTGGTTGTGGTTAAATTCTTGTAACATGGTCGGCCCTATAGTCAGGTACTTTGTATTTGTGTACTAGTTAACTAGTGCAAGGGTAAAAAGTCAACCCCCTAGTAGCAAATATATGAGAATAGATTTACATAGCCACACGACGGCCTCGGATGGTCGTTTTTCACCGCAAGAACTCATCGAGCGAGCCCTTACGTTTGACTTGGATGTGCTCGCGGTGACCGATCATGATACGGTAGAAGCGTTGGCGGAAATACATCGTTATGTCGATGAGAAGCAATTGCCAATTAAAATCATTAATGGCATTGAAATATCCACGGTTTGGCAGAATAAAGACATCCATGTCGTGGGATTAAATGTTGATCCTAACAACATGACACTGAATCAACTGATTGAGCAGCAACAAGAACATCGTGTTAACCGCGCTGAGCTGATTGCACAACGTTTGCAAAAAGCGACACGGGAAGGTGTGCTCGAAGAGGTGCGACAAATCGCTGATGGAGCGCCGATTACCCGTGCTCACTTTGCCAAATGGCTGGTGGATAATGGTTATGCCAAAACGATGCAGCAGGTGTTTAAAAAATACTTAACGCGTAACAACCCGGGTTATGTCCCGCCAAACTGGTGTTCAATTGATGACGCAGTGAAAGCCATTCATGCCGCAGGGGGCCAAGCGGTGCTTGCACACCCAGCGCGATACAACTTGACGGCGAAATGGTTGAAACGCTTGTTACAAGCCTTTGTCGAGGCCGGTGGCGATGCGATGGAAGTAGCGCAGCCACAACAATCGCAGCAAGAAAGGCGCAATTTGGCTGATTATGCAATACAATACAAACTATTAGCTTCCCAAGGCAGTGATTTTCATTATCCGTCTCCGTGGATGGAATTGGGAAGAAACCTCTGGTTACCCGCGGGGGTTGAACCAGTGTGGAAAGATTGGGGTTTAGAACCGGTAGACAAAATTCAAACCGTGTCTACGATTGCCCCAGAGCTATAGAGCCGAGAGGTTCGATAATGAGGAATTACCATGAGCCAGTTTTTTTACGTTCATCCAGAAAACCCACAGGCTCGCTTGATTAATCAAGCCGTAGCAATCATTCGAAATGGCGGAGTGGTGGTGTATCCAACCGATTCAGGATACGCGTTGGGCTGTCAATTAGAAAACAAGCAAGCATTAGACAGAATTTGCCAGATCCGTCGCTTAGACGAAAAACACAACTTCACACTGTTGTGCCGTGACCTTTCAGAGTTGTCCATTTACGCACGTGTGGATAACACGGCGTTTCGTTTGTTAAAGAACAACACTCCAGGTCCTTACACCTTTATTTTTAAAGGGACCAAAGAAGTGCCGCGTCGTTTGATGAACGCTAAGCGTAAGACCATAGGTATTCGTGTACCCGATAACCGTATTGCCCTAGATCTGCTTGATGCGTTGGGTGAGCCATTGATGTCGACATCACTGATTTTGCCAGGCAAAGAGGTAACGGAAGCCGATCCAGAAGAGATCCGCGATAAACTTGAACACGCGGTTGATGTGATTCTTAACGGGGGTTACTTGGGCGAGCAACCAACGACGGTGATTGACTTTAGTGAAGGTGATGCGGTTGTTGCACGTATTGGCTCTGGTGACCCAGCACCATTTGAGTAATGATGTTAGTGATGACGTATAGTTCAAAGGGAAGCTTAGCTTCCCTTTGTTTTTAAGTGACGATACTCGCACTTATCAAGCAAAATCAAACAGCTCAATACCGTAATGATCAATCCAATTCATATCGTATTGAGAAATGCCTGTGAGGGTGAGTTCGACTCCCCATTCTTCGCTGGAGAATACAGCGTCTCCCCATTGATTGAACGAGAGATCAAGCTCATCTCGTGACTGAAGAAAGGTGTCGCGAATACCATCTCCATTGGTATCTTTGCCGATATTGAACGAAATTTTGTCGTAGCACAGATTAAAGTCGAGGATCTCGGCTTTGACTTCAATGTCATTCACTGGCACTTGTTGATCGTGTACGTTGATCGGCAAATGGTTGGTGAGAACAAACGTGTCCTTTCCGCAACCACCGCTGAGCATTGAATCGCCGTGTCCTACGACCAGCGTGTCATTACCCCAACCGCCGCTGAGAAAGTTATTCCCTTCGTAGTCATAAATGATGTCGTCACCGCTTCCGCCAAAGAGGGTGTCATTACCTAAACCTCCGGAGAGAAAGTCATTTCCTGAGCCGCCGGAAATGAAATCATTACCACGACCGCCTAGCAGGGTATCGTTACCCCATCCGCCAAAAATATAGTCGTTTCCCCCGAAGCCGACGAACTTATCGTCACCTCCAAAGCCAAAGAATATATCAGTGGTTTCCGATCCTACGGTGCCTTTCAGATCGTCGTCTTGTGCGGTACCAAATATCCAGTTCAAATCAACCGTTGTTCCAGACATAGATTATTCCTTTTGTTTTGTGATGATATTGACTGCAAGCGTTACATAAAATTGCTTGATAATTTTATCAGTGTCCGAAAAGTAGACCCATGAACCAAAGTAGGAAATTGGTGGTGGTGGAGTATGGTATTTCTAATACTCTTAGATGGTTAACTGACTCGATATCACGGATGGATATGCGCAGTTTTCCACAGCTCGTCGAAGGGGAGATCTTACATTGAATGAAATTTTCCCGTATAATCGGCGCCTCGATTCCGAGCATCGGGTAGACATTGTAAACGGGTCTAGCTTGGTAAGACTAAGACGTCTGAGAAGACGACAATTTAGGTAGATAAATGAACGAAAAATTACAGAAAGTTTTGGCACGAGCTGGTCATGGCTCACGTCGTGAATTGGAAGCATTAATCAAATCAGGACGTGTGAGTGTGAACGGTATCGTCGCGAAACTGGGCGAACGACTAGAAGATGAGCAAGCAGTAGTGCGCATCGATGGTCACGTTGTGTCCGTGAAAGCTCAGGAAGAGGTGATTTGCCGAGTGTTGGCATACTACAAACCTGAAGGTGAGCTCTGTACGCGTCACGACCCAGAAGGTCGCCGTACTGTTTTTGATCGTCTACCAAAAATCCGTGGCTCTCGCTGGATCTCTGTTGGTCGTCTTGATGCAAACACCTCTGGTTTGTTGCTTTTTACCACTGATGGTGAATTGGCAAATCGCCTAATGCACCCAAGTCGTCAAGTTGAACGTGAATACCTAGTTCGCGTGTTTGGCGAAGTGAATGAGCACAAGGTACGTAACCTCGTTAACGGCGTTGAGCTCGATGATGGTTTAGCTCGCTTTGAAGACGTGGTTTATACTGGCGGTGAAGGTATGAACCATACGTTTTACGTGGTGATCAATGAAGGTCGTAACCGTGAGGTTCGTCGTCTTTGGGAATCTCAGGATTGCACAGTAAGCCGCTTAAAACGTGTACGTTATGGTGACATTTATCTTGATAAGAAACTGCCACGTGGCGGTTGGATGGAGCTTGAGCTGAAAGACGTGAACTACCTACGCGAGTTGGTAGAGCTTCGTCCAGAGAAAGAGACCATGATTGAGTTGAATAACTCATCACGTAAGCGTGACCGTGCCCGTAGTCAGAAGATTCGCCGCGCGGTAAAACGTCATGAAGAGCGCGTGAGTACGCCAAAAGGTCGCAGCAACAATGCGGCACGACGCAAGCCAAGTAAGGCCGATGGTCAAACAAACAAAACCAATAGCCGCAACCAAGCGGGTAGCCGCTCTAAGCCACAGCGCTAAGAGAACGAGCAGAAATGAAAAGGCTTGCCATTGGCAAGCCTTTTTTGCTTCTTAATCTCGTTTCCAGAGAATGTGACAGAACTTTTGGTCTGGATCGCGGCTAATCAGCATGCGAGCAAACACATCGTCTAGGACATCATTTTCTTCATTAACGAGACCAATGCGTACTTCTGCGTAGATCTCTTTGTCAACGTCAAAGCCAACGTGACCAGCCCAATCATCGCTGATATCAACCAGCTCAGCAGCGCCACGATCATCAAATTGTGCAGTAAACAGAATGACATCGACTGGCTCTAGGTTATCAGGCGCCATTTCGAGAAAAATGTCGTAAGCCGCGTCTATCGCATCATCGTAAGAGATTAAATCTGCCATGCTTACGCTCGGCTCATGTACTTACGTTCTGCCGTGTTGATGATCACGCGATCACCTGTTGCAATGTACTCAGGTACTTGTACTACTAAGCCAGTTGATAGGCGAGCAGGTTTAGTACGAGCAGATGCAGAAGCGCCTTTGATTGATGGATCGGTCTCTTCAATCACAAGTTCAACAGATGAAGGAAGCTCTAGGCCTACGGATTCACCGTTAACTAGGATAACGTGGATACCTTGAGTATCTTCGTTGATGAACAACAGATCATCTTCAACGTCAGCGTGTTTGAAAACGTATTGAGAGTAGTCTGCGTTATCCATGAAGATGTAGTCATCGCCGTCGACGTAAGAAAATGACACAGCTTTTTTGTTCATTTCCACCGTTTCTACCACGTCATCAGATTTGTAACGCTCTTCGACGCGAGCGCCAGTTGCTAGATCGGTACAACGCATTTTGTAGATCTTAGAACCACCACGGCCACCTGGAGTTGTTACTTCGATGTCTTTAACCAGAAGGGTTTTGCCGTTAGATTCAATTGCAAAACCTTTTTTAATTTCACTTGCCTTTGGCATATCAGTTCCTATCGCGTTTTAGGGTTGATCAAAATCGCCGAATTATATACTCAACTCTGCGTAACTTGCGAGTACTGGAATCGAATAACTTGTCTATTTGCGCACCAAAGTCTTACTCTTGTATCTGAATGTCGCGACGACCGAGATCAGTTGCGCACTCAAGGCTTGATTCCTCGTGTAAGCTAAGCGAAGATTGGGCGTTTCTTAGAATTATCAACTTCGTATCCGATTAATGACTCTACCTGTTATCGATCCCAAACAACCTTTCCAAGCGAAATTTGAGCCCGTTATCAAAGATGTATTGATGTGCCTAAAAAGTGGCTTGGGAGACAACCTCCACAGCGTCTATGTTTATGGCAGTGTCGCAAGGAAAACGGCGCAGGAAGGCAAGTCGAATCTCGATATTGTTGTGGTTACCCATCGTCCATTTACCGAGCAAAGAGCCACGGTATTTAACACGTTGAAATGGCGCGTGCAAAAAAGTTTTCCCCAAGTGACCGGAGTGGCGGTAAAAACGGCGGAAGTACGAGACATTGCTTCTTTAGACAGTCTTTTTACTTGGGGCTTTATGCTCAAACACTGCTGTGTCTGTGTGTATGGTAGTGATCTTGCGGAGTGTTTTGGTGAATATGTTCCTAGTTGGGAAATCGCTAAGCATTGGAATATGGATGTCGAGGATTGGCTTGCGGTATATCGCAACAAAATTGCTCGCGCGACTTCCGTTGAGCAACAAATTGAACCGCAAAAGGTCATCGCTAAAAAACTTTTGCGGGCAAGCTATTCATTGGTGATGTACAAAGATCAGCGTTGGTACGACGACCCATTAGAGTGTGGCCGCCAATTCCTTCAATACCATCCAGAAAAAGAAGTCGAGATTCGTCGTCTAACGATATTGTTGGCGGGTCAAGCCATTCCCAAACGTTCGGTTATAGGGCTATTGGATGGGTTTGGTGAGTGGCTAGTGAAGCAATATCAAAAAACGGAATTTAAAATCGGCTAATCATACCGTTCTCAATTGATGATTTAGTGATTACTAATGTAGTCTATCTGCTGTTCTGTGCTAACTTTAAAAGGTGAAGGCGATTACAGGATCAGCACATGGAAAAGCAGGCAAGCTTATCGTGGACGGTCGTTGGCATCAATTTGAAGAAGGTGAGCAAACGACTCGCCCCATCATTGCAGGCAATTCGCGAAGGGATGATTTGGCTGATTCCCTGTTTGATGTTATCGGCTTTTGCGCTGTTCTTTGCCAGTATGGGGGAGTTTGTTGGCGGTGGTCGAAGTGGCTGGATCAATGCACTGTATGATGTGCATAACGCGATTGCGGCGTTTTTTCCCTATCTTATGACGGCGACCATCTCTTATGTGCTGGCGATGCAATGGAAATTAGCTCGCCCACCGATGGCCCTACTTTCGATTATTTTTCTCCTTATTGTTGGTCATGTCGTACCCGCTGATGACACGTTGAAAATGTTTCACATCGTCATTGCGATTGTGACGCCGCTGTACGCGATTCCTATCTTGGCGCATTTGCTGCACGTGCCTCAATTGCGCATCACCAACTCCGACAGTGGAGGTAAGCTGGTCAAAGAATCGTTGAATCTTGTTTTACCCGCACTGCTAACTGCGTTTATTGTCGTGGTGATTAATTACTTAATATTCAGCATGATCAGCTTTGGTGATGGGTTGAAATTAGTACAACTCGATTATGCCAATGAGCCGTATGAGTTTGGTATCACCTTTGCCGCGATGAACTCGTTGTTATGGTTCCTCGGTGTTCACGGTTACTACGCACTGTTGCCACTGGTTGAGCTGTTACAGCAAGCAAGTTCGTTGAACTATTCCACCTTTGTCGCCGGAGGTGAAGGACATTATGCGATGAACCTTTCCATGATGGGGACCTTTGTCTTCATTGGAGGGAGCGGAGCAACACTGTCATTAGTCATCGCCATGTTATTGTTTGCGAAGCAGAAAAGTCTCAAATTAATAGCGATCGCCTCTATCCCTATTGGCTTAATTAACGTCAATGAAATTTTGCTGTTTGGTCTGCCCATTATTTTGAATCCACGTATGTTTTTACCGTTTTTTTTAACACCGGCGGTGCACGTGGTGACGACCTTGCTTGCGATTGAAGTCGGTGTTATCAACGTGCCAAGCGCAAGTGTGCCTTTTAATGCGCCAATTATTATTAACGCGTGGTTAGCAACATCTGGTGACTGGGGTGGGGTGCTGCTGCAACTCTTTAACATTGCCGTTGGTGTGGTGATCTACTATCCATCGGTGAGAAACCTCAATCGGTTGTACAGCAATCGCGAAATCAAAATTGATTTTCTTGATACGGTGTACGTGAGACGCAGAGAAGAAGCGGACACATTAAAAGATGACCCCATTGCGACTGCAAATGATCGCGCTCGCCGTGCTCAGGAAGTTGAACAACGATTAGAGCACATTGGTAGCAAAGAGTTTTGCCTGGAATATCAACCGCAAGTTTCTCATCAAACCGGCCGTGTGGTTGGTTGTGAAGCGTTAATTCGAGCTATCGAACCCGATGGCACGCTGGTGTATCCCGGTACGTTCTTGCCATGGCTCGAAGAAGCGGGCTTGATGAAAGATGTGGATCTTTGGGTGCTGAAAACGGTCGCAAAAGACATTCAAGAGTGGAACCGCATTGGCTTGTATGTGCCTGTTAGCATCAACCTTACCCCTGCTTTTCTTGCTGACCAAGAGTGTATGGATAAACTGGAATACATTTTGGCTCCTGTCGCGTCACAAGTACACATTGAAATCACCGAAGAGACGTTGCTGGTGGATGAGCAGGTACTGGCGCGTTCTTTTAACCTGCTACATCAATTGGGCGTAGCGGTGTATATTGATGACTTTGGGACGGGTTTCTCCTCGTTGTCTTACCTCAATCGATTTGAAGTCGACGCGATTAAAGTCGATCGTTCCTTTGTTTTGGCACTTGATAACGAGAAAGGAAAAAAAGTGTTCATGAGCCTTCTTTCTGTGGCCGAGCAACTGGGACTAGAAGTGGTTATTGAAGGGGTTGAATCGCAACAGCAATTGAACCACATTCCCGCGAAAGAGCACATCTCGATACAGGGCTGGTATTACAGCCGTTCATTGCAACACAACTCATTTATCCAATACTGCATCAACGCCAACCGACTCACTCCAGTCGTGGAAGTGGATTAGAAAAGACCTAATTGCGCATCGGCTAACTGGCTAAAGTCTTTACCAATAAAAGGTAGAATGGCATCGGCAACCGGTTTGAGCTGTTTATCGACATAATGTTGGTAATCGATCGCGCTGGATTGGTATTCCTTGGGTTCTGGCCCATTGAGCGTAATGAGATACTCAATACGTGCTCGATTTTGATATTGAAGTGGTCGCCCTAAGCGCGCATTGATTTCGTCGGCCATTCTTGCCGCCCGAACTTGAGGCGGAACGTTTTTCTGATAGTCACTGAGTTTTCTGCGTAAGCGTTTTTGATAGACCAGCTCATCATCAAATGCCCCCGCTCGAGTTTGTTCAACCATCTCACGCACATAGTCAGTCGGATCTTGGTCGTGAAAGATCATCATATAGAGTTGGTGCTGGAAACGTTGTGCCAATGGCGTCCAGTCCGTTCTCGCACTTTCTAAGCCTTTAAATACGATTCTCTCTTCGCTGCCTTGTTGAATCAATCCTGCATACCGTTTCTTCGAGCCTGTTTCGGCGCCACGGATGGTTGGCATCAAAAATTTGCGATAGTGGGTTTCGTATTCAAGTTCAAGGATGGAGTTTAAATTGAACTCTTGCTCAAGATGTTGCTTCCACCATTGGTTAATCAGGCTAACCAATTGGCGACCAATTGCATCGGCTTCTGGCTGCTCGAAACGACCATTGAGCGAAACAAAGGTTGAGTCCGTGTCACCATAAATGACTTGATAGCCCTGCTGTTCAATCAGCAATTTTGTCTGCTTCATGATCTCATGCCCGCGCATCGTGATGCTTGAGGCCAACCGAGTATCAAAAAAACGGCAGCCCGATGAGCCAAGTACCCCATAAAATGAGTTCATGATGATCTTAATTGCTTGAGAGAAGGCTTTGTCGTTGTTGCGTTTCGCGACATCTCGAGCATGCCACAATGTCTCGATCATCTCGGGCAGAAAGTGCTTAGTGCGATGAAACTGGCCACCACGAAAGCCCGGAACGGCTTGGTGTGGCGCTTTGCCACTTTCTAATTTAAGCCCTTCAACTAACCCAAGTGGGTCGATCAGAAACGATCGAATAATCGATGGATAAAGACTCTTAAAATCGAGCACTAAAACAGAATCGTAAAGTCCGGGCAGCGAGTCCATAACGTAACCACCAGGGCTCGCAACCCAATTCTCAGGCTGTAAATTGGGCGCAATGTAACCTGCGCGATGCAATTGCGGTAGGTAGAGGTTGGTAAAGGCCGCCACAGAGCCCCCGACACGATCCAGTTCGACGCCCGTTAATTTAGACCGTTCAATCACGTACTCGAGCAGATGAGTGTGAGCGAAAATACGATTGACCAAGACGCAATCTTGTAAGTTGTATTTCGCGAGGGAAGGCTTGTCGTGGCGAAACATGTGATTAATTTCGGCCATGCGATCGTGCACATTGTGAATCGCTTTACCTTCGCCCAATAGTTCTCGTGAAACCGACTCCAACGACCAAGAACGAAAGTGGTAGGTGGCGGTTTTTAAGGTATCAATGCCATCTAGGACAACGCGGCCGGGAATGGTAATAAATGCCTGTTGGCTTTGGCTCGATGAGCGGAAATAGCTAGTTTGGTTGCCTCGGCCGAGAGTCAGTTTCAACTGATGCCACTCTGCGCGCTTTTGCAGTAATCGAAAGTCAAAATCAATGACATTCCAGCCGACGATAACATCTGGGTCAAATTGCTCAAACCAAGCAATCAAAGCAAGCAGTAATTGTTTTTCATCTTGGACCCACTGAATGGGTGTGTCGGCCGCTTCGGGCTCACCAATCATGATCACTCGGCTATCCATCGGGCTATCTAAACCGATGGAATAAAGAATCCCTTTTTCTGAACACTCTAAATCGAGTGAAACCATTTTAAGCGTTGGCGTGTAATCCCCTTGCCGACACTTGGCATTGGTGACTTGAACATGGGCATTTTGCGTTTTAAAAGTACCAGTAAACGCCAAAGATCCGCGGATAAAGCGTTCCATTAAGTAGCGATCGGCAAGGCGAATGTCTGACTCCAACACCGTAATGTCGTGTTGAGTAAGTAATGATGAGAGGGTATAAGCATCTCGATTGGTTTGACAGTAACACGCTGCCATAGGGGTGTGTGAGAAGTCTTTCAATGGAAGAGGTTTGAATTCCACTTTAACATCGGGATGGTGTTCACTTGCTAAGCGTTGGGCATCTTCACGCTGAGTATCATCGATGAAAAACACCGGTTTTTCGCCATCAATAAGCAATTGGTGCGGCCCATCTTCTGTCGAGAGCCACAGTTCAATTTGAGTGCCTGAAAAGCGATCGCGTGCATGTCGAGTTAAGACAAAACCGTGAGTGATGGTCAAATCCGAATTCCAATTAAGAACAACTGCCCTGATGTTAGCAAATTGTCACTCAAACGCGTGAAATTAAGTGGTTTTTCTTGCACATTTGCTTAAAGTTTGTACGCCTAGAGCGTGATAAATATGATGGAGATAAAATTCCTGACGATTGCTCCGAAGTAAGTGTCTCCTTTTAAAAACAAAATTGTTAGAGTGACCTTTGATATTTGCTCTCGCATCCAATAAGTCCTTGCTAAAGTTTGCGTTTCGGCACATATTCATAGAAGTACCGAGCTCGGTAAATGCGGTAATATAGGCAACTGTACTGATATCCACACTTGATGTGGAACAGAGCCAATTAATAGTGTGGAGATACAAGTTTGATCAATGTTTTCCTTGTAGATGATCACGAGCTGGTTCGCACAGGGATACGACGTATTATTGAAGACGTCCGTGGAATGAACGTAGCAGGAGAAGCTGATAGCGGTGAAAATGCGGTAAAATGGTGTCGTAGCAATCATGCAGACGTCGTTTTAATGGATATGAACATGCCTGGTATTGGCGGCTTGGAAGCTACCAAGAAAATTTTGCGTGTTAATCCAGATGTAAAAATCATCGTCTTAACTGTTCATACGGAAAATCCGTTTCCAACTAAAGTGATGCAAGCGGGGGCTTCTGGTTATTTGACCAAAGGCGCTGGCCCAGATGAAATGGTGAATGCAATTCGTATTGTCCATAGTGGGCAACGTTATATTTCACCAGAAATTGCGCAGCAAATGGCGTTAAGCCAGTTTTCGCCTGCGTCCGAAAACCCTTTCAAGGATCTGTCTGAGCGTGAGCTTCAGATCATGATGATGATCACGAAAGGTCAGAAAGTGACAGATATTTCTGAGCAGTTAAATCTCAGTCCTAAAACTGTCAACAGCTATCGTTATCGTTTGTTTAGCAAGCTATCGATTAATGGTGACGTAGAGTTGACCCATTTGGCGATTCGCCACGGAATGTTAGATACCGAGACTCTCTAGTGTGACTCAAATTTTTGATTCGGTATCTTTCCTCAAGACAGTAACTCATCAGCCTGGCGTTTATCGTATGTATAACGCCGAGGCTGTTGTTATTTATGTCGGTAAAGCCAAAGATCTCAAAAAACGCCTCTCAAGCTATTTCCGCAAAAAAGTTGACAGCGAAAAAACCAAAGCATTGGTGAGTAATATTGCCAAAATTGATGTGACCGTGACGCACACCGAAACGGAAGCGCTGATTCTTGAGCATAATTACATTAAGCAATATTTGCCGAAGTATAATGTCCTGCTGCGAGACGATAAGTCTTATCCCTATATTTTCCTTAGTGCCCATCGCCATCCTAGGGTCTCTCTGCATCGTGGTGCTAAGAAGAGAAAAGGCGAGTATTTCGGACCTTATCCGGACTCAGGTGCAGTACGTGAAACCTTGCACTTGATCCAGAAAATTTTCCCGGTGAGACAGTGTGAAGACACCGTTTATGCTAACCGAACGCGTCCTTGTTTGATGTACCAGATTGGTCGCTGTGCGGGCCCTTGTGTCAGCAGTGTCATTTCTGATGTCGACTATGCAGAGCTGGTGGGTTACTTACGTCTATTTTTACAAGGTAAAGATAACCAAGTTCTAGAGCTCCTAGTGCAAAAAATGGAGATTGCGAGCCAGCAACTTAAGTTTGAGGATGCGGCAAAATTTCGTGATCAGATCCAAGCGATTCGTCGTGTTCAGGAACAACAATATGTTTCGGAAGATAGCCAAGAAGATATGGATGTGCTCGGTTTTGCACAAGAAAATGGCATTGCATGCATCCATATCTTGATGATTCGCCAAGGTAAGGTACTGGGAAGTCGCAGTCATTTTCCCAAGATTCCTCAAAACACCAATGCGCAAGAAGTGTTTGACAGCTTTTTGACGCAATACTATTTGAGCCACAACGAAGCTCGGACGATTCCATCGCGCATCATTCTAAATCAGGAACTGGCTGCGGATGTTGAGGCGATTCAGTTGGCTCTCAGTGATGTCGCTGGGCGGAAAGTACAATTTCATACCTCGCCATCAGGGTCACGTGGTCGTTACCTCAAATTGTCCAATACCAATGCGCTGACGGCAATGACGACCAAAATCAATCATAAGATGACGATTAATCAACGCTTTAAGGCGTTACGTGACGTTCTTGCGATGGACTCGATTGCTCGCATGGAGTGTTTCGATATTTCTCATACCATGGGTGAAAGCACGATTGCCTCATGCGTGGTGTTCAACAGTGAAGGTCCGGTAAAGCAAGAGTATCGTCGCTACAACATTACCGGAATCACTGGTGGTGACGACTATGCAGCCATGGGGCAAGCTTTAGAGCGTCGTTACGCCAAACAACTGGATGTCGAGAAAATTCCAGACATTATTTTTATTGATGGTGGTAAAGGGCAACTTAATCGAGCACACGAAATCATCGTGCAATACTGGGGAGATTGGCCGAAGCGACCCGTGATGATCGGTATCGCAAAAGGGGTCACTCGTAAACCAGGTTTGGAAACTTTGATTACGGTTGATGGCGATGAGTTTCATTTGCCAAGTGATGATCCGGCTCTACATTTAATCCAGCACATCCGTGATGAAAGCCACAATCATGCCATCGCAGGGCACAGAGCGAAGCGCGGAAAAACGCGTAAAACGAGTGCGTTAGAGGGCATTGAAGGCGTAGGGCCCAAACGCCGTCAGGCGCTGTTGAAATACACGGGAGGCTTACAAGAGCTCAAGCGTGCAAGTGTTGAAGAAATCGCCAAAGTGCCGGGCATCAGTCACTCTTTGGCAGAAATTATCTATCAAGCATTGAAACAATAGTGAAAATCCAGCACCATTAGCGCGCAAAGTGTAAGAGAATAATAATATGCGTTTGAACATCCCCAACATATTGTCACTAATGAGATTATTTCTCATCCCAGTGTTTGTCGTTGCGTTTTATCTTCCCTATTCATGGGCTCCTTTTGCTGCGGCAATGGTGTTTTGGGTTGCCGGTTTTACCGATTGGCTCGATGGGATGTTAGCAAGAAAACTGGGTCAAACGTCTCGTTTCGGTGCGTTTATCGATCCAGTGGCGGATAAAGTACTAGTGGCAACCGCCTTGATTTTGATTACAGAACATTACCATTCCATTTGGGTAACGATTCCAGCCGTGACCATGATCGCAAGGGAAATCATTATTTCAGCACTGCGTGAGTGGATGGCAGAGATCGGCAAACGAGCGAGCGTTGCTGTCTCTTGGGTCGGTAAAGTAAAAACCATGACTCAAATGTTTGCGCTATGGGTATTAATTTGGCGTTATGACGATTGGATGGTTTGGTTAGGTTTCGGCGCATTGTACATTGCCACATTCCTTACTTACTGGTCGATGGTGCAGTACTTGATGGCTGCGAAAGATGACTTGTTGAATGAAGAACATCACTAATGTTGAGAAAGCGGGCGCAAGCCCGTTTTTTTATGCGTGAAGTTCGCGAGCAAGGCGTAAGTATAAGTTGTGTAAGACAAGGATTATTCTAGATAATCTTGACTATATTTAGAAAAAATCTGCCTTTAAAATAAGCAATTTGCAGCTTTTAGCACATTTTGTGCTCAAACGATTTAAAAAACAAAAAAATAGTGTTGACTCGTTTTAATGAATGGGTAGAATGCATCCCGTACCCAAGAGAGACTAACTTCTTAAGGGCGATGTAAGGCGCGTTGGCAGAGGGGCTATGCAGCGGATTGCAAATCCGTGGACCTCGGTTCGACTCCGGGACGCGCCTCCATTTGCGACACTAGCTCAGTTGGTAGAGCGCAACCTTGCCAAGGTTGAGGTCACGAGTTCGAACCTCGTGTGTCGCTCCAAATTTAAAGATATGGCGTTAAGCGATATCGAGATGGTGAAGGCCATAACAAGTTTTGTGTGCCCTGGTGGTGAAATTGGTAGACACAAGGGATTTAAAATCCCTCGACTTTCGAGTCGTGCCGGTTCAAGTCCGGCCCGGGGCACCATTTAATATCGTTCGTGAGAACAGATGCGACACTAGCTCAGTTGGTAGAGCGCAACCTTGCCAAGGTTGAGGTCACGAGTTCGAACCTCGTGTGTCGCTCCAAACACGAAAGCTCAGCAGAAATGCTGGGCTTTTTTGTTTTCACCGATTCTTCAAGTCGATGTTGCCCGTGGTGCTTCGTTTCGTCCCGTTTTCTTCTTGTTATTCTCTATTCTTGCATTTCGTAGTGCGAGCTAATCGGCAAAATTATTATTAAAACTTGTTGCCAGTCTATTTCTAATTGTGCTAAATTCGCGCGCAATCTCGGACAGTAGTTCTGGGGGACACGCGTAGTGACCATTCAAGCTGATTGTGACACTACGTAGGGTAGGTATCGACAGAGCCTTTTGTCGATAGACGGGATACTAATGTTGCTTAAGCAGCGGCATGTAAATGGGAAACCCAACGTTGAACTTTTTTAATAATCACACATTAATCAGCTTCATACTTCCTGAATGCCCTGTTTTGCAAAACAGAAGCATTACCGAGCCTTGATTTTAAGACCGATACTTTACCATTCGATGTAATGGTCGCTATTCCGTACCCGTTATTTAACGCCAATCGGAAGGCTTGGTCATGTCCCAATTACGTACTAAGAGTTACTGAGTGCGCCGGGGGCGAGAATCATTTTTTTATTTCAAGGGAAAATGTATGAGCACCGCCTTTGAAGTCGATACTAACACTATCGCGACTATCTTTTCTTCTCAAGTTCCTGTTGTTGAAGGAATTTATGATTTAACGCCAGATCAAGTGTTACTTGATCAGGCTGAGCACGAGTCAGAAGTACGTTCTTACCCACGCCGTTTGCCTATCGCAATTAAGCAGGCTTATGGCTGTCTAGTGGAAGATACTCGCGGTCAGATCTTTTTGGACTGTCTTGCTGGTGCGGGTACTTTGGCACTGGGTTACAACCACCCGGAAATCAATCAAGCGCTAAAAGAGCAGCTCGATTCTGGTCTTCCATATCAAACGCTTGATATTGCGACGACAGCAAAAACTAATTTCATCAAATCGGTGAAAGCCTTCCTACCTGAAGAGCTTGGCAACAACTGTGTGATTCAGTTCTGTGGCCCATCTGGCGCGGATGCTGTGGAAGCGGCCATCAAACTGGCGAAACAAACCACTGGTCGTAACACCATGTTTGCTTTCCGCGGTGCATACCACGGTATGACTAACGGCACCATGGGTATGATGGGTAACTTGAATACCAAGGCTCGTCGTACTGGTTTGATGTCGGATGTGCATTTTATGCCTTTCCCATACAGCCTACGCTGTCCGTTTGGACTGGGTGGTGACGAAGGTGCAAAAGCGAGTATTCGCTACATCGAACGTCTGCTTAACGATGACGAGGCAGGTATCATGAAACCTGCAGCAATCATTGTTGAGCCTGTTCAAGGTGAAGGCGGTGTTATTCCTGCTCCAGCGTTTTGGTTACGTGAACTTCGTCGTATCTGTGACGAACACGGTATGCTATTGATTTTCGACGAAATCCAGTGTGGCGTCGGCAAATCAGGTTATAACTTTGCGTTTGAAGAAGCGGGCATTGTTCCTGACGTATTGTGTCTATCTAAAGCCATTGGTGGTGGCCTACCAATGTCGCTACTAGTGATTAACAAAAAGCATGACACATGGCGTCCGGGTGAACACACGGGCACCTTCCGTGGTAACCAGCTCGCGATGGTTTCTGGTGCAAAAGCGCTTGAAATTATCACGCGTGATAACCTTGTTGAACACGCAAATGTGGCAGGTCAGTACCTACGTCACGGCTTGGAAAAAATTCAACAACGCGTGGATTGTATTGCGGAAGTTCGTGGCAAAGGCTTGATGCTGGGCGTTGAAATTCGTAAGCCAGGCTCAGAATTGAATAAGTTTGGTGAGCCTGTGTCTGACGGTCAACTGACTCTTGCCATTCAACGTGCTGCGCTAGAGCGCGGTTTGATGGTCGAGAAAGGCGGTCGTGACGGTTCGGTTATCCGTTTCCTTCCTCCTCTCATCATCTCTTTTGAGCAGATTGATTTTGCCCTACGTATTTTGGAAGAAGCGATTCTCGCTGCGGGTGGCAATTTGAAAGCTGTTGAAGAAAATGCCGAGTGGAAAAAACACTTTATCCACACAGGCGTAAACGGCAGTAAAGAGTTCGCCTCGGTGATGAACCACACGACTGCGGCACTAAAGAACGCGTTTGAAGAAGTGGATGCACCGTACTCCGGTATGGATCCGAAAGCGTTAGAATCTGCGATTTACGCGGTTGATCTAGACAACAAAAACGCGCCACTAAAAGAGATCATCGACGAAACAACAGAGCTCGTTGTTAAGAACTCTATCTTTACTCAGCACCCTGACTGTATCGCGCATTTGCACACGCCACCACTAATGCCAGCGGTGGCTGCAGAAGCAATGATCGCGGCACTGAACCAATCAATGGATTCATGGGATCAATCTTCATCAGCTACTTACGTTGAACAGAAAGTAATTAACTGGCTGTGCGACAAGTATGAGTTGGGTGCGAAAGCAGACGGTATCTTCACCAGTGGCGGTACTCAAAGCAACCAAATGGGCCTAATGCTGGCTCGTGATTGGATTGCAGACAAGTTGAGTGGTCACTCAATCCAGAAGCTTGGTCTTCCAGATTACGCTGACAAACTGCGCATTATCTGTTCTAAGAAGTCGCACTTCACAGTGCAAAAATCCGCTTCTTGGATGGGCTTGGGCGAAAAAGCCGTTCTGACCATTGATGCACACGCAAATGGCACAATGGATGTGACTAAGCTGGAAGCTGCGGTAGAGCAGGCGAAAGCTGAAGGTTTGATTCCATTTGCTGTCGTGGGTACGGCAGGTACGACAGACCACGGTGCGATTGACGATTTGAACACCATTGCTGACGTGGCAGAAAAACACGATCTGTGGATGCACGTTGACGGTGCTTACGGTGGTGCTCTGATTCTGAGCAGTCAGAAAGCGCGCTTGAAAGGCGTTGAACGTGCGCAATCAGTGAGTGTTGATTTCCACAAATTGTTTTACCAAACAATCAGTTGTGGTGCTGTGCTTGTTAACGACAAGCAGAACTTCAAGTTCTTGTTGCACCATGCCGATTACTTAAACCGCGAACACGACGAACTGCCAAACTTGGTGGACAAATCGATCGCAACCACTAAACGTTTTGACGCTTTGAAAGTCTTCATGACGATGCAAAACGTGGGTCCGAAAGCGCTAGGCGCGATGTACGACCACATTCTAGGTCAAACACTTGAGGTGGCTGACTTAGTGCGTAATACAGAGGGCTTCGAGCTATTGGCTGAACCTTCACTATCCACTGTCTTGTTCCGTTCTACTCTAGGTTCGGATCTGGATGAGTTGAATAAAACGCTGAGACTGGAGGCACTGACTCGCGGTGTGGCAGTCCTGGGTGAAACAATCGTAGATGGCAAAACCGCGCTGAAATTCACGATTCTTAACCCATGTCTGAAGATGTCAGATTTTGAATCTTTACTATCTAAAATCAACACTCTAGCGGCTGAGCTAGCGCAATAAAGGTAACGGAAAACTATGGCAATTTTACAAATTGGTGCAGGCGGCGTAGGCTGGGTAATTGCACACAAAGCAGCACAAAACAACGATGTTCTAGGTGACATTACTATCGCTTCTCGCACTTTAGACAAGTGTGAAAAGATCATTGAGTCGATTCATGGTCGTAACAACCTGAAAGATTCAAGTAAGAAACTTGAAGCTCGTGCTGTGAATGCTGACGATGTGGACTCGCTGGTTGCACTAATTAAGGAAGTAAAACCTGATTTGGTTATCAATGCAGGTCCTCCTTGGGTAAACCTGACCATTATGGAAGCGTGTTACCAAGCGAAAGTGTCTTACCTAGATACATCGGTAGCGGTTGACCTATGTAGTGAAGGTCAGCAAGTACCAGAAGCTTATGACGAGCAATGGAAATACCGTGCTAAGTTCGAAGAAGCGGGCATCACGGGTATCCTTGGTGCAGGTTTCGATCCTGGTGTTGTTTCTGTTTTCGCTGCGTATGCAGTGAAGCACCTATTTGATGAGATCGACACCATTGACGTGATGGACATCAACGCAGGCGATCACGGTAAGAAATTTGCAACCAACTTTGACCCAGAGACGAACCTATTGGAAATCCAAGGGGATTCTTTCTACTGGGAAAATGAAGAGTGGAAGCGCGTTCCTTGCCACACTCGTATGCTAGAGTTTGATTTCCCGAAATGTGGCAACTTCAAAGTGTACTCAATGGCGCACGATGAAGTTCGCTCGCTGAAAGAGTTCATCCCTGCTAAGCGCATTGAATTCTGGATGGGCTTTGGTGATCGTTACCTAAACTACTTCAACTGCATGCGTGACATTGGTTTGTTGAGTCCAGAGCCACTAACACTCCATGACGGTACGGTGGTTCAGCCTCTGCAAGTATTGAAAGCGATGCTGCCAGATCCAACGTCTTTGGCTCCAGGTTACACCGGTTTAACGTGTATCGGTACTTGGGTTCAAGGTAAGAAAGACGGCAAAGAGCGTAGCGTGTTTATCTACAATAACGCAGACCACGAAGTCGCTTACAAAGACGTCGAGCACCAAGCAATTGCCTACACCACAGGTGTTCCTGCGATTACTGCTGCACTGCAGTATTTCCGCGGTGCTTGGGCTGAGGCTGGCGTATTCAACATGGAACAGTTGGATCCAGATCCGTTCCTAGAAACCATGCCAGCTATCGGCTTGGATTGGGATGTGCTAGAGCTAGCTCCTGGTCAACCAACGATTCATACACTGAAGTAAGCCTTTCGCTGTATTATTCAGTCCTATCTTCAAGCCGGTGCGTTGCACCGGCTTTGTTCAGTTAAAGTGATGATAAATATGAACAAAGAGCAATTGAAAACACCATTTTTCATGATTGACGAAGCAAAGTTGATCCAAAATCTAGAGATTGCTAAGCAGTTAAAAGAAATTTCTGGGGTTAAGTTGGTATTGGCACTGAAGTGCTTTTCTACTTGGGGTGTATTCGACATCATCAAACCTTACCTAGACGGTACGACGAGCTCAGGGCCGTTCGAAGTGAAGCTAGGTTATGAAAAGTTTGGTGGCGAAACGCACGCTTACAGTGTGGGTTATAGCGAAGATGATGTTCGTGAAGTCGCGGATCTGTGCGATAAAATCATTTTCAACTCACAGTCTCAGCTGGCAGCGCACCGTCATATCGTTGAAGGCAAAGCGTCTATCGGTCTGCGTTTGAACCCAGGTGTGAGTTACGCAAGCCAAGATTTAGCAAACCCTGCTCGCCAGTTCTCACGTTTGGGTGTACAGGCTGACCATATTGATCCGGCGGTATTCGATAGCATTAATGGCGTGATGTTCCACATGAACTGTGAGAACAAAGATGTGGACGCCTTCATCGCGCTACTGGATTCCATCTCTGAGCGTTTCGGTGCTTATCTCAACAAACTTGATTGGGTCAGCATGGGCGGAGGCGTGTTCTTCACGTGGCCAGGTTACGATGTAGAAAAGCTGGGTCTAGCGCTGAAAGCGTTCTCTGAGAAGCACGGCGTACAGATGTATTTAGAGCCAGGTGAAGCGATCATCACTAAAACCACCGATTTGGTTGTGACCGTGGTGGATTTGGTTGAAAACGGCATGAAAACGGCAATCGTAGATTCTGCAACAGAAGCACACCGCCTTGATACGCTGATCTACAAAGAACCTGCATCAGTGCTTGAAGCATCAGAAAATGGTGAACATGAGTACGTGATTGGTTCTTGTTCATGTTTGGCAGGTGACCAATTCTGTGTGGCTAAGTTTGACCAGCCTCTGCACGTTGGCCAGCGTCTGCACATTCTTGATAGTGCAGGTTACACTATGGTGAAACTGAACTGGTTCAACGGTCTGAAGATGCCTTCCGTATACTGTGAGCGCACCAATGGTGAGATTCAAAAACTCAACGAGTTTGGTTACGAAGATTTCAAACGTAGTTTATCACTATGGTCGGTACAGTAAGTTCGGCTATATAGATAAGAGCAGCCAGTTGGCTGCTCTTTTTGTTTGTTAAGACTCGATAATCACGCGAGTGTCTTCACTCAAGGATTCTAGCTCGTTGGCGACGTCTTCTATATCAAGCTCGACAGGCAATTTAATCGCCATATTAGCGGTAAACAAACTGGAGCTGACACCGCCGCCGCCAGCAATAAATACGCGTTGGCAGTCCATATCAAGAATGCTGATGCCTTGATTGTCGAGCACGTGGGTAATCTCATTGACAATGCCGGCACGATCATTCGAATCGAGACGAAGTTGGAAGATGGTTTCTTTGTCGTGAGTGGTTGAGTCTGAATCAACAAACTGAACAACCAAGTCTGGGTGAGAGCTGAAGGCATCTTTAACGGTTTGAACGTGCTGTGATGGCATGTCAATTTTAATCACTGCGGCCACTTGGTCTTCAATGAAGTTAACCTTGCTGATTAGCCATTTACCCCCATTTTCATGAGTAATAGCCGCTAACTGTTTGATCGTTGTTGGAGAGGCTCTACCAACGAAATTAACGATGAATACACTGTTCATAACTTCCCCCTGACACATCAAGCAACTTGTTGATTAAAAGAAATAATCCTTGTCTGATTTCAGTGTAGAAGCTATCGATGTATGACAGGTTTGACTAAGGTCAAGTTTTTCACCTAATCCCAAAAGTGGATGGAGAAATTCAGTGGTAAGGCACAAAAAGGGCGACCGTTGAGGTCGCCCGCTACAAAAATGATTGGTTAGAATGTGACTTTGAAATCAAACCCGTAGAACTGGTTGTCGTATGCGTAGCCAGAATCCAACGCATATTTGGCCGCATCCTGATTACCAAACCAAGGATTAGAAACAAAGTTGACTTCAGCACTGCCACCCCATGCGTTACTGACCCAGTAATGGATATGACCAACAGGGTTAAGGAAAAACAGTGACACATCGCCCACGGTTTCGGAGCCTAAAACTTCACCGCCATTGGCGATAATATTTTGCTCCGTTTCCAACATGATTTCACCAACCACGGCACCGAAAAATGGCGTAATGAAGATATCTTGCCATGATGGTACTTCTGCAAACGCTTCTACGCCGTATTCCCAGAAGAAAGTCGACATGACAGAAGAGTAAAGAAACGATTCAAATTCGTTGTATCCGGCGTGGCGTGCCGCCGTGTAGTACACACCACCAAAGTAAGGGTGCATGATGTAGTTTAAGAAGTGCTCGTCGCGGTCCCATACTGGGCCAGAGGAAACGTTGTCTTTCCACTTGCTACCTAGATTACTGATGTCTCGAGCATCGTCATCCCACTTGGTAATGCTTTCTGGTAACAAAGTCATCAAGCCTACTGTCGCCACACTCAAACCGAGAATGGTGTAGGTTTGACCCATCAGATAGTCCCAGTCTTTATCTTGTGGGACAATGTAGTGCTTAGGTTGCGTACCTGCGTCTAAATTCAGTTCATTACTCGGCTCATCTAAAGACAACGTAGTCGTAGGCTTGTAGCTATACAAGTTGTCGCTGACACAGTACTCTTGAAGACAGTTGGTGCTGTACGAAAATTCTATGTGCTTACTGAAGTCGTATTGTTCGGTAGCAGATGCAGAAGCGGTAAGAATGAGTCCACTCAAAGCTGTAGTTTTTAAGATTTGCTTTGACACAAAGGGTCTCCAAGTTGTGTTAGATGATCGAGCTCACAATTATCCCTTAAAGTGACCTTTATGGGAACAGTTGTCATCAATTTAGCCGAAACAATTGGCATAAGAGTTTGGTCTAACCGAAATATATCGCTTTAAGAGTGAATGACTCCAGATTATTTAAGGAATACGATTCGTGAAAATTGCCATGTTGAGTACGGGTGAAGAAGTGCTTCACGGTGACATTGTCGACACGAATGCCGCTTGGCTTTCAAGCGTCATGTATGAGCAAGGTTTTGCCCTGACTAAGCGTTCGACCGTTGGGGATCAAATGAATGCCTTGGTCGAAGAGCTACTCATGTTGAGCTTTAACAACGATGTTGTCATCGTCAATGGTGGCTTAGGACCAACCACAGACGATATGAGTGCGGCAGCGGCAGCCAAAGCCGCCGAATGCAAAATTGTGCTGTTTAAAGCGTGGTTGACTCGCATGGGAGAGATGTACCGTGAGCGTAATCGCCCTATGCCAGACAGTAACCTCAAGCAAGCCATGTTGCCTGAAATAGCCGAAATTGTAGACAACCCGATAGGTACGGCTTGCGGCTTCAAGATGCACATCAATGATGCCCTGTTCTATTTCACGCCGGGTGTCCCTCGTGAATTTAAAGTTATGGTTGAAACGCAGATTCTGCCAGATCTCAAAGCCCAGTGGCCAAACAATGAAGCGTATCAATGTAGCCGTCTTTATACCTTTGGTCTGTCTGAATCTGGTATTTCAGATAAGCTCGATGCGCTGAAATTGCCACAAGGCTACGAGTTAGGTTACCGCTCAAGTTTGCCATTTATTGAAGTGAAACTGTTTGGACCAAAAGATGCCCTTGATGAGCGCGTCAAAGTGATGCAGTTGATCTACAAATTACTGGAAAGTAACGTAGTGAGCGTGGACGAGCCGATGCTAGAACACATTGGCCATATGTTGAAAGAGAAAGACTTAACTTTAGCGACGGCGGAGCAGAGTAGCTATGGTTACTTAACCAGTTGGCTGCAATCTGAGCAGAATATTGCGGAGCAGAGTGGTCATGGCTGGGTGCTTTCGGCCAAAGGCAGTGAGACTATCGATCACAGTAATCCTCTTGCTGCGGCGTTTGCTTTAGCGGGTGCGACGCGTGAAAAATGCGCGACAGACCTTGCTTTGGTGACCGGTAAACTCAACGGAAAACAATTCTCTGTGGCTTTATCAGCGCATGGTGGTGAGTGGGGGATGGTGCTGGAGTTAAACCGTGAGTATGCGCGAAAGGAAGCGAATAAGGTGATCAGCACGGTCGCGGCGGATGTATTGCGTCGTTACTTAGAAAAGAAACCCATGTTTGGGGACTATTTCTCCGTCACGAAAGTCAAAGAAATGTTTGTACCGAGCAGTCTAGTGAAATAAATATGTTGAGTTAAGCGCGATTTGTTTTTGTTCACACGTTCACACAGAAAGAAAAAGAGCCAGCATATTTTTTGCTGGCTCTTTGTTTCTTGGTCAAAAAAGATTAAGCGCGTTTTTCTTTTAGGACGTAATTGACGTCACTCAATACCACATCTGTTTTCGCGCGGCAGATACACGGCAAAATCTCATTGCCTTGTGTATAGGCCATGGCAAAACCCACATACTCCACTTCGCCAGACTCAAGCTTGCAGCGACATGCACCACAGTGCCCGTCACGACAGTTATATTCTGGCTGCAACCCTGCTTGTTCCATCGTTTCCAAAATGGTGTTAGCACGGTTGGACTCAATGCTGTGTAGCTTGTTGATGCGGATTTTTGGCATTAGAGTTCAAAACCCTCAAAATCGTCAGAGTGAACTTCGTTGTCAATTTGGCCTACCAAGTAAGAGGAAATTTCCGCTTCTTGTGGTGCCACTTGCACGTTGTCAGAAGACAACCAAGCATTGATCCAAGGAATTGGATTCGAGGTTGCATTCGGGTACGCCACTGGAAGACCAACGGCTTGCATGCGAATGTTGGTAATGTACTCAACGTACTGACAAAGAATGTCTTTGTTCAGGCCAATCATCGAACCATCTTTGAACAGGTATTCTGCCCATTCCTTCTCTTGCTCAGCCGCTTCTTTGAACAGATCAAAACACTGTTGCTTCGCTTCTTCTGCAATTTGCATGAAGGAGAAGTCATCTTGACCATTGCGCAGTAGGTTGATCATGTGCTGAGTGCCGTTAAGATGCAGGGCCTCATCACGAGCGATCAGCTTGATGATTTTTGCGTTGCCTTCCATAAGCTCACGCTCCGCGAAAGCAAATGAACATGCAAAGCTCACGTAGAAGCGAATGGCTTCGAGCGCGTTAACTGACATCAGACACAAGTAGAGTTTTTTCTTCAGTTCATACAGGCTAACTTTAATGGTTTCGCCATTCACCACGTGCTCACCTTCGCCAAAGCGGTGGTAGTCGTTGGTCAATTGAATCAAATCATCGTAGTAGTGCGCGATGTCTTTCGCACGCTTAAGAATGTGTTCGTTTTCGACGATGTCATCAAAAACGACACTTGGATCATTGACGATATTACGAATGATGTGCGTATAAGAACGAGAGTGGATCGTTTCAGAGAAAGACCAAGTTTCAATCCATGTCTCTAGCTCAGGAAGAGAAACTAACGGAAGCAATGCCACGTTTGGGCTACGGCCTTGGATCGAATCAAGCAGCGTTTGGTACTTCAAGTTTGAGATGAAGATGTGCTTCTCATGATCAGGCAGTTTGTTGTAGTCGATGCGATCGCTCGACACGTCGACTTCTTCTGGGCGCCAGAAGAAAGACAATTGTTTTTCGATCAGCTTTTCAAAGATCTCGAACTTTTGCTGGTCGTAACGTGCAACGTTAACCGATTGGCCCAAAAACATCGGTTCTTTGAGCTGGTCATTTTTAGTTTGGTTAAAAGTACTGTAAGCCATGATGCCTCAATTCCTTTTAACCTCCCCTACAGGGGAGGCATTCGATAGTCTGTATTGGTTTCGATTATGAGTGGGGAAGATTAAATCTTACAACCGCCGCCTGCACAATCGTCATCTTGTGGTTGAACTGCGTCTTTTTGCTCGTCTTTCGCGCCATCACGGGTGTTATGGTAGTAAAGCGTTTTTACGCCAAACTTGTACGCGGTGAGCAAATCTTGAAGCAGCTTCTTCATTGGCACTTTGCCGCTCTCATAACGAGCAGGATCGTAGTTTGTGTTTGCCGAAATGGCTTGGTCAACGAACTTCTGCATAATACCAACAAGATGTAGGTAGCCATCGTTTGAGCCGATGTTCCACAACAGCTCATAGTTGTTCTTCAACTCGATGAAGTCAGGCACAACCTGCTTCAAAATACCATCTTTTGATGCTTTGACCGACACATAACCACGTGGTGGCTCGATACCGTTCGTCGCGTTAGAAATCTGAGAAGAGGTCTCAGAAGGCATTAGCGCGGTGAGTGTCGAGTTACGTAGACCATGTTCCATGATTTCAGCACGCAGCGCATCCCAGTCGTAATGAAGGGGCTCATCACAGATCAAATCGATGTCTTTCTTGTACGTGTCAATCGGCATTAAGCCTTTCGCGTAGTTGGTTTCGTGGAACAGTGGGCACTTACCTTGTTCTTTCGCCAACTCAACCGATGCTTTCAATAGGTAGTACTGAATCGCTTCAAACGTACGGTGAGTCAAACCATTGGCACTGCCATCCGAGTATTTCACACCGTGTTTGGCAAGGTAGTACGCGTAGTTGATCACACCCACACCCAAAGTACGACGGTTCATCGTTGATTTGTACGCCGCTGGTAGTGGGTAATCTTGATAATCAAGCAGAGCATCAAGAGCACGCACCACCAATTCAGATAACTCTTTAAGATCGTCAAGTGTGTTGATTGCACCAAGGTTGAAAGCAGACAAGGTACAGAGCGCGATTTCGCCTGAGTCATCCTCAACGTTAGCAAGTGGTTTGGTTGGCAGCGCAATTTCCAGACACAAGTTTGACTGGCGCACCGGCGCGACTTCTGCATCAAACGGGCTGTGTGTATTACAGTGGTCCACGTTCTGAATGTAAATACGGCCAGTAGACGCGCGCTCTTGCATGAGTAAGGTAAACATCTCTAGCGCTTTTACCGTCTCTTTCTTAATTGACGGATCGTTTTCGTATTTCACATACAGACGTTCAAATTCCGCTTGGTTCTCGAAGAACGCATCGTAAAGCCCTGGTACATCTGACGGAGAGAACAGCGTGATGTTGCCACCTTCAACCAGACGTTGGTACATCAGTTTGTTTAACTGAACACCGTAGTCCATGTGGCGGACACGGTTTTCTTCAACGCCGCGGTTGTTTTTCAGTACCATGAGTGAGCGAGCTTCGCCGTGCCACATCGGGTAGAACACCGTTGCTGCACCACCACGCACACCGCCTTGAGAACAGCATTTCACGGCAGTTTGGAAGTACTTGTAGAACGGAATACAACCCGTGTGGAACGCTTCACCACCACGGATTTCAGACCCCAACGCACGAATACGACCTGCGTTGATACCGATACCCGCACGTTGAGAAACGTAACGTACGATAGAGCTTGCTGTCGCATTAATCGAATCTAGGCTGTCACCACATTCGATCAGAACGCATGAGCTGAACTGACGAGTCGGTGTACGCACACCAGACATGATTGGTGTTGGTAGCGAAATCTTAAAGGTCGATGTCGCGTCATAGAAACGCTTAACGTAATCTAGGCGTGTCTCTTTTGGGTATTTTGCAAATAGGCAAGCGGCTACCAAAATGTACAGGAACTGTGCACTTTCGTAGATTTGACCACTTACACGGTTTTGCACGAAATACTTACCTTCAAGCTGTTTTACAGCCGCGTAAGAGAAATCGAGGTCACGTTTATGATCGAGGTAAGCATCCAGCTCATCGAGCTCTGCTTTGGTATAGTCTTCAAGGATATGCTTGTCGTATTTACCCATATCAACGAGGCGCGCAACGTGATCGTACAGCGTTGGTGGCTCATATTGACCGTATGCTTTTTTACGCAAGTGGAAGACTGCAAGACGAGCCGCCAAATATTGGTAATCTGGCGTCTCTTCAGAAATCAAGTCAGCAGCAGATTTGATGATAGTCTCGTGGATATCGCTCGTCGTGATGCCATCATAGAACTGAATGTGAGCGCGCAGTTCTACTTGTGAAACAGAGACGTTGTCTAGGCCTTCGGCGGCCCAAGTAATCACGCGATGGAGCTTCTCTAGATCGATGTTTTCTTTACGGCCATCACGCTTGGTGACGGTAAGTTGTTGGTTCATTCTGCTTTCTTTCCCTAACAAAACTGATAAAAGCCTTATTTTTGTGTGTTTCTATTGAAACAACTGTAAATTTCTTCGTGGCTTTGTGATCAAAGTCTATCTACATATTGTAGTTCAAACACAACATATAGGGGTACTAATGTTTTCGGGTTACAAGATAGTGCTATTGGCATCGGTTTTCAAGGCACAGACTCTGGATGACTTGTGGATAACTTGCAAAATTACAAAAAACTGTAAGTAAACACTTACCGATGAGAAAAGAGCGCACTTGGATGAAGAAAAGTGTGATTTTTGGATCGGTTTATTCTTAACCGCAAACGAAAATATTTTTCTTGATCTTTATGCTTTTTTGTATGCGAAAACTGGCTTGGTTAAAATGGAATCGCAAGCACAAAAAACGTGCATGCTTTAACTAAAAAAGGCAGTAGTTTTGTGCTACTGCCTTTAAAAATTACATTCACTTTACTTTAGAATTTCTGAGTGTGAACGATGTAATTGACATCAACATTACGCCCCAATTTGTAGGTGTCGCTCAGAGGGTTGTAGTGCAAGCCTGTGATGCCTTGTTCACACAAATCGGTTTGGTCGATCATCTTAATCAATTCAGAAGGACGGATGAACTTGTCATGGTCGTGCGTCCCTTCGGGAACGATTTTCAACAGTTTCTCCGCACCAACAATCGCAAACAGATACGATTTGATATTGCGATTTAAGGTAGAAAAGAACACGTGGCCACCCGGTTTAACCAGTGCAGCACAAGAACGAATCACAGACAGTGGATCGGGAACGTGCTCTAGCATTTCCATGCATGTCACGACATCGTACATTTGTGCATTTTCAGCCGCGTGATCTTCAATAGTGCTTTGGATATACGTGAGTTTGGTACCGGTTTCAAGAGCATGCAGACGAGCAACCTCAAGGGGTTCTTTGCCCATGTCCAATCCCGTCACAACAGCGCCTTCTTTTGCCATGCTTTCGGCTAAAATGCCACCGCCGCAGCCGACATCGAGCACTTTCTTGCCAAATAAACCATCTGCTTTTGACAGTACGTAATCCAGACGCAACGGGTTGATTTGGTGAAGTGGTTTAAACTCACCTTCCAAGTCCCACCAGCGAGAAGCCATGTCTTCGAATTTTTTGATTTCGTTTGGGTCAACGTTTTGTGTTTTAGTCATAAGCGCTGCTCTGGGTGATTCTGCTTCCTTGAAAATAGGACGGCATTATAACGCCTTCGCTTTTTTCCTCCATAGAGAAACTGCTTTTTGTGCTGAACTGGTCAAAATTACACCCTTTATCAGCAGCATAGACAAAAAATGTGCAATTTCTCTTCGATTGATTCTCAACCGAGGTCACAACCTGATAAAAGGACAGGGAAAGTGATGCCGAACTAGGGAATTGTGTGTTATATTTTTGCACCTTACACGTATTGTACATACGATCAGAAAATAGAGGGATAATGGCTCTATGAGCGATCTAGCTAAAGAGATCACGCCCGTAAACATTGAAGATGAGCTAAGAGGTTCATACCTTGACTACGCGATGTCCGTTATCGTGGGTCGTGCTCTTCCGGATGTGCGTGATGGCCTAAAACCAGTACACCGCCGCGTGCTTTACGCGATGAATGTACTAGGCAACGACTGGAATAAACCATATAAAAAATCTGCCCGTGTCGTCGGCGACGTAATCGGTAAATATCACCCTCATGGTGACAGTGCGGTATACGACACCATCGTGCGTATGGCACAACCGTTCTCGCTACGTTACATGCTGGTCGATGGCCAAGGTAACTTTGGTTCGATCGATGGTGACTCCGCGGCAGCAATGCGTTATACCGAAGTTCGCATGGCGAAAATCGCCCACGAGCTTTTGGCTGACCTAGATAAAGAAACCGTGGATTACGTGCCGAACTATGACGGTACAGAACAGATCCCAGCGGTTCTTCCTACGAAAATTCCAAACCTGCTGGTCAACGGTTCTTCCGGTATCGCAGTAGGTATGGCAACCAACATTCCTCCGCACAACTTGACGGAAGTGATTGATGGCTGCCTTGCATACATCAATAACGAAGCCATCACGATTGATGAGCTGATGGATTACATTCCTGGTCCAGATTTCCCTACGGCTGCTTTGATTAGCGGACGTAAAGGCATTATTGACGCGTACAAAACTGGTCGCGGCAAAATCTACATGCGTTCAAAAGCGGAAATCGAAGTCGAGAAGAATGGCAAAGAAACCATCATCGTTACTGAGATCCCATATCAAGTGAACAAAGCTCGTTTGATCGAAAAGATCGCTGAGCTAGTGAAAGATAAGAAAGTAGAAGGCATCAGTGCACTGCGCGACGAGTCGGACAAAGACGGTATGCGCATTGTTATTGAATGTAAGCGCGACGCAGTGGGTGAAGTGGTTCTAAACAACCTTTACGCCCAAACTCAGCTGCAAACGACTTTCGGCATCAACATGGTTGCGCTTGATAACGGCCAGCCAAAGCTATTCAACTTGAAAGAGATGTTGAAGTGCTTCGTTGATCACCGTCGTGAAGTCGTCACTCGTCGTACTATCTTCGAGTTGAAGAAAGCACGCGATCGTGCCCATATCCTTGAAGCGTTGGCGCTGGCTCTTGCGAACATCGATGAAATCATCGAATTGATCCGTAACGCAGCGACTCCTGCAGAAGCGAAAGCGGGCTTAGTGGCTCGTGGCTGGGATCTGGGCAACGTAGCTGCCATGCTTGAAAGCGCCGGAACTGACGCTGCTCGTCCAGATTGGCTTGAACCTCAATATGGCATCCGTGATGGTCAGTACTTCCTAACGGAAACCCAAGCGCAAGCGATCCTTGATCTACGCCTACATAAACTGACAGGCCTAGAGCACGAGAAGATCCTAGACGAGTACAAAGCGCTATTAGACGAAATCAAAGAGTTGATGCATATCCTTGCAAGCACTGAACGTTTGATGGAAGTGATTCGCGAAGAACTTGAAATGGTTCGTGATGCATTCGGCGATGTACGTCGTACTGAAATCACCGCTGCGAGCCATGACATTGATCTTGAAGAGCTGATCGCTCGTGAAGACGTTGTTGTGACGCTTTCTCACGAAGGTTACGTTAAGTACCAAATTCTAAGCGACTACGAAGCACAGCGTCGTGGTGGTAAGGGTAAGAGCGCAACCAAGATGAAAGATGAAGATTACATCGAACGTCTATTGGTAGCGAACACGCACGACAACATTTTGTTGTTCTCAACACGTGGTAAGACTTAC
The DNA here is from genome assembly GCF_000039765.1 of Vibrio vulnificus CMCP6. Classification (NCBI taxonomy): domain Bacteria; kingdom Pseudomonadati; phylum Pseudomonadota; class Gammaproteobacteria; order Vibrionales; family Vibrionaceae; genus Vibrio; species Vibrio vulnificus. The sequence continues at coordinate 3,104,380 of NC_004459.3, read as the reverse complement.
CGCCTGAAAGTATATCAATTGCCTCTCGCCAGCCGCACGGCTCGTGGTAAGCCAATTGTGAACCTACTACCGCTGGAAGAAAGCGAACGTATTACGGCTATTCTACCGGTAACAGAGTTCAGTGCTGACAAGTTTATCTTCATGGCAACTGGCGATGGTACGGTGAAGAAGACCTCACTTGATCAATTCTCCAACGTTCGTGCAAATGGTCTTATCGCTGTGAACCTACGTGATGAAGATTCGCTGATTGGTGTTGATATCACTGACGGCGAAAGCGAAATCATGCTGTTCTCTAAATTTGGTAAAGTGGTGCGCTTCAAAGAAGCAGAAGAGAGCCCAGTACTGGATGAAAATGGTAACCCAGCTCTTGATGAGAACGGTCAGCCAGAGATCAAGTTCAAAGGCGTGCGTCCTATGGGCCGTACCGCGGCAGGTGTTCGTGGTATGAAACTCGCTGATGGCGATCAAGTTGTGTCACTGATCGTACCGAAGAATGACGGCGATGTCCTTACTGTGACTGAAAACGGTTACGGTAAACGTACTGTGCTTTCAGAGTACCCAACCAAAGGCCGCGGCACTCAGGGTGTTGTGTCTATTAAGGTTTCTGAGCGTAACGGTAGTGTTGTTGGTGCGGTTCAAGTTGAAGACGGTGACGAATTCATGATGATCACGGACGCTGGTACACTAGTACGTACTCGTGTGGCGGAAGTGAGCCAAGTGGGTCGTAACACTCAAGGTGTCACCCTGATCCGTACTGCAGAAGACGAATCGGTCGTGGGCTTACAGCGCATTGATGAAGTTGAAGAAACTGAGTTGCCAGAAGGCGAAGAAGCGGACGCAACGGAAGCGACTGAGCAAGCACCTCAGGCACAAGATCCTCAAGCAGACAACGATGACGCAGCCGACCAAGAGTAATCTTGCTTAGCAACGACATAACAAAGCCAGATAGTGCAAACTATCTGGCTTTTTTTTATTTTTGTCGATAGGAAGTTGGCAATGGGTCAAAGCAGTTGCTTAAAAAGTTTGCTAAGCTAGCCGCTCATTTTCTAAAGGATAATCATATGGATAGCTGGTTAATTATCGCGACAATTATGATGCTGTTTTTTCTGATCAGTATCTGGATGGCGGCCGCGAAATGGGCAGCGAAACAATGGTATTTACTTAGCTTATTAACGATGATCGGCGCTGTAATTACCTATGGTGTACTGCAGAGCCCCCGCCCCGAAACAAAGCCAGAAAATGCGATGTTCAGGAGCATGACGGCAGAGGATTTGATGGCGCAATTGCAAGTTCAATTAAAAGAGAATCCGAATGATGCGGGGTTGTGGTTTCAACTTGGGCAAGGGTATCTGCTCAATAAAGAGTTGGATGCTGCTTTGATCTGTTTCGACTATGCAATACAGCTGACCGAGCACCCTTCCTCTACTCAACTTGCGGCAAAAGCAACCGCATTGTACTACCTTGGATCTCAGCAAATGAGTGGTGAGGTAAGCCTTTTGCTTGAGCAAGCCTTACAACTTGAACCTTACAATGAAGCCGCCTTATCGCTGCTCGCGAATGATCATTTTATCTCTTTTCGTTTTCAGCAAGCGATTGATACGTGGACCTATTTGCTGGATTCTAATGATCCTAAATTGGACAGAGAAGCTGTTATCCGCTCCATTCATCAAGCCAAGGCATTGATGCAAACTTCAACTCGTTAAGCGTATTGTGGCTAAGCAATACATTAATTAGCGTTGTTCAAGTAAATGTTGCCAAACATGGGATGCGTTTCGGTATTTTTGAAACTGAGTGCTGCCATATGACCATTTTCCTAACCAACTCTGCTATCCTCCTCAGGTAACTCCTTGGCACAAGCGTCAGAAACGTTGTTGTTTGGCTTACTCACTCTAAGCAAAGAGTTTGCTGTGTTTAACAGATGGCCTGAACGCGAACTGTAACGCTAAGCTGCTAGGGTACTGTTTAAGGTATATATGGAAGTATTCTTATAGGGAGGTGACCAGGATGGAATTACTCTCAACCTATCTTACGATCATTATGGCAATGCTCATTGCTTATCCGTTTGCTTTAGTTGGATTAAAAGCAGCCAGTAACGGATGTGAGGTTACGAAAGTCAAAGTAACCAATCGTTTTAACTATGGATTTTCGTTGATTCTTTTGATTTTCATGATTGCGCATATCCAGACAGAAACTTTTTACGCCGCAGGTTTGTTTGAAATGTTCAAACCAGAATAAGCAACAATCGATAAATAAAAACGTCAGCCTGAAGGCTGACGTTTTTGGTTAATTGTACTTTGTTAGTACTTAGACTCACGTTCTGCTGCGGCTTTATCCCAGTCAGGCACAACGGTTTTTAAGAAGTGTTGTTTCTCGGCGTTCATTTTCTCCATATCCATACCGAGTGCTTTTTGTGCTGCGGCTTTGGTGGAAATGTCTGGAATTTGAACTGGCTCGGTGATGCCTTTTGTAGCAAGGAGACGAACAAGCTTGGTTCTGGCATCTGCTGCACGATCGACCGCAGTACCTAACACTTCAAGTGCCACTTCAGGTGCGTGCATATGGACGCCGTGTGATGCAATCGCGTAGTCCCAACGCCATTGAGCGTGACGAATATCTTGCAAAATCGGTTTCATTTCTTCTTCAGTAGCGCCAGCTTTCCACGCTGCACCCGCTTCAAAGTGAGCCGCAACGATTTGTTTTTCCGCAGTCAACTTCATGTTCAATACTTGCGCTTTGCGGGTAGAGACAATTTCACGTAGCTGATCTTTACTCTGAGTGTGGCACTGCGCACAGGTATCTTCGAAACGGTCGAAAGGATTACCGACTTTGTGATCGGTGTAGACGGTACCATCTTCTTTCTTCACTTTTGGCATGTGACAGTCCACACAGACGACTTTGTTCTTGCCATGAATGCCTTCACGCCATGTCTCAAAACCTGGGTGCTGCGCTTTTAACATGGGTGCTTTCGAGACCGCATGCGTCCAGTCAGCAAAGCCTAGAGCGTCATAGTACTCTTCCATTTGTTGTACGCCAGTGCCCATATCCCAAGGGAATTTGACGGCTTTGGTTGGGCCAGTAAAGTAGTATTCAACGTGGCACTGAGCACAAACCGATGCTTGTTTGTCTAAGCGGGATTGCTGCTCAAACGGTTTGTTGATCGCTTGGAAAGCGCGTTCTACATAAGGGCGGGTCAGCGCTAGCTCAGGTTCGCCATTTTTGAATTTCTCGCTTCGGGTATCATGACAATCAGCACAGCCGATAGGATTAGCAATTTCCGCCCCTAAACGTGCCCACTTACCTTCAAAGTAACCATCTTCGCCACGCTCATCAATGACGCGGGCAACATCTGGGCTTTTACAGCTCCAACAAGCCATTGGCATTGGGCCTGATTTCGCATCTTGAGGCCCGCCAGTGCGTAGTGTCTGTCTGACATCATCCAATGCGTAAAAGTGGCCGCGCGCTTTGTTGTAATCTTTAGCAAAGCCATAGCCAGCCCAGAGAATCACCATATTTGGATCTTCTGCTAAGGCATCTTCAATTTCGACGCTTTCAGAGGTCTTTTTCCAAGATTGATATTGGTCTGGGTGATTTTGTTCAAATGCGTCGTTACGCGGATCAACCAGTCCTTTTTCTTCTGCAGAGACTGCAGTGATATTCAGCAACGCTGTCATCACAAGGGCAGTAACTGAGACTGAGGAAGCCATCCAGTGTTTTATGCTCACGGTGTTATCTCCATATTCGTTTTTATTAGCAGCGTTGTGAGTTTGCTATTTCCAAATAAGAATTGGAGATCTGATGTTTATATTAGGTCAGTAACATTTAGAAAAGAATTGGCGAAAATCTATTCATTGCTTTAGATCAATTTAGGTAGGTGATCGCTATCACGATAAGATCTATATACCCCTAAAGGGGTAGATTTATTCTTTTTTAACTCAATGATTTAGCAAAATTTCACAACAGAAAATGAGTGACTAAGGTCGCTTTTTAAGCAAAAAATAGATACTACTAAAGAGTAGTAGGGGTATGATAATTGACAGGTATAGCGTTGTGGCTTTTCCGAAATAAGAATTGATGTCATTTGAAATAATCGTGTTATTTCGAAGGAATTAATTTATCACCAAAGAAATAATTGAAAATGATTCTTAATTATTATTTGGATAAGGAAAGGATAAAATGGGCAATATAAAATTGGCCATAGTCATAATGCTGAAATCTATTCTCGCATTCTCTTTCTATGGCTATTCATTCTCAGCGATAGCAGACACTTCTGTAGCCACAGAAGCCACTGACTCGTCGCGATTCCAGGTCGAACTGATCCGTGACCGTGATTACAAATGCGTTCAATGTCATAAGGACTCGAAGGAAACGTTGTCCGGTTCTCATGGTGAAGATGCGCATAAAATTCTCGGTCGCGAAGTCAATTGTACGGAATGTCACAACAACATTGGACCAGACCATCGGGAAGGCGCACCACTTGTTACGAAATACTCTCCAGCGCAATCGAAAGAAGGGACGGAAAAAGTGTTCATGGACACCAGTGCTATCCTGAAAGCCAATGGTGCTTGTACCGATTGTCATCAACCTCAGGATCTCCAACAAGCCAGTTGGACCCATGATGTGCATGCGAAAAATCTAACCTGCTCGAATTGTCATGATGTTCATGCCAATAAAGCCAAAGTGTTGGGCTTGGAGCGCAAAGAGAAAATCAAGATGTGTGTGGATTGCCACTCTGACTTTAACCAGAAAGAAGAGGAGAGGTAATATGAGTTGTTCAAGACGAAATTTCCTTGCTGGTGGTGGCGCGTTGATCATGACAACGGCATTGCTGGCACTTCTATGGTGACTGGGCGCTTAGCATTTGCGGAAGAGGATAAGGGCCAAGCAATTCGTTATGGCATGATCCACGACGAGACCGCCTGTATCGGATGTACGGCTTGTACCGATGCCTGCCGAGAGGTGAACAAAGTCCCTGAAGGCGTAAGTCGATTGGAGATCATACGCAGTGAGCCGCACGGTGAGTACCCGAATGTCGATTACCGTTTCACCCGTAAATCTTGCCAACACTGTGAAAACCCACCTTGTGTTTATGTTTGTCCTACCGGTGCGGCGTACAAAGATGAAAAAACCGGCATCGTGGATGTCCACAAAGAAAAATGTGTCGGTTGCGGCTATTGCCTTGCCGCGTGTCCCTATCAAGTGCGCTTCTTTAACCCAGTGGATCACTCGGCCGACAAATGCAATTTCTGTCGAGACACCAATTTGGCGCAAGGCAAGCTACCCGCCTGTGTGGAATCTTGTCCAACTAAGGCACTGATTTTTGGTGATTTAAATGATCCGCAAAGTGACGTGAATCGAGTATTGGCTGAGAAGGTCTATTACCGAGACAAAGTGCACTTAGGCACGAAACCCAAATTATTCAAAATCCCACATCAAAAAGGGGAGGTGTAGCATGAACGGATTTGAATCTGCATTCCACTTTGATTCTCTGGTCTGGGATTGGATCATTGCAATCTATCTTTTCCTTGCCGGTATGTCTGCCGGGGCGGTGATGATCACTGTGTACTTAAAACGCAAAGTGATTGTCGGCGATCCTGCACAAAATGGCATTATGAAAGCGATGGCTTGGCTGGCGCCGTTTGGCATCATATCGGGTTTAACGATTTTGATTTTCCACTTAACCAAACCTCTCGAGTTTTGGAAGATCATGATTTTCTACAATCCAACTTCCGTTATGTCTATGGGGGTTATTCTCTTCCAAGTGTACATGGCTGTGTTGTTTGTTTGGATTGGGATTATCTTTCAGAAAACGATCGTTGATTTTCTCGGTGATAAGTTGACCTTTGTTGATGGCTTGTTGACCTGGTTCAAACGTTTTGAAAACAGCATCGAGTTGTTTTTGGCCTTTTTGGCGTTAGTGCTCGCGGCTTATACGGGGTTCCTACTGTCTGCATTGAAAACCTATCCGATGCTCAATAATCCAGTGTTGCCACTGCTGTTTCTTTTCTCCAGTTTGTCTTCAGGCGCTGCAGCGTGTTTGATGTTCGGTATTTTGGTGTTTAAAGAGTCAGTAAAAGATCCAAGTGTCAGTTGGGTACATGGTTTTGAGCGTCCTGTGGTCTTGTTTGAGTTGTTTGTATTGGTCACCTTCTTTACCGGGTTGATCTTTGCTGGTGGACAAGCGGAAATGGCTGCTTGGAATGCTATCTCTGGTGGATTTTGGGCGCAGTGGTTTTGGGTTGGTGTGGTGCTGATTGGTATGTTGCTACCGCTGACACTCAACTGGTTAGTGCCAGCCGAAGTGAGGCATAAACATGCTTATATTTTTGTGGTCACGACACTTAGCATGGTTGGCGTTTTGATGCTGCGTACGTTTATTTTGTACGCCGGCCAGATGACGGTTGTCTAATTAAGGAGTATAGATGGAGGCAGAACTGGGCCTAATTTGCCTGATTTTGGCGGCAGTCGGCAGTAGTTTCGCAGTGATACTGCACGCCATGAATCGACTGTTATCGAAGCAAACACCCCTCGCATTGATGTTGGGTTGTGGGTATTTAGTGGCGCTCAGCTCTGCTTTTTCCTTGTTGTATCTGATTCTTGCTTTTGTTGCCGATGATTTCGCATTGGCTTATGTGGCAAGCCATTCCAACAGCCAATTACCCGTGATCTTTAAAATTGCGGCAAGTTGGGGAGGACATCAAGGCTCGATGCTGTTTTGGGTCGTCACCTTAAGTTTGTGGGCTTGCTTGATTCGATCTCGTGATGAGTTCTCATCGCAGTACAAAGCCGATTATATTGCGGTAATGCTCATGCTGACCGCCATTTTCGCGTGGTTTACTCTGTTAACCTCGAACCCATTCGAGTACGCGCCATCACTGGCCAGTGATGGACGCGATCTCAACCCAATGTTGCAAGATGTTGGGCTCATTTTGCATCCCCCGCTACTGTACCTTGGTTATGTCGGTTTCGCTTCTATCCTAGCGTTGGGCGTGGCGGCGTTGTTACAGCCATCGGCCATCCATCATTGGTTTCAGGCAGGCCGTGACTGGGCGATGGTTGCGTGGGGCTTTCTCACCTTAGGCATTATTGTCGGCTCCTGGTGGGCATACAATGAATTAGGCTGGGGAGGTTGGTGGTTCTGGGATCCAGTTGAAAATGCCTCTTTGCTACCTTGGTTAACAGCAACCGCCTTGTTACACACACTTGTTCAATCAAAGCGGCAAGGTGGGGTCAATAAATCCAGCTATATGCTCGCGTTTTTGACCTTCGGTTTCAGTGTTCTCGGTACTTTTATTGTCCGCTCGGGGATTTTGACATCGGTACATGCGTTTGCCGTGGATCCAACCAAAGGTATTGTACTTTTGCTGGTCATGGCGTTCATTTTTCTACTCACTTTTGCATTATTGATCCTCAAAAGCGATAGCATCCCCGCTAAAGGCATTACCCATTGGCTAAGTCGCCAATACCTTACGCTGGTGGCGATGGGTTTGTTACTGATCGCAACCAGTACCGTGTTCCTTGGCACCTTCTACCCAATGATTTATGAGCTGCTGCGGCTTGGGAGCATCTCAGTGGGCGCTCCGTATTTCAATACAATGATTGCGCCATTAAGCCTTTTAGGGCTGCTAGCAATGGGGTGGGGGCCGTTACTAAAATGGCAGCAAGGCCTGTTTCAGCGCCGCAAACGCGTTTTGACGGAGTTTGTGGTCTCCGCTGTACTCGGTGCCATGCTCTATTTGCTGCAAGTGCAGGTATGGGCGTCAATGACTTTGTTGTTCTGGTGTGTTACGACCTGGGTGATTGTTAGCCACCTTCGGTTATTGTTTGTTATGCCACCAACAAAGAGGCGCCAAAAACTGCCAATGGTGCTTTCTCATATTGGTATTGCATTGGTGTGCCTCGGCGCGATGATGAATGCCCAACATTCGTTTGAACGAAATGTTCGTGTGGAACCTAACTCGTACCATCAGTTCGATGGCTTTTCCATTCGTTATCAAGGAATTGACTGGTCCATTGGACCAAACTACACCGCTGAGCGAGCGTCGGTCTCACTCATCCTTGCCGATAGGCAATTTCAATTGTTGCCTGAAAGACGGCATTACCCGGTGAGGGTCATGAACATGACAGAGCCCGCAATCAAGTCTTTTTGGCATGGGGATTACTACCTGACTCTGGGTGAGAAAGTCGGGCTTAAAGCCTATGCGTTGAAGATCCAATACCGTGCTTACATTTGGTGGATCTGGCTAGGCGGTTTGATGGTTGTTGCTGCGGTGTTCACTGCATTACAGCCAGTTCAGCAACGCGTTAAGGTGGAGCGCTACTGTGAACAACAAAGTTACTAAGTTGCTTGTGTTGGTGAGCATCGTCGGCATCGTTACGTTTACCGCAGTCTTGGGCATTGAACGACAAAATGCTGGTCACACAACGCCTGACACTCTGATTCCCTTGCCCAATCTTGAAGCAAAAGATCTTTTTTCGGCGAATACGATCACAACGCAAGATCTTATTTCCGATCAATACCGTGTGATGAACGTTTGGGCATCTTGGTGTGGGATTTGTCGGGATGAACATACGTTTATTATGTCGCTTAAACAGCAGGGTATTGACGTGATTGGCTTAAATTATCGTGATAATAAGCAAGAAGCGTTGGGCTATTTGGAGAGTGAAGGTAACCCTTATTCCAAGGTGATTTATGATCCAGACGGGATCGTCTCAATCGATTTTGGCGTGATTGGCACACCAGAAACCTACTTAATAAACCCTAATGGGGAAATAATGATCAAATTTCGAGGTAAATTAGATCAAAAACAGTGGAATAAACATTTTGCTACGTATTTTAAATAGAACATTATTATCGACATGGCTCGTCTTATTCGTCGCTTTTGTCTCTTTCTCTAGTCAGGCACAGAACGAGAATACAAGCTCTAATCACGTTGATTTGTTTCAGTTTCATAGTGTCGATCTGCAAGAGAGAGCAATACGTTTATCCAAGGAATTGCGCTGCCCCCAATGCCAGAATCAGAATCTCCTCGAGTCGAATGCGCAAGTGGCTCGAGATCTGCGTTTTATTGTGTATAGCCAAATAAATGATGGGAAAAGCGATCAAGAAGTGGTGGACTTTATGACCAGCCGATATGGCAATATGGTGTTATATAATCCGCCAATAAATAGCAGTACATTATTACTTTGGATCTTTCCTGTCGTTATTTTGATCATTTTCTTTGTTATTTCGATCCGAAATATTCACACAAAAAGAATGTGACAATTATTCCATAATAAGCAATTAATTGTGCAATTATCATGCAAGCTGTTATCATTTTTGAAAATTATATGAAATAGTTAATTCAGTTATTGTAGGTTTACTGACGGGTAATCAGAGTGGATACAATTAAGACGCAATTAAAAAAGGATTTTTATTCGCAAATTTATTCACTGCAATCAAGTGCATCGTCGCATACGACTTCAACACTTGCTTTACTCACAGAAGAAGAAATCAGTGAACTTGAAGCGCTATGGATTGAATTGGTGGTTTGGAAGAAAAGCCAAACACATTAAAAGCAAACGAATTTAAACAAAAAACCTCAAACCATGTTTGAGGTTTTTTGTTTCTCAGCATCCCGTAGGTGCATTTGTCCTTCGCAGCAAGTGCACGCTAGGTAAAACGTAGTGCTAATTTGGGTAACGGCAAGTAGAGGCTTTCAATCATTTCATCCAGCATCTCATCGTAGCAACGGAAAATAGTGGCTGAGATGAGCGAGGTTAGTTCATAGGCATTAGCCTTATTCAATTTTTCCTGCTGCAAGCTAGCGTACATCTCTAGCTCGCGTATGACTTCGACGCTCGCAGGGGCTGCAATGTGATAAGGGCTAAGCAAAGTGAGCTGATTTAAGCGCCTAACCATGCGCTGAGCACAATGGGCAAAGCGTTCCCTTCCTTGTGGTTGATGTAAGTCTTGAATAGCAATACGCAATTGCGTCAATGCATCGAGATTTTCAATGATCACCTGCCAATGACAATGATACTCATCAATTAATTCGTCGCGCTCAGATTCCGCTAGCCAAGCCACGGTCGTTTCATCGACAAGAAACAATGTGTGGCGCAGCATTTTGCCGTGCAAAAACTGATTCTTGGCAATGCTCTGTTCCTGCCACTGTGAGAACAGAGTTTGATATTGACTGAGTAAAATCCGATACAACGGCTTGCTTTCTCCTGAAGCAAGCTCGATCAGTGCTTGGCATTTGGCCAGTACTTCCGTTTGGGTATGATGGATTTCGCTAGAGTGCACTTGTTTATACAAAAGGCTCAAGTGGGTTGCGCTACGATGCTGTCTCAAAAGCTGCACAATCTCGCGTAGTGTGCTGATCACTTGATATTTTTGCTCTTGTTGACGCTCTCGTTTGTGGGAGAGATAAAACAGTACGAGCAAGATTGCTATTGAAATGAGAGATGAGAGTAGAACGAACATAGCAGACTCCTTGTATGCATGATACTCAGCCCTTCCGTGTTGGATCTACTGCGGTGCGTTGTGTTTCTCTACGACAAAAGCTCACTATGCGTAAGGAGAATCACTCATACTCTATCGACCAGCAGTAGCAACTGGCTTGGGCATGGCATAGTAGGAGCAGTTTTAATGCCATATTAAATCTCTTTACAAAACAATGAGATGAAATATTCTGATTTGAGTCTATGGTTAATTTGGTGCATCAAATGCACTAATAGTGTGATTTTGGGCACAAAAAAGCCCTGCGGGTGCAGGGCTTTGAAAGATTGAAGCGTTGAATTACATCACGCGCATGCCTGGCTGCGCGCCTTCATGTGGTTCAAGGATCCAAAGATCTTTGCCACCAGGGCCTGCCGCTAGGATCATGCCCTCAGACATACCAAACTTCATCTTACGTGGTTTCAAGTTTGCCACAACCACTGTGTACTTGCCGACAAGATCTTCAGGATTGTACGCCGCTTTGATACCAGAGAAGACTTGACGCATTTCACCGCCGATATCCAATTGGAATTTCAACAGTTTGTCAGCTTTTGGCACCGATTCACAAGAAACGATTTTGGCAATACGAAGGTCCACTTTCGCGAAGTCATCAAACTCAATTTCTTCGGCAATGGGATCTTTGCTTAGCTCGGTCTCTTGAGCTGCATTAGAGGCTTCTGCTTTCTCTTTTGCCGCCATTTCAGCCGCCGCATCTTCTTTTGATGCTTCAATCATGGCTTCGATGTTTTTCGGATCGATACGATTGAATAGCGCTTTAAACGCAGTAATTTCGTGTGCTGTTAATGGCTGAGCAACACCTTCCCAGGTTAGCTCTTCATTCAAGAAGGCTTCAGTGCGAGCTGCAAGAGCAGGCATAACTGGCTTCAAGTAAGTCATTAGAACGCGGAACAGGTTAATACCAACAGAACAGATTTCCTGAAGTTCCTGATCTTTGCCTTCTTGTTTTGCCACAACCCAAGGCGCTTTTTCATCAACGTATTGGTTAGCTTTGTCCGCCAACGCGGTGAGTTCACGGATCGCACGACCGAACTCACGCGCTTCGTAAAGTTCAGCAATACGGTCTGCTGCGGCAACAAATTCGTTGTAAAGCTCTGGCTCGACGAAGTTTTCAGCGAGCTTGCCTTCAAAGCGTTTCGCAATGAAGCCCGCATTACGCGATGCTAGGTTAACAATCTTGTTTACGACGTCAGCGTTTACGCGCTGAGTAAAGTCTTCAAGGTTAAGGTCTAGGTCATCAATGCGGCTGTTTAGCTTCGCTGCGTAGTAGTAACGCAGACACTCTGGATCAAGGTGCTCAAGGTAAGTGCTCGCTTTCACGAATGTACCTTTAGACTTCGACATCTTCGCACCATTTACGGTTACGTAGCCGTGAACAAAAACGTTGTTTGGCTTACGGAAGCCAGAGCCGTCTAGCATTGCTGGCCAGAACAGGCTGTGGAAGTAAACGATGTCTTTACCGATGAAGTGGTAAAGTTCTGTTTTACTGTCTTTATTCCAGTATTCATCAAAATCAAGATCATCACGCTTATCACATAGGTTTTTGAATGAACCCATGTAGCCGATTGGCGCATCTAGCCAAACGTAGAAAAACTTGTCTTTTTCGCCTGGAATTTCAAAACCGAAGTAAGGTGCATCACGTGAGATATCCCACTGCTGCAGACCAGACTCAAACCATTCTTGCATTTTATTTGCGGTTTCAGTTTGCAGAGAGCCAGAGCGAGTCCACTCTTTTAGCATGCTTTCAAACTGAGGCAGGTCGAAGAAGAAGTGCTCTGAATCTTTCATCACTGGCGTTGCGCCTGAGACGGCAGATTTTGGATTGATCAATTCTGTTGGGCTGTAGGTTTCGCCACAAGCATCGCAGTTGTCGCCGTATTGATCTTCAGACTTACACTTCGGACACGTTCCCTTCACGAAACGATCGGGTAGGAACATCTCTTTTTCAGGGTCGAACAACTGAGAAATAGTACGGCTTGAAATAAAGCCATTTTTTTTCAGTTGCAGATAAATGTGAGACGCCAGCTCACGGTTCTCATCGGAATGCGTGCTGTGATAGTTATCGAAACTAATATCAAAGCCAGCGAAATCTTTTTGGTGCTCGATGCTCACCGCAGCAATCATCTCTTCTGGAGACATACCCATCTGTTGCGCTTTAAGCATAATTGGCGTGCCGTGAGCGTCGTCAGCACAGATGAAGTTTACAATGTTGCCGCGTAGGCGTTGGTAACGAACCCAAATGTCCGCTTGGATATGCTCAAGCATATGGCCAAGGTGGATCGAACCGTTAGCGTACGGAAGGGCACAAGTTACCAGCAATTTCCTTTGGGGAAAGTTTCTTGGATCGTTTGCCATACTTAATATTCGCTTATCTCGATAGGTATAAAAATTGATTGGTAATACTAACTCAGGAAACCTTTAAGTCCAAGGTGCTGACAAGGATAATCACCTGGTTTTTTTGGGGTTCAGTCAGACAAGACTCGGTGATAGGATGTCGAAAAAGGAGGAGTTATGCATCAGTTCACTTCTAAACAAGATTTTTGTCATTGGTTGAATCAGTTTGAGCACGAAACGTTAGCTCCACGATGGAGCGAAGTGCATGGTGTTGTGATGGTTCAAGCCGATGGCACTTTCGCCATTCAGCTCCCATTTGCTGCCCAGCAACTTCAAGACGCGCTCAGCGAGTGGATTGTTCAGCAACAGCAGCGTGGTGCGGTTCCACCGTTTGCTTTCACGGTAGGTCAGCAAGTTAAGGCGTTAGAAACTCAAGTTTCTCAGTCTGTTCGTGGGGTTAAGAATATTATTGCCGTCACGTCCGCTAAAGGCGGTGTGGGTAAATCAACCACAGCGGTGAATTTGGCACTAGCGATCGCTTCTCAAGGCGCAAAGGTGGGATTGCTAGACGCGGATATCTACGGACCTTCTTTGCCTATCATGCTGGGGAGTGTCGATCAAAGACCGGATGTTCGTGACGGCAAATGGATGCAGCCGATCCTCGCGCACGGCATCTACACCAACTCTATTGGTTACTTGGTGGATAAGAATGAAGCCGCCATTTGGCGTGGACCTATGGCATCAAAAGCGCTCTCTCAATTACTGAATGAAACTGAGTGGCCAGATTTGGATTATTTAGTGATCGATATGCCTCCCGGCACTGGGGATATTCAGTTAACTCTTTCACAGCAAATTCCCGTTACTACCAGTGTTATCGTTACCACTCCGCAGGATCTGGCGTTAGCCGATGCGAAGAAGGGCGCCGCGATGTTTGAAAAGATCGGTGTTCCCGTGGCAGGGATTGTAGAAAACATGAGTTACCATATTTGCAGTCAATGCGGTGCCAAAGAGCACATTTTTGGTCAAGGCGGCGCGGTACAGATGGCGCAACAGTTTGGCTTATCTTTGTTGGCGCAAGTGCCGTTGCATATCAGCGTTCGTGAAGATCTCGACTCGGGTGTGCCAACGGTGGTCGCAAGGCCAGACAGCGAGCACGGCAGAATATACCGTCAGCTTGCTTTGCAGATATGCAGTTCGATGTATTGGAATGGTAAGGCAAAGCCTGAAACGATCCTGTTTACCCGTATAGACGGATGATTTTATTACGAGTTAAAGAATAAATAATGACCAGGTAAACGTTTGCCTGGTTTATTATTCTTCGTAGTACACACAATGCACCACGAAACTGGGAAAAGCGACTAGTATCTAATGAGTGAACTCCTTATAATCAGGCGGTTTATCTTATTCCCACTGCAAAAAATCATCATCGGGTGCAACTAATGTCTGAAAAAAGTCAATGCGTCATCGTCGGTATTGCTGGCGCTTCTGCTTCTGGTAAAAGCCTCATCGCCAGTACGATTTATAACGAACTACGTGCAAAGGTGGGAGACCATCAAATCGGTGTGATTACGGAAGATTGCTACTATAACGACCAAAGCCATCTGAGTATGGAAGAGCGCGTTAAAACGAACTATGACCACCCGAATGCACTTGATCACGATCTTCTTTGTGAACACTTAGAAAAGTTAATGAAAGGCGAGTCGGTTGAAGTACCTGAATACAGCTACACGGAGCACACTCGTACTGAAAACACCACCACTATGACACCAAAGAAGGTGATCATTCTTGAAGGCATCCTGCTTCTGACGGATCCTCGTCTGCGTGATTTGATGCATGCGACAGTGTTTATGGACACGCCACTGGATATTTGTCTACTTCGCCGTGTGAAACGCGATGTGGAAGAGCGTGGTCGTACGATGGAATCGGTACTCAAACAGTATCAAAAAACAGTTCGCCCAATGTTTATGCAGTTTATTGAACCGTCTAAACAGTACGCAGATATCATCGTTCCTCGTGGTGGTAAAAACCGCATCGCGATTGACGTACTGAAAGCGCACATTGCAAAACTATTGAAAGCTTAAGTCATTGTCTTGTCAGCGAGCTTTATTTTTAATTAAGAAAGTGGCACTTTAGGTGCCACTTTCTTTTTTTGCAGCAAGAACCGCGTAAAATACGTGTTTTCTCTGTTCTTGTCTCAACTCTTGATGCAAAGGAATACGCATATGAAAAAACTGTTCCTTATTTTGGCTGCGCCTATCGCGGTTGTCGTGATGGCTGCGATAGCGCTAGTGACCTTAGTAAACCCCAATCAATTTAAACCGCTGATCACCGAACAAGTGGCCAAGCAAACGGGTTTAGAGTTGGTGATTGAAGGCGACATTGAATGGCAATTTTTTCCTTCGATTGGTTTTTCTCTAGGCAAAACGGAATTAAAGAATCCTCAGGGCTTTTCTCAAGAAAACTTGTTTAAAGTTGAGAGCGTTGGGATCGATATCTCGGTGATGCCTCTACTTGATAAAGTCTTGCAAATTGGTGATGTTCGCCTTGATGGTGCGGAATTCCATCTAGAGACGCGTAAAGATGGGCAAAAGAATATTGATGCGCTAACTCAGCAGCAGAAAGTGCAACAAGAAACGGCTCAGCAAGAGGTGAGCTCGGAGCCCACTACGGATGCTCCACAGCAAGCTGGCGCAGCGGCAGACTGGCGTATGGAGCTGGCCGGGATCACGGTGAGCAATGCCAAACTTGTTAACCAAGATCGACAAGCGGGGACTTCACTTGAACTCTATGATGTGAATTTCTCACTTTCAGAGTTCGCCTTTAAGCAATGGACCAAAGCGGAATTTTCAGCCAAAGGAAAAAACAACCAGCAACAGTTCAGTGCAAACGGCAAGCTTGAATTTCAGCTGGCGCAAGATTTCTCTTCTTATGCTCTGCGCAATATTGAGCTAAACAGCCAGTTTAGCGATCCAGCCACGAAGATGGATAACATCAAGTTGGTGCTGGACACCTTCGAGTTTGATAAAGACAACGCACTGACATTTGAAATCAAAGGCCAAGCATCCGGTATGGATCTTTCGGCCAATGGCTCGGCGCAGTTGCATGTGGATGCAGCCATCAGCACCGTGATGGTGAAGGCATTCCAGTTGGAATCGCAACTAAATGGGGAATCTCTGCCTCAATCGCCGATGAAGGTGGCAATGAGCTCTGAGGTGACCTTTGATGTGCCGCGCAGCCATCTATCGCTTGTGCTTAATAAACTGACCGCCAACGCCATTGCTTTAGATGGTAAAGCCGATGTGACGTTAGCTGAGATTCCCAAAGTACGCTTTTCACTGCACAGCCCAGAGATTGATCTCGATGAATTTCTCGGCCTAACGCAGCCATCGCAAGAAACCGCAAGCACAAACAGCAGCAATGACAAAGACGCGCATCCAGAGGCAAACAACGAAGTTGAGCCTGACCTAAGTGCTTTAAAAACGTTGGATGTGATTGGCCAGGTGAGTATTGATAAGTTCAAAGCCAATAATGCCAAGCTGCAAAATGTCATCACCAAGTTCACGGTGAACCGTGGTATCGCGACTTTAGATCGTTTTGATGCCAATCTGTATCAAGGTTCTATCAACGCCAGCGCGAAACTGGATGCACGTCGATCACCCGCTACCTATAGTGTGAAAAAGCGCATCAAAGGTGTTCAGGTGCAACCGCTGTTGGTGGACGTGGCACAAAACGACAAGTTGGAAGGTACTGGCAATATCGATGTTGATGTGAAGGGATCAAGCTTAACGCCAAGCGGTATTCAGAAAAACCTTGTCGGTACAGTTGAAATCAATTTTGCTGATGGTGCTGTCAACGGCATTAACGTCGCGCAGATGATTCGTGAAAACTACGCCAAGATTAAAGGTGAAAAGTTAGACGCCACCGAAGGGGTGCAAAAAACCGACTTCAGTTCAATGACGGCAACGTTGACGTTGAACAAAGGCAAGGTGACAACCAATAACATGCACATGCAATCTCCGCTACTGCGTATTCGTGGGAAAGGAGAAGCAAACTACATCAATCAAACGGTTGATTTTACGGTCAGTACTTCGATTGTGGGATCGCTAGAAGGCCAAGGCGGTAAGGACATCGATGAACTGAGAGACGTGACCATTCCTATCAACATTTCAGGCAGTTGGGCGGATCCAAAATTCAAGTTGGTGTTTGATGATGTGTTAAAGCAAAAAGCCCAAAAAGAGATTGACCGCGGAGTCGAGAAGTTGACCGATAAGATCAAAGATGAGAAAACCAAAGAGGCGGTCGATGGTTTACTTAAAGGCTTGTTTAACTAGCTAAGTCATAGAAAGAGCAGGGCGACATCATGTCGCCCTGCTTATAGATTGGAGCTGGAAAAGCATTTCCATTACCAGTCGACACCTTTTAGTGCCTTGATACCGGATTCAAACGCATGTTTCACGTTTTTTACTTCGGAGACGGTATCGGCCATCTCAATCAAAGTGCGATGGGCACCGCGTCCAGTAATGATGACCGATTGCATTCTTGGTCTGTTATTGAGCGCTTCAACCACCTCTTCTAATTCGATATAGCCATAGCTCACCATGTAGGTTAGTTCATCAAAGAGCACCACATCGATCGAGTCGTCTTGCAGCATACGCTGACACTCTTTCCATACCGTTTGAGCGGCTTGAGTGTCGGTTTCCTTGTTTTGTGTTTCCCAAGTGAACCCCGTCGCCATCACTTGAAACTCAACGCCCAGTTTTTCTAAAAGATTACGCTCGCCATTGTCCCAAGTCCCTTTAATGTACTGAGCGACGGCGCATTTTTTCCCGTGCCCAACTGCGCGAGCGATCGTCCCAAAACCGGAGGTTGATTTGCCTTTTCCATTGCCCGTAATGACGAGAAGCAGTCCCTTTTCTTCCTGAGCTTGAGCAATTTTAGCGTCGACTTGCTCTTTCACTTTTTGTTGGCGCTCTTTGTGTCGCTGAGCTTTTACTTGCTCTGTGGATAGGTTTTCGCTTGATGCGCTTTCGTCAGACATAGACATCCCTTTTCAGCTTTTCGATTTTGCGGCTATGATAGACCATGTCGAATGGAAGAAAAACCACTGATATTACAGGGGATAGAATGAAGAAAATTTTGGTTGTCTGTATGGGAAACATTTGTCGCTCCCCAACAGGAGAGGCCGTATTAAGAGCAAAAGCACAGCAACTGGGGATTGATGTAGAAGTGGATTCTGCTGGGACGATAGGTTACCACGCAGGCAATACACCGGATCATCGGGCCATGCAGGCAGGGCAGCAACGTGGCTACTCTTTTAGTGGCATCCGTTCGCGTCAAGTTACCCCCGAAGATTTTGCTAATTTCGATATGATTCTAGCGGCAGACAAAGCGAACTTAGCTGACCTTTTCGATATTTGCCCAAAGGAGTATCGTCACAAAGTATCACTGTTTCTCAGCCATGCAGAGTTGGATGTGGATGAAATTCCTGATCCTTATTACGGCGGTGAGGAAGGGTTTGATTTGGTGCTGGATCTTATCGAAGCCGCGTCAGAAGCGATTCTTGAAAACGTTGCAAAGAACTAACGACCCAACAAAAAAGGGGATGACATGAGTTCATCCCCCAAAGTGATTATCCCGCGAGTACGTCGGTCGCGACTTTATAGCTTGGATCTTCTTTGACGTTAATCTCGACCAAACTTCCCGCCTTATCAAGCAACTTACGGCAATCTGGACTCAAATGACGTAGGTGCAGCGTTTTGCCAACGGCAGAGTATCGTTCGGCCAATGTTTCGATCGCTTCGATTGCCGAGTGATCGGTAACACGAGAATCGGCAAAGTCAACGATGACATCGCTTGGGTCTTGCTGCGCGTTGAATAGTTCAAGGAAATTAGCCGTTGAACCAAAGAAAATAGGACCGTGGATCTTGTACTCTTTAGAACCTTCCTCGTTAATACGGGTATCTGTGTAAATGTGCTTAGCATGGTTCCAAGCAAACATCAGCGCTGAAGCGATCACGCCAACCGCAACTGCCACCGCTAGGTCTGTCATCACCGTTACGACCGTCACGAGCACGATCACAAAGAAGTCTTGCTTAGGTACGCGGCGTGCCAGCTTGAAGGTGGCCCATTCGAAGGTACCGATTACCACCATAAACATTACCCCAACGAGTGCAGCAAGAGGGATCATTTCAATCAGTGCGGCAGCAAACAAGATAAACATCAGCAGCGCCACAGCAGCAACGATGCCTGACAGACGGCCTCGGCCACCAGAATTGACGTTGATCATCGATTGACCAATCATCGCACATCCACCCATTGCTCCGAAGACAGAACAGGTCATGTTTGCCATACCCTGACCGATACATTCGCGGTTTGACTGACCACGGGTGTTGGTCATTTCGTCCAGCACGGTGAGTGTTAATAGTGATTCAATCAAACCAATAGCCGCAAGAATCACCGCGTATGGGAAGATGATTTGTAAGGTTTCCAGATCAAAAGGAACCATAGGTAAAGCAAAGGTCGGCAGGCTACCCGCGAGAGTGGCGCCTTCGTCTCCTGACATGGTGCGTAGGAAATCCACCACCGTGCGAGTCTCAAGATCAAAGCCAATCACTAAGCCTGTTACCGTCACGATGGCAACAAGAGACGAAGGAACGGCCGTGGTTAGTTTCGGTAAGAAGTGGATGATGGCCATAGTAAGCGCCACAAGGCCTAACATAAGCAACATCTGATCTTGAGGTAACCAAGTGAGTCCACCTGCTGCATCTGCCATTTTAAACTGACCGAGTTGCGCGAGGAAAATCACGATCGCGAGACCATTGACGAAGCCGATCATAACTGGGTGGGGCACGATACGGATAAACTTACCGAGTTTAAATAGACCAGCAGCAATCTGCAAAATACCTGCGAGCATAATAGCGGCAAACAGATACTGAACACCATGTGAAGAAACGAGCGAAACCATGACAACCGCCATTGCGCCTGTTGCGCCGGAAATCATACCTGGGCGTCCGCCGAAAATCGAAGTGACTAAACCAACAATAAAGGCTGCGTAGAGGCCAACCATAGGGTCAACGCCAGCAACGAAGGCAAAAGCAACGGCTTCTGGCACCAGTGCAAGCGCAACGGTGAGCCCGGAGAGCACATCATTTTTTACTGAGTGCTTTGAAAATTGAGGAAATTCGAACATGTGTTTTGGCTAATATCGTTAAATGAATTTACCCGACACAAGTTCGCAAAGCATTAAAACTGAAACCTATCCTTGATCCGCGATTGAGATTCGCTGATTGAGGAAAAAAGAGCTTGTTTGCACCCGTGCCGAAAAGCTGAGTCGCAAGATGCTACAGAAAAGTGTGATTAAGTTCAATAATGATTAGGACGATGAATGGATATTTACAAGCAATAAAAAGGGCCATCCGAAGATGGCCCTTGTTTATTTAGCTTAAAGCGTTACACCATTTCTGGCTTTGTCATTGCCGCTGAGGCTTGACTTGTCGCCACTTGGCTACCCGCACCACGCTGTGCATAGCGCTCTGCTTTAAATGGTGCCGCGACAACTTGGATCTCAATAAGCTCTTGAGGGCCAGGTGCCTTAGTCATCGGTGCTGAAGCTTGCGCTTTAATTACCTTGATAGAGCTTTCGACTACTGCCACAGTTGCTTCAGTTTCGTTTGCAACTGTTTCCGTTGCGCTTTCCACCTCAGCGACAACCTCAGTAGTTTCAACGATTTCTGCCACCACTTCTGTAGTTTCTACAGAAACCTGTTCTACTGGTTGCGAAACACTTTCAACTTGAGGCTCGATTTTCTGAACATCAGTTTCTTGAATCGTTGCTACAACCGCGTTCTCTACCGTTGGTTCTTCAGTAACCACTTCAACAACGGCTGCTTTCGCTGGCTTGTTGTTACGAGATTTAGAACGTTTTGGTTTCGTTTCAGTCGGTGTTTGAGCAGCGGTGATATCGCGACGGATGATCACTTTACCCATCGCCATTTCTGGACATGCGACGCCACCTTGCATTGCAGGTACTGCAGTAACGGCTGTTACAACCTCTTCCTTAACCATCTCTTCTTTCTTAGCAACTGGTTTTGGAATGTAACGAGGCATCACTTTACCCATGGCCATTTCTGGAGAAGCAACCCCACCTTTACGTAGGCGGAATGGGTTAGGGCGACGATCACGACCGCGACGACGACGTTGTCCACTTGCACGTAGATGACGAGGAGAACGACGATTACGACGTGGTTTTTCTTCGTTTTCGCTGTTGTCCATTGCATCGACAGTGTCAGCAACCACTTTCTCTGCTTTCTCAGATGCAGGTGTGTTTTGCTTGTTAAAGGTTTCTGCTTCAACGACCGGAGCTGCATCCATAAGCGTTTCTTCAGCTTGTTCTAGCTGATCTTTCACGCGAACAGGTTTGTTGAGTTTACGGCGCTGACGGCGCTCTTTCACTTTCTCCGCTTTGCTTGGCGTTTTCTGACCTTCTTGCTTCGACGCACCTTGTGCTTCAGCAGCAAGCTGTAGGCCTTTCTCTGCCACTTTCGCGTTTGCTTTGCTCTCTACTGCATTGTCTGCTTTGTTTTGAGCAGGTCTTTGCTTACGCTTTTGCTGAGAACGTGGTTTGATTGCTTCATCCTGAGTCTCAACGACGTTTTCATCACGATTGCGCTGACGACGTTTGCCATCACGGTCACGATTGTTTTCACGGTTGTTGTCGCGGTTATTACGACGACGATCGTTACGGTCACGTTTTTGACGACGGTTGCCTTTCTCACGCTCATCTTTGCGTTCGGTCTTCTCTGCTTCTACTTTTTCTTCAGCAGAACCGAATAAGAAGCTACCCAATGCTTTGATTAAGCGACCAAACAAACCTGGTTTCTCTTCTGCCTGTGGTTTTTCATTTGCCACTTTAGCAACTGCTGCTTTTGGCGCAGGTGCTGGTACAGATTGAGCTGGAGAAGCAAAACCTTTAAGCACCGGCTCTTCGATTTTCTTCGGTTTGTATTCAGTCTCTGGGCTCTCTTTGCCTTCCGCTTCTTTCATTGCTTCGAGTTTCTTCGGTAGCAGGTAAGAAAGCAGATCCACTTCTTCACCTTCACGCACACGAATCACTTCGAAATGCGGCGTTTCCATATCCGAGTTTGGAACAACGGTGATCTTCACTTCTTGAATACGTTCAATGTGGTTCACAGAGCGACGTTTTTCATTAAGAAGGTAAGAGGCGATAGGCACTGGCACAACAGCCAATACTTGTGCAGTGTTGTCTTTCAGTGCTTCTTCTTCGATAAGACGAAGAACAGAAAGCGCAAGAGATTCGTTATCGCGAACCACACCTGTACCACTACAACGAGGACAGATATGATGACTTGCTTCTGCAAGAGAAGGGCTCAAGCGTTGACGAGACATCTCTAATAGACCAAAGCGAGAAATACGACCAATTTGAACGCGAGCGCGATCGAGACGAACGGCTTCACGCAGACGGTTTTCTACCTCACGTTGATGGCGTACTGGGGTCATATCGATGAAGTCGATCACCACAAGACCACCAAGGTCACGAAGACGCAACTGGCGAGCGATTTCGTCTGCAGCTTCTAAGTTGGTGTTCAGTGCGGTTTCTTCGATATCGCCGCCCTTTGTCGCGCGAGCAGAGTTGATATCGATAGACGTCAGTGCTTCTGTTGGGTCGATAACGATAGAGCCACCGGAAGGCAGACGCACTTCACGTTGGAAAGCCGATTCGATTTGGCTTTCAATTTGGTAGTGGCTAAACAGTGGCACTTCACCGTCATACTTCTTCACGCGATTAACAAAATCTGGGCGAACCAACTGAATGTGTTCTTTGGCACGTTCATAGATGGTGTTGCTATCAATAAGGATTTCACCAATGTCACGGCGTAGATAGTCGCGTATCGCACGAACGATGACGTTACTTTCTTGATGAATCAAGAAAGGTGCTGGGTTGGATTCAGAAGCATCTTTGATGGCGGCCCAGTGCTTAAGCAGAACGTTTAAATCCCACTCTAGCTCTTCAGCGCTCTTACCAACACCTGCCGTACGCACGATAAGACCCATACCTTGCGGCAGTTCCAGTGTGCTTAATGCAGATTTTAATTCGGTGCGCTCATCCCCTTCGATACGACGGGAAATACCGCCAGCACGTGGGTTGTTTGGCATAAGAACTAAGTAACTACCCGCGAGGGAAATAAAGGTGGTCAGTGCTGCACCTTTGCTACCACGTTCTTCTTTTTCGATTTGAACGATGACTTCTTGACCTTCAGTCAGCACCTCTTTGATGCTTGGGCGACCTTGGTAAGAGTAACCATCTGGGAAGTATTCTTTGGCAATTTCTTTTAGAGGAAGGAAACCGTGACGCTCAGCACCGTAATCTACAAATGCAGCTTCCAAGCTAGGTTCAACACGGGTAATACGTCCTTTATAGATATTTGCTTTTTTTGACTCATGTCCAGGACTTTCGATATCTAGATCGTAAAGTCGCTGGCCATCAACCAAAGCGACACGCAACTCTTCTTTTTGAGTTGCGTTAATCAACATTCTTTTCATTGATAATTTCTCGTTGTCTTTATCTTTTATTGTCTTTAATTACCTGTCACTGAATATCGCTATCTCATGGTGCCTGATCCCGTGGTTTACGCGTTGCAGCCTCCCGGCTGGAAGGGGATGCTCTAAGGGCACGTCAGTCATCACAAACAAAAAATTGCCTGTGAGCCGCATTAATATCGGTAATTACTCAACATGAGTGTGCGATGAGTAGCGTGACAGTTATGTCGGTTTTGATATGTCTTACGCCAATTGCTGCATTCAAACACCAACAAACTACTCATTTGCTTGTGGATAAATGGTCGGTTTTGCATAAAATTCAACCAGACCTACCTTCGCAGCTGTGAACTATAGCAGTGGACGCTAATATCAGCAACGAGCATTGCGGCAAACGATGAAATTTTTTCGTGTTCATTCAATTTTGCGTTCGCTAACTGATTGTTTAATAAACAACGATTGGGTTATTAGTAACCTGTGAGTAACTTTGAACTGCTCTGTTACACGGTCAGCAAAAATTCTACGGTTTTCCTAGTCAAGGAAAACCGCTAAAATGTGCGGCTTTGCGAACAGATAGCACAAGTTTGCCATAATAATGACTTGCTCGATGCTTGTATCACAACAAGTCAGCAGGCCCAGCAAATTCACCTTTAGAATAGCGCCATGAATGAAATAAGAACTAAAGTCCAAATCGTCGATATTGATGAAGATATGGCAGGGCAGCGTATTGATAATTTTCTACGCAACCAACTGAAAGATGTTCCGAAAAGCATGATTTATCGAATCGTGCGTAAGGGAGAAGTGCGCGTAAACAAAAAGCGAGTTAAGGCCGAGTATAAATTGGCTGCTGGTGATGTTGTTCGCATTCCACCGGTAACACTTGAGAAAAAAGATCCTGAAACGGCACCGAGTACGAAACTAAACAAAGTCGCTGAATTGCAAGATTTGATCATTTATGAAGACGATCATCTGTTGGTGTTAAATAAGCCGTCAGGTACCGCCGTCCACGGTGGAAGTGGTCTCAAGTTTGGTGCTATCGAAGCGCTACGTGCACTGCGACCAGAAGCGCGCTTTCTTGAACTAGTGCATCGCATCGACCGTGATACCTCTGGTATTCTTTTGGTGGCGAAAAAACGGTCAGCTCTGCGTCATTTGCAAGCGCAGTTTCGCGAGAAAACAGTACAGAAATACTATTTTGCACTGGTGATGGGAGAGTGGAAAAACAGCTGTAAAGTGGTTAACGCCCCATTACTGAAAAACGAAGTGAACAGCATTGTGCGCGTCAATCCAAACGGTAAGCCATCAGAAACGCGTTTCAAAGTGATTGAAAAGTTTCCACAGGCAACCCTAGTGCAAGCCAGCCCAATTACGGGGCGCACACACCAAATCCGAGTGCACACACAATACAGTGGTCATCCAATTGCCTGGGATGACCGATACGGTGATCGACGTTTCGATGCTTATACCGCTCAGCATGGACTGAACCGTTTGTTCCTTCACGCCGCCAATATTCGTTTTACACATCCGGCGACAGAACAACCAATGGAAATCAACGCGCCGATGGGTGAGCAGTTGGAAAAGGTCGTTCAATCATTGCGAACCAGTCGATAAGGAAAAAAGGGATGAGTGAATCATCCCTTTTTTGTATCAACCCAAAACCTGCATGCCTTGTTGAGCCAGTAAGTCAATGAGGTCGATTAAGGGTAGGCCAACTAAGGTATTGGGGTCTTTGCCTTCCAACTTCTCAAACAAAGCAATTCCTAATCCTTCGCTTTTGAAACTGCCGGCACAGTAGAATGGCTGCTCCTTATCCACATAGCGTACAATTTGTGCTTGAGTCAGTGGGCGAAAATGCACTTTGAACTCATCAATACAAGAGCGTGTTTCTCCGGTTTCGCTGTTGTAAACCGCCAAGCCGGTATAAAACACAATGGATTGGCCACTTTGAGCGGTCAGTTGTGCGATGGCATTTTGTCGATTATGAGGTTTACCAACAATGTTACCGTTAATAACACACACTTGATCGCTGCCTATCACCAAGCTTGGTTGATTGATTTGACAGGATTGCGCTTTGCTTTCGGCAAGTCTCAAGACCAACTGTTGTGGGGACTCACCTTCCAGTGGGGTCTCATCGCAGTTTGGAGAGAGAGTTGAAAAAGGAATTGCCAGTTTTTCCAGCAGTTGCTGACGAAATGGTGAGGTAGACGCTAAAACTAGTTGGTAATTTTCCATTTTGGCTTACAATTTGACGGAGCATTCTTCATAGCATAACGGATTCCCGTTGGAGCATGCTAATGCTCTGTATAACAAGCGCAAAAAAGTACAACTTTTTTGCCTTTTCCTTTGACTAAATTCTTTTTGGAAGATAATATTCGCGCCCTATGCAAAAGGTAAAAATACCGCGAACGGTGGATCCAGCCAAAGCCGCGCAGAAGAGATTGGATTACGATGGCATCATCCAAGCCAGTCTGTTTAAGCGTCTAGCTGAAATGACCGAAGGCGTAAAACGCGACGCAGAAGTCTATTTGTCATTTGAGATAGATGAACAGCGACTTGTTGTTATCTCTGGTAAAGCTAACATCGAAGTCGGTTTAGAATGTCAACGTTGTAATGAGACCTTCACGCATCTGTGTGAAGTAGAGTTCACTTATACTCCTTACTACAGTGAGAAAAGTGAGCAAGATGCCCCAGAATGTTACGATTTGGTAGATCTTAACGAATATGGCGAAGTCGACCTTATTCAACTTGTTGAAGATGAGTTCATCTTAGAGTTACCTCAAATTGCAATGCATGACGAAGCGGATTGCAGCGTTGATTCAAATAACATGGTTTTTGGTGAGATTCCTGAAGAAATTGAGGAAACAAAACCAAATCCGTTCGACGTTTTAAAAAGCCTAAAGCGCTAAGCTTTAAGCTGAACCATAACATAGGAGTAGGGTCAATGGCCGTACAACAAAACCGTAAGACACGTTCTAAGCGTGGCATGCGTCGTTCACACGATGCGCTAACTACAGCTGCACTATCTGTAGACGCGACTTCAGGTGAAACTCACCTACGTCACAACGTAACCGCTGAAGGTTACTACCGTGGCAAAAAGGTTATCAACAAGTAAGGTTGACCCTTTGCAAAGTATTACCGTTGCACTTGATGCAATGGGCGGGGATTTCGGTCCACGCGTCACAGTGCCTGCCGCCGTGCAGGCACTGTCTCATTTCCCAGAGCTAAAAGTGATTCTTACAGGTGATCAACAACAGATCACGTCCCAACTTTCCTTATTAGGTTACAAACCTGATGCTCGTCTGAGCGTTCAGCATTGTGATCGAATGATTTCTAATTCCGAAAAGCCTTCTTTAGCTTTGCGCAACAGCCAAGGCAGTTCAATGCGACACGCAATCGAGCTTGTTGCGGACTCAACCGCAGATGCATGCGTCAGTGGTGGCAACACCGGCGCACTCATGGCGCTTTCTCGTTTTATTCTCAAATTGCTGCCGGGAATCGACCGACCTGCATTGATCTCCGCTTTACCAACCGTAACGGGTGGTCGCAGTTGGATGTTGGATCTTGGTGCCAATGTTTCGTGTGATGCGGATACCTTATTTCAGTTTGCTGTCATGGGCTCTGCGCTTGCTGAAGAGCACTTAAACCGTGCTCCAAGAGTCGCGGTGTTGAACGTGGGTGAAGAAGAAACGAAAGGCAATGATTTGGTGAAGCGTTGCGCTGAACTGCTATCGCAAACGCAAGCGGTTCACTTTGTCGGCTACATTGAAGGAAACCAAATCTTAAAAAACGCAGCAGACGTGATTGTATGCGATGGATTTGTTGGCAACGTCTGCCTAAAAGCCAGCGAAGGAACTGCGCAGCTGTTTATCGAAAAAATAAAAACCAGCATGATGGCTTCGTCGATAAAGGGTTGGATAGCCAGAATATTGTTTTCTGAGCTATTTAATGAACTAAAAACACTGAACCCCGACCAGTATAACGGCGCAAGTTTGCTAGGATTGCGCGGCATTGTCATAAAAAGTCATGGAAGTGCTGATGTATCTGCCTTAGTTAATGCGATTGGTGAGGCGGTACACGAGGTCAAACGACAAGTACCAAGCCGTATAAGCGATCGTTTGGAAGCGGTTTTACTCGAGAGGCATTATTAGTCTTCATGTATAGCAAAATTTTAGGTACTGGCAGCTACCTGCCATCTCAGATCCGCACCAATGCCGATCTAGAGAAAATGGTAGAGACAAGTGATGAGTGGATTGTTGCCCGAACTGGTATTAAAGAGCGTCGTATTGCTGCTGAAAATGAAACGGTAGCTGATATGGGTTTTTATGCGGCTCAAAACGCGATTGAGATGGCAGGTATCGACAAAAATGATATTGACCTGATCATCGTCGCGACGACAAGTGGAAGCCATACTTTTCCTTCATCTGCATGTCAGGTGCAGGCAAAGCTTGGCATCAAAGGTTGTCCTGCATTCGCTCGAGCTGCTGCGTGCTCTGGCTTTGTCTACGCACTTTCTATTGCTGATCAACATATTAAAACGGGTATGTGTAAAAACGTACTGGTTATTGGTTCTGACACTTTATCGAAAACTTGCGATCCAACGGACCGCTCGACCATTATCTTATTCGGTGATGGTGCAGGTGCTGTGGTTGTTGGAGCAAGCGAAGAGCCGGGTATTCTGTCTACTCACATCTACGCGGATGGTGAGTTTGGTGATCTTCTTAGCTTAGAAGTACCTGAGCGCGGCAAAGATGCCGACAAATGGTTACACATGGCGGGTAACGAAGTATTCAAAGTAGCGGTGACTCAGTTATCGAAACTGGTGAAAGATACTCTAGAAGCGAACGGCATGCATAAATCTGAGTTGGATTGGTTAGTTCCACATCAGGCGAACTACCGGATCATCTCAGCGACGGCGAAAAAACTGTCTATGTCGCTCGATCAAGTGGTAATTACCCTTGATCGTCATGGCAATACCTCTGCGGCAACCGTACCGACGGCATTAGATGAGGCCGTGCGTGATGGGCGTATTCAGCGTGGTCAGACGCTACTACTAGAAGCCTTTGGTGGCGGTTTCACCTGGGGTTCGGCATTAGTTCGCTTTTAATTAAGAATTCTAATTTTGCTGTTGCTCGTGAGTAGTAACAGCATTTTATTTAGCTTCGGTTAAGGAAAATTACTATGAGCAAGTTTGCTATCGTATTTCCAGGTCAAGGTTCTCAAGCAGTTGGTATGCTGGCAGATCTTGGCGAACAGTATGAAATCGTTAAACAAACATTTGCACAAGCGTCAGAAGCGCTTGGCTACGATTTATGGGCACTGGTACAAAACGGTCCTGCGGAAGATTTGAATCAGACGTTCCGCACTCAACCGGCATTGCTGGCTTCGTCGGTAGCGATCTGGCGAGTGTGGCAAGAATTAGGTCTTGCTCAACCAGAAAACTTGGCAGGCCATAGCTTGGGTGAGTACTCAGCATTAGTGTGTGCTGGCGTGATTGATTTCCAAGAAGCGATCAAACTTGTCGAGCTTCGTGGTCAACTTATGCAAGAAGCCGTACCAGCAGGGACTGGCGCGATGTACGCGATCATCGGCCTAGATGATGAAGCGATTGCCAAAGCTTGTGAAGAAGCAGCGCAAGGCGAGGTGGTCTCTCCAGTGAACTTCAACTCTCCTGGCCAAGTGGTGATTGCAGGCAGCAAAGACGCAGTAGAGCGTGCGGGTGCACTGTGTAAAGAAGCGGGCGCTAAACGTGCTCTTCCTCTTCCAGTTTCTGTGCCTTCACACTGTGCACTAATGAAACCAGCAGCAGAGAAACTTGCGGTTGCACTGGAATCTATCGAATTCAAAGCCCCACAGCTGCCAGTGATCAATAACGTGGATGTGGTTGCAGAAACCGACCCAGCGAAAATCAAAGATGCCCTAGTTCGTCAACTGTACAGCCCAGTTCGTTGGACTGAAAGTGTGGAACTAATGAGTTCACAGGGTGTCGAAAAATTGCTTGAAATGGGCCCTGGTAAAGTATTGACAGGTTTGACAAAACGTATTGTCAAATCACTAGAAGCAGCGGCAGTAAACGATGTTGCATCGCTTGACGCTGTAAAGTAATAGGGAATAAAAATGACTGACTTATTAAACCTAAGCGGTAAAGTTGCGTTAGTAACGGGCGCGAGCCGTGGTATCGGTCGCGCAATCGCAGAAACTCTGGTTGCACGTGGCGCGACAGTAATTGGTACCGCGACTTCAGAAAACGGCGCAGCGGCAATTTCAGAATACCTAGGCGAAAATGGCAAAGGCTTTGCTCTGAATGTGACGGATGCTGAATCGGTTGAAAGCGTACTAAAAGCGATTAATGATGAATTCGGCGCTGTCGACATCTTGATTAATAATGCAGGTATCACACGCGATAATCTGCTTATGCGTATGAAAGATGACGAGTGGAACGACATCATGGACACTAACCTAACGTCTATTTTCCGTCTTTCTAAAGCAGTGATGCGTGGCATGATGAAAAAACGTGATGGCCGCATCATCAACGTTGGTTCTGTTGTTGGCACAATGGGTAACGCAGGCCAAGCAAACTACGCGGCTGCGAAAGCGGGTGTTATTGGTTTCACAAAATCATTGGCTCGTGAAGTTGCATCTCGTGGTGTAACGGTCAATACTGTAGCGCCAGGTTTCATTGAGACAGATATGACTCGTGCTCTAAATGATGAGCAGCGTGCGACCACTTTGGCGAATGTTCCAGCAGGTCGTCTTGGTGATCCTCGTGAAATTGCGGAAGCTGTGGTATTTTTGGCGTCGCCAGCTGCTGCTTACATCACTGGCGAAACACTGCACGTCAACGGCGGAATGTATATGGTCTAAATTATGTTCACTGTCTGTGCATGATTTAGGTCAAATATGTAATGAAAATCGGTTAAAATCGCGTAAATTGTGGTTTGACCAGAAAAGTTGGTCTTGCAACTTTTAATAGTTTGAATAAACTACGGAAAACATCGCATAAAGCGAACTCTGTAAAGGAAAAGAAAAATGAGCAACCTCGAAGAACGCGTAAAGAAAATCATTGTTGAACAACTAGGTGTTGATGAGTCTGAAGTTAAAAACGAAGCTTCTTTCGTAGACGACCTAGGTGCTGATTCTCTAGACACCGTTGAACTAGTAATGGCACTAGAAGAAGAATTCGACACTGAGATCCCTGACGAAGAAGCTGAAAAGATTACAACTGTTCAAGCTGCGATCGATTACGTAACTGCGAACGCTCAGTAATCATCTCCCCCAGGCGGTCACCTAGACCGCCTGTGTTTTTTCTAACTTCTTCTATCCTCTCATAGAAATTCAATCCCCGGAGAATTATATCGTGTCCAAGCGTCGTGTAGTTGTCACTGGCATGGGTATGTTGTCACCGGTTGGCAACACCGTAGCAGAATCCTGGAAATCCCTGCTTGAAGGCAAAAGTGGTATCGTCAATATCGAACATTTCGATGCAACTAACTTCTCTACCCGTTTCGCCGGTTTGGTAAAAGACTTCAACTGCGAAGAATACATGTCTAAAAAAGATGCACGTAAAATGGATCTCTTCATCCAGTACGGCATTGCAGCAGGTATTCAGGCTTTAGACGATTCAGGTCTTGAAATTACGGATGAAAACGCACACCGCGTTGGTGTTGCGATCGGCTCTGGTATCGGCGGTCTTGATCTTATTGAAGCAGGCCACACCGCTTTAGTTGAAAAAGGCCCACGTAAAGTTAGCCCATTCTTCGTTCCTTCAACTATTGTAAACATGGTTGCAGGTAATCTATCTATCATGCGTGGCATGCGCGGTCCGAACATCGCGATTTCTACGGCATGTACTACTGGTCTGCATAACATCGGCCATGCAGCGCGAATGATCGCTTACGGCGATGCTGATGCTATGGTTGCTGGTGGTGCTGAGAAAGCATCAACACCGCTTGGTATGGCTGGCTTTGGTGCGGCGAAAGCTCTTTCTACTCGTAACGATGAACCACAAAAAGCGTCTCGTCCTTGGGACAAAGATCGCGATGGTTTCGTATTAGGCGATGGTGCTGGCATCATGGTACTTGAAGAGTACGAACATGCAAAAGCACGTGGCGCAAAAATTTACGCTGAGCTGGTTGGCTTTGGTATGTCGGGTGATGCTTATCACATGACTTCACCAAGCGAAGACGGCTCTGGTGGCGCTCTAGCGATGGAAGCGGCAATGCGTGACGCAGGTATTGTTGGTACACAAGTGGGTTATGTGAACGCTCACGGTACATCAACACCAGCAGGCGATGTGGCTGAAATTAAAGGCGTAAAACGTGCTCTTGGTGAAGAGGGCGCAAAACAAGTTAAAGTATCTTCAACAAAATCTATGACCGGCCACCTACTTGGTGCCGCAGGCTCTGTTGAAGCGATCATTACCGTGTTGTCGCTGGTTGATCAGATCGTTCCACCAACCATTAACCTGGATAATCCAGAAGAAGGTTTGGATATCGATCTTGTTCCACATACTGCGAAGAAAGTGGATATGGAATACGCGATCTGTAACTCATTCGGCTTCGGTGGAACAAACGGCTCACTCGTATTTAAGAAAATCTAACACTCATTTAGGTTTCTGAAACTTGTATTTAAACGGCTTGATGCTTAGCATTAAGCCGTTTTGTTTTTATTGGGATATAGATAGCATGTATTGGGTCAATGGCGTTGTAGCAACGGAAGTTTCTCTCTCAGACCGATCATTCCAGTATGGTGATGGCTGCTTTACCACCATGAAAACATTGAATGGCCAAATCGAGCATTGGCCATTACATATTGAACGTATGGAAGCGTGCTTACAGGTTCTTTCTATTCCTCTCCCTGATTGGGCATTGGTTGAACAGTGGCTACACCAGGCCGCGTTACCAGATGCACGAGGTGGGTTGAAATTGCACATTAGCCGCGGAGAAGGCGGTCGCGGTTACAGCCCCAGTGGTGTTGCTACGCCAAATGTTACCATCTCGAGTTTTTCCTATCCTGTTCATTATTCCCAATGGCAACAACATGGTGTAGAGCTCGGTGTGTGTCAAACACCTCTCGGTATCAATCCTATTCTTGCAGGACACAAGCATAATAATCGTCTTGAGCAAGTTCTTTGCAAAGGGGAACTCGATGCGTTGGGTTACCTAGATGGGGTGACGATTAATGTGCAAAACCATGTGATTGAAACTACAATAGCCAATCTTTTTTGGGTTAAGAATGGTGTACTTTTTACTCCCGATCTCACTTTGAGTGGAGTGTCCGGTGTGATGCGTCGCTTGGTGATGGGCGAAGCACAACGTCGTGCGATAGCGTGTCAGGAAATCAAAGCAGACTTGTCCTCTTTATTGGCGGCTGAGGAAGTATTCATGACCAACTCTTTGCTGGGTGTTGCTCCTATCAATCAGATTCTCGAAACCCGTTACCCAATTGGTACCACAACACGATATTTTGAAGGAATTTTTAACTCGTGATAAAAAAAATAATAGGGCTGCTCTTTATTGCCGCGTTGATGATAGGCGTTGCTACTTTTTGGGCATATTCGCAAACCAAAACCTACGTTAACCAACCGCTCAAACTCGAGGGCAGTGAGATCATCACCATTCCTTCAGGAAGTGGTTTTGGCCGCACATTGGCCATTCTGACAGAGAAAGGCTGGATTGAGGAACCCACACCTCTGGCGCGCTTAATTCCCAAACTCTACCCAGAAATTACTCGAATAAAAGCAGGTACCTACCAAATCGAATCAGAGATGTCGCTTTATCAAGCGTTGGAAGTGTTCAATCTTGGCAAAGAACATCAATTTACCATCACATTTGTCGAGGGAAGTCGTTTCCAAGAGTGGATGGTGCAGATGGCACAAGACCCTTATTTGGTTCATGAATTGGCAGGTTTGAGCGAAGCAGAAATTGCCAAGCGACTGGAGATTCCCTATGAAAAGCTTGAAGGCCTTTTTCTTGCGGAAACCTATCACTATACCTACGGCACCTCTGATGTTGAGTTACTCAAACGCGCACATGAGAAGTTAAATCGAGTGCTGGATAAACATTGGCAGCAGCGTCAAGATAAGTTGCCGCTAAAAAACAGTTATGAAGCGCTAATTCTAGCTTCCATTATTGAGAAAGAAACCGCTATTGATGAAGAAAGAGAGCGAGTTGCGTCTGTATTTGTGAACCGCTTAAATAAGCGAATGCGCTTGCAAACGGACCCTACGGTGATCTATGGCATGGGGGAGGCCTACGATGGCAACATTCGCAAGAAAGATCTACGCACGCCAACGCCATACAATACTTACGTGATTAACGGATTGCCACCGACGCCGATTGCGATGGCGGGAGAAGCCTCTATCGCTGCCGCATTAAATCCAGAGAACAGCAGCTATCTTTACTTTGTCGCTAGCGGTAAGGGTGGGCATGTGTTCTCAAAAACATTAGCTGAACATAATAGAGCAGTAAGAGCATATCTGCGGGAATTGAAGAAAAGATGAAGCAAGCAAAATTTATCGTCATTGAAGGTTTAGAAGGCGCTGGGAAAAGCACGGCAATTCAAACGGTTTTGGACACATTACGCCAAGCAGGG
Source organism: Vibrio vulnificus CMCP6 (assembly GCF_000039765.1). NCBI lineage: Bacteria > Pseudomonadati > Pseudomonadota > Gammaproteobacteria > Vibrionales > Vibrionaceae > Vibrio > Vibrio vulnificus. The sequence continues at coordinate 3,070,407 of NC_004459.3, read as the reverse complement.
ATTAATGAGATTGCACAAACGCGTGAACCGGGTGGCACACCTTTGGCGGAAAAGATGCGAGCTCTGGTGAAGGAAGAGCATCCTGGCGAGCATTTGCATGACATGACGGAGCTGCTACTGCTCTACGCGGCACGAGTTCAGTTAGTTGAGAATGTCATTAAACCTGCGCTACACGAAGGAAAGTGGGTGGTGGGTGATCGTCATGATCTCTCTTCCCAAGCGTACCAAGGCGGTGGTCGTCAAATTGATGCGACACTAATGAAAAATCTTCGTGACACGGCATTAGGAGAGTTTAAGCCAGCCTTTACTCTGTATATGGATATCGATCCTAAAGTGGGCTTGGAGAGAGCGAGAGGGCGAGGAGAGCTCGATCGCATCGAAAAAATGGACATCAGCTTTTTCGAAAGAACACGTCAGCGTTATTTGGAGTTAGCGAAGAGCGATGCGTCTATCGTTACGATTAACGCAGAGCAAAGCATTGAGCAGGTCGCGAACGACATTCGATCTGCGCTCAACCTTTGGCTAGAACAGTTACAGGATTAAGGTTTTGACACACTATCCTTGGTTAGCATCGACATGGCAAGGGCTGCAGTCCGCCATGTCGGCACAGCGGTTACCTGGTGCCATCTTGTTGCAATCTGACGTTGAGCTCGGTGTTGACGAGCTTATCGAAAAGTTTTCGGCGGCTTTACTGTGTAAGACTTACCCTGATGAGGGTTGTGGCTTTTGCCATAGTTGCGAGCTGTTAAAGTCGCAAAACCATCCTGATCTTCATTTCATTAGGCCAGAGAAAGAAGGCAAGGCTATTACTGTTGAGCAGATACGCCAATGTAACCGTCAGGCACAAGAATCTTCTCAAATGGGCGGATATCGTTTGTTTGTTATCGAACCTGCGGAGGCGATGAACGAATCGGCTTCAAATGCGTTGTTGAAAACATTGGAAGAGCCGTCTGGGAGCTGCCTATTTTTGTTGATTTGCCACGATAAGAAACGGTTGTTGCCCACTATCATCAGCCGTTGTCAACAGTGGAGCATAACGCCTCCTGAGGTCTCGGTGTCTATGCAATGGTTGCAACAACAAGGGGTTAGCGTGAATGAGTCCTTTCTGAAACTGGCTCATTACTCGCCCGTGACGGCAATGCACATGGCAAAAGAATCAGAGTTTCAACACTATGAAAAACTCGAAAGACAGTTTGTGGATTTCTTAATTCAGGCGGATTCTGACTACGTGTCACTGTGTCAGACAGTTCAAGCCGCGACGTTACGTAATCTCTCGTGGTTGTGGTTACTGCTTTCTGATGCGCAGAAGGTTCATTTTGGCTTGCAAAATGAAGAAACATTGCAAGGTAGTCACGCGCTAGGGCAACTGCCTTTGAGCGGATTACAGACCTCAATGGTAAAACTCAATCAATTAAATCAACAGTTACATCAGTTTTCGGGTTTAAACGAAGAACTGATGATCATCAACTGGTTAATCGAAACTAGAGAGGCATTATGTTTGTAGATTCTCATTGTCACCTAGACAAATTGAATTACGATGATCTGCACATAGATGTTGCTGACGTGATCAACAAAGCCAAGCAGGTAAATGTGGAGCAATTGCTGTCTGTCGGTGTGACATTGGATTCTTTTCCAAAAATGCTTGAGCTCATTGAGCCTTTTGACAACGTACACGCCTCTTGTGGAGTGCACCCATTAGACGTGGAAAGTCCCTTTTGCTTGGACAAAATGAAAGCCTATGCCTCGCATTCTAAAGTTGTGGCTATTGGTGAAACGGGTCTTGATTATCACTATAAGCCAGAGACGCAAGCATTGCAGCGTGAACGTTTTGAACAGCAAGTTGCACTCGCGGTTGAGCTGAATAAGCCACTGATTATCCATACGAGGCAAGCGAGAGAAGATACCTTAGCCATTCTTCGCAATGGGGGGGCAGACAAATGCGGTGGCGTGATTCACTGTTTTACCGAAGATCTTGCTTTTGCTGAAGCGGCAATGGCGCTCGGTTTTTACATCTCTATCTCTGGAAATGTCACGTTCAGACAAGCAACGGAGCTTAAAGAGGTTGTAAAACACATTCCTTTGGAACGGTTGTTGATCGAAACCGATTCTCCGTACTTGGCACCTGTACCTCATAGGGGCAAAGAGAATCAACCCGCCTATGTTATCGAAGTTGCTGCATATATCGCACAGCTTAAAAACATTTCCTTAGCAAGTGTTGGTGAAAAAACCACCCAAAACTTTAAAAATCTTTTTTTGCGATAGAAAAAGAAATATTGATTAAAAAGAGAGCAAATGCTCTCTTTTTTTATTTTTAACCCCATAAAGTAAATTAATTTTTCTTGTTAACTAAATCTGTTGATTGAAATTGTCGAAATTTAATCAAATGTAATTTTGTTACTAAAAATAACATTGCAATCAATTTTATTTACCCATCGAAATTAATAGTGTTATTAAAATAATTCATATAAAACAATGATATATGATCTGATGTGAGCCTATTGATAGGCTTATTTGTGTGTGATCCGTGACTTGTTTTGAAACTAATTTTCGTAACTCTGTAGAAAGTTTGAGGGGCATCAAGATATATTTAGAGGCGGAAAATATAATGCAACATGTGGTTACATTTTCATAGGGTGCTAACATTTAGGCTACGGGGGTGTGCCGTTAGAACCCAAAATACTAATAAATTAATCAGGAGCATAAACATGTTTAAGAACCTTTTTGCTAACCTGCAAAAAGTTGGTAAAGCGCTGATGCTACCAGTATCAGTTTTACCAGTTGCGGGTATTCTACTAGGTGTGGGTGCTGCCGACCTTAGCTTCATTCCAGATATCTTATCAAATCTGATGGAGCAGGCGGGTGGTTCTGTATTTGGTCAAATGGCACTACTATTTGCTGTAGGTGTTGCACTTGGCTTTACAAATAATGACGGCGTAGCAGGTCTAGCTGCGATCGTTGGTTACGGCATCATGACAGCAACACTTGCAGTTATGGCTGGCGTAATGGGCGTTGAAAAAATCGACACAGGTGTCCTTGGTGGTATCCTAGTCGGTGGTGTTGCTGCTTGGGCATTCAACCGTTTCTTCAAGATTCAACTACCAGAATACCTAGGCTTCTTTGCTGGTAAGCGTGCTGTGCCAATCATCACTGGTTTCACGGCTATCGCTCTTGGTATCCTACTATCCATCGTATGGCCTCCAATCGGTGGTGCTATTGCTTCTTTCTCTGATTGGGCTGCTCATCAGAACCCACAAGTTGCATTCGGTATCTACGGTATTGTTGAACGTTCTCTTATCCCATTCGGTCTACACCACGTGTGGAACGTACCATTCTTCTTCGAAGCGGGTAGCTGTGTGAACGCTGCAGGCGAAGCTCAAAATGGTGTTCTAACGTGTTACCTAGTTGCAGATGAAGCTTCTCGTGCTGCGGGCAATGGCTTCGGTCAGCTAGCGGGCGGTTACATGTTCAAGATGTTTGGTCTACCTGCAGCAGCGATCGCTATCGCACACTGTGCTAAGCCAGAGAACCGCGCGAAAGTAATGGGTATCATGGCGTCAGCAGCTCTGACTTCATTCCTAACCGGTATTACTGAGCCAATCGAATTCTCATTCCTATTCGTTGCTCCTGTACTTTACGGTATCCACGCTCTACTAGCGGGTTCTGCATACGTTGTTGCTAACACTCTAGGTTTTGTACACGGTACTTCATTCTCTCACGGTCTGATCGACTTCCTAGTTCTATCTGGTAACGCGCAGAAGATGGGTCTGATGATTGGTGTTGGTCTAGTTTACGCAGCTATCTACTACGTAGTATTCCGCTTCGTTATTCAAGCGATGGATCTTAAGACTCCAGGTCGTGAAGATGAAACGGAAGAAGCAACTGCAACTTCTGGCTCAGACCTTGCTGGTGAATTGGTTGCTGCGTTCGGCGGTAAAGCAAACATCACAGGTCTAGATGCATGTATCACACGTCTACGTGTGGCTGTTGCTGACACAGCAGCAGTAGACCAAGATAAATTGAAGAAGCTAGGTGCAGCAGGTGTTGTTGTCGTTGCTGGTGGTGTTCAAGCTATCTTCGGTACTAAATCTGACAACCTAAAAACTGAAATGGATGAGTGGATCCGTAACCACGGTTAATCCCTAACACTCATTGATTGACAAAAGGAGGCTGAGGCCTCCTTTTTTTATTGTACCTTTCCTACTTGAAGCTGCAGTGATCAGGCTACGTTTGTTCACTGAGTCGCCTGCCAGGCACCCTCACATCGTGTATCTGTACTCAAGGGGATTCATTCATTTGCCGTTTACCAGCAACCCAAGTCATTTGGGTACCTCTTTCCCTGAATCTTCACCACCTCATTTGCAACGAATTATCGTAGGGCTAACCGTTGGCTGACATGGCGATATGGCTATGCGGACAAAATTGCATCACTGATATTACAGAGCAATGCAAAACCTGAGCTTGTGACGATGTTTACAGCTTTTGTTTTTTATTAATAGGACGTTTAGATGAAAAAGTGGTTAGTGGCTTCTCTTTGTTTATTTCCTTTCGCTACTCTAGCTGCAGAACAAAAGACCGACCTTGCTGTCGGTATGGCAGTGGACCAGCAGTTAAGTGTCGTGATTGAATTGAATCACCAGTACCGAGGGGTGATTGGTAATGATGGTTTAGCATTTGATTACCTCGCCAAAAAAGGCACGTTTAATCAAGATATCCCTGTGACTTGGTATGTTGGCGTAGGTGGGTGGGCTGAGTGGAATGATGACTTTGGCTTTCGCGTACCGTTGGGACTCAATTGGGATCTCACCCACGGGTGGGACCTGTATGGTCAAATACAACCAGAGCTCAGTTTATATAAAGGTGCAGAACTGCAGCTTGGCGGTGCGGTAGGCATTAAATATCAGTTTTAGAAGACAAGAAAACCGGCTTAAGCCGGTTTTCATTTATGTGCACTATTATCGAGAAATAAGAGACAAGTTATTGTTTGTCCATTGCTCGTTTAATACAGATGGCTGCACCACCCCAGGTAATGCCAAGACCAATCAGCATCATGATAATTGCGCTCGTTGCCATAATTATGCTTCCTTACGATTTGTTGCGTTGATAACAAAGCCCATCACAAACAGCGCTGCGATAATTGCCCAGCCAAGCGTCAAGTCATAACCACCGTAGCCTTCGGTAAACAGCGTCATCAGCTTGGTGGCTAGAATCACAGCAAGAACCGCTGGGGTAATGAATTTCAGGCAAACATCGAACCAAGTACCAATCGTGAAATCGGAAATCTTGTTCACGTATTCGCGAACATCGGCCACTTTGTTGAGCAGCCATGCCATTAGTACGATTTCAACTAAACCACCGGCCATGATACCGACGTTGTTTGCAAAGTGATCAACGAGATCGAGCAGTAACAAACCACCGTTGGTTGCAAATGCCATAGAGACAACCAGTCCACTACCGATGACAATAGTGGCCGCTTTTTTACGGCTCCAGTTTAGCTTGTCGATAAGCGCAGAAGTGACCGCTTCCATGATTGAAATGTGCGAGCTTAGACCTGCCACCACCAATGCTAAGAAGAATAATGGACCAAGGATGTAAGGAGCGGGTAACAAGTTAATGGCTGCCGGGATCGTAACAAATGCGAGGCCCACACCAGCAGACACCACTTCCGTGATCGGTTTGCCTTGTTCTTGCGCCATATAGCCCAGTACCGAGAAAATCATAATGCCCGCAAGAATCGAGAAACCACAGTTGATTAATACGGTCATGAAAGCGTTATTTGTGATGTCCGATTTCTCAGGTAGATAGCTGGAATAAGCCAGCATGATGGCGAAACCAATACTGAGGGTAAAGAAGATCTGCCCGTAGGCTGCTGCCCATACTTTAACGTCCCAAATCTTGCTAAAGTCTGGCTCGAACATGTAGTTCACACCATCCAAAGCTCCGGGTAAGAAGATCATACGACCAATCAGCAGCAGTACCATGATGAAAAGAATCGGCATCATGATCTTCGATGCGCGCTCAATACCGGATTTTACGCCACCGACGATAGCGGCATAGGTAATCCCCCACGCAATCAGCATCGCCAAAGCAATTTTCCATTGAATGGAACCTAGATTGGTTGGTGAGTTATCGCCAAGTGCCAGATATTCGCTGAAGAAAAAGGCGTTGGTATCGCTTCCCCAACTTTGTGTAAATGACATACCAAAGTAGGAGATTGCCCAGCCAATAACGGCGACGTAGTACACCGCAATAACGGCCGCTACGCCAACTTGGAACCAACCTAGCCATTCAAATTTAGGGTGGATTTTACCCAAAGTTGCTGGTGCTGAGCCGCGGTATTTTTGTCCCATACTAAACTCTAGGATCATAAAGGGAATACCAGCGGTGATCATGGCAAAAAGGTAAGGAATAAAAAATGCGCCGCCACCGTTCTCATAAGCCATATATGGGAAACGCCAAATATTGCCTAAACCGATCGCTGAACCGACGGCCGCTAAAATGAATCCTGCTCGGGATCCCCATTGTTCTCGCTTCATAACTAACTCCTTTACGACTCCCTGAGGAATGAAGCTTTTCTCTTTGAATGACGAGTATGTATGAAAAACGGTCTTTCATACTGTATTCGAGCAATTAACCTAATGTTAATGTCATTGTTAGTTTTTGTGTCGAATCAAGAGAGAAAATTTAGAATTAAATTCCAATTTGTTTGATGTGTGTTTGCGTTGGTTGAAATATTCAACTGTCGCGTGAGATGGAGAGTAGCGATTTATTTTGCGTTAAGCAATAGAATGTAATTGTTAAATTTGGATTTATATTTGGTTTTCATTTTGCTTTTAGGTGTGTGTGCAAAGTTAATTAATGGTGTTTTGTGGTCTTTTTAGTGGAATGTGTTGGTTTGTTGGTTGTTGCTGGGGGATGTTACTTTTTTAAACATTTAGGGCGTATAACTGATTTTCATACGCCCACTAGAATATTTTTGTTGTATTAATGTTAAAGCTTGAAGGTTAATCCTAAATTAGATTGAAATTGGTTTACCCAATCGGTCTCAAATTGAATGACACAGTTTTGCCCCGTGGTGGGTACAACGCAAGCGGCGCTTGAGTCATTGTCGACCACCGTTCCTAGCCAACGAATTTGAGCTGAAATCAATAAATTACTGGTAATCGGGTATTCAATTCCACCAAAGATACTGGTGGAGAAACCAACTTTGTCATCTGCCCAATCTACGTCAGCATAAGATGCACCGAGCCCCATACCGAGATAACCGCTTAAGCCAGAATCTGTTGGATAGTAGATGCTGCTTTGGAAGTGTAAATAGTGGAAACCATAATCTTGTTTGATGACATCCACTTCCGAGCTTTGATAGGAGTAGAACAGACCAACTCGTCCTTTATCCAAAGGGGTTTCGATGGCGATGGCGTAGTTTGGCGCGGCATTGAGATCGAATGTGTCCTGATTTTCATCTTCAACAGCACCACCAAAGGTATAACCAACAAAAGGCGTTACAATCAGTTTGTTGGCTGATGCCAGTGGCGCAAACATAAGTAAGAGTGTGCAACTGAGGAGGGAGAGATGTTTCAACATGATAAATTCCTTTTTCGCCAACTGTTTATTTGTGATGCTAACGTCAAATTTGTATGACGTCTTTAGACATTTTCCAGACATCCCTCATACTACTGTTATTACTTTGTTACAAGTTGGAGGTGTTTATGGAACACGATCTAAAAGCAGCCCTAATCATCACAGCAACTGTCTTTGCAGTTCTACTCTCTTTTGGTTTTATTGCGATCACTGCCGCTTAAATTTAGGTAACGCCGATGGCAATAAACAGTGGTATTGTCACGAACAGTTACACCAATCTTGACATAGAGCGGTACGCCAAATACCAACAGGGAAAAACATCTTTGGTTGCCCAAGGGGGTGGCCAAAGAGGTATTTTCACTGCTGGCGTTTTAGATGCTTTCATCCTCTCTGATTTTGACCCTTTCCATGAGTTCTATGGTACCTCTGCTGGCGCTTTAAATTTGTGTGCTTACTTGTGTCGTCAGCATGGATTAGGAAAAGCCTTCATACTCGATCTCACCACGGATTCTGAGTTTTTTAACCTATTTGGTTACATTCGGCAGAAGCAATATCTGGGTTTAGAATGGGCATTGGATAAAATTCGCTCTTATCCCTATAAGTTGGATCTTGATCTTGGTGAAACCATATTGGGTGAACGACAAGCGTATGCTTCGGTGACGGAAACATCGACATTAACTGACCGTTATTTGCCAATGTTTGGTCCGATATGGCACGACACCATGCTGGCAACGTGTGCCATTCCTAAGCTATATGCGAAGCCTGTGATGATAAATGGCAACGAGTATGTGGACGGTGGGGTATCGGCGTCCGTTCCGGTTCAGGAGCCGTGGCGGCGTAATGCCCGTTCTATTGTGGTGATCCGAACCGAACCGTTTAGTGCAACCGAGAATACTGCGCCTCTTAATCTTAATGAGATGAAACCGAGAGAAGCTGATTGGTTTCGTAATTCATTCGGTAATGTGCAGTTGAAATGGCAGGATAGGGTGAGCCGCTGGCGTGAAGATTGGAGCTTGTTCTTTCAACAACAAATTGCCGATTCTCAAGCGATTCCCGATCACAAATTTCGCTTGTTGAACGGGGGGCGTTGGTTATTTGGTGCAGACAACATCTACCGCCTTAGCCATCTGATTGGTGACAATTTTGATTCGGGATTAGCCGATATGCTGATGGTGCACTATCAAACGTATTCGTTAACCCGAGATTTTCTTGCTAAGCCACCTGACGATACGTTTATTATTCAAATTACACCGGATGCGCCACTGAGATCCAGTTCATTGCTCAGCGGCCGAGACGAATTGCTGTTTGATTACGATTGTGGTGTGCAGGCCGGTTATCGCTTTATTAAACAGTATCAATTGGTTAAACAGCAAAGAATGCTGTCACGGTTGAATCAGACAAATGACAACCGCTGAAGGGCGGTTGTCACTATCACTAATGAAGCGAGTTAGTCAAAAACAGGCAGGATTCTCATGCAGTTAGTCGAGCCTTCAACATCCATGATGTCCCCCTGTGTGATGATCACTAAATCCCCAAAATCGAGCAGTTTTTTCTTTCTAAGCGTGCTCAATGCGGCCATTGCGACATCAAATCCAGTTTCTACTTTGGTATCAAAAAATACGGGAGTGACGCCACGATAGAGAGAGCAGCGATTAAGGGTTCGCTCATTAGGCGAAAGCGCAAAAATGGGCAGTGTTGAGTTCAATCTTGACGTCATTAATGCGGTTCTTCCCGATTCAGTCAACGTCACCATCGCTTTGACGCCTTCCATATGATTTGCGGCGTAGATTGTCGACATTGCAATGGTTTCTTCGGCGGTGACAAAGGATTTATCGATGCGATAATTCTGGCTGCCCGGTTCCCACGTTTTTTCTGCCCCAATGCAGACTTCTGCCATAGAGCGCACCGTTTCGACTGGGTATTTACCAGCGGCGGTTTCCCCTGAAAGCATCACGGCATCGGTGCCATCCAGCACCGCGTTGGCTACGTCCATGACTTCTGCTCGAGTGGGCATTGGATTTTCAATCATCGATTCCATCATTTGTGTTGCCGTGATGACGACACGATTGAGTTCTTTGGCTCGTTTGATGAGTTTTTTCTGTACACCGATCAATTCCGGATCGCCGATTTCTACCCCTAGATCGCCACGAGCAACCATAATGACATCGGAAGCCATGATAATATCGTCGATGTTTTCATCGTTTCGAACGGTTTCTGCTCGTTCAACTTTGGCAACAAGTTTGGCTTCCAAGCCGGCATCTCTGGCCAAGCGACGAGCATAGTCCATGTCGGCACCATTACGTGGAAAGGAGATCGCGAGATAATCGACTTTGATCTCGGCGGCGAGCAAGATGTCTTGTTTGTCTTTTTCCGTTAGAGCGTCAGCAGAGAGGCCGCCCCCTTTTTTATTGATACCTTTATTGTTTGACAGCGGTCCGCCCACTATCACACGAGTGTTCACCTTGTTGCCATCGACCGTCAGCACTTGCAGTTGTACACGTCCATCATCAAGCAGCAGAATATCTTCTGGTCCCACATCCTGAGGCAGTGCTTTATAGTCTAATCCCACTGATTTTTGATCGCCTTCGCCTTTGGGCAAGTCACTGTCTAAAGTGAAGAGGTCACCCACTGAAAGGAAAATTTTCCCTTCTTTAAAGGTTGATACTCGGATCTTCGGGCCTTGTAAATCACCTAAAATAGCCACTTGTCTGCCAAGTCTGGCGGCAATATTGCGCACTTTTTCTGCGCGAGTTTTATGATCCTCTGCGCTGCCGTGAGAAAAATTCATCCTGACCACATTCGCGCCGGCTCGAATAATTTCTTCTAGTACATTATCTTTGTCAGTTGAAGGACCTAAAGTGGTCACGATTTTTGTTCTTCTTAATGGCTGAGTCATAGCTTCTCCTGCGATAGACGTATGTCATAGATAGTTATACAGAGAAGCGTGGTCTCTTTGCTGTTGACTTTCCACAAAATTCAGAAATTTTTTCAAGAAAAATAAGTTTGAGGTGATGCGATGTGTCGCCGACTAAATGATGGATATTTGATTCGATACACAAACATTCATGTTTATACGTGATGCTGGTCACGGGGATTTATCAATTCACTTCACAATTACTTCGCAAAGTAAAAAAATTGCTCCGTTATAGAATGTTGGAGTGCAAGATGTACATGGCTCAACCGGGCCATATTGATCATATCAAACAGGTCAATGCTGGTCGTGTATACAAACTAATTGACCTTAAGGGTCCAATCTCTCGAATCGATTTGTCAAAAGAAAGCGAGCTGGCACCGGCGAGTATTACGAAAATTACCCGTGAGTTGATAGAAGCACATCTTGTGCACGAAACTACCGTGCAAGAAGCGATTAGCCGAGGAAGACCAGCGGTCGGCCTTCAAGTGAATAATGCTGGATGGCAATTTCTTTCGATGCGACTTGGACGAGGTTATCTCACCATTGCACTCCATGAATTGGGTGGTGAAGTCCTGATCGATACAAAAATCGATATCCACGAAAGGGATCAAGATGACGTTCTTGCTCGACTCCTACACGAAATCGAAGAATTTTTCCAAACCTATGCCGATCAACTGGATCGTGTAACCAGTATCGCGATTACGTTGCCTGGCTTAGTCAATTCAGAACAAGGCATTGTGCTGCAAATGCCGCATTACAATGTTGAAAACCTCGCTCTCGGTCCAGAGATTTACAAAGCGACTGGGCTACCGGTTTTCATCGCCAATGACACACGAGCTTGGGCTTTGGCGGAAAAGCTATTTGGTCACTCTCAAGGTAACGAAAACTCGGTTCTTATTTCGATCCACCATGGTTTAGGTGCGGGTATCATACTTGATGGACGGGTATTGCAGGGCCGTCACGGGAACATTGGCGAATTAGGCCATATCCAGATCGATCCACAAGGCAAACTTTGCCACTGTGGCAACAGAGGGTGCCTTGAAACGGTCGCAAGTTCTAAAGCCATTCGTGAAGAGGTAATGGAACGCATTGCTAATGGAGAGTCGTCCATTCTCGAAGAGCTGGAAGATGTCACGATTGAAAGCATTTGTGAGGCCGCAGCGAATGGAGATGCATTAGCTGTGGATGTCATTGAGAAACTCGGCCGTTATCTTGGCTCGGCGATTGCGATTGTCATCAACTTATTTAACCCAGAAAAAGTGCTGATCGGCGGTGTAATCAACCAAGCGAAGGAAGTTCTCTATCCGGCTATTCGACGCTGCATTGAAGAGCAAAGCTTGCCTGTTTATCACCAAGATCTTGAACTGGTGGAATCGCGTTTCTATAAACAGGCAACCATGCCAGGGGCTGCATTGATTAAGCAGGCTCTTTACGATGGCTTGCTATTAATGAAAGTGGTCGAAGGTTAAATCCCAACTCGCGGCAAACCTGGATCTTCTCCAGGTTTTGTTTTATTCGGCCTTGAAATCAGTGACCTGCCTATCTCAATTGCCCCTCATCAATTGATCTCTGTTTTTCATTCATGTACTTTTGCCATGACTTATGTTTTTTAGGCTATTTTTAATAGAGTTTTAACCCATTAGGATGTTGTATGTCTGGAGTTTTAAATACTGTAGACCAGCGAACCAATTTGGTTGGTGAAAACCGTCTGGAACTTCTGCTGTTTAGTTTAAATAGCCGTCAGTTATTTGCGATCAACGTATTCAAGGTGAGGGAGGTGCTGAAAGTGCCACCGCTGACCAAGTTACCTGGCGCTCACGCAAACATCCGAGGCGTCGCTTCCTTGCGAGGTGAACCAGTTCCTGTTATTGACCTTAGACGCTCGATAGGTTTTCCTGCCTCGAAATTAGAAGGGCAAGAAGAGAACCTCATCATTACCGAATACAACCGAACCATTCAGGGCTTTTTGGTTGGCCAAGTGCGCAATATTATTAATACCGCTTGGACGGAAATTCAGCCGCCACCGAAAACATCAGGGCGCAGTAATTATTTAACGGCGATCACCCATGTGAAAGAAGGGAAAGAGAGCAAAATCGTCGAGATTATTGATGTTGAAAAAGTTCTGGCAGAAATCATCGATTACGACGTAACGATTTCTGAAGGCATTTTGGATTCGAAGCTGTCGAATGAAATGGTGGGGCGTAAAGTGTTAGTGGTGGATGATTCGTCTACGGCACGTAATCAGATCCGCGATACTTTATCTCAACTTGGCCTTCACATTATTGAATGTCGCGATGGCCTTGAGGCCCTGAATCTGCTCAAATCTTGGTGTGATGAGGGTAAGGATTTAAATAAAGAGTTGCTGTTAATGATCACCGATGCGGAAATGCCAGAAATGGATGGTTATAAACTCACACACGAAGTGCGCAGTGATCCGCGTATGTCTAAGTTGTTTATTACGCTCAATACATCATTAAGTGGCAGTTTCAATGAAGCGATGGTGCAAAAGGTAGGGTGTGACCGATTTATTTCGAAGTTCCAGCCAGACCTACTGGTGCAAGTCACCCAAGATCGCTTAAGAGAAATCATTTAACGGTGGTTAAACGCAAGGAGTGAAGATTCACTCCTTTTTTATTGCCTTTGGTTGGCATTTTTCTTAATGAAACTCACGAGATTTTGGGCTTAAACCCGACAGCTTCTCCGTCAGATCAATCAACCTCCCTGCGATCACATGTATGACGTCTCCTTCGCGCTCCAAAATGCCTTTCACCATTAACAGCCTCGCGGTTAAGTAGGCTTGCTTTTGTGCTCTTGAGGTTGCCTGCCAGACCACCACATTAATATTCCCAGTGTCGTCTTCGAGAGTGAAAAACGTGACACCAGCTGCGGTTCCGGGAGATTGTTTTCCGGTCACCAGTCCGATCACCGTCACCAATGAGCGATGAGAGCATTGGTTTAATTGGTTGGCGCGCGTAAAGCGTGTTAAGCCGCCCGCTTTTTCTAACATAGCAACGGGGTGCTCAGCCAGAGAGAGCCCTGTTGCCGCATAGTCTTCTAATACATTTTGATAATCGCTTGGCTTCGGTAAAGGGTTGTTGCTTATGCTGGGTAACGTTTGGAACAAAGGCAGTTCATCAAGGTTGTCCATCACCTGCCAGCGAGCCAAATAACGATTGTCCGCCAATTGATAAAAAGCATTGGCAGAGGCAAGGCTCTGGATATCTTTTGCCTGACGCAGGATTTGCTTCACTTCGCTTATGCATTGGTAGCCTTGTGCGGGTCGATGAGTCAGTAGGCGAGTGATGCCTTCGTGGCTTAACCCTTTGATCAGATTGAAACCAAGGCGAATGGCTAACTCGCCTGATGTTAACCTCACCAGTTGATGTTCTGCATTAGAGAAATTGACACAGATAGGTAGCACAGCAATACCATGCCTTTTGGCATCTTGCACCAGCTGGGATGGGCTATAAAAGCCCATGGGCTGGCTGTTGAGTAGGGCAGTATAAAACTCAGCGGGGTAGTAGTGTTTTAACCAAGCAGAGCAATAGGCTAAAACTGCGAAGGAAGCGGAGTGACTTTCTGGAAAACCGTATTCACCAAAGCCACAAATTTGCTCAAAGATACGTTCTGCAAAGTCTAACTCATAGCCTCTTTCCAACATGCCATTGATTAACTTTGTTTTGAACTTGAAGACGTGACCGTTTTTTTTCCATGCCGCCATAGCGCGGCGTAATTGATCGGCTTCTCCGCCGCTGAATCCCGCAGCCACCATCGCTAATTTAATCACTTGTTCTTGGAAAATCGGCACTCCGAGTGTTCGTTCCAATACTTCTTGGACGTGTACCGATGGATAACTAATCGGCTCCTCTCCATCACGTCTTTTAAGAAAAGGGTGGACCATATCACCTTGAATCGGGCCTGGGCGAACAATCGCAATCTGAATCACAAGATCGTAGTAACACGCTGGTTTAAGCCGTGGCAACATACTCATTTGTGCTCGAGATTCAATTTGAAAGACGCCGATAGTGTCGGCTTTTTGAATCATCTTGTAGACGGCTTGGTCATCTTGGCGGCGAGTAATGTCGGCAATAGAAAGTCGTTGTTGATGATGTTGCTCAATCGAGAGGAAGCACTTACGGATTGCGGTAAGCATACCAAGAGATAGAACATCGACTTTCAGTAACTTTAGGCTCTCAAGATCGTCTTTATCCCATTGGATAATGGTGCGCTCAGGCATGGCGGCATTCTCGACTGGAACCAGTTCGTATAGTGGCCCAGAAGAGATAACAAACCCACCAACATGCTGTGAAAGATGACGAGGAAAACCAATGATTTCTTCGACTAACTGAATAAAGTGTTGTCCTTTGAGTGAGTCGGGCTGCAAACCCAGTTCAACGAGCTGCGCTTGCCACCCAGCCTGGCGATCACGACGGTTGATGTTCTTCAAGAAAAAATCGAGCTGTGTTTCCTCGATACCCAAGGCTTTTCCTACCTGTCGAACGGCGCTTTTGAAACGATAGGAGATAACCGTCGCTGCCAGCGCAGCCCTTTGGCGACCGTACTTTTGATAGATATATTGAATGACTTCTTCACGTCGTTCGTGCTCGAAATCAACATCAATATCCGGTGGCTCGTCACGCTCTTTACTGATAAAACGCTCGAATAGTACCGCGATCTGTCTAGGGTCAACGGAGGTGATCTGTAAGCAATAGCAGACGACGGAATTGGCCGCAGACCCTCGCCCTTGGTAGAGAATGCCTTGCTGTTTGGCAAACATGACAATGTCATGGATAGTGAGGAAGAAAAATGGGTATTTTTGCTCTTTAATCAGAGCAAGCTCTTTTTGAATCGTTTGCTCGATAGCGTCGGGAACCCCTTCTGGAAAGCGCAATTTTTTGCCTTGTTCGACAAGGTGTTCGAGGTAAGAGTCGGGAGTATAGCCATCAGGAATCAACTCGCTTGGGTATTCATAACGTAAACTATCAAGGTCAAAACTGCATAGGCTGGCGATATACAGACTCTCTGCGAGCCACTGAGGTTTGAACAGCTTGCGGAGTTTCTTCTCCGAACGCAGAGACTGCTCTGCATTGGTCAATAACTGTGTGCCCAGTTGTTCTACCGTACAACCGTGACGAATGGCGGTGAGCGTGTGCTGTAGAGGTAATCGCTCGGGTCTGTGCATTAATACTCCACCGCAGGCTGTGATGGGCAAATCAAACTGGTTTGCCAATGTTTGGCAGTGGTGAAGGTAATGTTCATCATCATGGCGAAGATGGCGTTGTAAGCCAAGCCAAAGACGTGATTGTTGATAACGAGAAAGCCATGTTGCCCATTGTTCATCACTCGTTTGCCCTGTCGGAAGCCAGATGAGCAAGCAATGTTTTAGAGACATGACATCCCACTGTGACAGTTGGTATTGGCCTTTTTCACAACGTCGACGAGCGTTGGTGATGATTCGACATAATTCAGCGTAGGCTTCGCGGTTGGGGCAGAGCAAGACAAACTGACATTCTGTATTGAGTTTAAAAAAGCTGCCGACGATTTGTTTGACCGAAAGTTGATGTTGCTTAATGGCACTGTGTGCTCTTACGATGCCTGCCAGTGAGCACTCATCCGTGATCGCCAGCGAGTGGTAGCCTAAAAAATTCGCCTGCACGATGAGTTCTTCAGGGTGAGAAGCCCCCGTCAGAAAAGAGAAGTTGCTTTGGCAAAAGAGTTCAGCGTAAAACATAACGACCTTAATTGCTTAACAAAATAAACCGTGTAAAAACCACTGCTTTTTTTGATCGCGAAATACCCAAAGCCACTGGCCTTGCTCGGTTCTCGCAATGAAATAATCGCGCATGATCTCATCGCCATCCCACCAGCCACTGACAATACGTTCAGGGCCATGTATCAAAGAAACATGATGTTGCAAAGGCTCAGGAGCAGGGAGTAAAAAACTTGGGCGTAGTAGTCGGCATTCAATCTCTTCGCTTGGGGGTTCTGTTAATGTTGATTGGTAACGGGTTGCTTTTTCAGGTCTAGGATCATGATTCAAGCCCAAAGTGGCTATGGAATCTGCGCCTAATTTTGCTTGCAACAGTGAGTACAACTCGAGGCGAGAGAGTTGCCCTGTTCGATGAGAAAAGAGATCAGTAGGGTGAGCATTGGGCTCACCTTCCCGGATGACCTCTAGCTGCAGACGTGTAACGGGAGCCTGAAGAATCGTGGATTCTAACGTTAGAGCGGAGAGCTTTTGCCATTGTTGGCTACGATATTCACCTTGCGCGGAATGAAAAGAGATAGCCTTGCTTAAGTCATTACGTTGAAATAAGGTGAGTTGCAGCTCATGCGCGGTTTTATTACGAATGGTGAGATAGCTCTCTAACTGCCTAAATAGCTTCTCTAGCGGCTTTTCCAGCCATTGGACATTGTCTAACTCAAACAGCAGTTCTAACTCCTGTTTAAAACGAGAAGGTGGATGATAAAAGTCCACTGGGTGCTTGAGTTGACCAGTTAACTTTCCAATGTAATTAACCAGTTCGATATCGAAACGTCGTGCGAGCTCTTGTAAAGGAAGCGTCAGCAATGCATCGAATGTATGAATACCGATACGTTGCAGTTTTTCGATAGTGGTGGCTTTTAATTCGCTAAATGTGAGTGGGTGCTTTTTTACTTTTGTGAGTAGCTCAGTTTGGTTGTCGCTAATGAGCGGATGCCCTGCTTTGGCCAGTAATTTCGCCGATAGGGGAGAAAACCCCGTCGAAGCGTGGTAGCTGACTGCCAGTGTCGCTAGGTGCTCACTGAGAGTGTGCCAGTAATTATCAAGCCCTTGATAGAGATTCAGCATATGGCTGACACGAACCCATAGGCCACTCGGAGGATCTAACACGAGGTCTGCCGTCATAAAATAGAGCCATTGTGCGATCTCTTTGAGTTTGCGATGTTCCAACTTCTCATCATAAACAATGACTTGTAGCTGGGAGCAAAGAGTCGCAGCACTGGCTAATCCCATACCGACAGCCAGACCCGCATTTGAGGCCAAATCGTTTATTTGAAGCACTTGGTGTGACTGAGGATGCACCACAGCAAGAGGATGTTGTGTCACTAGCATAGAGTCTGTTTGCAGTCGAGGAAACGACAGATATAACCATAAATGCATGTTCACCCCTGCATAGCGACGGGAAAAGGAATGACAGTATGGTTTGGGATTTGGCTTGCCAGTGTCAGGTGGGGATACTGATTGTGGTAATCAATATCAACCGCTCCTTTTCCCCATCCTCCTCGGCGTTTTAAGAGTTCGACATGTATGCCGTGCTCGGTAGGCGAAAGACGCAGACTTAAGGACAGTGGTAAAGAAAGGCGATGTGATTGATAAGGGCGGAACATAAACAGTACACAACCCCCTTGCTCGCTAGCCACTTGTAAGCGTTTGACTTGGTGAATCTCCATCTCTTCTTGCCAAAGGAGCACGGTACGGCACACTCCGCTTTTTAGGCATTGCTCGGCGGCCCATAATGCTTCTTTGGTTGACACTGAATGGATCACGAGACAATTGGCTAAGGGAAAATCCATATTACGCCAAAAGGCGGCATTCAAAACTGCAGGGGGGTGGATCAGTACGATCAGATCCTGCTGCTGTTTAAGATAATTAGCCAGTAAGCGTAATTCACCGATGCCGAGTGCAGATTCCATTTCCACCACACCATGCTGTGGGAATCCACCGCCAAGCAGTTTATCTAATTCATCAATACCAGAAGTTTGGTAACAAGATTCATTAGCGCACCTTGTTGAATTTGCGTGCCAAATCAACTGTTGGTTTTTTAAGGTCTGAATGATGTTCTTCATAATAAAATACCTGTATATACATACAGTATATTTAACTAACAGAAAGGCGCAAGATTTTTATCGTACAGAAAATGAAAAAAGGCAGCGTTTGCTGCCTTTCTAATCGGTGGAAGTAACGAGAATCTGCGCTAGCGCTTTGGTTGTGCATCAATGCATTGGCCATTCACGTCGGTGGTTGCAGGATCCATTAAATGGAGATAAAGCGGCATCAAATCTGCGGGTGTTTTCAGTGTATTGGCATCCTCACCAGGGTAGGCTTTTTCACGCATGCGTGTGCGTGTGGCACCTGGATTAATAGCATTAACACGAATTGGAGAATTGCTGAATTCGTCGGCTAGGATCTGCATCATCCCTTCAACCGCAAATTTAGAAATGGCGTAGGTGCCCCAAAATGCGCGGCCAGAATGGCCTACGGTGGATGAGGTGAATATGATGCGACCTGCTTGTGCTTTACGCAGCAATGGCAATAACGCTTGGGTCATTAAAAATTCGGATTTGACGTTGATTTGTAAGATGTCATCAAAGTCTTCTTCGCTGATTTGATCGAAAGGACTTAAGGTACCCAAGACGCCTGCGTTATGCAGTAAACCGTCCAAGCGACCGAATTGGCCCTCAATGGTTTCAGACATATCGATGTAGTTTTGTTTGGTGGCACCTTTGAGATCAAGAGGAATGATTGCCGCTTGTGGGTAACCAGAGGCTTCTATTTCATCGTAGACGGATTCGAGGTTCTTAACGTTGCGCCCTAAGAGAATTACGGTGGCACCATGTTTTGCGTAGGTCAATGCAGCTTGACGACCGATGCCAGCACCAGCACCCGTCACCAGTATAACTTTATCTTTCAGGGCATCTGTAGAGATTGAATAATCCACTGTGCTCAATCCTTATATTTCTATTTGTTCTATCCTGCGTTGCAAAATCAAACAGATATGCAACGGAAAGTCTTGGTAATCGTGACAAGATGGTTACAATACACCAATTCACACTCTAGGGGATATTACATTGGAATTTTTATTAGATTACGGCTTGTTTTTAGCGAAAGTCGTTACCTTTATTGTGGCCGTTGTCGTGTTACTCATACTGGCCAAATCTGTGAGTGGAAAATCTTCCGCAATTAAAGGCGAGTTAGAAATTACGGACTTGTCGGAGTTGCACAAGAGCAATGTTGAACACTTAGAGCATTATCTTCACGATGAGGCTTATCTCAAAGCTCGTCATAAAGCGGAGAAAAAGGAAGAAAAAGAAAAAGATAAGCTGCGTGAAAAAGAGATAAAAAAAGCCGCCAAAGAAGGTAAGTTGGATCACAAGCGTGAACCGCATCTGTTTGTATTGGATTTCAATGGCAGTATCGATGCGAAAGAAGTGAAATCATTACGCGAAGAGATCACCGCCATTCTAGCCGTTGCAGGCGAAGGAGATGAAGTATTGCTGCGTTTAGAATCTGGCGGCGGCATGGTTCACGGTTATGGTTTGGCCTCGTCACAATTGGATCGTATTAAAGCCGCGGGATTACCGCTCACGATTGCAGTTGATAAAGTGGCGGCCAGTGGTGGTTATATGATGGCTTGTGTCGCGGATAAAATTGTTTCTGCTCCATTTGCCATCGTTGGCTCAATCGGTGTCATTGCCCAGATCCCAAACTTCAACAAGCTATTAAAGAAGCATGATATTGAGTTTGAACAAATGACCGCTGGTGAATACAAACGCACCTTAACCATGTTTGGTGAAAATACCGACAAAGCTCGTGAGAAATTTAAGCAAGAATTGGAAGAAACGCATGATCTGTTTAAAGATTTTATTCGTGAGCGTCGTCCTGAATTAGAGCTTGAAAAAGTCGCAACAGGGGAGCACTGGTTTGGAACGCAGGCCCATGCGTTAGGATTAGTGGATGACATTGCGACTTCTGATGATCTTATTGTTGCGGCATGCAAAGAAAAAACCGTGCTGGCAGTACATTATGTACAAAAGAAAAAACTGGCAGATAAACTAGCCGGTAGCGCGGCAAAAGTGGCAGACAGTGTGATTCTTAAACTGGCTGAGCGTGGACAAAAGCCCATTGTTTAATGCGTACGCACAGGCAGTCATCATTACGGCGAAGGTTCTTACTTTCGCCGTTTTTCATTGTGGTCAATAAGATCGTCGATGTAATCGATTACTTAGGGATTTCTCCTCGCCCCAATTAGCGATTCCCTTTATAATACGCGCCTCTGAAACTGGGTATTAACCCGAGAAAGAAAACAAAAGGTGGAGAAAAACATGTCGTCTCAGACTCCGGTAGTGACCGTAGATGGACCAAGTGGTGCGGGTAAAGGTACCCTTTGCATGCTGCTGTCAAAGAAACTCGGCTTTCAATTATTAGATTCTGGTGCGATCTACCGTGTATTAGCACTGGCTGCTATTCATCATGGCGTAGACACAGAGTCTGAAGATGCATTAGTCCCACTTGCCACCCATTTGGACGTACAGTTTGTTGCTGAAGGCGACTTGGTTAAAGTGATTCTTGAAGGCGAGGATGTCTCTAAAGAATTGCGTAAAGAAGAAACGGGCATGGCGGCTTCAAAAGTGGCAGCATTACCCCGTGTTCGTGAAGCTTTACTGCGTCGTCAAAGAGCATTTGAAGCGGCTCCTGGTTTGGTGGCCGATGGCCGTGATATGGGAACGGTTGTTTTTCCAAATGCCAAAGCCAAAATCTTTCTTGATGCGAGCGCGGAAGAACGTGCACATCGTCGCCTTAAACAGTTGCAAGATAAAGGGTTAGATGTTAGATTTGACGACCTTTTAAGCGAGATCCAAGAGCGTGACGATCGAGATCGTAACCGCCCAGTGGCACCATTACGCCCTGCTGAGGATGCGCTTGTGCTAGATTCCACCTCGATGAGTATCGACGAAGTGGTCGAAAAGGCACTACAATATATCGAATCTAAGCTGGCTGAGTAATTTCACTCAGGCAGGTAAGAACGTCGATCGCAAGGATGATGATTGGCGAAGTTAATAACCCCATGCGGTAGGATACCCATGGAAGTTTAATTTTTTGAAGATTAAATAAATGACTGAATCTTTTGCTCAACTCTTTGAAGAGTTTCTAAACGAGACTGAATTCCAACAAGGTACTATCGTTAAAGGTACTGTAGTAGCTATCGAAAACGGCTACGTTCTTGTTGACGCTGGTCTTAAGTCTGAGTCTGCAATTCCTGCTGAACAGTTCAAGAACGCTGCTGGCGAACTTGAAGTTGAAGTTGGTTCTGAAGTAGACGTTGCTCTGGACGCTGTAGAAGACGGTTTCGGTGAAACTCAACTTTCTCGTGAGAAAGCGAAGCGTCACGAAGCTTGGATCGTTCTTGAGAAAGCTTACGAAGAAGCTGCAACTGTTGTTGGTATCATCAACGGTAAAGTTAAAGGCGGTTTCACTGTTGAACTAAACGGTATCCGTGCTTTCCTTCCAGGTTCTCTAGTAGACGTACGTCCTATCCGTGACACTGCTCACCTAGAAAACAAAGAGCTAGAGTTCAAAGTAATCAAGCTTGACCAGAAGCGTAACAACGTAGTTGTATCTCGCCGCGCAGTTATCGAATCTGAAAGCACAGTAGAACGTGACGAGCTTCTAGAAACTCTACAAGAAGGTTCTGAAGTTAAAGGTATCGTTAAGAACCTAACTGACTACGGTGCGTTCGTAGATCTAGGTGGCGTTGACGGTCTTCTACACATCACTGATATGGCGTGGAAGCGCGTTAAGCACCCATCTGAAATCGTTAACGTTGGTGACGAGATCCTAGTTAAAGTTCTTAAGTTCGATCGTGACCGCACTCGCGTTTCACTAGGTCTTAAGCAGCTAGGTGAAGATCCATGGGTAGCAATCGCTAAGCGTTACCCAGAAGGTCACAAACTATCTGGTCGCGTAACTAACCTAACTGACTACGGCTGTTTCGTTGAAATCGAAGAAGGCGTTGAAGGTCTAGTACACGTTTCTGAAATGGATTGGACTAACAAGAACATCCACCCATCTAAAGTTGTTAATGTTGGCGACGAAGTTGAGGTTATGGTTCTTGAAATCGACGAAGAACGTCGTCGTATCTCTCTAGGTCTGAAACAGTGTAAAGCTAACCCATGGCAGTCATTCGCTGAAGCTCAAGCTAAAGGCGATAAAGTAACTGGTAAGATCAAGTCAATCACTGACTTCGGTATCTTCATCGGTCTAGACGGTGGTATCGACGGTCTTGTTCACCTATCTGACATTTCTTGGAACGTAGCTGGCGAAGAAACGGTTCGCGAATTCAAGAAAGGCGACGAAATCTCTGCAGTAGTTCTAGCAGTAGACGCAGAGCGTGAGCGTATCTCTCTAGGCATCAAGCAAATGGAAAACGACCCATTCAATGCTTACGTTGCTGACAACAAGAAAGGTGCTCTAGTTAACGGTACTGTAACTGCAGTTGACGCTAAAGGCGCAACTATCGAGCTAGAAGATGGCGTAGAAGGTTACATCCGCGCGTCTGAAGTTTCACGTGACCGCGTTGAAGACGCAACACTGATCCTAAGCGTTGGTGATAAAGTTGAAGCGAAATTTACTGGTGTTGACCGTAAGAACCGTGTAATCAACCTTTCAATCAAAGCGAAAGACGAAGCTGAAGAGCAAGAAGCAATGGCAAGCATCAACAAAGCTGACGAAGCTGCGTTTGGTAATGCTATGGCTGACGCTTTCAAAGCAGCTAAAGGCGAATAATAGACGTCTTAAAAAAGGAGCCGAAAGGCTCCTTTTTTTTACACGAAAGTCTGCTATAAGTTTTAATGGTGAATGTAGTAGTAATTCCACTGAATATTGCCGCTTAGCTTTTAGCTGGGGCTTAAATGAAATTTCCCCAAAAGGATTACATCCAAGTAGCGGATTTTTCACTACAATTTGTAGCAAGTATTTGGTGTAATTGATATTACTTACTATAATAAGTGATAAAAATGACTCGAAGAGGGAAACTATGACTAAGTCTGAACTGATTGAAAGACTCTGCGCTGAACAGACACATCTTTCAGCCAAAGAGATAGAAGATGCTGTCAAAGATATTTTGGAGCATATGGCTTCAACCTTAGAAAGCGGTGATCGTATCGAGATTCGTGGTTTCGGTAGTTTCTCGCTTCATTACCGTGAACCGCGTGTTGGTCGTAACCCAAAGACTGGCGATAAAGTGGAACTAGAAGGTAAATACGTACCGCACTTCAAGCCTGGTAAAGAGTTGCGCGAGCGCGTAAACATTGGCTGATTTACATAAATCGTGATTTAAAAGCGGCATACCTAGAGTATGCCGCTTTTTTATCGTCAGATAATTGTTATTATCCGTGGTCGGCAGGTGGGTTTTCCTGCATAATTGTATCGGCTGATATCTTCAAGGTGATGACAGATGAAAATTATAAAAATCATTGCTGTAATAGCTCTCTTTCTTATTGCACTGGCGTTAGGTTCTCAGAATCAAGAAGTTGTTACTTTCAACTACTTACTGGCAAAAGGGGATTTTCATTTGTCCACTTTGCTGGGCGGTGTGTTTGTCGCAGGCTTTGCATTAGCATGGGCTATTTTTGCTAGCTTGCAGTTTAAGATGCGATTAAAAATCAGAAAGCTAAACAAACAGATCAAAAAGCAAAGCACACAGGTCGAAAAACAAGCGTAAGGGCGAATCGGTTTAATGCTTGAATTACTCTTCTTGTTACTTCCTATTGCCGCTGCGTATGGTTGGTATATGGGCCATCGCAGTGCACAGGATGACAAGCAGAAGCACTCCAATCAGATCTCTCAACAATATGTGACGGGGCTGAACTTACTGCTGTCTGATCAATCGGACAAAGCGGTAGATCACTTTATTGAGTTGCTTCAAGTCGATAACGACACGATTGATACTCATCTGGCATTAGGAAATCTCTTCCGTTCTAGAGGGGAAGTTGATCGCGCCATTCGCATACATCAAAATTTGATCTCTCGTTCCGGCTTGACCATTGAACAAAAAAACATCGCGCTACAACAGTTGGCGAAAGACTATATGGTGTCGGGTTTTCTGGACCGCGCGGAAAAAATATTCGAGCAGTTAGTTGAAGAGCCGGAACATCGTGATGCCGCTTTACAGCAATTAGTCTTAATCTACCAGCAGACACGAGAGTGGGATAAAGCGATTCACTATGCACACCTGTTAGTAAAGACGGGGAAAAAATCGATTAGAAAAAACATCGCCCATTATTGGTGTGAGCTAGCGATGTTAGAACAAGCGGATGGCAATAAAACCAAGTCCATCAGCCATTTCAAAAAAGCACTGCAAGAAGATCCTAAATGTGTTAGAGCATCGATTTCTCTTGGACGTATTTACCTCGAGATGGAAGAATATCGCAAGACGATCGAGTATCTGGAACATGTTCTAGAACAAGATGCGGATTTCGTTAGTGAAGCGTTGCCTATTCTTGCTGAGTGTTACCACCATCTAGGTCAAGAAGATCAACTTGTCGAATTTCTGCGCGCGTGTATTAGTAAAAAAGCAGGTGTGTCTGCTGAGCTAATGCTGGCCCAATTGGTTGCACATCACGAGAGTGTTGGTGCAGCTCAAGAGTTGTTAACAAGACAATTAATTAAAAACCCGACTATGAAAGGTTTTTATAGATTGATGGATTATCATCTTGCAGAAGCGGAAGATGGAAGGGCCAAAGAAAGCTTGACGACGCTGCAGGCAATGGTCGGAGAACAGCTTAAAATTAAGCCTCATTACCGATGTCGAAAATGTGGCTTTTCTACGCATTCCCTTTATTGGCATTGTCCTTCCTGTAAAGGGTGGGGGACGATCAAGCCAATCCGAGGATTGGATGGCGAATAGTTTCAATGCAGCTGACAGAGTTTCTGTCAGCTGCATTTTTTTAACATTTTATTTAATAAGAACCAAAAACAGTTAGGAGATGAAATGATCGACCAAAAAGTTATTGTCGCACTGGATTACGATAATCAAGCCGATGCACTGGCCTTCGTAGATAGAATTGATCCTGCGTCATGTCGCCTAAAAGTAGGCAAGGAAATGTTTACTCTATTTGGTCCTGATTTCGTACGTGAACTTCACAAACGTGGTTTTTCTGTATTTCTAGATCTGAAGTTTCACGATATCCCAAATACATGCTCAAAAGCCGTTCGAGCAGCAGCTGAGTTGGGTGTCTGGATGGTGAATGTACATGCAAGTGGTGGTGAACGCATGATGACAGCATCTCGTGAGATTCTTGAACCTTATGGTAAAGATCGCCCGTTACTGATTGGTGTGACCGTACTCACCAGCATGGAGCAAAGCGACCTAGCAGGCATTGGTTTGGACGTTGCACCACAAGAACACGTGATTCGCTTAGCTACGTTGACGAAGAATTCTGGTTTGGATGGTGTTGTGTGTTCTGCTCAAGAATCCTCTCTGCTGAAGAATGAGCTGGGCAAAGAGTTTAAATTGGTTACGCCAGGTATTCGCCCGCTCGGCTCAGAACAAGGAGATCAACGTCGTATCATGACACCACTTGAAGCGGTACAAGCAGGTTCTGATTACCTTGTTATCGGACGGCCAATTACGCAGGCAGTAGATCCTGCGGCAGTCTTGCAAGCTATAAATACAAGCCTAACCAAATAGCTTGAGCTCATAGATTGATACTTATGCTGTTTTTATTGTGATACTTGTCGCAAAATAAATGGCGCGTTATGAAAATATTTATATTGAATTTTTATGCACTCTTTGTGACTATCAAAGAGTGCATTTTTATTTGATAGGGCAAGTAAAATCAAATGACTTTTGGATTGTTGAGTTTTCTATTGGTTCGGTGAATGGGTTTGTTATGCGGTAAAGTGAATGGGAGTCGACTATCTATGCATGTTTGTATCCGTAACGCGCTCTATATTAGAAAAGCCGAATTTGATATCACCCTAACATTTGGTTTTTAATTGATGCTTGTGTGTTAATTATTCGTAATCATAACCACACTTTCATACGTTTTACCGTGTGATTGACTAAAAAATATATGTAAGACTGAGCGTTCAAATGTTGCGGATTGTAACTGAGAACGTACTTATTGATACTTTTGTGATTATATATCATCAGAAGTTATCGTTTGGCCGCAACAAGGTCGTTGTGGTCTTAAGGCAATCAATTTGTCACAGCATGGAGTTAGAGCGTAGGTGTTATCTTATATCCTCAGACGTATGGCGTTAATCGTGCCGACGTTTCTTGGCATTACCATCTTAATTTTTGCCATTACCCGTTTTGTGCCTGGTGGCCCTGTAGAGCGTATGCTGGCAAGCATGCATTCTGGCAGTGATAGCGCTACGGTCAGTGTCGCTGGTAACAATTCGGCCCTTTCCGAAGATCAAATGGCAGAGCTAAACGCTTTCTACGGTTTAGATAAACCAGTTGTTGAAGCTTATTGGGATTGGTTGACTCGTCTTCTTGTCTTAGATTTCGGTGAATCCACACGCTATTATGAGCCTGTTGGGACTATGATCGCAGAGCGTCTTCCTGTTTCCTTATTTTATGGCGGCATGACGTTTTTTATCAGTTATTTTATTTCCATACCCTTAGGTTATTACAAAGCTATAAAGCACGGTTCTGTTTTTGACTCTGCATCATCGATAATGATTTTTGTTGGTTATGCTTTGCCTGGTTATGTTGTTGGCGTATTTTTGATCACCGTTTTTGCCTATAACCTTGAATGGTTTCCTATGGGTGGTTTTGTCGGCGATGACTTTGACGACTATGAAACCTTCTGGCTTCAATTTAAAGATATTATGTGGCACGCAGTCTTGCCGCTTATTTGTTATTTGATTGGCGACTTTGCGACGTTAACAATGACGATGAAGAATAGTTTAATGGAAAACCTTTCTTCAGATTATATTCGTACCGCGATTTCTAAGGGGCTGCCTTTTAAAAAAGCAGTGAAAAAGCATGCTTTGCAAAATAGCTTAATTCCAATCGCAAGTCATTTTGGTAATTCTCTATTGTTCTTTATGACAGGTTCATTTTTGATCGAAGTTATTTTTAATATCGATGGTATAGGGCTTCTTGGTTACGAATCTATTATTGAGCGTGATTACCCCGTTGTAATGGGTATTGTTGCTATTAATGCTGTTATGTTGATGGTGGGCAATATTCTTTCAGATCTTTGTGTGGCATTAACTGACCCACGAGTAAGGTTTGGTGCCTGATGTTTACTGTAAGCCCATTAACTCAAAAGAAAATTAAGGCGTTCAAGAATATTAAACGTGGCTATTGGTCATTTATTGTTCTCGCTACTTTACTGGTTCTGTCTCTATTCGCTGAGTTATTAGTTAATAGCAAAGCTCTTATCGTAAAGTACCAAGGGGATTGGTTTTTCCCTGTGATTAGTGATGTACGTTCAGGAACAGATTTCGGTTTGGATTATGCTAGTGAAGCGGATTATCGTGTGCTGCAGAAAAAGTTTGCCCAAGCGGATGAAGGCAACTTTGTACTCATGCCAATTGTTCCTTGGAATCCGTACGAACAAGATTTCTCGGGTGACTTTCCTCCAACCGCGCCCAATGCAGAGACGAAGCATTATCTAGGGACTGATGTCATCGGACGAGATATTTTAGCGCGCTTGGTGTATGGCTTTAGAACTGCGATGGGATTTGCGCTAGTTACGATGGCGATATCCTATGCGATTGGCACCGTAGTCGGTTGTGCAATGGGATTCTTTGGTGGCAAGTTTGATCTGTTCGTCCAAAGGCTGATTGAAATATGGTCTATGGTGCCGTTCCTCTATGTCATTATGATTCTCGTTTCTATCACCCAACCAACCTTCGCGTTATTTGTCGCTATAAACGTGTTATTTGGCTGGATGGGGATGACTTGGTACATGCGTACCATGACATATAAAGAATCTGCTCGAGAATATGTCATGGCTGCGAAAGCGCTAGGTGCCTCGACTATGCGAATTCTATTGCACCATATTTTGCCGAATACAATGGTGATGATAGTAACCCTAGCTCCGTTCACCATTGCGGGTAACATTACAGCGCTAACCGCTTTAGACTATTTAGGGCTAGGCCTAATGCCACCAACACCAAGTTGGGGTGAATTATTACAACAAGGTAAATCGAACTTAGACTCTCCTTGGATCGTGTCATCTGTCGTTACGTCTATCGTAGCGGTATTAGTTATGGTGACTTTTATTGGTGAAGCAATTCGCGCAGCCTTTGATCCAAAGAAATTTACTCGATACGTATAAGTATCAGTTTCAAGGAAGATACACAGATGCAATACACAAAAGTAAGTCTCGCTACATTAGCCGCTTTGTCTGCTTTGAGTTTTCAGACATTCGCACAATCTCTGCCTAGTGACCTTAATTGGTTAACGAATAAAAACGAGCCGCTATTTGCTTCAGAAGAGGCCAAACGTGGCGGTACGCTAACGACCTATATGGTGAGTTTTCCTCAGACACTGAGAAGTGTTGGTCCTGATGCTAACTCTGGTTTACGCCATTACTTCATGGATGGCGCGCCAAAACTCGCGCAGCGTCACCCTAATACAGGCAAATGGATTCCTCAATTAGCAGACTCTTGGGCTTTTGATGCGGACAACAAAACCGTCTACTTCAAGCTGGATAAGAACGCAAAGTGGTCTGATGGTGAAAGTGTTACCGCCGACGATTATGTGTTTATGATGAAGTATTATCAGTCAAAGGACATCATCGACCCTTGGTATAACGATTTCTTCACCAACAGCATAAAAGAAGTTGTCAAGTATGACGACTACACCATTGCTATCAAAACGGCCACTGCGCAGAGTGATGATGCTTTAATGGTGCTGATCAACATGCCAAGTAATGGTGTGCAACCTCGTCCTGAGCACTTTTTTAAAGGCACTAAAGACGACAATAAAGATGGTATGCCAGACAACTTTGTTCGTGCATTTAACTTTAAGGCAGAACCCACTACAGCCGCTTATTACATGGACAATGTAGAAAAAGGCAAACGCGTTACTTTTAAGCACGTTGGCGAGGATTGGTGGGGCTACAGTAATCGCTATTATCAAAACCGCTACAATGTTGACAAAGTTCGCATCAATGTCATTCGTGATCAAGATATTGCCTTGAAACATTTCGAAAAAGGCAGTCTTGATTTCTTCGATATGATTCTACCAGAGTATTGGCACAGCAAAGCCGATTCTGAAGGCTTTGAGAAAGGGTATATCCAGAAGTTTTGGGGTTACAACCAAGCTCCACAGGGCGCTGGTGGTTTGTGGATGAATACTGCTATGCCGCTACTGGATGACATCAATGTTCGTAAGGGGATCATGCTTTCAACAGACTATGACGGTATGATCACGAACATCATGCGTGGCGATTATTCCCGTAAGCCTCATGGTCTTGGTTTCGGTCACGGACAATATGACAAACCAGACAATAAAGCACCTGAATTTGATGCAGAAAAAGCCATCGCATATTTTGAGAAAGCAGGCTTCGACAAAATCGGTGCTGATGGTATTCGCGTGAACGAAAAAGGGCAAAGATTGTCTTTTGCCATTACTTACGGCTACCAATCGTGGACTCCTCGAATCGCCTTCTTAAAAGAGCAAGCTAAACTAGCTGGCTTGGAGTTTACTTTGAACCTGGTGGATGGCTCTTCAGCCTTTAAATACATCCTTGAAAAGAAACATCAACTGGCATTTCTCAACATGGGCTCAGGTGAAATCCCTGCATATTGGGAATATTTGCATTCAGACAATGCCAATAAACCTCAAACCAACGCTCATACCAATTACAGCAGTCCTGAGTTAGATAAGTTGATCGAAGCATACGATGCTGAATTTGACCAAGAGAAACGTTTTGCACTTTCTCACCAAATTCAAGAGTACGTAGCAGAAGCCAATATTATTGTCCCTGGTTACATGGTTCCTTACACCCGCGCAGTTCATTGGCGTTGGTTGAAAACACCTCAAACAGCAATGACTAAGGCGACAGAAAACATCTTCCATCCAATGGATATCGGAAATTTCTGGATCGATAAAGAGCTCAAAAAGGAAACTGAGAAAGCGATGAAGTCAGGTAAGACATTCCCGAAAGTTGCCGTTGTTGATGACAGATACAAGATGTAATTAGGTAGGATCAGGAAGATGAACAGTGAAGTAGTTCTAAGCGTTAAAAACTTAGAGACTGAGTTTCAAACGGATGATGGTGCTGTACAAGTACTCCACGGTGTAAGTTTTGATGTAAAAAAAGGACGTACACTAGGTTTGGTTGGCGAATCCGGATGCGGGAAAAGTGTCACGTCCATGTCTATCATGGGCTTGCTACCTAAGC
This sequence comes from Vibrio vulnificus CMCP6, assembly GCF_000039765.1. Classification (NCBI taxonomy): domain Bacteria; kingdom Pseudomonadati; phylum Pseudomonadota; class Gammaproteobacteria; order Vibrionales; family Vibrionaceae; genus Vibrio; species Vibrio vulnificus. Next base: position 3,039,782 of record NC_004459.3, on the reverse strand, counting down.
CGTATGGACGAGTTATTGGTGGCGAAATCCTCTATCGAGGCAAAGATCTCGTCACTCTTCCAGCGGATGAAATGTATGCCATGCGTGGCGATCGTATTTCGATCATCTTCCAAGATCCTATGACAGCACTCAATCCTGTCCATACGGTAGGTAAGCAGCTTATGGAAGTATTGAAGCTTCATCGACCTGATTTGGATAGAAAAGCCCGTCGTGAACAGGCGTTGGAAATGTTGAAAAAAGTTCGCATCCCAATGCCTGAAAAGCGCTTAGATGAGTACCCACATAATTTATCTGGTGGTATGAGACAGCGAGTCATGATCGCAATGGCGTTGGCTTGCAAGCCTGAGATCCTGATTTGCGACGAACCCACAACCGCTCTAGATGTTACCGTTCAGGCCTCAATTTTGGAGTTGATTAACGAACTGCAAGAAGAAACCGGCATGGCGGTTATCTTTATTACCCATGATCTCGGTGTCGTTGCGGAGATATGTGATGATGTAGCGGTCATGTATGGCGGCAAGATAGTCGAATATGCCGATGTTTTTGAATTGTTTGATGCCCCTAAACACCCTTATACAGAACGGTTGATGGGATTGATGCCAAGTTTAGAGCATGAACCTAAACAATTGATCGAAATTAAGCCGATTGACGTTTCAAAATTTCCTGAGTTTCGAGGTTAATTATGGATGAGATACTGAGAATCGAAGGATTGAAGCAACACTTTGTTTCAGGGAAAAAACTTTTTTCCAAGGGATATACCGTAAAAGCCGTTGACGGTGTTTCCTTAACAGTGAAACGAGGAGAAACTTTAGGTCTTGTTGGCGAGTCGGGGTGTGGGAAAAGCACGCTTGGTCGCACTATTCTCAAGCTATTTGAGCCAACAGACGGAAAGATCTTCTTTGAAGGACGTGATATTACGAAACTCTCTGCAAAAGAGATGCGTCCTTTGCGTAAAGAGATGCAAATTGTCTTTCAAGATCCACTTGAGTCGTTAAATCAGCGACATACGATAGGTATGATTTTGGAAGAGCCTTTCATTATTCACAAAGTAGGAACGCAGCAAGAAAGAAAGCAATGGGTATTGGAGTTACTCGAGAAGGTGGGGCTCCCTGCGAACGCGATCAATCGGTATCCACATGAATTCTCCGGTGGACAGCGTCAACGTATTGGTATCGCAAGAGCGATTGCATTAAAACCCAAGCTGCTTATCTGTGATGAATCGGTTTCCGCGCTCGATGTCTCTGTCCAAGCGCAAATCATTAACTTGCTTTTAAAATTACAGCAAGAAATGAACTTAGCCATTATCTTTATTTCACACGATTTATCAGTAGTGAGACAAGTGTCAGATAATGTTGCAGTGATGTATTTTGGTGAAATCGTGGAGTATGGTAAATCAGTAGAGCTATACAATAATCCACAAAATGACTACACAAAAAAATTGCTTTCAGCGATACCAATAACGCATCCAAAATACAGAGTTAAAAAAAGAGAAGTGACTCGAAAAATATCATAATTTGTTACATATAGAAAAAGTGAATTTTTTAGAATTTAATATTATTTTCTATAAAGTAGCACAAGCGTTAAATTGAAAAATAAATATGGAATTTAACCGTAAAGAGAACTCTTTACGGTTAATAGGCTTATCGGAACAATTTGTTACGAAGGACACGTGCAAATGTAATTCGGTAAACCGTTTAACTTAAGTTTATTCAAATAAACTTAAATCTCATGGAAGTTAACAATATGCAGCACACAACAAAGTGGAAGATAACGCCGCTCGCTATTCTATTAGGTGCATTATTTTCTTCTTCTATATATGCAGAAGAAAATAGTCAAACTAATGGCGAAAGCAACACGGAATCGACCTCAGAAGCACAGTCTTCGTGTATTTGGTGTAATGTCAGCGGTTCTGCTTCACTTGCCTATGACAGTAATCTATACGACACGAATGATTATCGCTCGGTTAGAAACTTTTCATGGAATGGAACTCTTAACTACAAGTTATCAAATAAGACTGGCCTATATTTTTCTACAGGTGGCTATAGAGCCTTAGAAGATAAAGTCGGTACTTATGCAACAGACTCTGTTTTTGGAGCAAGTTACTCCAATATCTACGAGTTTGGTGAGACAGGTAAGATAGGGTTAAGTGGCCAGCTAACCATTCCTACGTCAGAAATATCACAAGACACCAAGCTATATACAGCGATTCGGATATCAACCCCAATTCGTTTTCAAATGCTAGGCGGAAATTATTCCGTTACGCCTAGAGTGAGAAAAAACTTTTACAAGTATGAAACCATGAATGGCCGAGTTTTAACCGAATGGGTTTACTCCATCTCTGTAGGCGGTAGTTATAGTTTTGATGATCTAACGATTGGAGCTTCGGCTTTAGGCGGTAATGGCATGAGTTACAAAGGAACTCGCAGTCGTCAGTTTACTTATGGGGCGTCAGCATATGCCTCATATGGGATTACTGATAACTGGTCTACGTCATTCACGGTATCAACGGCAGGTTTCTATTCAGACGCAGAGCGAGGAACGCTAGGCAATATCGATTTGTTCGATACTGATAAAGCGACCTATATTGCACAACTAACGTTCTCTTTCTAGGGAAAAAAATATTATAACAGGACGATAATATGCATTTTAAAAAAGTAGCATTAGCGTCTGCAATAACAGCTATTTTAGCCGGCTGTGGCGCAGATGACCAAGCATATGACACACTAAGCAAACCAGAAAATTCGTTTGAAAAAACGAATGTAAAAACAGACCAAGTTTATCTTTATATGCCATCTATGGCGAACGCTCCTAAGTTTGCAGGCTCAATGGCCCCGTTTATGCAGGGACAAGAAAAGCTTGTAACTTTGGCGTTTGAAGCGAGCCAGGATAACTCGGGATCTGGCGAGTTGAAGGTACGAATGATTAGCCCTGACGTCATTAGCCAGGGAGAAATTGATAAAGGTCAATTAGGACGTTGGATCAATAATCCAGACGACACAAGTCTAGTTCTTTCCATTCCAGTTGACTACGTAGACTACCAATGTCGTGAAAATGACTACGGGGAGTGTACGAATAAAGAAGAAAAAGTAGATAACAATGAAGTGCGTTGGCAAGACCGCCGCTTTTTTGAACCTAGCTTTGATGATGTAAAAGTTGCTGAAGCAACATGGAACCAGTTATTCACATTCGCAAGTGGATGTTATACGAAAGTGGGTAGCCCTCGAGTTGCTGCAAACGCTAACACGGGTTGGAAGGGATACGAAGTTACAGCCGATGGCGTAATTAACTTTGAAGTTAAACAAGATTATCGTATCGCAAACAACTGGCGCTGCATGATTAACTCCTTAAGTAGTAACGGCTTTGACATGGATAAGTTGTCGTTTACGGCATCTCAATTCTATTCTCTTGTGCCTCTCGACCTTGTTCGCTCTTCATCGACAGAATATGAACCAGTGATGTATCTGAAAGGTGATGAGGATACTTTTGGCTTCTTTGCTAATGAAGTAGGCCGTCCTGATCCATCGTATGTAGATGGACAATTTGATCAGAAGTTTAGCTATCTTCACCGTTTTAACCCAAGCCTAGAATTTATTGATTACCATCTTTCGGACAGTTTTGATCAAAACGAAGAAACACGGTTCTTTAAGCAGGTCACGAAAGATGTTATTGACCGAATTAATCCACAGTTAGAGAAAGTGGGTGTTCCCAAAATTCGTCTTCACGAACCTTCAGGTAAGTTGTCAGGTGATTTGAGATACAATGTTATCAACTTGATTGATGAGCCACTAGACAATGGTTTGGCTGGGTATGGCCCCTCAGCGGTTAACCCGTTGACAGGCGAAATTGTTCACGCACATGTAAACCAGTACTCAGGTGTTTTGCGTTCAATCTCTGATTGGCTATGGGATCGTATTGCTCAAGATTATAACAAAGGGCGAGTTGAATTAGTTGCAAAACCGGATACAGGTTCTACATCTAACGCGACAAACAGCACTGGAGAATCAACTACATCAAACTCTGTCGCCTCTATTACTGAAGCGTCTCAGTCTACAGAAGTTGTTTCTTTGGGAGATATGGTTGCGTTTGAGCAATCTCCAATGGCGAATGAGTCTATGGCCGATGTCATTGCCGCTGTTAAAGAAGAACTTGAAGCCAATGATGAGAATGTCTCATTTGAAGATTTAAGTGCTATCAAAGAGTTGGAGCGTCGTCTGTGGGCTGAGAACAATATGTACCCAGTTTCAGCGCTTCGATCTGGTGCTACATTGAAGAGTCTGCCAAGTTCTATTGGTGGTATGAGCTTCAACTTCCAAGATGCATCTCTTTGGAACAATGGTCAAATAGGCGAAGTTGGTAGCCTAAAAGAATGGGCTGATTTGACGGAGAAACAACAAGAAGAGCTGAGCCTGTTCATTGTTGGCGTATTCTATGCGAAAACGCTTGTACATGAGCTAGGCCATAACTTTGGTCTTCGTCACAACTTCAAAGGTAGTAATGATGCTTCAAACTACTTTAAAGATCATGAGCTTGCCGAGCACGGTCTGAAAGTAGTACCTGGGTATTCATCGATCATGGATTACAACCCATCGCTATTGAATGCACTACCAGTTTTTGGTCCTTATGATTTGGCCGCTTTACGTTTTGGTTATAAGCGTCAAGTTGAAGCTACTGAAACGGTAGTGAATCAAGCAGACAATACCACGAGCGAGCAAACTGTTTATCTCGATGCTGGCCAGTATGATGCGCAGCTTCGCGAGGAGATTCTTGATCCTTACAAGGCACCTTCGGATCTTCTAAGTGACGGTACAATCAAAGCGCTAGCATCGGAAAACCCTGCGATTCCGATGAGAGACTTTGCGTTTTGTACTGACGGAAATGTAAGTTTAAATGATGACTGTAACCGTCATGATGAAGGGCGCAACCGTTCTGAAATTATGTCTTACAAGTTAGAAACTTACGATGACCTGTACTACAAACGTACAGTACGTGGTATGAGAGAGAACTTCTCTGAAGGGACGATGATGAGTTACACAGTTCGTCGAGTTCAAGAGTTCCAAGATTGGCGTAATGCCCTACATGTATACGATCGCTACCGTGAGTTAGTATTCTCTAGCCCTCTTTCACATATCCAAATGCAGGGCTTGCCAAAAGCACAGGAAGCGTTCTGTAGTGATGAAGCAAATGCAACTCGTTGGCCATTTGCCGTTTACTGTGGTGCTCCATTAGCTGTTGATAAAGCGCGTGATCAACTTGTAAACATCCTGATTACTCCAGACCATACGTGTGAAATTGAGAAAGCTGACGGTTCATTTACTTACAAGAAACTTGCAGAGATCATGGGCAATTATTCAATGCGTAATAATTTCCCTATCAACTTCGTCCCGACGACATGTTTTGATGACACTATCAAAGCGTCATTAGCAACAGGGGAAAAAGTTGTAGGTGAGATAGGTAAGTTCCTAAACAGTGGCAAGGCTCCACGTCCTGCTCCAGTAAATAACTACTCTAACTACATCGATTACATCGGTCATTGGCCAGATAAACTAGCGGCATCCGTGGCACTAGTTGATCGTGTTGGTATGCGTCGTTCAACAGATCGCTCTACGACATCACTGTTAGAATTACCAGAAACGACAGGGTTAGCAAATGGATTTTTCCAGTTCTATCCGAAAGGGGATCTCTTGCTAGATACTTTGATTTTGGGTGAAGAGTTTCTTTATCTGAACTTCAAAGATGAACAAGGTAATTACTCTCGACCAAAAGGTGACTTCACTGCAATAACATGGGACGATAAAGTCGAAACTATGCCATATTACGGTAGTTGGAGTGTACGTAATTACTTTGCGCTTCCTCGTTTCGAAGAAGTTCCATTGACCAAAGCTATTTTGACGGCAATGGTTTGGCATTCAGCAGGAAATATGGTGGATCAGCGTGATGAAGTATTAGCTCGCAAGATCAGTATGCGAAGTGAACCTGTTGGCTCAATGAGTGATTTACGTACGTTTAAACGCTCAAACGGCACTACTTACTACGCTACACCAGAAAACAGCTACGCTTGGAATATGATTGCATTCACGAATGACATTAAAGCGTTGCAAGAAGCTGAAGCAGCCTCTGTTGATTTGACAACGGTGACTTTAGAAGCTGTGGTGCTTGCAGATTATCAAGATGCTGAAAAACGAGCTGAGTTGCTTAAGAAGTATGCCTACCAGTTGAAGTCTCTGGAGAATTTACCAGTATATAACCGTACTAGTTACTTATCTGATGACTTACACGCACACTAATCATTGATAAATAACTCAAAGCCCGCGAACCAGCGCAATGTAGTTCACTTAAGAGGAGCTGCTTTGCGATTAACAGGATATCGGGTCTTTGATATTTTTACCGCCCTAGGCCGATTTGGCTTAGGGCGTTTGTCTATAAAAAGGATGGATAAGTCTCCGCGCAGACTTTTTAGACGCTTCGGTGTATTACCTGGAGATACCGCTTTGCTCATTACTTTCAGTTGACTAGCGATGAACTGACAAGCGTATTTAAAACTGATTTCATTGGCCATTCGACCATGTGCTACGGCCGCTTGACTGGCTTCTCGTCTTACCAAGTTATAACCAAGCAACAGCCCCCATAACTCTTGATAGACAAGCTCGACCGTCTTACTCCTCAGCACTAACGCGTTGTGCTGCATCGAACTTTTTATGTCTCTGTACCCTAACTCAATTTCCCATCTCTCATGGTAAAGCTCGGCTACTGATTCCGCATCGTACTCTTCCCTAGGCAAAGACGTAAACACTGTTTTGTGCTTACCTTGTACTTGATAAGTAACGGCTCTGACTTGCCATTTTTCAGGTAGGTTAGGATTTTTCTTGCGAGCCTGTGGAGAGACTTTCATTTCTACCAACATGTCGTCGCTCTCTTCATCGTCCAGAAGTCTGAATTTCACCCCTTTCTTCGCTGGTAACAACCAATGCCTGTTGGAGCCACTATTTTGGAGAGAAAGAAGTAAGTCTGCGCCATAAAACCCCTTATCTAGTAAAGTCAATGAGTTATCAGGTAGAGAGTCAATAAAGGGCATTGCAAGCGGTATTTCACCACGACGATAGGGGCTTATAGCTGCGTCTACAATGACATGTGAGCGAACATTCATCATGGTCACCACCCTGAGTACTGGATGAGGTGTCTGCCTCTCGCTGGATGTATTACCTGACCCAAAATGTTCTCTTAGTTCTGATGTATCAGCGGTTCGAAAAAGAGCCCCATCAATAGCGAAGACTTGTAAGCCTTGCCAAGTATCCTCGGGGTAACGCTCTAGACCCCATGTGTGACTGCATTGTCTAAACAACCATTCTGGAGCAGCTTTACCAAGGCGTTGCCTTGCTTGCGTTAAAGCACTTTTAGCTAGCAGTTCCTCATCGGCTAAGCCCTCGGCACAGACATTCATTCGCCGTGCGACTTCTGCAATAGACTCATTGCGGAAAAACGCCATTCCAACAATAAGCCAAAGAACCATATCACTAGGTAAACGACGTCGACGAATTGTCGCTTTATCGGAAAGTGTTGCCGCTTTAGCAACCCACTCATCAGGAATATGCTCGGAGAAGGTGGTGAGCTGAGCGACATCAACAGGACTCTCTTCAAGAAAGTCAGCAAAATAGTTTTGGATAGACATAAAAAATCGGAAACCTATAAACAGGTTTCCGATTGTCTCTCATCAGAAGGATCGGTCAACCGATCCTTATCTGATCTACATTGCCACAGTTGTGGAGCTTTTTTTGTTTGTCACTTGCAAAAAAATTGTAACTTTGTATTATCTGGCGACTAAAAGTGCAAATAAGAATAATTAGCACTACGAATAACAAGTAAGAAATGCTCAACAAGGATGCTTCAGATGAATGCAAAAACTCTATTAGTCCAGTCTTTAGCAGTACAACACTGTTTGCCAGTGGTCACCTGCTTGCCGCGAATGTTACCAATCAGCAAGTTGTCGAGCATTATGCTGACGTTGCCCACGCTGTTTTTGCGGATTCATTGACAACCGCACAACAACTTGAAAAGAAAGTTGAACAGTTTTTGTCTGCGCCTTCAGCGGCAAAGTTAGAAGAGGTTAAGCAGGCGTGGCTAGATGCTCGAGTGCCTTATCAACAATCTGAAGTATTCCGTTTCGGTAATACCGTTGTGGATGATTGGGAAGGGCAGTTGAATGCTTGGCCATTAGACGAAGGTTTGATCGATTATGTTTCAACCGACTACCAATATGAGCTGGGTAACGAAGGGGCGAAAGCCAATATCGTTGCGAACACAACGCTGAAAATCGGCGCGTCTCAACTGGATGTTTCCGTGATTACACCTGAGTTGATCGCAGAGCTCAACGAAGTCGGTGGCTCTGAAGCTAACGTGGCTTCTGGCTATCACGCCATTGAGTTTTTACTTTGGGGTCAAGATCTTAACGGTACAAATGCTGGTGCTGGTCAACGTGCTTACACGGATTTTGTTGTGGGTTCGCAATGCACCAATGGTCACTGTGATCGCCGTGGCGCCTATCTAAAAGCGGCGGCTCAGCTCCTCGTAACGGATCTTGAGTGGATGGAAAAACAATGGTCTGCGCAAGAGAAAGGTAACTACCGTCAAGAATTGCTTGCTCAGTCGGCTGAAAATGGTTTGCGTAAAATGCTGTTTGGCATGGGCTCGCTTTCGCTTGGTGAATTGGCCGGTGAGCGTATGAAAGTGGCACTAGAAGCAAACTCGACAGAGGATGAGCACGATTGTTTCTCGGACAACACTCATAACTCACACTACTACAACGAGCAAGGTATCTATAACGTTTACACCGGTATCTACAAACGTGTTGATGGCTCACTGCTCACAGGACCAAGCCTACATGATTTGGTGGCACAACAAGATAAAAATGCGGCCAAAGAGATCCAAGCGCAGTTTGATACCACTCGTGCGCAAGTAGGCAAGTTAGTCACATCTGCGGAAAAGCAAAATCAACATTTTGACCAACTGATCGCAGCGGGTAATGCGCAAGGCAATGCGCTAGTGAACGAAACCATCATGTCATTGGTGGCGCAAACTTCCGCGATCGAACGTGCGGCTAAGATTGTTGGCATCGACAGTCTGAATCCAGACACCGCGGATCACGAATTCTAATAATTATTATCATATTTAGAGGGCTCATTAGAGCCCTTTTGCTGTTTATGCAGTTTAGTAGGAAGCAATTCAATGAAGCCGTACTTGCTCAGCACTCTCATCGTGCTCTCTTCAACCGCATTTGCCAACGACCTTAAATCTGGTGGTGACACCAGCGTTAAAAAAGAGGGTCCAAATGCTTTTTCATTACCAGCGGCCAATCTTCCAATGAGCAAAAGATTGGACTTTAGTGTAGGTAACAGTTTTTTCCGCAACCCTTGGGTGTCTGCACCGGCCTCAACGGATGCACGTGATGGTCTTGGTCCACTGTTTAACACGAATGGTTGTCAAAACTGCCACATTAAAGATGGTCGGGGGCATCCTCCTGAAAAAGGGGATAGTCATGCTGTATCAATGCTGGTGCGCTTGAGCATTCCAGCACTCACGGCGGAGCAGAAAAAAGCGGTGATCACCAGTGGTGTCATTCCTGAACCGACTTACGGTGGTCAGTTGCAAGATTTTGCTCTTCAAGACCAAAAACCGGAAGGGCAAATCAGCATCCGTTACAGCGATGTACCTGTTACATTCAGTGATGGGACGACGGTGGTGTTGCGTAAGCCGACGGTAGAGATCCGTGATCTGGCTTATGGAGAGATGCATCCACAAACCTTGCTTTCTGCTCGTGTCGCACCTCCAATGATCGGTCTTGGGCTGCTTGAATCGATAGCCGAAGAAACCCTGTTGCAGTGGGCAGATGAAGACGATCGCAATCAAGACGGTATCTCAGGAAAACTCAATAAAGTGTGGGATGTGCAAACTCAATCCCTCGCAATTGGTCGTTTTGGTTGGAAAGCGGGGCAGCCAACCTTAATGCAACAAAACGCGGCGGCGTTTAATGGCGACCTTGGCTTAACCAGCCATCTCTTCCCGCAAGAAAACTGCACCGATAGACAAGATCTCTGTCGCAAGTTGCCCAATGGTGGCTCGCCAGAGGTGAGTGACAACATTTTGGATTTTGTTGAGTTCTATTCTCAGCATTTAGCGGTGCCGATTCGTCGCAACGTGAATGATCCGCAGGTCAAGCTCGGCGAGACGCTGTTCGTTCAATCAGGCTGTGAGAGTTGTCATAAGCAGACGGTGAAAACCGCCAAACGTGAGGCATTGCCTGCATTGTCAGAACAAACCATTCATCCCTATACTGATTTATTGTTGCACGACATGGGGCCAGGTTTGGCAGACAATCGACCAGAATACCTAGCCAATGGTCAAGAGTGGCGAACACCACCGTTGTGGGGCATTGGTTATACGCAAGAAGTGAATGATCACACTTATTTTTTACACGATGGAAGAGCACGAAATCTGATGGAAGCGGTGCTTTGGCATGGCGGTGAAGCGGAAGCAGCCAAGCAAAACGTGTTGAAGATGTCAGCAAAAGAGCGCGATGCGTTGATCGCTTTCCTCAATTCGCTATAGGGAGTGGCAATGAAAACCATACACATTTCACTTGCAATGGGCGCGGCGCTGCTCTTCGTCGGTTGCCAATCAACAACAGACTCGCACAAGGTTTCACAACATCGTAGCGACGCGGTTTTCCATATCGAACGAGCGGTGGCAGCCACTTTGGCTCAAGAAACTACAGAACTTGTTAGCGCGTTTGTGCATTACTGCCAGCTACCAGAGGCGGGCATGGACACCGTCAAGAAACAGTGGCACCGCAGTATGTTGAGCTGGATGGCGTTGCAAGGTCAAGAGCGCGGACCTGCAGCGGCGCTTGAGCAAAGCTGGAACGTACAATTTTGGCCAGATAAAAAGAACACCACAGGACGTAAGATGTCCGCGTTGATTCAGCAGAACAAAACATGGAAAGCAGATGACATCGCGGTACAAAGTGTGACAGTTCAAGGTCTTGGTGCGATTGAATGGCTACTTTATGATGAAAGTTCAGATCTCAGTCGAAATGCTCAAACTTGCCAAACTGGGGTCGCGATTAGCCGTCATCTCAATCAAAACACGCAACGTATTTCAGATGCATGGTCAAGTAACCCTTGGGCATCGCTCAATGAGAAAGAGTGGCACTCAGAGTACATTTCACTGCTGTCAAACCAATTGGAATATGCTATGAAAAAGCTGAGCCGTCCGTTAGCCAATATTGGTCAACCTCGCCCCTATTTTTCTGAATCATGGCGCTCTCAAACCTCCCTTTCCAATCTAAAAGCGAACGTGGAAGCATTAAAAGCGCTTTATTTAGCCAATGGAGAGGGGCTAGACGCTACATTGAGGGGAATGGATAAAGCAGAGTTGGCAGATCGAGTGGTGAATCAGTTTGATGTCACTTTAGCGACTTGGCCTGAGCAAAAGAGCTTGTTTGCAGCATTGCAAGACAAAGAAGGCTATCGAATGGCGTTGACTCAGTTACGCAAACTGGAGCAGTTAAAGTACCTCATCCACGATGAAGTGGCGGTCGAGTTAGGTGTCGTTATAGGATTCAATGCAACCGATGGTGACTAACGAACAACGACGAGCTTTATTAAAAGCTGCACTGTTTGGCGTGAGTGCACCGCTCATGCCTTTTGGCTGTGCATCAACCAATAAAGATGCGAGACAAGCTGAACCCGCATTGGTGGGATGCGCGATTCGTGGACGTCACCAATATACAGCGGTAGTGGCTGATCAATATGGCCGACCACTACAGCAGTTGCCGCTTCCTGAGCGTGGTCATGGTGTCGCCACCAATGCGCAAGGACATGCGACGGTATTTGCACGTCGTCCGGGTAGTTTCTTCATGGTGTTTGATTATCACTCAGGAGAAACCATCCATCTGCAAAGTGCGCATCCCGAAAGGCATTTTTATGGCCACGGCGTCTACTCTCATGCCGGGGATTACCTCTTTGCCACCGAGGGAGAGCGAAGTACAAGCCGAGGTATCATCGGTGTGTACGATGTCCGCAACCGTTATAAAAAAGTCGCGGAGCTCAGCGGATTTGGCATTGGCCCTCATGAGGTGATCATGATGCCTGATGGTGTGTTGGCCATTGGTGTTGGCGGCGTTCATACCCATGGTCGAGCACCATTGAATCTGGACACTATGCGACCATCGTTAAGTTACCTTTCACAACAAGGGAAACTGTTAGAGCAAGTCGCTTTATCGGATCCTAAGCTAAGCATTCGGCATCTCGCCCACGATGGTGCGGAAACGGTGTTGTGTGGCCAGCAGTATCGAGGTGAGCCGGATGAGTACCCATCGCTGCTGGCGATGCACACTCGTGGGGGGGAGATGATGTCATTACGTGCTGAACCAGAGCAGTGGGCACGTTTTAATCATTACATCGCCAGCATTGCGGCAACATCCGATTGGATTTTGGCCACCTCACCACCAGGCAACTGCTATGGTATCTGGTCAAAAGCTAGTGGAGAATTGGTGGAATTAGCTGCATTGCCTGATGCCTCAGGCGTGGTGGTTTACCAAGATCAGTTTCGCGTGAGTTCTGGGGCCGGAAAAGTGATCACCACATCGGTCCAGATGGGCAGTTCTGAGATTCAATCGAATATTCAATGGGATAATCACTGGTCAAAATTATTGTGAGTGACTTCGCTTAAAATCACACCTCTGTTCTTTGGGAAATTTGCCATACTTACTGAGTGGATTGAGTTCTCAAGGAGCAGAGATGCGGTGGCAACGAGTGTTACTTCTGATAGGCATTTTCTTCTCTAGTCCTACTTGGTCGCTGACCGGATTAGAAGAGAAGCAGTGGTTGGATGGGAACTCCGCCGTGTTTGCCTATGTCCAGTTTCCTGAGCATGTTGAGCGCTTGTATCAAGGAAATCATCATCGACTCATTTGGTCTGATAATGAAGCGACCTCGCAACTTGAATTCCAGCTAGAACTGATCAAAACCGCGTCTGTCAGCCCCTATTTCGACTACCAAATCAGTAAACTGAGGCGCTATAAAAACGAGCAAAAATGGTTTGAGTATGACATTGTTGCCACCGACCTACTGCTTTCCTACATCAGCTACTTGGAAAAACTCCCCCAACATGGCAAAGAGTGGCTCTTTACACAGCCGTTAAGCCAAAGTTTGCCCGCACCTTCTTATTCATCAATGAATCGTTTATCTGCAGATATTCAGGCTGGGTATTTAGCAACGTTTGTCCGTTCATTGCGTTCGCCGTTGCAGCGCCATCAGCAGTTTGCCAATCGTTATAGTCGTTTACTAAAGGCGCGAGATCACGCCGTGCCGCTTTTTCATCAGGTGGGTTTATTGAAGCTGGGGGATAAACTGCCTGATAGAGCCAATTTGATCAAACGTTTAGAAGTGGTGGGTCTTGAAACCAGCCATTTGAAGCGGGATATCAAATACTACGACACGCAGCTTGAACTGGCGGTGAAACAATTTCAAAAAATGCATGGGCTGACGCAAGACGGTGTTGTCGGGCCTATTACCTTAAAATGGCTTAACATGACTCCCGCTCAGCGGCTGCACTCGATGGCGTTGAACTCTGAGCGCTCGAGACTTTGGCCAGAAGAACGAGATCTGCTGGTCTTGGTCAATGTGCCAGGCTATGAGATGAAGTTTTGGTATAAGGGCGAGGAGATCTTTGAATCCAAAGTGGTAGTTGGCAGAAAGAGCCGAAAAACGCCGATTATGGTGGGCAAGATGGATGGGGTGGTGCTAAATCCCGTATGGAACGTGCCGAAAACCATTATGGTCAAAGATATTTTGCCCAAAGTGAAATATGACCAAAGCTTCTTAACCAAACAAAATATTGAAATTGTTGAAGGGTGGGACTCGCAAACCGCGGTGAATCCACAAACCATTGATTGGACAAAGGTGTCACTCAAATCCTTCCCATACAAGATGCGTCAACTGGCTGGAGATAAAAACGCGTTAGGGCTGTACAAATTTAATATTCCCAATAAGCGTGCGATCTTTTTGCACGACACTCCGTCGAAAAGTTTGTTCCAAGAAGACAGCCGAGCGTTCAGCTCTGGGTGTGTGCGGGTTCAAAATGCCGATCAGTTTGCGCTGCAATTGCTGAAAACCCAAGGGCTGGAGGAAGAGCTCTCCAATTTAGCGACTCGGCAAGAAGCCAACACTATGATCCCCCTCAAGCGTCGTATTCCCGTCCATATCATCTATCAGACAGTGTGGTTTGAAGGGGAAGAGCTGAACTATCGCGATGATATCTATCAGTACGATCTCGTGGATGATCACAAAGGCTGAAAATTGAACAAAAATTTACATAAGAAAAAAAGATTGTTTACTCAATAACTAATCACTCTTTTAGCGAAGTTTGCCCTATTTGGGCGCGTTTTATGCATTTGACGTGAAAAATACCTTCCGATAAGGTTCGCTGCTGAAGTAATTTTAAGTGGTGACTTTATTCATGTCTGATCAATATTCTCGACGACAATTTTTACGTATGACCGGTGGGGGTTTATTGCTGGCGTCAGCCATGCCGAAACTTGCGATGGCGTCGTATCCTGATCAGCCTCGTACTCTTGCGCTCAACAATCTACACACTGGTGAGTTACTTGAAACGTGCTATTTCGACGGTTCGACTTATCTGATTGAAGAGTTGGCGCGTATTGATAAGATTTGCCGAGATTTCCGCCAAAACGAAGTGCACCCCATGGATCGCCGTTTGTTTGATCACCTGACTCAAATTCAAAAACTGATTGGTACAGAAAACGAAGTCCAAATCATTTCAGGCTACCGATCGCCACAAACCAACGCCGCGCTGCGCGCTAAATCCTCTGGTGTGGCGAAGAAAAGCTACCATATGCTTGGACGGGCCATCGACTTTCGCCTTGATGGCGTGAAGCTTTCAACAGTGCGTGATGCCGCTTTAAGTCTCGAAGCGGGTGGGGTCGGCTACTATCCGGGCAGTAATTTTGTTCATATCGACACGGGTCCGGTTCGCTCTTGGTGATGGCTCACCTTGTTTTTCGACGCTTCCGGTGTCATAGTTTCGCCCAGTTCGAAATTGACCGAGGTTGCTATGGCACTTAAATATCAGATTGTTCCCGTTACTCCATTTGCACAAAACTGTTCGATTGTTTGGTGTGATGACACCATGAAAGGTATCGTCATCGACCCTGGTGGTGATGAAAAGCAACTTGCCGTGATCATCAAAGAACTGGGTGTGGAAGTGGTCAATTTGGTATTAACCCATGGTCATTTGGATCACGTTGGCGGAACCGAGCGTCTGGCTGAAATGCTTGATGGTATCGAGATTGTTGGTCCTCATAAGGCAGACAACTTTTGGCTACAAGGTCTGGAAGGACAAAGTCAAATGTTTGGCTTTCCGTTGACAGAGGCGTTTGAACCAAACCAATGGCTCAATGATGGTGACGAAGTGTGTTTTGGCAATCAAGTGCTGCAAGTGCTTCATACACCTGGGCATACTCCTGGTCACGTGGTGTTGTACAGTGAAGAAGCGCGTCGTGCGTTTGTCGGGGATGTGCTATTTAATGGCAGTATTGGTCGAACGGATTTCCCTCAAGGCGATTTCAATACGCTGATCGCGTCAATCAAGAATAAGCTATGGCCGCTGGGCAATGACGTCACCTTTATCCCAGGTCATGGCCCTGAGTCGACATTCGGGCACGAGCGTCGTACCAATCCATTCGTGGCTGACGAAATGCCACTGTACTAACGGTTTGTAACGTGTAAGCCAGCTAAGGAGACAACTCGTCGTGTTTCTTTGGTTGGCTTTATTGATCGGGCTCCGCCGCCGCCAAGTAGCGCCTTGCTAGGCCAACAAACTCTTCTGCTTCTCTATCCAAATCTAGCGCTGAAATAAAAATATCGTAATCGAAAAAACGCCTTTGATATTTCATGCGATTTGCCAGCATCGCCTGTAAACCCGTGTGCTCTTTGCCTTGCTCATCAATATACGGCTGGGGATCCAATACCATCTCTTCAAATTGGCTTTCGCACTGATGTTGCCGCGCACCGAGGTAAAGCAGTGCACGTTGACTGAGCAGAATTTCCGTCGAAACGCGAGGGCAGATCGCCATCAAATAGGGTGAGTAGTGCACCAGTTTGATGCCAATCCACGGCAAAGGCTGATGCCACCCTTCCGATTCATAGGTACAAATGCCAATTTTTTCGATGTTCTTCCATTTTACAACCCAACCACCTTGAAAGAGATGTTGCTGGAAGTGTGTGGGCGTGAGGGTATAGGCGACAGTGCTGCGTTGTATCAGGTAGACACCAAACAGCGCAACGGTGATGAGCAGGCCAACAGAGAGCAGCGCTTGTGGCCAGCTTGGAGACAGAAACAGGAGCAAAGCGCCGACAATCGCAAATACCACCACCAGTCCTTTAACAAAGACTGAGCTGGCAAGCTGATATCGGTTTGACAACTGGAGAGTTTGCATTGTGTTCCTCAACTCGTTTTGAGCCGTTAGCGCCACGCAGCGGAATGACGCGAACGATAACGACGTTTTACGTTTGGATACCCAATTAAGTTCATTATCTTATTGATTAAAGAATAGTCTCTCTCCGTTCATAACGCATTTTTCGCCACTGTTCACTGCTTAAGCCTACAAATCGAGCTGAAATTTTGGTATAAAACGCGCTTCAAATTTTCATCCCTGCTGATAAGCAGTGAACTGGAGACACATTTAATGAGACTTGCTCATAAGCGTAAAGTGCAGATGAAACTGCAAAAACGCATTAAAGCAGCTGTAGCGAATTTGGCTGCTGCATCAAATACAGTTAAGCCAGCTGCAGAAAAAACCGTTATCTCTAAGTCAGTGGCTGAGAAAAAAGTCGTTGCGACCAAAGTGGCTGCTTCATCTGCAGTAAACACAGAGATTTCTCTGACGCCTAAGCAGCAACAAGTGCTGGATATCGTTGCCGCTAATGCGGAAGGCATTAACCCGAAAAGCATCGGCCTTGCAGCGGGTCAAGAAGATGCCAAAGCGGCTTCTTGGGCAACAGGTGCACTGAAAAAATTGCTTGAAGATAACCTAGTGCAGAAAGAGCAGCTTGCAGGTAACAAGGTGATCTACAAGTTGGCGTAATGCGCTGACTCGCCTAGGCGGTTTGTCATCGAGTGTGACGAAAACTCAAGTAAGAAGCCCCCAATTGATTGCAATGTAGTTCACTTAAGAGGAGCTGCCTTGCGATTAACAGGATATCGGGTCTTTGATATTTTTACCGCCCTAGGCCGATTTGGCTTAGGGCGTTTGTCTATAAAAAGGATGGATAAGTCTCCGCGCAGACTTTTTAGACGCTTCGGTGTATTACCTGGAGATACCGCTTTGCTCATTACTTTCAGTTGACTAGTGATGAACTGACAAGCGTATTTAAAACTGATTTCATTGGCCATTTCGACCATGTGCTACGGCCGCTTGACTGGCTTCTCGTCTTACCAAGTTATAACCAAGCAACAGCCCCCATAACTCTTGATAGACAAGCTCGACCGTCTTACTCCTCAGCACTAACGCGTTGTGCTGCATCGAACTTTTTATGTCTCTGTACCCTAACTCAATTTCCCATCTCTCATGGTAAAGCTCGGCTACTGATTCCGTATCGTACTCTTCCCTAGGCAAAGACGTAAACACTGTTTTGTGCTTACCTTGTACTTGATAAGTAACGGCTCTGACTTGCCATTTTTCTTGCGAGCCTGTGGAGAGACTTTCATTTCTACCAACATGTCGTCGCTCTCTTCATCGTCCAGAAGTCTGAATTTCACCCCTTTCTTCGCTGGTAACAACCAATGCCTGTTGGAGCCACTATTTTGGAGAGAAAGAAGTAAGTCTGCGCCATAAAACCTCTTATCTAGTAAAGTCAATGAGTTATCAGGTAGAGAGTCAATAAAGGGCATTGCAAGCGGTATTTCACCACGACGATAGGGGCTTATAGCTGCGTCTACAATGACATGTGAGCGAACATTCATCATGGTCACCACCCTGAGTACTGGATGAGGTGTCTGCCTCTCGCTGGATGTATTACCTGACCCAAAATGTTCTCTTAGTTCTGATGTATCAGCGGTTCGAAAAAGAGCCCCATCAATAGCGAAGACTTGTAAGCCTTGCCAAGTATCCTCGGGGTAACGCTCTAGACCCCATGTGTGACTGCATTGTCTAAACAACCATTCTGGAGCAGCTTTACCAAGGCGTTGCCTTGCTTGCGTTAAAGCACTTTTAGCTAGCAGTTCCTCATCGGCTAAGCCCTCGGCACAGACATTCATTCGCCGTGCGACTTCTGCAATAGACTCATTGCGGAAAAACGCCATTCCAACTCACTAGGTAAACGACGTCGACGAATTGTCGCTTTATCGGAAAGTGTTGCCGCTTTAGCAACCCACTCATCAGGAATATGCTCGGAGAAGGTGGTGAGCTGAGCGACATCAACAGGACTCTCTTCAAGAAAGTCAGCAAAATAGTTTTGGATAGACATAAAAAAATCGGAAACCTATAAACAGGTTTCCGATTGTCTCTCATCAGAAGGATCGGTCAACCGATCCTTATCTGATCTACACTGCGCTAACCAGCGGGCTTTTTATCATTTTAATCAATAAACAATATTTTTCAGCGTGTAGGCACGCCACTGTGAAACTTAAAGTCGTCGTCTTTTGAGCAAATCAGCTGTGCTTCAATTTGGCCAAAATAGGCGACTCGCTCGCTGATATCTTTGCCAGCGATCTGTTCTGCGAGGGTGAGGTAATCTTGGTAATGCCGTGCTTCTGAGCGCAGCAGAGAAACGTAGAACTTGGCAATGTCATCGTCCATGTGAGGAGCGAGCTTTGCAAACCTCTCACAAGATCTTGCCTCAATATACCCTCCGATAATAAGCTTATCGATCAGTGTTTCAGGCTCATGTGTTTTCATGTGTGAAAGCAGACCTTTTGCGTAACGGCTTGCGGTCACATTTTCGTATTCAATCCCTCTGGCACAAATGATTTCCAGAACTTGGTAAAAGTGGTGTAATTCCTCTTTAATGAGTAAGACCATTTTATCAATGAGCTCTTGGCTATAAGGTGAGTCTGACTTAGCCATAATGGCTTTAGAAATATTACTTTTGCCTTTTAGTGTTTCAATGGAGCCAATTCCACGATAGGCAAAATTTTCGTATGGCTTAAACCAATCGAGTAGGGTATGCGAGCTTTCTTTATCCACCGCATATTTACGGATCAAATACATAGCTGATTGCCCAGCCTTTAGCTCACAAAGCAAATGATCTATCAGGATGGTGGGAAGATTTTCTGGTTTTTTGGCCTCTTCGACCCATTCACTAGGTGTTTCACATTGTAGAAAATGGTTAATAGGGTCAAGGAGATCTTGGTACGCTTCGAGAGATATCATAAATCAGTTTAACTAGTGATGAAAAAAGGCCGCTTTTGCGACCTTTGTAAAGAGAATCGTTGTGGTAAATGTTACCACTTTTTCTTATCACCGAAGAGTGCATCCATGTCGTTGTTACGCTCTTTTTCTTCGATTTGTTGCAACTCTTCTGCATTCTTGTCTGAACGTTTTCTATCCAGTTCGTTAAGCATGGTTTCAAGCTTCTCTTTAGCTTGCACTGAATAGGTATCATTCTTAGTGCTCAGCACGTCAATCCCTTTACGCAGCAATTGAACGGCCGTACCTGCTTGACCGCGAGCAATAGAATCATGAGCACGCTTTATGACGTTTTCAATGTTAATGCGAATCTGCATCGTTTCTAAGCGAGCATTTTCTTCTACATAAGCTTGGGTATCAAAGCGACCTTTATTGTGCTCGTTACGAATGGTGTCTCTCAGGCGTTTGACAAGTTTCAGCATTACAATCGCTTGCTTATCACTGTTCGGAACTTTAAAGGCTGTGCTTTCACCGCCTTGGTAGTTGTTCTTAAGGTGTTCGATTTGCTGCTTCATTGCTTCGACCCGTTGAGCAAGTTGCTTGCTCTTGGGATCAAGTGCCGCCATATTTTCTAACGCATCAAGAATACGATTGTTGAGACAAACCAATAAGTCTTTGCTGTAAGGGATATGATGTGCATGTCCGATCAACTCCTCTGTTGCATCTATAACGGCAACATAACGCGCTGACTCCTGTCTTTTCGCGGTTTCTGCCTTTACTTTGTACTGCAACATAACGTTGTAACCAATAACAAGTACAAGTAAAACGGCGACCAGAGCGATGATTAAACCAATATTCATATCTGTTTTGTCTGCTTTATTTATTAACGGCTAACGAGTAAGGATACACGATTCCTTTAATGACATGCACCTATTAATCATATTCTTAGTGATTATTGCTGTTATTTAAAGCTTTAATAATCAAAAGTTGCTAATCCGATTGAAGAATGAGGTATGCATTACAAAAACCATCGTTGATGAGCTCCCCAGTTAAGTAATGGCAGAGAAAACTATCAATTTCACTGTTCATTTTTAACGTTACACGTTATAACTAATAATTATATTTGAGAACTTAGTATGCGCAAGTTCTGCTCAAATGAGTGAGATTTGTTATTAGTAACGGATTACGGGGCCAGTATGAAACTGCAACAACTGAAGTACATTGTTGAAGTCGTTAATCACAATCTAAATGTCTCGGCGACCGCCGAAAGCTTGTATACCTCTCAGCCAGGGATCAGTAAGCAGGTCAGGCTTTTAGAAGATGAGTTAGGCATTCAGATATTTGAACGAAGTGGTAAACACCTCACTCAAGTGACTCGAGCTGGGGAAGATATCGTGCGAATTTCGCAAGAAATTTTAGCTCGAGTTGAGAGTATTAAAGCTGTGGCAGGTGAGCATACTCATCCTGAAATGGGCACACTGAATATTTCTACCACCCATACACAGGCTCGTTATGCTTTACCGGATGTCATTAAAGGATTTGTTAAGCGTTACCCTAAGGTGTCACTGCATATGCACCAAGGGACGCCAAGTCAAATGTCCGAAGCGATTGCAAAAGGCACGGCGAACTTTGCTATTGCGACAGAAGCTCTTCATTTGTACCAAGACGCAATTATGTTGCCTTGTTACCATTGGAATCGTTCGATTGTTGTACCTAAAGAGCATCCATTGGCTAAGAAGGAAAAAGTGACTATTCAAGATTTGGCTTCTTATCCATTAGTGACTTATGTGTTTGGTTTTACAGGTCGATCTGAATTAGACACCGCGTTCAATCGAGTCGGATTAACACCGCGAGTGGTCTTTACGGCAACCGACGCGGATGTTATCAAAACCTATGTACGTATGGGGATCGGTGTGGGTGTAATTGCCAGCATGGCGGTAGATAAAGAGCAAGACAAAGATCTGGTATCGATCGATGCGAGCCACTTGTTTGGTGCAAGTACCACCAGTATCGGCTTCCGCCGAGGTACGTTCCTACGCTCATATATGTTTGATTTTATGGAAAGATTTGCACCTCATTTGACAAGGCCAGTAGTAGAACAGGCGATCTCGTTGAAATCAAATGCTGAGATTGATGAAATGTTTAAAGACATCGTTCTTCCCGTTCGTTAAAGCGCTTTCCTCCACCGCTTCTTCCCCCTAAAATAGCGTCGCAATTTTAGGGGGATACATGCAAAAACAATTTCAATTGCTCGATGAATGGCTTACTGAGCACCAACGATTCTGGCGTTTTGAACCATTTCATCAAAGTTTGCATGAACAACTTCCTTGGGTCGACACGCATCCTGATATGTGTGCGTGGTTAAACTCACTCTCAGCGCAAGAGTTATCACAATACAAACTCGATCCCACTAGTTTGATGGCAGATCTTGGTAGGTTTATTCCAGATAGCAGAACGGTATTGGCGAACATTGCACTTGCACCACACTCGATAACGACCATTAAACTCGCTGAGCGTTTTGGTGTCGGAATTCCAGGACGAAAACTTAAGCAAATTGAAGCAATGGGCTCTTATAGCCTAACTCGTCACCAAGGGAGCGAATGGCTGGAATGGTGCTCGGGTAAGGGATATTTAGGCCGAGTTCTTTCTTCCCAAACCAGGCAACGCGTGACGAGTTTTGAGTATCAGTTACCCTTGTGCCAAAGTGGTCAATCCGAAGCGGATGCACTGAATCTGCCCATGCATTTTGTTCAAGGTGACGCTCTTGAATGTCAATCTAAACAATACTTTAAGCCCGAACAGCATGCCGTCGCCTTACATGCCTGCGGAGATTTACATGTTCGAATGATGCAGTATGGTTGCGAGAAAGGCGTAGCAGCGATGACGATTGCTCCTTGTTGTTATCACCTCATTCAGAGCGACGCTTACCAAGTATTGTCGAGTGTGGCTAAGCTCTCGACAATACGTCTTAGCCGAAGTGAACTGCGAATTCCATTGCAGCAGACAGTGACTGGTGGAAGCCGGGTTCAGCGACATCGACAATTAGAGATGAATTTTCGTCTTGGTTTGGATTTGCTACTAAGACAAGAGTGTGCTTTTAAAGAGTATGCGCCTGTACCGAGTATTAAAAAGTCACAGCTTTCACTTGGCTTTGAAGCGTTTTGTCGTTGGGCTGCGGAGCTGAAAGAATGGAACTTGCCGCAAGTGAACTTCGATCAGTATGAGGCTGAAGGTGCGAAACGTTTTTGGCGTATGGAAAGGCTAAGCTTGGTACAGCAAATCTTTCAACGTGCAATTGAAATGTGGCTTATTTATGACAAAGCCATGTATCTCCAAGAACAAGGGTATCAAGTATCGCTAAGTGAATTTTGCGATCGAGATATTACTCCGAGAAATATTCTTATTCACGCATCTGACAGAAAGAACACCTAAAAAATGCTTATTTGGCAGTGTTACATATAGAATTTGTTGTTATAACTTAGAACGCATCGTAATAAAAAAGCTCGCATTTATGCGAGCTTTTTACTGAGAGCATTAGAATTTTCAGCTTAGCTAAACATGCGAATGGCTTCTGCTGGATCTACGTATTCTAGGTTAAAGCTTTCTGCAACTTCTTTGCACGTCACTTTACCGTGAATCACATTTAGACCAAGTAGGAAGCCTTTATCTGCTGACAATGCTTCACGATATCCTTTGTTTGCAAGCTTAACAATGTAAGGTAGAGTCGCGTTATTAAGGGCAAAAGTAGAAGTGCGAGCGACGGCACCTGGCATATTAGCAACACAGTAGTGTACGACATCGTCAACAATGTAAGTCGGCTCTGCGTGTGTGGTTGCGTGAGAAGTTTCGAAACAACCGCCTTGGTCGATTGCAACGTCAACAACAGCGGCACCTGGCTTCATCTTAGCGATGTGTTCTTTTGTGACCAGTTTTGGTGCTGCTGCGCCTGGGATGAGCACCGCACCGATGACAAGATCGGCTTCTAGAACGTGCTTCTCGATCGCATCTTCTGTAGAATAAACGACTTTAGCGCGGCCTTGGAATTCTTCGTCTAATTTACGAAGCGTATCCACGTTACGGTCAAGGATAGTAACATCAGCACGTAGGCCAACAGCCATACGAGCAGCGTTAGCACCAACGACACCGCCGCCAATAACAACGACTTTTGCTGGTTCAACGCCCGGTACACCACCAAGAAGTAAACCACGGCCACCGTGAGATTTTTCTAGAGTTTGTGCACCAGCTTGGATAGACATACGGCCAGCAACTTCAGACATTGGAGCAAGTAGTGGTAAGCGACCCATATGATCTGTTACAGTCTCATAGGCAATGCAGACAGCTTTGCTCTTGATTAGCTCTTCAGTTTGTGGAAAATCTGGAGCTAGGTGCAAATAAGTAAATAATATTTGCCCCTCTTTGAGCATGGCTCGCTCAACAGCTTGAGGTTCTTTTACCTTTACAATCATTTCTGCTTTCGCGAAGACGTCAGCAGCAGTAGGAAGAATGGATGCGCCTACAGCGATGTAATCATCGTCTGAAAAACCGATGCCTGCACCGGCATTAGTTTCAACAAAAACTTGGTGACCATGTGAGATAAGCTCTCTCACACTGGCTGGGATCATACCAACACGGTATTCGTGGTTCTTGATTTCCTTTGGAACGCCAATAATCATCCTGACTCCTCGTTTTATTCTGGTTGTATTGACTATGTGTAGGGTGTAATGTCGAATTTGTGCCTAGTATAGATGTGATGTGGCAAAATTTGATACTGAATATTAAAAAGTTGTAGTATATTTTTTTGCAAGGAAGTAATAAGGTGGAATAAAAAATGGTAGATAACTACAAAAAGCCGTCCAAGGATCTAGACCGTATCGATCGCAATATTTTGAATGAATTGCAGAAAGATGGTCGAATTTCAAACGTTGAACTCTCTAAGCGCGTGGGGCTTTCTCCAACTCCATGTTTAGAGCGTGTTCGTCGCTTAGAGCGTCAAGGATACATTACGGGTTATACCGCATTGTTAAACCCTCAATACCTAGACGCCTCATTGCTCGTGTTTGTTGAAATTACGTTAAATCGTGGTGCGCCCGATGTATTTGAACAGTTTAATGCCGCGGTTCAAAAACTGGATGATATCCAAGAGTGTCATCTTGTTTCTGGTGATTTCGACTATCTATTAAAAACGCGTGTATCTGATATGGGTGCTTACCGTAAATTGCTCGGTGATACTCTGCTTCGTTTACCAGGTGTAAATGACACTCGAACCTACGTTGTAATGGAAGAAGTGAAGCAAACCAACCAACTTGTGATTAAAACACGTTAAATTCTTGTAAGGAAAGCGGCTTATATCGCTGCTTTCACCTTCCAAGCGTTGGGTTTTTCCTTTCGATATGGTTAAATCGACTTATGAATCCGAGCGGCATAGGCCGCTCGGAATGTTTCAGTTACTGTTGATTCAAGTTGATTTATGTTCAAAGAGAACGCTAAAAAAGTACAAACCATTATTAAAACAAGCGAAGAGGCTCAGTCTTCTCGTCTGAACGGTTTTCAACGTCTCAAAGAGTGCTGCCTTATTCTAGGCGTACTGACTTCTGCTTTCCTTTCAATTGCCCTATTAACCTTTAGCCCAGCGGACCCTTCTTGGTCTCAAACCTCATGGGGTGGAGATATCAGCAATGCCGGTGGACAATTTGGTGCTTGGGTAGCGGATACACTTTTCTTTACATTTGGCCTGTTGGCTTATTTGTTGCCAGTGCTATTGGTGATTGTGACATGGGTCTTTTTCCGAACCAGAGACGAAGATGAACACATTGATCTCATGTTGTGGGGAACGCGTTTACTCGGTTTGGCCATACTTATTTTAACCAGTTGTGGTTTGGCGGACATCAATTTTGACGATATCTGGTATTTTTCTTCTGGTGGTGTGCTTGGCGATGTTCTCAATAGTCTTGCGTTACCCACACTGAACCTACTGGGTACAACGTTGGTGTTGCTGTTTGCTTGGGGGGCGGGTTTTACTCTACTTACTGGCATCTCATGGCTCTCGATTGTCGAATGGATCGGTAGCCTGTTTCTCGATGTTTGTCAGTGGGCGCTGAATCGCCTTCGCGGTGAAAAAACAGAAGTTATCGCCCCTGAATTACAACCGATCGCATTGTCTGACGATGAACCTAAAGCTCAGCCACAAATAGAAGCACAGCAAGATGAGATTGTTGAGGAAGAGCGTATTCCTGATCCGCTACCTGTGGAGCCTGTGGTTCAAATGCGCAGAGAATACCCGATCCATATGCCACAAACAGTAAGCTACCAAACGGTCTCTGACGAGCTGGATGAACTGGAGGATAACTCCTTTGAGCGAGCGAAAAAGCTTAACGCCACAATTGAAGAGTTAGAGCAAGAAGCGCTGTCGGTGAATGACCTGCCTGATGACACCATGAGTACAGAGCGTGCACGTTATAATGTTGCCGATATCGCTCAAGTTTCTGCAGAACACTCTCAAACAACACAAGTTGAACATGCACAAGATTTCAGTGTGGATGTTGAAGAGTTTGATCACGTTATCTCACTTTCCGAACTGGATAAGATCTCAGAAGAAATCGATGAGCCTGTCATGGTCGGTTTTGCTGAAGAAGCACCATTGCATCACAATGAGGCGCAGAGATCCGCAATGGCGTCGTCGGCAGAGCCAATGTTCTCTCACCTAGGAGTAGAACAAACTACTCAACATACTACTCAAGAAGAAATTGTGGACTTGCCTGTTGCTGACAGTGTGGGCGATGTGAATCCAGAAATGGAAGATTATGTGGAAGAGGACGAAGACCAAGATCAAGATGTGGTCGCTTTCCAAAACATGGTCTCTAAAGCACAGCAAAATATGGCGGCGACGCAGAACCCGTTTTTGATGAAACAAGACACCTCACTGCCGGTGCCGAAAGAGCCGCTACCAACGCTTGAGCTACTTTATCACCCTGAAAAACGTGAGAATTTCATCGATAAAGAAGCGCTAGAACAAGTAGCAAGATTGGTCGAATCTAAACTGGCCGACTACAAGATCACCGCGGAAGTGGTTGGGATCTTCCCAGGACCTGTAATTACCCGTTTTGAACTTGATTTAGCGCCGGGCGTGAAGGTTAGCCGCATCTCGAGCTTATCCATGGACTTAGCACGTTCATTGTCGGCAATGGCTGTACGAGTTGTTGAAGTGATCCCTGGTAAACCCTACGTGGGACTCGAGCTGCCAAACATGAGCCGTCAAACGGTTTACCTGTCTGATGTGATTGATAGTCCTCAGTTCCAGAATGCAACGTCACCGACCACGGTGGTTCTAGGGCAAGATATTGCTGGTGAAGCATTGGTCGCAGACTTGGCGAAAATGCCGCATGTGCTGGTGGCGGGTACCACGGGTTCTGGTAAATCTGTTGGGGTAAACGTCATGATTCTTAGCATGCTCTATAAAGCAAGCCCAGAAGATGTGCGTTTTATTATGATCGACCCGAAAATGCTGGAGCTTTCGGTGTACGAAGGCATTCCACACCTATTAGCGGAAGTTGTCACTGACATGAAAGATGCTTCTAATGCATTACGTTGGTGTGTTGGTGAGATGGAGCGTCGTTACAAACTGATGTCTGTGATGGGCGTGCGTAACATTAAAGGTTTTAATGAGAAACTGAAAATGGCGGCAGACGCGGGCCATCCTATTCACGATCCTTTCTGGCAAGAAGGGGATAGCATGGATACGGAGCCACCATTATTAGAAAAACTGCCGTATATCGTCGTTGTTGTGGATGAATTTGCGGATCTCATGATGGTGGTCGGCAAAAAAGTGGAAGAGTTGATCGCACGCTTGGCGCAAAAAGCGCGTGCGGCGGGTATCCACTTGATCCTAGCAACACAGCGTCCATCGGTAGATGTCATTACAGGTCTGATCAAAGCGAACATTCCAACACGAGTGGCGTTTACCGTTTCCACCAAAACCGACTCTCGTACCATCCTCGATCAAGGCGGTGCTGAATCGCTATTGGGTATGGGTGACATGCTTTACCTGCCTCCGGGTTCGAGTCACACCATCCGGGTGCATGGTGCCTTTGCCTCTGATGATGACGTGCATGCGGTTGTAAACAACTGGAAAGCGCGTGGTAAACCAAACTACATTGACGAGATCATCAGCGGTGAACAGGGGCCAGAAAGTTTGCTACCTGGCGAACAAATGGAGAGCGATGAAGACCTTGATCCCCTTTTCGATCAAGTGGTTGAACATGTTGTTCAGTCACGTCGTGGTTCGGTTTCTGGTGTTCAGCGCCGTTTCAAAATTGGCTATAACCGTGCGGCGCGTATTGTAGAGCAGTTGGAAGCTCAAGGGATCGTCAGTGCACCGGGCCATAATGGCAACCGAGAAGTGCTGGCTCCTGCACCACCAAGAGAATAATGAACTTTCGTTTAGAAGGAGGAGTCAAAACGTGCAACTCCTTTTAAACCTTAGCCGTAAATAGGTATAAAAATGAAAAAATGGTTAGTTGTATTTTTCCTTAGCGCGTCAGCATTGGCAAATCCACAGCAAGAGCTTAATCAGAGATTAGGCATGAATGATGGCTTTAGCGCAAACTTCAACCAAACGGTGACAAGCCCAGAGGGTGAAGTCGTGATGGAAGGGGAAGGCAGCGTTGATATTGCCAGACCAAGCCTGTTTCGCTGGAGTACCTCTTTACCGGATGAAAACCTGTTGGTTTCGGATGGAAAAACCTTATGGTATTACAGCCCATTTATTGAACAGGTAAGCATTTACTGGCAAGAACAAGCTGTACAACAAACACCGTTTGTTTTACTCACTCGTAATCAGTCCAGTGATTGGGAAAACTATCAAATCACGCAAGATGGTAATGTGTTCACTCTCGTGCCGAAAGCGGCAGACTCTACCCAGGGGCAGTTCCAAATTGATATTGATGCAAAAGGGATTGTGCATGGTTTTAATGTCATTGAACAAGATGGACAAAAAGGCATCTTCAAGTTTACGGATATGAAACTAGGAAAGCCTGCAGCTGCCCGCTTCACCTTTAACATCCCTGAAGGGGTTGAAGTGGATGACCAAAGGAACTAATTGCCAGTGTCAAATTACACCTTAGATTTTTCAGGGGACGAAGATTTTCGTCCCCTTGCTGCTCGTATGAGACCGGAAACGATCGAACAGTACATCGGTCAGCAGCATATTTTAGGCCCTGGTAAGCCATTACGTCGCGCGCTAGAGGCCGGCCACATTCATTCAATGATTTTGTGGGGGCCTCCAGGTACAGGCAAGACAACATTAGCGGAAGTAGCCGCAAACTACGCCAACGCGGAAGTTGAACGCGTCTCTGCGGTCACGTCCGGCGTGAAAGAAATTCGTGCCGCAATTGAAAAAGCACGCGAGAACAAAATGGCGGGTCGTCGCACCATCTTGTTTGTGGATGAGGTACATCGCTTTAATAAATCACAGCAAGATGCCTTCTTACCTCACATTGAAGATGGAACAGTGACTTTTATCGGCGCGACCACAGAAAATCCATCGTTTGAACTGAACAACGCATTATTGTCACGTGCTCGTGTGTATAAGCTTACGTCACTCAACAAAGAAGAAATCTCACTGGCATTAAACCAAGCGATCAACGACAAACAACGTGGTCTGGGTAATACACCAGCACACTTTGCTGATAATGTCTTGGATCGTCTGGCTGAGCTCGTCAATGGTGATGCGCGAATGTCTCTTAACTATCTTGAGCTGCTGTATGACATGGCAGAAGACAATGCTCAGGGTGAAAAAGAGATCACGCTAAAGCTATTGGCGGAAGTGGCGGGGGAGAAGGTCTCTCGTTTTGATAATAAAGGCGACATTTGGTACGACTTAATCTCTGCTGTGCACAAATCCATTCGCGGCTCAAACCCGGACGCTGCGCTTTATTGGTCGGCGAGAATGATCGCTGCCGGTTGTGATCCACTCTATATCGCGCGACGTTTGCTGGCCATTGCCTCTGAAGATGTGGGCAATGCGGATCCGAGGGCAATGCAAGTGGCTCTTTCCGCGTGGGATTGCTTTACCCGTGTTGGGCCCGCAGAAGGCGAACGCGCAATTGCACAGGCGATCGTTTACCTTGCGTGCGCGCCGAAAAGTAATGCGGTCTACACCGCTTGGAAGCAAGCGCTGTCGGATGCACATAATCTTCCTGAATTTGAAGTGCCTTTCCATTTGCGTAATGCACCGACCGGATTGATGAAAGATCTTGGTTATGGGGAAGGTTATCGATACGCTCATGATGAACCAGGGGCCTACGCCGCGGGCGAACAATATTTGCCTGCTGAAATTGATGATCGCAAGTACTATCAGCCAACAAATCGAGGCTTAGAGAGCAAAATCGCTGAAAAGTTAGATTACTTGGCTAATTTAGACGCAAATAGCCCACAAAAGCGCTATGAAAAGTAGGCATTTTTGGATACATTTGTTCGGTTAATTTTTTCAACGTGCTCGACAGGATTGGGTGCGTACCTTCACAACAAAAAGCATAGGATTAACAATGCTGGATTCTAAATTACTTCGTACAGAGCTGGATGAAACAGCTGCTAAACTGGCACGTCGTGGCTTTAAGCTAGACGTAGAGACAATCGGTAAACTTGAAGAACAACGTAAGTCCATTCAAGTAGAAGTTGAAAATTTACAATCCACGCGTAACTCCATCTCCAAGCAAATCGGTCAACTGATGTCGGCTGGTGACAAAGAAGGCGCAGAAAAGATCAAGCAACAAATCGGGTCATTAGGCTCTGATTTAGATGCGAAAAAAATCGAACTTGATGCAGTGATGGCACAGTTAGATGACATCATCCTTTCTGTTCCAAACATTCCTGCGGATGAAGTGCCAAATGGCAAAGACGAGAACGATAATCTTGAGATTTCGCGTTGGGGTGAGCCAAAGTCTTACGACTTCGAATTAAAAGATCACGTTGACCTAGGTGAAATGGGTGACGGTCTAGATTTCGCAAGCGCAGTTAAGATCACTGGTGCGCGTTTCATCGTGATGAAAGGTCAATTTGCTCGCCTACACCGTGCCATCGCTCAGTTTATGCTTGATCTTCACACTGAAGAGCATGGCTATACGGAAATGTATGTGCCTTACCTAGTGAACGCAGACAGCTTGTTTGGTACGGGCCAACTACCAAAGTTTGGTAAAGATCTTTTCCACACAGAGCCGCTGACAGAAAAGGCAAGTGATGAAGAGCCACGTAAACTGTCTCTTATCCCTACAGCAGAAGTACCAGTAACGAACCTTGTTCGCGACACGATTTCTGATGAAGCTGATCTACCGCTTAAGATGACTGCTCACACGCCGTGTTTCCGTTCAGAAGCAGGGTCGTACGGTCGTGACACTCGTGGTCTGATTCGTATGCACCAGTTTGATAAAGTAGAACTGGTACAAATCACCAAACCAGAAGATTCGATGAATGCACTAGAAGAGCTGACTGGCCATGCTGAGAAAGTGCTTCAGCTTCTAGAGTTGCCTTACCGTAAGGTGCTATTGTGCACCGGTGACATGGGCTTTGGCTCGCACAAAACTTACGATTTGGAAGTATGGGTTCCGGCTCAGAACACTTACCGCGAAATCTCATCTTGTTCAAACATGTGGGATTTCCAAGCGCGTCGTATGCAAGCGCGTTTCCGTCGTAAAGGCGAGAAGAAACCTGAACTTGTACACACACTAAACGGTTCTGGTTTAGCGGTAGGTCGTACCATGGTTGCTATCCTAGAAAACAACCAAGAAGCAGATGGCCGCATTGCCATTCCGACCGTACTTCAGAAGTACATGGGCGGCGCAACGCACATCGGTTAATTGATTAACCATAAAAAATCTCAAAACCCAGCCACTGTGCTGGGTTTTTTATTATCTCGTGGCTAAACAAAACACTCGGCACGCTGAAGTGCGGTTTCAATGGCGTTCACCAATTGTTCTATATGAGCCGGCTCGCTGATAAATGGCGGCATCATATAAATCAGTTTGCCAAAGGGGCGAATCCAAACACCTTGTTCAACAAACAGGGCTTGGACGGTTTCCATATTCACTGGGCGATGTGTTTCCACTACACCAATCGCACCTAACCAACGGGTGTTTTTCACCAAGTCGTATTCTTCAAGTTTTGGCAGTAACTCAGAAAACAGCGATTCGATTTGCTTGGTTTGCTGTTGCCATTGGCCTTGCTCTATCAACTCTAAACTGGCGGTTGCGACGGCGCAGGCGAGTGGATTGCCCATAAAGGTTGGACCGTGCATGAAACAACCTGCTTCACCGCCACAAACCGTATCGGCGACGTGTTTGCTGGTTAAGGTCGCGGAAAGGGTCATGTAGCCCCCAGTCAGTGCTTTACCGACACACAGAATGTCCGGTTGGATATCGGCATGCTCGCAGGCAAACAGCTTGCCAGTACGGCCAAAACCAGTCGCGATTTCATCTGCTATTAGCAGTAGACCATACTTATCACAAAGTGCTCGAACGCCTTTCAGAAACTCTGGATGATAGATACGCATTCCTCCCGCGCCTTGCACGATGGGTTCAAGGATTACTGCGGCTAATTCTTGATGGTGCTGTTCAATCTTCTGCGCAAAGTCAGTGAGATCTTCTGGCTTCCACTCATCCCAAAAGCCACCAGTCGGTGATTTCGCAAATATGTGCTCTGGTAAGAAGCCTTTGTAGAGTGAATGCATCGAGTTGTCAGGATCGGTGACCGACATTGCTGCAAAGGTATCGCCATGGTAGCCATGCTGTAATGTCAAAAATTTCGGCCTGCGCTCACCTCTTGCGTGCCAGTATTGCAAGGCCATTTTTAAGCTAACCTCCACGGCCACTGAGCCTGAATCAGCGAGAAAGACATGCTCTAGGTTATTTGGCGCCAAGGACAGTAACTTTTTACACAAATTGATCGCTGGCTGATGAGTGATACCACCAAACATCACATGGGATACTTGATCAATTTGATGATGTGCCGCTCGATTCAAGTGAGGGTGATTGTAGCCATGAATGGTCGACCACCATGAAGACATGCCATCGATGAGCGTGGTTCCGTCTTCCAGTTTGATATACACACCACTTGCGGAGTTCACGGGATAGCAGGTCAGAGGTGTGAGAGTCGAAGTGTAGGGATGCCAGATGTGCTGGCGGTCGAAGGCCAAATCCATAATAAAATCCAAGTAAAAATAGATTAAAAACAAACCAGATGTAAACTTTGATTTATTTGCTAATGTTGACAGTTTATCGGGACTCGGTAGACTGTCAACAGAACAAAAATAGCAAGTTAACTATTACGCAAGGAATACACGTGGAAGTACGTCATAACTGGACTCATGCGCAAGTTCGTGAGTTGATGGAAATGCCTTTTATGGATTTGTTGTTTGAAGCGCAGCAAGTTCATCGTCAATACCACCCTAAGAACTATGTGCAAGTGAGTACCTTGCTTTCGATTAAAACCGGTGCTTGTCCAGAAGATTGCAAATACTGCCCGCAAAGCGCTCGTTATCAAACGGATGTTGAAAAAGAGCGATTAATGGAAGTGGAGCGTGTTCTGGATGCCGCGCAAAAGGCCAAAAATGCCGGTTCGACTCGTTTTTGTATGGGAGCAGCTTGGAAGAATCCGAAAGAACGCGACATGCCGCTGCTGACTGACATGATCAAAGGCGTCAAAGATATGGGGCTGGAAACCTGTATGACTCTGGGCATGTTAACCCCAGAACAAGCTAAGCAACTGGCAAGCGCGGGTTTGGATTATTACAACCACAACCTCGATACCTCACCGGAGTATTACGGTAACATTATTACCACACGCACTTATCAAGATCGCCTAGATACCTTATCTCATGTCCGTGACGCAGGCATGAAGATCTGCTCTGGCGGTATCATCGGTATGGGGGAAAGCGCGAATGACCGCGCTGGGTTGCTTGTTGAGTTGGCCAATCTGCCTACGCATCCAGAAAGTGTTCCTATCAACATGCTGGTTAAGGTGAAAGGGACACCTTTAGAAACGGCTGAAGAGGTTGACCCGTTTGATTTCATCCGCCTAATCGCCGTTGCTCGTATTATGATGCCGACCTCAGCCGTTCGTTTGTCGGCAGGGCGTGAAAACATGAATGAGCAAATGCAAACCTTGTGTTTTATGGCGGGCGCCAATTCAATCTTTTACGGCTGTAAGCTGCTCACAACACCAAACCCTTCCGAAGATAAAGACATGCAGCTGTTTAACAAGCTGGGTATTAACAGTCAGCAAGTCTCACAAAAACCTGATGAAATTACAGAAAACGAATTGTTAGATCGCGTAGTCGAAAGCGTGGCTGCTCGCCCAACAAAAGACGATCTGTTTTATGACGCAAGCCTTTAACGAAAGAATCGCGCAAGCCCTGAAGCAGAGACGTGAACAGGGCTTGAGTCGCCAAAGTGAAGTGATTTTCTCGGGAAATCAAACGGTTTTAGAACATCAAGGGAAGCGCTATCTCAATTTTTCTGCCAACGACTATTTGGGGTTGGCGAACGATCAATCTTTAGTTCGAGCTTGGCAGCAGGGTTTGAGTTTATATGGTTGTGGCAGCGGGGCATCTCCATTGGTGACGGGCTACACGCCTGCGCACAGTAATCTCGCGGCTTCCTTATGCGATTGGCTAGGGTATGAAAGTGCCACTTTGTTTGGATCGGGATTTTCGGCCAATCAAGCGTTGTTGTTTGCACTGCTTGAAAAAGGCGATCTCCTAGTGCAAGACAAATTAAATCACGCTTCTTTAATCGAGGCGGGGCTTTTGTCTCCTGCTACCATGAAGCGATTTAAGCATAATGATCTTAAAGCACTAGATACGATTTTAAACCGATCTGATTGCCCAAGTTTGGTGGTGACGGAAGGCGTATTTAGCATGGATGGTGATTGTTCACCATTGGCTGAAATGCACGCGCTCACCCAACGCCATTCGGCGAGCTTAATGGTGGACGATGCGCATGGTGTTGGCGTGCTCGGTGAAGAAGGTCGCGGAAGCTGTGCGCTCGCTAGTGTGAAGCCAGATTTTTTGGTGGTCACCTTTGGTAAAGCTTTCGGCTTATCGGGGGCTGCACTTCTAACGGATAAATCCAGCGGTGATTTCCTTGCTCAATTTGCTCGTCACCACGTTTACTCTACCGCGCTTCCTCCTGCACAAGCTTTCGCGTTGACGCATGCAGTGGAGATGATTCGAACGCAGCAGTGGCGACGAGACAAGCTTAATGAGCTACAAACCCTTTTTGCGGAATATTTGGGGGAGCACGATAGTTTTGTGGCCACTCAAACGCCGATCAAACCGTGGCTTATTGGAGAGACACAACAAGCCGTGATGGTTGCACAGCGTTGCCGAGAGCAAGGCATTTGGTTGACAGCGATTCGTCCGCCGACGGTACCCCAAAACACGGCACGCCTAAGAATCACGTTGTCTGCTAATCACACAAAAGAACAGATGCACACACTGGCACAAGTACTGCTGACAGTTACAGGAGAGCACTAATGGAAATGGCTAAGGTATCCTTTACTGCGGAGGAAGCGTATGTGGATAAGCTGGCTATTGCTCAAGCATTCGGTAAGGCGGCTAAAAGCTATGACCAGCATGCGGCATTTCAACGAGAAGTTGGACATAAGTTATTAGATAAACTGCCCCAAGATTTATCGGGCTTGCGTGTTTTGGATCTTGGTTGTGGCACGGGGTATTTCTCGTGGCAACTTTTGCAACGAGGCGCTGAAGTCGTATGTGCCGACTTATCGCATGAGATGCTTGAGCAGGCAAAGGCCCGTTGTGGGCTAGAGTCGGTGTCGTATCGCGTTGCCGATGCGGAGTCTTTGCCATTCGAACGTGATGAGTTTGACATTGTCTTCAGTAGCTTAGCCTTGCAATGGTGCGAGGATTTATCGCGGCCTTTACGTGAAATGAACCGTGTTGTAAAACCGCATGGCCAAGTGTTGTTTTCCACATTACTGGATGGCTCACTCAATGAGCTAAAGCAAGCCTGGGCAAAAATTGACTCATATCAACACGTCAACCGTTTTATCTCTGCCAATCAGGTAAAAATTGCGTTAGCGCAATCTCATAGTCATAACCATCATCTAGACTTGACCGATATCACAGTCTGGTACGAGTCTGCGTTTGCTGTTATGCGTGATCTTAAGGGTATAGGTGCGAACCATGTAAGCGGGCGCTCACATGGTTTAACGACAAGACAAGCGTTAAAACGAGTGGAAAGAGAGTACCAGACATTTCAGAACCATCTAGGTCATGTACCGGCAAGTTATAAGGTTTGTTTAGGGGTTATACAGTTATGATGAAAGCATTTTTCATTGCAGGTACGGATACCGATGTGGGCAAAACCGTGGCATCTAAAGCGATTCTTCACGCATTAGCGGCCAAAGATCTACGTACTATTGGTTATAAACCAGTAGCGGCAGGCAGCGATAAAACGCCAGAAGGTTGGCGTAATTCAGATGCCTTGCACCTGCAGAAAGCGGCGACAGTGGCCGTTGATTACGAGGACATCAATCCATATGCCCTCGAGTTGCCAGCGTCTCCGCACATTGCGGCAAAACATGAAAAAGTAGAAATTGACTATGCTGTGCTGAGCCGCAAACTTGCGCAGCACAAAGAGAATGCAGACGTCGTGCTTGTTGAAGGTGCGGGTGGTTGGCGAGTTCCAGTGTCAGACACTGACAGCCTGTCTACTTGGGTTAAGCAAGAAGATCTGCCTGTTGTGTTGGTTGTTGGCATCAAATTGGGTTGCCTCAGCCACGCCTTACTGACCGCTGAAGTGATCAAAGCCGATGGCCTTAATTTGGTCGGATGGGTTGCTAATCGAGTGAATCCTGGCACAGAGCACTACGCAGAGATCATTGATATGTTGGAAGAGCGCTTGGAGGTTCCAAAGCTGGGCGAAATTCCTTATATCCCAAGCGCCAAGCGTAAAGACCTCGGTAAATACATCAATGCGGATGTGTTACTCGAGCTTTAAAACATCAAAAGGGCTGCCGTTGGCAGCCCTTTCTTTATCAGGTCTTGCGCTTATTTGTCTTGAACTAAGCCCATAAGCGCCTGTTGAGTATCCGAGATTTGCTTTGCAACTTGCTGCTCAGTTGAAATGCCGAGCTGCTGTTTTGCCTCTTCTTCAGAAATCCCTAGGTGACAGCACAATAAATCAATAGCCATTTGATAGTTGTTAGCTTCTACCATGATCATGTCCTTTGTTAACATGGGTTTATTTCTGCTCTGTTTGAAACGCTTTTCATTGGCACAGATAAGACGATTCGACCTAGTTCAGAGCAGTATTGAATATCTGACATTGAAAATAGCACGAAGCCGAATAAGCACAATAAGACAAAAGTCTAACGTGTGAGAGGACGTTTGAAACAAAACGATGCAGAGAAATTCGATGGTGTTGATTTCTAACAGATAAGCATCTTGGTAAACAAATGTTGCAATTTATCACTTAACCTTGTTTTTAAACAAATTAGACTATATCTATTAGCAAAAGAGGCCAGCTCAACTGGCTATCAATATAAATAAGCTTCTTTGGAGAAAAGTAATGAAGCGAGTCATGTGTTTTTAATTACCAACCTAGCTGTGGTTCTAGTCCTCAGCGTTGTGTTGAACATTGTTTATGCTGTAACTGGAATGCAGCCAGGAAGCCTCTCAGGTTTATTGGTGATGGCTGCGGTATTTGGTTTTGGTGGTGCATTTATCTCCTTGATGATGTCAAAGGGAATGGCACTACGCTCTGTCGGTGGAATGGTGATCGAGAGCCCTCGTAACGAGACAGAGCACTGGTTATTGGAAACGGTGAGTCGCCAAGCTCAGCAAGCGGGCATTGGTATGCCAACCGTTGCCATTTATGATTCGCCGGATATCAACGCGTTTGCAACTGGGGCAAAGCGTGACGATTCGCTGGTCGCGGTTTCTACGGGTCTGCTGCACAACATGACACGTGATGAAGCAGAAGCGGTGCTGGCGCATGAGGTGAGCCATATCGCCAATGGTGACATGGTGACCATGACGTTGATGCAGGGTGTTGTGAACACCTTCGTTATCTTCTTGTCTCGCTTTATTGCCAACATGGTGGCTTCTAATAACAGCGATGAAGAAGGTGAAGGTTCAAACATGATGGTGTATTTCGCGGTTTCTATCGCGCTTGAGCTGGTGTTTGGTTTCCTCGCGAGCTTCATCACCATGTGGTATAGCCGTCATCGTGAATTCCATGCCGATGCGGGAGCCGCCCGTCTAGTTGGTAAAGAGAAAATGATAGCGGCTCTAGAGCGTCTAAAAATGAGCCAAGAATCAAAACTGGATGGCACCATGATGGCATTTGGTATCAACGGTAAGCAATCTCTAACGGAACTGCTTATGAGCCACCCGCCACTCGATAAGCGTATCGCTGCCCTTCGCAATTTCTAATGATGCGACAAGTGAATCGCGAATCGATGCAAAGGTGAGTCAACTCATCAGCGAATTGGATTCGAAACAGAAAGCCTGGAGAACTCTCTCTGGGCTTTTTTCGTTTTGAGTGATCCAAATTTTTCCCCTCTCGTATTCAGTAGAAGTTATACAAAAAAACAATCGGTATAACTGCTTACACTAGTCTATGTTTTAAATGTGACTGTTTTTAAAACACTTTAACCATGGAACAAGGGAAATATGGACGCGATGAAGGTCGGTAATGTGTACCGAGCACTGAATAAAGACAATCTTCACTTACTGGCGGATGTATATCATAGAAACGTCGTGTTTGAGGATGCTGCACATCGCTTAGAGGGTTGGCAAGCGTTGGAGCTTTACTTTACCAATCTTTATGAAAACGTGGTTGACTGCCGTTTCGATATTCATGAGCAGCACCAAATCGACAATGTAGGCTTTCTTACTTGGACGATGACGTTACAGCATCCCAAACTCAAAAAAGGGGCCAGTGTCGAGGTTAAAGGCGTTTCACACCTCAAATTTGAAGCGGGGAAGGTGATTTACCACCGCGACTATTTTGACCTTGGCGAAATGCTCTATGAAAACCTTCCGTTACTGGGTGGGATCATTCGGGCCATAAAGCAGAGGTTAGGGCAATGAACTCAGTGCTCATTACCGGTGCGACATCGGGGATCGGCAAGCAGCTAGCGAAAGATTTTGCTGATGCAGGTGCAAAAGTGATTGCATGCGGACGCAATCGTCAGGTTCTCCAAGAGCTAGAAGATTATTCCCCCGCCATAGCAACGATCAGTTTTGATGTCACGGATTACCAGCAAACGCGAGAGGCATTATCGGTGCTGCCCTTTATTCCAAACGTTTGGATATTTAACGCCGGTGATTGTGAATACATGGACGATGGCATCGTTGATGCCCAATTGATGCAACGTGTGTTCAGCGTCAATGTTTTTGGTGTGGTGAACTGTATCGAGGCCAGCCAAACCCATTTTCAACCTGGACACAAGGTGGTGATTGTCGGTTCTATTGCTTCGGAACTCGCCCTGCCAAGAGCGGAAGCGTATGGCGCGTCTAAGGCCGCGATTGGGTATTTTGCGCGTAGCTTGTCGCTCAATCTTCAAGCCAAGGGCATTGATGTTGTCACTGTCTTTCCTGGTTTTGTTGCCACTCCGCTGACGGACAAAAATACGTTTGCAATGCCGATGATCATCACGGTTGAACAAGCCTCAAAGGCGATTCGGCAACAATTGGCATCCGGGAAGCAGCACATCTATTTTCCCGCTCGGTTTACCGCTCTTATTCGGTTACTTGCGTTACTGCCTTACCGTTGGCAGAAGGCGTTAGCTTCAAAATTAATTGCCCAATAAATTCAAAGGATAATGTATGAAAATTGCAATAATAGGTACAGGCATCTCCGGATTAACATGTGGCTACCATCTGCACAAAGCGCATGACATTACACTGTTTGAAGCCAATGATTACATTGGAGGGCATACGGCGACGATCGATTTTGCACTCAACGGTAAAGACTACTCAGTCGATACGGGGTTCATCGTCTATAACGATCGAACCTACCCCAATTTCATCAATATGATGGATGAAATTGGCGTGACTGGGCGTGCAACCCAAATGAGCTTTAGTGTTCGCAATGACAGCAATGGACTTGAGTACAATGGCCACACGCTGGCGACACTGTTTGCTCAAAAAAGGAACTGGTTTAAACCGCAGTTCTACGGTTTTATTTTTGAAATCCTGCGCTTTAACAAACTGGCAAAAGCGTCTGCGCACCATGACCACATTGCCCAACAAACACTTGGGGAGTTCTTAGATACGCATGGCTTTAGTGACTATTTTAGCGACAACTATATCTTGCCAATGGGGGCTGCGATTTGGTCATCGACCTTAGCGGATATGCGTGCTTTCCCTCTTACGTTTTTTCTACGTTTCTTTCTCAATCATGGCCTTCTTGATGTTACCAACCGACCACAGTGGTACGTGATTGATGGTGGCTCAAAAGCTTACATCCCGCCATTAACGAAGGGCTTCTCTGATCGTATTCGTTTGAACTGTCCAGTTGAAAAAGTGATCCGCGACTCAACGGGTGTCACATTATATGTTGCAGGAGCAGCACAACGTTTTGATCACGTTATTTTTGCCTGTCACAGCGATCAAGCGAGGTCGCTATTGGAGGATGCTTCCTGTGATGAAGCCTCGATTTTGTCGCGTATGGCATATCAAGCCAACGAGGTTGTTTTGCATACAGATGACAGCTTGCTGCCTCGCAGAAAGGCTGCGTGGGCATCGTGGAACTATTTACTCGATGGTAAGGAAGGAGAAGACACACGCTTACCTTCGTTAACCTACAACATGAACATTCTCCAGCACATTGAAGCAGAACATACGTTTTGCGTGACGCTCAATAGCAGCGACAAGATAGACGAAGACAAAGTTATCCGTAAGTTTGTTTACCACCATCCGGTATTTACCACAGAGTCGATCGCGGCACAGCAGAGACGAGATGACATTCAAGGGCGAAATCACACATGGTTTTGCGGTGCGTATTGGTACAACGGATTCCATGAAGATGGCGTTCGCAGCGCCTTGGATGTGGTGCGAGGCATCAACCTTGTGCACGCGAAAGAAGAGGCGACTTCTTTTCACCAAGGGGCGGCGTGAACATGGCCATCAGTAGTCGTCTGTTTGTGGGTAATGTTCGGCACCGCCGCTTTACCCCAGTAGAGCATAGTTTGAATTATCAATTGTTCATGCCAGCGATCGATTTGGACGAGTTAACGCAGCTTGAAAAAGAAGTGTGGGGGTTTGGCACTCGCTGGTGGCATTGGGCGCGATTTAAACGCAGCGACTATGTAGGGAAGGGCTGCCTCAAACGCGCAGTGCAAGAGAAAATCACAGAGCTCACCGGGGAGTCAGTCAGCGGTAGGGTTATCGCGGTGTGCCACCTCCGCTATCTTGGGCTCTACTTTAGCCCGGTTAATTTCTACTACGTTTTTGATGAGAAAGAGCACTGGCGCTATTTACTGGCGGAAGTGAGTAACACTCCTTGGAATGAGCGTCATTATTACGCTATTTCTGCGGATGAACATGACTCGTCTTTTGGCTGGAAACAAACCAAAGCATTTCACGTTTCACCCTTTAACCCCATTGAACAGTCTTATATTTGGCGACTTAAACCGCTCAGTGAAAAGTTACATATTCATTTGGAATGCCACAAAGAAAATAAACAGTTTGATGCCACCATGGCGATGAGTGCAGAGCCATTTTCTAGTAGCAATCTGCTAAAACGACTGATCGTAACGCCTATTCAAACAGTAAAAGTGTTGGTAGGGATTTACTGGCATGCGTTCAAATTATGGAAAAAAGGTGCACCATTTTACTCGCATCCCAAATACCGCTCTCCAGCCAACCGGACTGAGAATAACAACTAAACTGTGAAGAATAATAAATTTAGGGAGAATTCTGCATGTTAAATACTTCTTCGATGGCATTTACCTCTCCATTATCTACAGCACAAAAGGCGGCTAGGACTCTGATATTTAAGTGCTTACAGCGTATGGAAATCGGCACTTTGACGGTCATTGAAAGTTTTCAAAGTGACTCTCAAGAGCGTAGTGAACGCTTTGTAGGGGCACACAATCACAAGCCGGGTGTGGCCATTAGCGCAACAATCGAAGTCAAACACCCCGGCTTCTATTCTCGTGTGTTGAGAGGGGGGAGTATAGCAGCAGGTGAAGCCTATATGGATGGTTGGTGGGACAGTCCGGATTTAACTTCGTTAATGAAATTAATGGCGCTCAATCTGAATGCATTAGATGGATTAGAAAACCAAAGTAGCTGGGTCACCAAACTGCTTTACAAACTCAGTCATTGGAGCAATCGAAATACGCAGGAAAACTCGCGTAAAAATATTCATGCCCATTATGATCTTGGTAATGACCTCTACAGAGTATTCTTGGATGAGAGAATGTTATATTCGTCAGCCCTTTATCACTCGGATAGTGAATCATTAGAGCAAGCACAAATAAATAAAATGGATCGCTTGTGTCAGCAATTGCAATTAAAACCCAGTGATGAGGTGATTGAAATCGGCACAGGTTGGGGGGCAATGGCGATATACATGGCGGAAACCTATGGCTGCCGGGTGACAACCACGA
This sequence comes from Vibrio vulnificus CMCP6, assembly GCF_000039765.1. NCBI lineage: Bacteria > Pseudomonadati > Pseudomonadota > Gammaproteobacteria > Vibrionales > Vibrionaceae > Vibrio > Vibrio vulnificus. The sequence goes on along the minus strand of NC_004459.3, from coordinate 2,997,727 downwards.
CGATTTCAGATGAGCAATATGACTACGCAAAACAACAGATTGCAGAAAGAGGTTTGACTGAGCGTATTCAGTTATTGAAGAAAGATTATCGAGATTTAACTGGGCAGTTTGATAAATTGGTTTCTATCGAAATGATAGAGGCGGTAGGTAAGCAATATTTACCGTCTTACATCAAGGTGTGCCAGTCATTATTAAAACCTGGTGGTTTGATGGCAATACAAGCGATCACTATCGCCGACCAACGTTACGAATATTACAGTAACAACGTCGATTTTATTCAAAAGTACATTTTCCCGGGGGGATTTTTACCGTCAGTGACTTCACTGGCTCAAGCCACGACCCAATACAGTGATTTAGTGATTAGAGATTTGTTTGATATTGGGATGGATTACGCAAAAACATTACAAGAATGGCACCGACGTTTTAACCACGCTGAAGAGCAAGTCAAAAGACTAGGGTATGATGAGCGATTTATTCGTATGTGGCGTTACTACCTAAGTTATTGTGAGGGGGGATTCTTAGCTCGTAGCATCAGTACCGTACACATGACGCTTCAAAGAGCCTAGTATCATGGCTCTTATTCTCGCCTCTGCTTGGTTCAATCTCGTTTGGTTTCTTGCGGTTATTGGCACCGAGCAGTGGCAATGGGTCACACTCTGCTTTGCCTTGATGACATTGGGGTATCAGTACCGAGTAGACCAAAAAACCTGGAAACCAACGCTGTTGATTGCCGTGGTCGGCTGCCTAGTCGACTCGCTCAATCAATATCTCTCAATTTTTCAGTTCACGTCGACTTTCTTACCCGTTTGGCTTTTAAGCTTATGGGTAGTTTTTGCTTGGTACGCTTATCAACTGAAAAGAATTTTGCTCCGTTTTGCTCCGTTTTACGTATTAACAGTAGGTGCATTGGGGGGCTGCTTAAGTTACTACGCAGGTTATAAACTCAATGCGGTGGCTTACGGTTACAGCGTGTTGATAACGGCATCGATTGTGTTTTTAGAATGGGCAATCATCACGCTCTTTATCATTAAGGTTCTTCGCCATGATGAGAAAAGCAAGTTGTGTCATTCGGAGTACGTTTCTTAGTCTTTTGCTAGGCGTTTCGTCTAGCTCTTATGGTCAAACAGGAGCAGCAGACATTGAGACTTGGCAGCAGTGGCAGACCGTTGGGGAGGCACGATTGAGCTGGTTTGTCTTTGATATCTATGATTCTAAGTTGGTTACACCAAATGGTGAGTTCGAGGTGAATGCAGATGTTACGCCACATCCCCTCGCCTTGGAGATTCGATACTTACGCGATATTTCACGTGAGGATCTACTCAGTGCAACGGAAGAGCAGTGGCAAAAGATGGGTATCACAGCGAAAAAACCGTGGAGAGATAGCCTCGAGCTGATTTTTCCCAACATCAAAAAAGGCGACAAACTGACCTACATTACTGATGGAGAAAAAGGGCGTTTGCTTTTTATTCGACATGACAGTGACAAAGCTGAAGTGGCCGGTGATGTGGCTGATCAGGAGCTTAACGATGCTTTCCTCGCGATTTGGTTATCGCCAAAAACTCAATATCCCTCTTTGCGAGCAAAATTAATCGGATGGAATCAATAAGATGAACAAACATAATGTTTTTATCGTCTTGCTTGTTATGACATTGAACGTTTTGGTCGGCTGTTCGAGTGACCTTAAGGACTACCAGCAAGCATCTCCAAAGTTTGAACTGTTTGAGTATTTTTCTGGAAATGTGAAAGCTTGGGGCATGGTGCAAGACTATAGCGGTAAACAAACCAGACGCTTTGAGGTTGAGATTGTTGGTTCTGTTGACAATAACACACTGACGCTCGTTGAAGATTTTGTTTTTGACGATGGTGAGATTGATCAGCGCATTTGGCGGATTACCCGATTGTCCGATGGTCGCTATCAAGGCGAAGCTGACGATATTATCGGCGTTGCTGAGGGAATGGAGCTGGGTAATGCACTGCAATGGCGCTATGATTTTGAACTGCAAGTCGATGGTTCAAGCTTGACGGTATCCTTTGATGATTGGCTTTATCGCCAAGATGAAAAGCATGTGTTTAATCTCACCAAGATTAAGAAGTTTGGCGTAGAGGTAGGGACGATTACGTTGTTCTTCCAGAGGCAATAAAACAGTTAGGAACGCTGCGCTCCGAGATTCGGGAATAGGAGTCTAGCCTTATCTCCGCCCTAAAGAAAGAAAGGGTTGACGCTTTCACGTCAACCCTAACAATTATCCGATTCTCGATTCTCGATTCTCGATTCTCGATTCTCGATTCTCGATTCTCGATTCTCTTACAGCTTGTCTGTCAGCTCGATAGCTTGACCGATGTAGTTTGCTGGCGTCATCTCTTTTAGACGTGCTTTCTCGTGCTCAGGAAGCTCAAGACCGTCGATGAAATTACGCATTGCTTCACCGTCTACACGCTTACCACGAGTCAGCTCTTTTAGCTTCTCGTATGGCTTCTCAATGCCGTAACGACGCATAACGGTTTGTACTGGCTCTGCAAGTACTTCCCAGTTCTTGTCTAGTTCCGCAAGAAGTGCTTCACGGCTGACTTCAAGCTTGCTGATGCCTTTAAGCGTCGATGTGTAAGCGATGATTGCGTAGCCAACACCCACACCAAGGTTACGTAGAACTGTTGAGTCCGTCAGGTCACGTTGCCAACGAGAGATTGGCAGTTTTTGTGCTAGGTGGCCAAACACTGCGTTTGCAAGACCTAGGTTTCCTTCAGAGTTTTCAAAGTCGATTGGGTTCACTTTGTGTGGCATGGTTGAAGAACCGATCTCGCCAGCAATGGTTTTTTGCTTGAAGTGGCCTAGTGCGATGTAACCCCAAACGTCACGGTCGAAGTCGATCAGAATCGTGTTGAAACGTGCCACAGCATCGAATAGCTCTGCGATGTAGTCATGTGGTTCGATCTGCGTGGTGTAAGGGTTCCAAGTAACACCGAGAGATTCAGTGATGAACTCTTCAGAGAATTTGTGCCAATCGAGCTCTGGGTAAGCAGAAAGGTGTGCGTTGTAGTTACCTACCGCACCGTTGATTTTCGCTAGGATTTCAACGTTTTCGATTTGCTTGTATTGACGCTCCATACGGTACGCCACGTTTGCCATTTCTTTGCCCATTGTTGATGGAGAAGCTGGCTGACCGTGTGTACGAGATAGAAGAGGAATGTCACGGTATTCAACAGCAAGTGCTTTGATTGCGTCAATCAGGTTACGAATTTCTGGAAGAATGACCGTCTCACGTGCTTCTTTAAGCATTAAAGCGTGTGAGGTGTTATTAATGTCTTCAGAAGTACAGGCAAAATGGAAGAACTCGTTAACAGCGTGAAGCTCAGGAACGTCAGCGACTTTCTCTTTTAAGAAGTATTCCACCGCTTTAACGTCATGGTTAGTAGTACGCTCGATCTCTTTGATGCGTAATGCGTCTGCTTCAGAGAAGTTAGCAGCAAGATCGTCGAGGAATTGGTTTGCTTCTGCGCTGAACGCTGGCACTTCTGCAATTTCAGCAGTAGCAGCAAGCTTTTGTAGCCAGCGGATTTCAACGATAGTACGGTACTTTAGTAGACCGTATTCACTGAAAATTTCGCGTAACGCAATTGTCTTGCTTCCGTAACGGCCGTCTACTGGTGAAACAGCAGTCAATGCTGACAGTTCCATGATGTTCTCCTGAATTGGGTTTCAAAATTTCGCGAGCTTTATACCAATAACTGTGGCAATTGTCACGAATATTGCGCAAACGTTTGCGCTAAGGTGATTTTGACCAAAACAATTAGCTCGCGTCTGGCGCGAGCTAATAATGGTCGAATTACATTCTAGCCAGCAGGATCTGCGCCTGCTCAACCATTTTCTTTCTGCCGAAGATCAGATGGCGGCGTCGACCGCCAACTTGACGCCAAAGCACGGCACTGCGAATACCAGAAAGGAGTAACGCACGTACTTTGTGTTGATTCGATGTTTGTTGTAATACCGTCGGCGTACCTGTCACTTGGATTCGAGGGCCGATAGGGCTGATAACATCGAGGTAGATACTGGCCACATTGCTGATCATCTGTTCTTCAAAAAGATCATAGTGTTCCGTCTGTCTTTGTACCATCTGAATACGATCGCCAAGTTGTGACATCGCATCATTCCTGCCCATCAGTTTGCGCTCTAACGCCATCAAACTGATGAGGTAGCGAGTCACTTCGCTACCAGTGGGGGTACTATCAATCCCTTTTACTAAGCATTCCAAACCCAGTTTGAGTTGTGACTCATTGCCAAACACATCAAGTGTGTTGGCTGGATTGGTATTCAAAATTGCTTTAATAGAAGTTTCAAAGGCATCTTGATCACAATGTCCGTTTCTCGCGATTTGCTGAACTAATGCCACAGCTTGGCACATGCCAGCAAAAGCAATGGTACGGTCATAAAGTGTATTCGCCACGTAACGACTCCTAAGCTTGAGTATATTTAATGCGTTTCTCGATGATACCACCACCAAGACAAACATCACCTTGGTAGAAAACAGCGGATTGACCTGGGGTCACTGCGATCTCAGGTTCATCGAAAATTACTTTAATGTTTTCGTCATCAATAGGGATGATTGTACAAGGAATATCTTGTTGACGGTAACGAGTTTTCACCGTGCATTTCACCACATCGCGAATTGGCTCACGTTCTACCCAATGAAGCTGAGAAGCAATTAGGCCTTCGGACTTCAGCATCGGGTGATCTTGTCCTTGAACGGCAATCAACACATTGCGCTTAAGGTCTTTTTCTGCAACAAACCATGGTTCTTCGTTACCGCCACCGCCTTTACGGCCACCAATATGTAGGCCTTTACGTTGGCCTAGCGTGTGGTACATCAAACCCTGGTGTTGACCAAGCACTTCGCCTTCTGGCGACTCAATATTACCCGGTTGAGCTGGTAAGTAGCGGCTTAGAAAATCGGTGAACTTACGTTCGCCGATAAAACAGATACCGGTAGAATCTTTCTTTTTCGCGGTAATCAGACCTTGTTCTTCCGCAATGCGACGAACTTCTGGCTTTTCCAGGTCGCCAACAGGGAAGAGGCTACGTGCCACTTGTTCGTGACTTAGCGTGTAGAGGAAGTAGCTCTGATCTTTATTGCCGTCTAAACCACGCAGCATCTGTGGCTTTTCACCATTTTCAGGGAAAGAACGACGGACATAATGGCCCATCGCGATGTAATCGGCATCAAGTACTTCGTCGGCAAATTCTAAAAACGCTTTGAACTTAATTTCTTTGTTACAAAGGATGTCTGGGTTAGGGGTACGGCCCGCCTTGTATTCGGCAAGGAAATATTCGAATACATTGTCCCAATATTCTGAAGCAAAGTTGATCTTATGTAGGTGAATGCCAAGTTTGTCACAAACAGCCTGAGCGTCGGCGAGATCTTCTGCCGCAGTACAATACTCAGAATCATCATCTTCTTCCCAGTTCTTCATAAATAGGCCTTCAACTTGATAGCCTTGCTGTTTTAGAAGATAGGCAGAAACCGATGAATCTACACCGCCAGACATACCAACGATGACTTTCTTTTGGCTGTTATCAGACATTACTCAACACCACTAAAATTAACTGGAGGCGAATTCTAACAGAAAGCAGAAACGGGTGACAGATCCGAGATCGCAATCACAATTCGTTTTCGCTGCTTTTTTCAGCAAAAGGACAAGCGAAAAGAAATTCCGCGCGAGCTCTGAGTGGGAATGTGGCATAGTTGGAAAAAATCCTAATGAGTAAACATCATGACTGACGAAATGCAATTTATGCAAGAGGCGGATCTTATCGAGATCATTGAAAATCAACTTGAAGATGGAAATCCAATCAAGGTCAAAGAAACGTTGATGCGCCTAATGATGACAGGCACGCCTCGTGAAGATGCGGTGGCGATGATGGCGTGTGCAATGTCAATTGAGATTTTCGACGTGATGAAAAATGACGGCGAGTTCAATTTAAAACGTTACAGCGAAAACTTGGATTGCCTGCCAGATTTAAGCTTTATGGAAGGTGAATAGCGCCTCGCAAAATAAAAAGTACGTAGCAAACGTTTGCTATAATTGCCTTTATTGCCGCCTATGGGAGTGCGAGTTAGAATCCGCACTTCTTTTAACCCCGTACTCAGACAAACACTATGAAATTTCCCGGACAGCGCAAATCAAAACACTATTTTCCCGTACATGCACGTGACCCATTAGTGAGTCAGGCGCAGGAAAGCAAGAAAATGACGCGTACTCATATTATCGGTATTGATCAAACTTTGGTGGATATCGAAGCGAGAGTGACGTCGGAAATGATTGAAAAATACGGTTTGAGTAAAGGGCACTCGCTGGTTATTGACGATGTGACGGCAGAAGCGCTATATCAGCAGTTAAAGCAAGAAAATCTGATTACCAACGAATACGCTGGCGGTACGATTGGCAATACGCTGCACAATTACTCAGTGCTCGCAGATGATCGTTCGACATTATTGGGCGTGATGAGTCAAGATATTAAGATTGGTAGTTACGGATACCGTTACTTATGTAACACATCAAGCCGTATGGATCTTAATTATCTGCAAGGTGTCGATGGCGCGATTGGTCGCTGTTTCGCGTTGATTACCGAAGATGGTGAACGCACTTTTGCGATTAGTGAAGGTCAAATGAACCAACTTCATCCAGATAATATTCCGGAAAAGATCTTTAAAAAAGCCTCAGCTTTGGTGCTCACCGCTTATTTGATTCGTTGTAAAGAAGGTGATCCAATGCCTGATGCGACGATGAAAGCCATCGAGTACGCAAAAAAATACGATGTACCTGTTGTTTTGACGCTTGGCACTAAATTTGTGATTCAAGATGACCCAACCTTCTGGCAAGAATTTATTCGTGATAATGTGACGGTAGTTGCGATGAATGAAGATGAAGCCGAAGCATTGACTGGGGAGTCCGATCCTTTAGCCGCTTCAGATAAAACACTGGATTGGGCAGACATGGTACTTTGTACTGCGGGTCCGCTTGGTCTATTTATGGCCGGTTATACAGAAGACAGCGCGAAGCGTGAAACATCTCTACCGTTACTTCCAGGCTGCATTGCTGAATTCAATCGTTATGAATTTAGTCGTCCAACGAAAAAAGCATCTTGTGAAAACCCGATTAAAGTCTATTCACATATTTCACCGTATATGGGCGGTCCTGAGAAAATTAAAAATACCAATGGGGCAGGTGATGCTGCACTTTCAGCGGTACTGCACGATATGGCGGCAAACAAATATCACAAAGAAAACGTGCCAAACTCAAGTAAGCACGTGTATGAGTTTTTGACATACTCATCTTTTTCTCAAGTGTGTAAGTATGCTAACCGCGCCAGTTATGAAGTGTTGGTACAACATTCTCCGCGCCTATCTCGTGGCTTACCTGAACGCGAAGATAGCTTAGAAGAAGCGTATTGGGAAAGATAATAAAAAGGCTCCGAAAGGAGCCTTTTTACTGATATCTAAAATGTATTAGATTTCGAAATCTTCTAGAGATTTACCCGCATCTAATTGAGCTTGGATTGCAGAAGGTGTACGACCTTGACCAGTCCAAGTTTTTTCTTCACCATTGGTGTCAACGTACTTGTATTTCGCTGGGCGAGGAGCACGTTTACCTTTGCTCTTCACTTTAGTTTCGCCAGCAAGTGCGCTGATTAGTGCTTCGACATCGATACCATCTTTAGCAATTTGTTCTGCGATAGCCGCTAGTTTCGCTTCTTGTTCAGCTTTCGCTGCACGTTCTTCTGCTTCCGCTTCTTGACGCTCTGCAACAACAGTTGTCAATTTATCTAGAGCTTCTTCTAATTGCTCAAGAGTAAGTTCACGAGAAAACGCACGTAGGCTGCGAATGTTCAACAGAGTTTTTGTTAGTTCAGACATAACCTTTCCTATATATTCGCTAAGTCGATTGTCTAATAATAATACCGAGAATTAAATTAAACAAACTAGATTAATTCTTACGATGCTAATATTAACGCGCAATACAATATAAGCAATATTAAAAGTAAAAAAATTAAAAAAGAATGATTATAAAATTTCTAAGACAGACGAAAGTTGTAGAAGCAATTCCTTCACTGAACAAAAAGCTATCTCAAAAATATTTTACGAATGATTAGATGGCTTTATAACAAAATGGTTCAATGGAAAGTGGTTTGTGATCTCATTTTTTCTATTATTAGTATCATGATGCAAAGAGAATGGATTAATGAAACGGCAATAGAAAACCTGTCTCATATTGATTTTTCAAATTTAATCAACTTAAGACAGATCTGTTGCAATGAGGAGCGTCATGAGTACAATAGCCGCTACCTGATGCGATAAATTAGATTATTTGTTGTTTTTTTAATCGGCAGATAGTTAAGAATTTGTTATCGACGTAGAGGCGCAATGGTAAAGAGTAACTATTATTGGGGTGATGCCAATGAATAATAGTGAAAGGTATCCATTGCCGAAGTGAATTGCATATCAAAGCAGTTTGCTGGGGTTGCATCCGAAAGGAACAACACTGCCATAGTATTTAATGTATAACTATGGAGCGCTACTGTAGGTTGGGTGAAGTGTTCACTTCCCTGTCGCTTAGTTCAACATAAGTAACGGACATCCTGTTTACTTTGTCTGCAGTAGATCTCTAGCCAAACTTTGGTTTTTGAAGATCATGAATTTAATAGATTTTGCTACATCTCCCATTTCACTTTTACCGCCGATAGTGGCACTGACGCTAGCCATTTTAACGCGTAAAGTGCTTGTATCGCTTGGTGTCGGTATTCTTCTAGGTGCAGTGTTACTGAATGATTATTCGGTAGGCTCTGCGGCAGCTTATATTACAGATAAAGTTTCAGCTGTTTTTATTGAAGATGGTGGCATCAATACTTGGAATATGAGTATTGTTGGTTTCTTGTTGTTATTGGGCATGACCACCGCTCTACTGACTCTTTCTGGAGGCACTCGAGCTTTTGCTGAATGGGCACAGACTCGAGTGAAAAGTAAGCGAGGTTCGAAATTACTAGCAGCGTTTTTAGGCGTATTCATTTTTGTAGACGACTATTTCAATAGCCTAGCTGTGGGTGCGATTTCTCGCCCAGTAACGGACCGCTTTTATGTTTCACGCGCCAAACTTGCTTATATTCTAGACTCAACAGCAGCACCAATGTGTGTGGTGATGCCTGCATCGAGTTGGGGTGCGTACATCATGACCATTATCGGCGGTATTTTGGTGTCACATGGCATCACTGAATATTCCGCATTAGGCGCATATCTACGTTTAGTACCGATGAACTTCTACGCGATTTTCGCCTTGTTAATGGTGTTTGCGGTCGCTTGGTTTGGTTTAGACATTGGTAAAATGCGTGAACATGAAATTGCTGCCTCACAAGGTCGTGGCTTTGACAATGACGCTGATACTGACCTAAAAGAAGCGCATGAAATTGACGAAGAGCTTGATATCCGTGAAAGCGATAAAGGTAAAGTGACCGATCTTGTTATGCCGATCATTGCTTTGATTATTGCAACGGTCGCTTCAATGCTCTATACCGGTGGCCAAGCACTTGCGGCGGATGGTAAAGCTTTTGACTTGCTTGGTGCATTCGAAAATACCAACGTAGGTACATCGCTTATTTATGGTGGTCTGGTTGGTTTGGCTGTGGCCTTGTTCACCGTGTTCAAACAAGGTCTTCCAGTTGCAGAAATTGCTCGCACTTTATGGATCGGTGCTAAATCGATGTTTGGTGCAATCCTTATTCTGATTTTCGCTTGGACTATCGGTTCGGTTATTGGCGACATGAAAACGGGTAGCTACTTGTCTACCATGGCACAAGGCAATATTAACCCTCATTGGCTACCTGTGATTCTATTCCTGCTTTCTGGTTTGATGGCGTTTTCTACCGGAACATCGTGGGGCACGTTTGGTATTATGCTACCTATCGCGGGTGATATGGCGGGTGCGACAGATATCGCTCTTATGCTTCCTATGCTAAGTGCAGTATTAGCTGGTTCTGTTTTTGGTGATCACTGTTCACCGATTTCTGATACGACGATTCTTTCTTCAACGGGCGCTCGTTGTCATCATATTGACCACGTAGCGACTCAGTTACCTTATGCACTTGCAGTGGCGTTGGTTTCTTGTATTGGTTTCGTTGTATTGGGTATGACCGCTTCCGTTATGTTCTCACTAGCGGCTGCAACCATGGCATTCATCATCGTTTGTGCAATCCTCTCTTGGTTGTCAAAAGCAAAGATTGAGTCTTGCCAACAAGCGTAACGTCTTCATTTATATGAACTTTGAAAGGGTGGCTTCGTCTACCCTTTTTATTTGTCTTATACAAATTGATATTTTTTTAAATAAAGTGTTGCAAAATAAGGGAAGCTTAGTTAGTGTGGTTATCAACGAAGCAATCAAGCTAAGAGCCTATATAAGTATGCGTAATTTTGTAATGAACATTCATCACCATCATCACCCAGTCTAGTCTTTCGGGAGATGTACGCATACCCGGGAGATAGGAAACTCCCGGAGGTGAAAATCATCAAATTCAGATTTTAAACCCTCGGGAGACCAACATCTCTCGAGGGTTTTTTAGTTTTCACTTTCATCATTTTCAAATTGAAGCACAGGGACAATGTCATGCAAACACAACGCTTAAGAATTGCAATTCAGAAAAAAGGCCGACTGAGTGAAGAGTGCCAAGGGCTCTTAAAAAAGTGTGGCGTTAAATTCAATATTATGGGTGAGCGTTTAGTCGTGCACTCAGAAAATATGCCAATTGATCTGTTATTAGTTCGTGATGATGACATCCCAGGGCTGATCATGGATGGCGTTGTTGACCTTGGTTTTATCGGTGAAAACGTGCTGGAAGAAGTGCGTCTAGAGCGCAAAGCCACTGGTGATGCTTGTCAATTTGAAACCTTGAGTCGTCTAGATTTTGGTGGATGTCGTTTGTCCATCGCGATTGATAAAGATGAAAAATACAATGGCCCTCAAGATCTTGCTGGGAAACGTATTGCGACGACTTACCCACAACTGCTCAAAGCGTATATGGATCGACAAGGTGTGCCTTTCTCAACCTGTATGCTGACAGGCTCTGTTGAAGTTGCGCCTCGTGCTGGTTTGGCGGACGCAATCGCTGATTTGGTTTCAACAGGCGCAACACTTGAAGCCAATGGCCTAAAAGAGGCTGAGGTTATTTTCCAATCGAAAGCAACACTTATTCAACGTTCAGGTGAGTTTGCCCAAGACAAGCAAGCGCTTATCGAGAAGCTGTTAACGCGTATGCAAGGCGTTCAGCAAGCCAAAGAATCCAAATACATCATGCTACATGCTCCAGTTGATAAGCTAGAACAGATCAAAGCACTGTTGCCTGGGGCGGAAGATCCAACCGTGTTACCACTGTCTGCAGAGAAACAACGAGTGGCCGTCCACTTGGTGAGTACAGAAAACCTATTCTGGGAAACGATGGAACAGCTCAAAGAACTTGGCGCGAGCTCTATTCTTGTTCTACCAATTGAAAAAATGATGGAGTAAGGCTCATGAGAACGGTTGTTTGGCAATCTCTTAGTGAGACGCAACAAGACGCTATTTTGGAACGTCCAGCGATAACAGAAGGTGCGAATATTACCGCTGCAGTAGCAGAAGTGATTGCGAAAGTCAGAGCAGAAGGCGATGCGGCGCTGTTCGAACTGACGGAAAAGTTTGATCGCGTTAAACCAGAATCGATTCGAGTGACTGAACAAGAAATCGAGGAGGCTTCTGCTCGCTTAACTGCAAAAATGAAGCAAGCGCTTGAGCAGGCTTACGCCAATATCGCGAAGTTCCACAATGCCCAGAAACCGACGCCAATTAAAGTCGAAACACAACCGGGTGTGGTGTGTGAACAAGTCACTCGCCCGATACAAAAAGTGGGTTTATACATTCCTGGTGGCAGTGCACCGCTGCCTTCAACGGTATTGATGTTGGGTGTTCCTGCGCAAATCGCGGGTTGCCGTAAAGTGGTTTTATGTTCACCGCCACCGATTGCCGATGAAATTCTCTATGTGGCAAAGCTTTGTAATATAGATGAAGTTTACAATGTCGGTGGTGGGCAAGCGGTAGCGGCGATGGCTTATGGGACAGAAAGTGTCACTAAGGTGGATAAAATATTTGGTCCTGGCAACGCGTATGTCACAGAAGCAAAACGCCAAGTGAGCAATGATTTTCGTGGTGCCGCTATTGATATGCCCGCTGGGCCATCAGAAGTGTTGGTGATTGCTGATGAAACTGCAGATGCCGATTTTATCGCCGCCGATTTACTTAGCCAAGCTGAGCACGGACCAGACTCTCAAGTGGTTTTGGTGACTCCATCAGTATTGATTGCAGATCAAGTAACGGATGCTGTGCAGAAACAGTTGAAGCAATTATCGCGTGCCTCAATTGCTGAAAAAGCACTAGCGTCGAGCTTGATTATTATTGCTGACTCCTTGACCCAAGCGGTTTCTATTTCAAATTATTACGGTCCAGAGCATTTAATTGTTCAAACCAAAAATCCTCGAGAGTTGTTGCCATTGCTGGATAACGCAGGTTCCATTTTCTTGGGTGATTGGTCGCCTGAATCGGCGGGTGATTATGCGTCAGGAACCAACCACGTATTGCCGACGTATGGGTACACCCGTACGTATTCAAGTTTAGGTTTGGCTGATTTTTCAAAACGTATGACGATTCAAGAACTATCGGCTGAAGGTTTAAAAACACTGGCACCTACGGTTGTTACAATGGCAGAAGCGGAAGGGTTGGATGCGCACAAACGTGCGGTGACCATTCGTGTCGAAAAGCTGAATGCACGTGGATAAGGAGAGAGAGAAAATGGAAAAACTTGCTCGAAAAAGTGTACAGAAACTGACTCCTTACCTTTCGGCGCGCCGTATCGGTGGAACCGGCGATGTTTGGTTGAATGCCAATGAATCACCATTTGACAATGAATACCGCACAAACTTTGCGCGCTTGAACCGTTACAGTGATTGTCAGCCGAAAGCATTGATTGCAGCCTACGCTGCCTATGCAGGTGTTAAACCAGAACAAACTCTTACTTCGCGTGGCGCGGATGAGGGTATCGAATTGCTGATTCGCGCTTTCTGCGAAACAAATGAAGATGCCATTCTTTACTGTCCTCCTACGTATGGCATGTATTCTGTGAGCGCTGAAACCATTGGCGTTGAGCGTAAAACCGTACCGCTAACAGAGGATTGGCAATTAGACCTTTCAGGTATTGAAGCCAATTTGGACAAGGTTAAATTGGTCTTTGTTTGTTCACCAAACAATCCAACAGGCAACTTAGTGAAGCGAGAAGACATCATCGCCTTGCTAGAGATGACAAAAGACAGAGCCATCGTTGTGATGGATGAAGCGTATATCGATTTTTGTCCAGAGGCCTCAACCGTCGATTTACTTGCGCAGTACTCGAACCTTGCGATTTTGCGTACTTTGTCGAAAGCCTTTGCATTAGCTGGCTTGCGTTGTGGATTCACACTTGCGAATGAAGAGTTGATTAATGTACTTCTAAAAGTTATCGCGCCATATCCGGTACCAGTGCCTGTCGCGGAAATTGCGACACAAGCATTGTCAGAAGCAGGGTTGGCTCGTGCCAAGTTCCAAGTGCTCGACCTCAATGCAAACCGTGCCTATTTGCAAGTGGGATTATCAATGATCGCAGGTTTAGAGGTGTTTGAAGGGTGGGGCAATTATCTGCTGGTGAAATTCCCTAATGGCGACGAGCTATTTAAGGCGGCTTGGGAGTCCGGCATCATCTTGCGAAACTCGCCAATCAAAGATTGCGTAAGAATCAGTGTTGGCAGCCGAGATGAGTGTGAGAAAACTCTGGGTTTCATTAGAAACTACTACTCATAAGTAGAGAAAGAATGAATTGCACTCGCTAAACAGCGAGAGCGCCAAAAGAATAGCAATAAGGAAGTTCGAGTGAGCAAACAACAAAAAATCCTTTTTATCGACCGTGACGGCACTTTGATCGTGGAACCACCTGTCGATTTTCAAGTAGACCGTTTAGATAAGCTAAAACTAGAGCCATTTGTTATCCCAAGCCTGTTGTCGTTACAAGATGCAGGATACCGTCTAGTGATGGTCACCAACCAAGACGGCCTTGGAACAGACAGCTATCCGCAAGAAGATTTTGATGCTCCACACAATATGATGATGGAGATCTTTGAATCTCAAGGTGTGAAATTTGATGATGTTCTGATCTGTCCTCACTTTGAAAAAGACAATTGCTCTTGTCGCAAACCGAAATTGGGCTTAGTAAAAGAGTACCTTCAAGCGGGTAAAGTGGATTTCCAGAACTCGTTCGTGATTGGCGATCGTCAAACCGATCTTCAACTTGCAGAGAACATGGCCATTCGTGGCATTCAATACAACCCAGAAATCATGGGTTGGAAACGGATCCTGAAAGATCTGACGGTGAAAGCGCGTGTTGCTGAAGTGGTTCGCACCACGAAAGAAACGGACATCAAAGTATTCGTTAATCTTGATGAACAAGGCGGTAACGCGATATCAACCGGTCTTGGTTTCTTCGACCACATGTTAGATCAAATCGCCACTCACGGTGGCTTCCAGATGGTGTGCAAAGTGGAAGGTGACTTGCATATTGATGATCACCACACGGTAGAAGATACCGCTCTCGCGCTGGGGCAAGCATTGAAAGAAGCACTGGGTGACAAGCGTGGTATTGGCCGCTTTGGCTTCAGCCTGCCAATGGACGAGTGCTTGGCACAATGTGCACTAGACCTATCTGGTCGTCCTTACCTTAAGTTTGACGCGCAGTTCAGCCGTGAGCAGGTCGGTGACTTATCCACTGAGATGGTGGTTCACTTCTTCCGTTCTTTGACGGATACCCTAGCGTGTACGCTGCACCTTTCTTCTGCGGGCAACAATGATCACCACATCATTGAAAGTCTATTCAAAGCGTTTGGTCGTACTCTGCGCCAAGCAATCAAAGTAGAAGGCACTGAGCTACCAAGTAGTAAAGGCGTGCTGTAAGACGAGCGTAAGCAAGGAGAAAAACAGTGACAGAACAGAAAGTTGTCATTATCGATACTGGCTGTGCCAACGTTTCTTCGGTGAAGTTTGCCATTGAACGCCTAGGCTATGACGTGACGATTTCAAAAGATCCACAAGTGGTATTGTCGGCTGACAAGCTATTTCTACCGGGGGTGGGCACCGCCAGTGAAGCGATGAAGAACCTAGAAGAGCGCGATCTGATCAGCTTGGTAAAACAGGTAGAGAAGCCGCTGCTCGGTATCTGTTTAGGCATGCAACTGTTGGGCAAAGTATCTCAAGAGAAAGGGCAGAAAGCCGACGAGTTAGTTGAGTGTCTTGGACTTTGTGACGGTGAAGTGAAACTGCTACAAACTGGCGACTTACCGCTGCCGCATATGGGTTGGAACACGGTGTCTGCAAAAGCAGGTAACCCACTGTTCAAAGGTATTGAAGAAGGTGAGTACTTCTACTTCGTGCACAGTTTTGCAATGCCAGTTGGGGACTACACCATTGCTGAATGTGAATACGGCAACTCGTTCACAGCGGCAGTACAAAGTGGTAACTACTACGGTGTGCAGTTCCATCCAGAGCGTTCTTCAAAAGCGGGCGCGAAGCTTATTCAAAACTTCTTAGAATTATAAAAGGGATTTAGTGTGATTATTCCAGCTCTTGATTTAATTGAAGGACAGGTGGTTCGCCTTTATCAAGGTGATTACGGCCAGGTCACCGAATACAAAGTTGACCCAGCAGAGCAGTTCAACTTGTACCACCAAGCAGGTGCCAACTGGCTGCACTTAGTGGATTTAACTGGCGCGAAAGACACAACAGCGCGTCAACTTGATTTGATTGCAAAGCTATTAGCAAGTACGCCAGCGAACATCCAAATCGGTGGTGGTGTGCGTACAGAGCAAGACGTGATTGATCTGTTAGAAGCTGGTGCTCAACGTGTCGTTGTTGGTTCGACCGCAGTAAAACAGCCAGAGCTTGTGAAAGGTTGGATGGAAAAATATGGCGCGGAGAAAATCGTTCTCGCGCTAGACATCAACATCGACCAAGACGGCACACGTAAAGTGGCGATTTCTGGCTGGCAAGAAGATTCAGGCGTGACCATTGAAGCGCTGATCAACGATTACCTAACGGTAGGTCTACAGCACGTGCTGTGTACGGACATTTCTCGTGACGGTACGCTAGAAGGCTCAAACGTCGAGCTTTATGTCGACCTATGTAAGCAGTACCCACAAGTGCAGTTCCAATCTTCAGGCGGCATCGGCTCATTAACGGATATCGAAGCACTAAAAGGCAGCGGTGTGGCTGGCGTGATTGTTGGTCGTGCACTGTTAGATGGCAAGTTCACAGCAGAGGAGGCATTTGCATGCTGGCAAAGCGAATAATTCCATGTCTTGATGTTCGTGATGGACAAGTGGTGAAGGGCGTTCAGTTTCGTAACCATGAAATCATTGGTGATATCGTTCCTCTTGCTAAACGCTATGCGGAAGAAGGCGCTGACGAGCTTGTATTCTATGACATTACCGCTTCAAGTGATGGTCGTGTCGTCGATAAAAGTTGGGTTTCTCGCGTTGCAGAAGTGATTGATATTCCGTTCTGTGTCGCTGGTGGCATTAAGTCAGCAGAAGACGCAGCGCGCATTCTTGAGTTTGGCGCAGACAAAGTCTCTATCAACTCGCCAGCGCTGGCTAACCCGCAGCTGATTACTGACCTTGCCGATAAGTTTGGTGTGCAATGTATCGTCGTTGGTATCGATTCATACTACGACAAAGAGACCGGTAAGTATCAGGTTTATCAGTTTACTGGTGACGAAGAACGCACCAAAGCGACCCAATGGGAAACACGTGATTGGGTGCAAGAAGTACAAAAACGCGGCGCTGGTGAAATTGTATTGAACATGATGAACCAAGACGGCGTACGTAACGGTTACGATATCGAACAACTGAATATGGTACGCGAAGTGTGTAAGGTGCCATTGATTGCCTCTGGTGGTGCCGGTGCCATGGAGCACTTCGCGGAAGCGTACCAAAAAGCCAATGTGGACGGTGCGCTGGCAGCATCGGTGTTTCACAAACAAGTCATCAATATTGGTGAATTAAAGCAGTATTTAAAGCAACAAGGCATTGAGGTACGACTATGAGTTTTAAAACCGCCGAAGTCAGCTCGCTCGCTGAGCGAATCAACTGGGAGAAGGTGGACGGTCTGGTACCTGCCATCGTACAAGATTTCCAATCGAGCCAAGTGCTGATGATGGGTTACATGAACCAAGAAGCCTTGGTGAAAACGGGTGAAACTGGCCAAGTAACGTTTTTCTCTCGTACCAAAGAACGTCTTTGGACCAAAGGGGAAACGTCAGGTAACGTACTGCAATTGGTGAACATGTCGTTGGATTGTGATAACGACACACTGTTAGTGAAAGTCAACCCAATTGGGCCGACGTGTCATACGGGCACGACCACTTGCTGGGATGGTGATCCACAGGAAGAATCACAAATGGTGTGGCTTCATCAACTTGAGCAGCTACTGGCTGCCCGCAAGAGTGCCGGTCCAGATTCCTCTTATACTGCCAGTCTGTATGCTCGTGGTACCAAGCGTATTTCGCAGAAAGTGGGCGAAGAAGGCGTTGAAGTCGCGCTTGCGGCGACGTCGGGCGATAAGGCGGAGTTAGTGTGTGAATCGGCAGACTTGATTTACCACTTGCTGGTATTGCTGCAAGACCAAGGCCTATCGATGAATGACGTTATCAATAAGCTTAAAGAGCGTCATAAGTAAGATAGAGACAAGGTCAAGGTTGATAGGGATTAGGGCCCTAGTAGAGAGTGCGCAGGGACTCTGCGCACTTCGTTTTTTAGAAAGAGTTATGGAATTCAGGGCGCTTTACTTACGGAAAGGAAAGATTTAAGGTTTTTTAGAACCTAGAACCTAGAACCTAGAACCTAGAACCTAGAACCTAGAACCTAGAACCTAGAACCTAGAACCTAGAACCTTGTTTTCCCTTGGCTCTTACCCACAACATTTCTTAAATTTCTTACCGCTGCCACAGATACACGGATCGTTGCGGCCCACTTTCAAGCTACTTACAGATTGATTTAAACGCGGATCTGGCTCCGGCTCGTCTTCAGGAAAAGTGCCATCAATGTAATACCAAAGCCCGTCTTCTTTCACAAAGCGAGAGCGTTCGGTCATACAGTAGCGTTTACCGTCTTCATCAAAGTAAGCGTTGAACTCAACAAAGCCTTCATTCTCGTTGCTGCCTACTTCTGCTTTAACCACTTCAAGCTTGCACCAATCATTCTCAATGGATTCCGCGATGCCTTCGCGCTGTTCTTCGGCATGGCAGCTTGGGTGGTAGGTATTCACAACGTAATCGACCAATCCCAATACGTGGGCACTGTAACGAGAACGCATCAGTTGTTCCGGTGTGATCACATTGGCGTGATGCTTATGGGCAATTTTACAACACAGAGCATAGGTACGGTTTGATCCGCAAGGACAAGAAGCAGCCATAAATTGAAATCTCAGCAAATAAAGCGATAAAACAAACAACCCCACTGTTGTGGGGTTGTTTGTCATTATAACGAGTTACGGTGTCTGCGACAGCAATTCTTGTGTCCACTCGGTTGCTTTACTATAGGCCATACACAACTGATGTTCGGAGATCCCCAGCTGTTGCTGATACTGACTCGCCAGCTCCCAATTTGCTTGTTCATAAGCGGTGATGGTGGACAGTATCATCCCAAGTTGGCCAGAGCGCTCGCTGAGTGCCAGTTTGATCTCTTCATCAACAGGAATGTCTTCGATAATGTCACCGAGAGGCTGGTCTAGCAACGAATCAAGCAGAGAAAAAAGCCCGGTCAGGAAAGCTTGTCCAGGATCGTACTTGGACGACATATGCCCTAATAGCAGTTCACAAGCTCGCGCGCGTTGAACGGCTAACGAATAGAGTGAGTCTGGTTTATCTTCGTGAACGGACGCCACCGCGACCAGTGAAATAAATCGGCGCAGTTTTTCCTCACCCAAATAGATCAAAGCTTGGCGGAAAGACTTTATCTTTGCCGTAAGGGTGTAGCCTGAGTTTACGTAAGTCATCAACTTATAGGAAAGCGTGACATCAATAGAAAATAGACGTTCCACTTCATTAAAATCGATGGGCTCATCTGCAATCTCTTTACACAGCTGAACGACCGTTAAAAAAGACGGGTTAATTCTTCTCTTTTGAATCATTTCAGGGCGGCTAAAGAAGTACCCTTGAAAATAATCAAATCCAGCTTTGATCGCTTGTTCAAATTCTTGGTAAGTTTCGACTTTTTCAGCCAAAAATTTGATTTTCAGTTTACGTAGTGAGGCAATAAACTGAGCGGCTTTTTCAATAGGAACGATGCGAATATCAAACTTAATGATATGGATATAAGGCAAGAAGCGTTTCCACGCGCGATTAGGAACGAAATCATCCAATGCGATGTGGTAGCCCGCTTTGTGAAGTTTGATAATGGCTTCGTAGAGCTCATCGGTTGGCTCACAATCTTCCAGGATCTCAATCACCAAGCTCTCTTTTGGAAAGAGCGTTGGTACCAAGTTGATGAGGCTCTGGTATGGAAAGTTCACAAAACCGAGTTTGTTTCCAAGCGTACTGTAGTGAGTGGAAAGGAAATGATCAGAGAGCAAGCGACTGGTCGCTAACTCTGGTTCAACTTCGGGGAAGGTATTTTTTGGACCATCGCGAAACAGCAATTCATAACCAATGGTTTTTCTGTTTTGATCAAGAATGGGTTGTCTGGCAACGTAGGAATACTTCAATTTGCTGAACTCTGTTCTGTTAAAGTGCTTTAGATTTGATGATAGCGACTTTTTCCAAAAGATCTATGTCGATTGTTACAGTTTGCTAGCGATGTTGTAGTAATAATTCACTCAGTAAAAAAAGGGCGTTGTTCTAACGAATATCCATCGGCAGTAACTTTTAAAACAGAGCCTTGGGAATACCAATCGCCTAACACAATGCGTGTTAACGGGAGATTATCGTGTTCGAAGTGATGAATATTAGGGCGATGAGTATGACCATGAATCATCAACTTGACGCAAAACTGAGACATGACTTGAGCGACTTCTTGCTGGTTCACGTCCATGATCTCGAGCGACTTATGTTGCTTATCATCACGAACGCCAGACTGTACTTTGGCAACGATTCGTTTCTTAATAAACCAAGGAATCCGTTTGAAGATCCATTGCAGCCATCGCTGGTGCACCGTTTTGCGAAACTCTTGATATTTTAAATCGTCAATGCATAGAGTATCACCGTGAAGGATCACCACTTTTTCGCCATAAAGGTCGATGGTGCAGACATCGTCTAAGAGTGTTATTCCCGTTTCACGACAGAATCGTTGACCTAATAAGAAGTCGCGATTGCCTTGAATAAAATAAACGGGAACACCTGATGTGGTCAGTGCTTTAAATTCGTTGCGAATGCGTTCGGCGAAGGGAGTGCAATCTTCATCACCGATCCAAAATTCGAACAGGTCACCCAACACATACAGTGCTTCCGCGTTCACGGCTTCGTTACGCATAAATTGCACAAAGCACTCGGTGATGTCTGTGCGAGAAGGAGTAAGATGTAAATCAGAAATAAAAAGTGTTGTCATAGAAACAAGGGGGAGGCTAAGCCTCCCCATAAACCTATCTCAAAAGGTGATGAGTAATATTACTCTTCGATGGTTGCGCCAGTGATCACCACTTCTTCTAGTGGTACGTCTTGGTGCATGCCGTAAGAACCTGTGCTAACGCCTTTGATTTTGTTAACCACGTCCATACCTTCAACAACTTCACCGAACACGCAGTAACCCCAACCGTCTAGGCTTTCGCTACGGAAGTCTAGAAATGTGTTGTTGTTTACGTTAATGAAAAACTGTGAGCTAGCAGAGTGTGGGTCCATAGTACGAGCCATCGCGATAGAACCGACTTTGTTGCTTAGGCCGTTGTTCGCTTCGTTTTTGATTGGCGTGCGAGTTGGTTTCTCACGTAGACCAGACTCCATACCACCGCCTTGGATCATAAAACCATCGATAACACGGTGGAAAATGGTGTTGTCGTAAAAACCTTCGCGGCAGTATTGAAGAAAGTTTGCGCTCGTTTCTGGTGCTTTTTCTGCATTTAGCTCAATCTTGATGTCACCAAAATTTGTGTGAAGGGTGATCATGCTGTTTTCCTTTGTGCTGTTTTGTTTAAAGTCAGAATTCTAGCCTAAGTTAAGGCTCATGCAAAACGAAGGACTAAGCAAATTACGCTTTTGTGTTGGAAGTTTAGCCGATTATCGTTTTTCAGCGGAATTGTTATTACCTAAAAACAATGTAGTTGGTATACTGCCGATTCATTTTAGTTCAATCAATATACAGATAGAGATCATGTTGAAGATATATAACACACTGACAAGACAGAAAGAGGAATTCAAACCAATCACAGCCGGTAAAGTCGGTATGTATGTCTGTGGAGTTACCATTTACGATCTCTGTCACATCGGTCATGGCCGTACATTTGTCTCTTTTGACGTCGTATCTCGTTACTTGCGCTATTTAGGTTACGATCTGACGTTTGTGCGCAACATTACCGATATCGATGACAAAATCATCAAACGTGCGGCGGAAAACGGTGAAACCTGTGATTCATTGACCGAACGTTTGATCGGTGAAATGCACGCTGACTTCGATGCGCTAAACATGAAGCGCCCAGATGTGGAACCGCGCGCAACGCAATACATTCAAGAAATCATTGAGTTAGTTGAAAGACTGATTGAACGTGGTTTTGCGTATGTCGCCGACAACGGTGATGTGATGTTTGAAGTCAATAAATTTGACGAATACGGTAAGCTTTCTAAGCAAGACCTTGACCAGCTTCAAGCGGGCGCGCGCGTCGATGTAGAAACAGCAAAACGCTGTCCTCTGGATTTCGTACTTTGGAAAATGTCCAAGCCGGGTGAGCCTACATGGGAATCACCATGGGGGCCAGGTCGTCCTGGTTGGCACATCGAATGTTCGGCAATGAACTCGTCCATTCTTGGTAATCATTTTGATATTCACGGCGGTGGCTCTGATCTTCAGTTCCCTCACCACGAAAACGAAATTGCTCAGTCTTGCTGTGCCCATGACACTCAGTATGTAAATACTTGGATGCACAGCGGTATGGTGATGGTCGACAAAGAGAAGATGTCTAAGTCTCTAGGTAACTTCTTCACTATTCGCGATGTGTTAGGTCACTATGATGCGGAAACCGTACGTTACTTCCTAATGTCGGGTCACTACCGCAGCCAGCTTAACTACAGCGAAGAAAATCTCAACCAAGCTCGCGCGTCACTAGAGCGCCTATACACTTCTCTGCGTGGTTTGGATTTCTCGGCTGCGCCAGCAGGTGGTGAAGAGTATGTGTCACGCTTTACCGCAGCAATGAACGACGATTTCAACACGCCGGAAGCCTATTCCGTGTTGTTTGATATGGCGCGTGAGATCAACCGATTGAAAACGGAAGATCTGGCCAACGCCAGTGCTTTAGGTGCCTTGATGCGTGAGCTTGCTGACGTGATCGGCATTCTTCATCAAGATCCAGACGCGTTTTTGAAAGGTGACGCGGGCAATGATGATGAAGTGGCAGAAATTGAAGCGCTGATCAAACTGCGTAACGATTCTCGTGCGGCGAAAGATTGGGCAAACGCGGATATGGCGCGCGATAAGCTGAACGAAATGGGTATCGTACTTGAAGATGGCCCTGAAGGAACAACGTGGCGTCGCAAGTAATTGCATCTTTTTAAAGGGCTGTTGATTCAGCCCTTTTCTTTATATTTTTACATTTTCCAATTTTACTTAGGTAGTGCTCTGTGGCTCAGATGTATTTCTATTACTCAGCGATGAACGCGGGTAAATCAACGACTCTTCTTCAGTCTTCTTTCAACTATCAAGAGCGTGGTATGACGCCCGTTATTTTTACCGCGGCTTTAGATGATCGCTATGGTATTGGTAAAGTCAGTTCACGAATTGGTTTGCAAGCCGAAGCGCAATTGTTTAAAGCAGACACCAATCTCTATCAAGAGATCGCTGCTCTGAATGAAGTGGAGAAACGCCATTGTATTTTGGTGGATGAGTGCCAATTCTTATCGAAAGAGCAAGTGTATCAGTTAACGGAAGTGGTCGATAAGCTGCACATTCCTGTATTGTGTTACGGACTTCGTACGGATTTTCTAGGTGAGCTGTTTGAAGGCAGCAAATACCTCCTTTCTTGGGCTGATAAATTGGTCGAGCTAAAAACCATTTGTCATTGTGGACGCAAAGCCAACATGGTTATCCGCACCGACGAGCACGGTAAGGCGATTAAAGAAGGTGACCAAGTGGCGATTGGGGGGAACGATCGTTACGTGTCAGTCTGTCGTCAACACTACAAAGAAGCGTTGGGTAAATAACGGGGTCTTTGAGTACCCCTACCGACAAGAATGCAATGAAGCCACTCACATTATGTGCAGTGGCTTTTTTTCATTGGGGACTGCATTAAAGGTGTGGCTGCGTTAAATAAGCAGAGAAGTGAGCTTTTCTCGGATATATTGGTAAGCGGCTTCGACGTCATCGGGCAGTGGTTGTTCGGTTTGGAACCCTTTTGCTGGATAACGTTTAATGCGCTCAAAGTCCTCAAGAAGCGCTTCAAGCACCAACATTAGAGGCATCTCTTCATTGATGTAATCAAAGAAGGCCTCTCCGGTGGAGCTCACCAACAGGTGTGAGTAAGGCCCCTGCCATTGCTTCTCGAACGTCGCGAGGGCGCGTCTTTCCATAAAGGGTTTTTGGACCAAAATAAACGACTCAAACACTAACCCCTTGTCGATCAAAAGTTGCTCGGAAAAACGGACGTTTTCCCCACTATTGGAGGATTTTGTTTCGAGTAAGATCGCTTCTTCAGGCACGCCTGAAGCTTTTGCGAGCTCGGCAAAAGTCTCCGCTTCGCTTTTTTCAAATAGCCCTTCAGTGAAACGTCCCTCACCACCAGAAAAGAGGATATAGGGCGCGTACCCTTGTTTGTACAAATTCGCAGCATGTTCAGCCACTCGAAGATCGTTACTGCACATCACGAGCAAGCAATCGACGGGGGTTAAGCGATGCTGCAATTGCATGTATTGCCAGAGCAGTTCAATTTGACGGAAAAGTTTCATAAAGCATCCAGCGTTGATTGATATTGAAATTGAAAACCCGATTGCAGCAACTTATCCACCACAATACGTTTGTCTTCAACGGCGACAACGGGTGGGAAATCAATGTCGAATTGTGCAGATTCAAGCGCGGCTTGATAGAAGGTCGCTTTATCGACCGTCGTTGGCGTTGATACGTTGAGCACTTGCTGGTCGACAGCACTAAGCGCAAACAAAAGTGCATTGATTGCATCGTCAAGATGAAGCATGTTAGCGGGCGCACGGCTGCTAATTTGTTTTAGGTGAGGGACGAAGCGGGCTGGGTGGCGATGAGGCCCAAAGAGCCCGCTCAACCGTAAGATGGTAAAGTTTTTGCCTGAATCTAGCAGTGATTGCTCTGCTTGCAACATCACGCGTGCTTTGTCACTGAATAAGTCGCTCTCGCTGTTTGCCTTAGCGAGTGTTGCGTCGTCTTCCCTCATCTCGACGGGTTGATTTGGGTAAACCGTCGTCGAGCTGACCATAATGACTTTTTGTACCGCGCTATCCTTGATGCCATCGATGATTTTTTGCCACTGATGGGCATATTCTTCACCGCTACCTTTTCGAAAGCCGGGGGGGAAACTGCCAACAACAATATCGATGGCATTGTTGTCTACGAGCTCTCGCACCTTCTTTACGGCGTCATCATTGGCGAGATCGAGTACGGCTTTGCTTTCTTGCGCCAAAGGGACTTCACGAAGGCTGTCTGTAGAGCGTCGAGTGACAATCGCCTGATGTTTTAACGCGGACAATTGTTGAGCAAAAGGTAAACCCAGCCAACCGGCTCCAATGATTAATATCTTTTTCATCGCTATTTCCCAAATAAGTTACGCAGCAATCTACGCGTTTCCAAATGCACTGGATCAGAGTGCCATTTCTGATGTTGTATCACATCGATATTGGCTTGCCAGCCAAATTGCAACTGAGGATTTTGTATTTTCACCAAGCCGTGTTGTTCTGCGCCGATAAGGTGTTCTGGTAACAGACACCAGCCGAAGCCCGCTTTTGCCATCTCTAACAGCATAAAATAGTTATCAGCGTACCAAACGTCTGGGCCAAAGGCTTGATTCAGGGAGCTGAACTGAGCGTTCTTAGATCGTATGACCAATTGCCGATGCAGCTTGAGTTGGTCGCTATGCGTTAATGACATCGAAGCCAAAGGATGTTCAGTGGACACGAACACATCAAAAGCAACCGCGCCTAAGCTCGAAAAATCGATGGTCGATGGCAGTACGGTTTCACTCAAAATGATGCCGGTAGTCGCGCGCCCAGATTCCACCAACTCAATAATATCGGGGCTTGAAGCCGTTAAACACTCGATTTGTAGCTCTGGAAATGACGCCTCCAAGGTACGAAAAACGTGTGGCAACGTTAAAAGCGGTACACCTTCGTCGACGGCAAGAATCAGTTGCGACGCGCGCGGTTCAAATAGCGAACTGGCTTTATTAGAGAATCTCTTCAACTGTTCCAGAGTTGCTTTTGCGTAAGGGAGAAGTGCTAAACCTGATGAATTGAGTACAGGGTATCGCCCTGTGCGATCAAAAAGAGCCACCCCGCAATCAAGCTCCATATTCATAATATGTTGGCTGATGACCGATTGCGCTTTACCAAGCGCCCTAGCAGCGGCAGAAAAGGAGCCTTTTTCTGAGGTAGTGACGAATGCTTGTAGTTGCTCGATAGTAAACATATCGCTTTTATAGATGGTATCTAACTTTTATCTATCTTAATGGTAGATAGAATGTGTGTGATTGAAAAGCATCAGTAAGAGGTTTTGTGATGACACAAGGTGAACGACTTTTTCATGCCGTGGCGTTTGAACTTTTGGCATTGGCGATTATTGTACCAGCGACATCTTTGATAACTGGCAAAGGGGCTTCGGCACTGGCTATTGTCGGGATTGGGCTGAGTATCTTTACCGTCATTTGGAATTACATCTATAACCAATATTTTGATCAATGGTTTGGTGCAAATCGAGCAGAGAGAGGATTAAAAATGCGTCTTTTGCATACGCTCGGATTTGAGGGAGGGCTCATCTTCATTACCATTCCAGTGATCTCTTGGTTCCTTAGCATCTCGTTATTACAAGCCTTGCTACTGGAAGCGGGGTTTTTGCTCTTTTTCCTATTTTACGCGACGGGGTTTAATTGGTTTTATGACCGCGTTCAACCCTATCAACGGGTGAATGCCTTATTTTCTCGCTAGACAATGCTCTGCGGGGCTCGCAATATTCAACAGTGTGTTGTTAGCACGCTCCGTCACCTAGCTAGAGAAACAAAAAGACTCGCTTTTGAATAAACCAAAAGCGAGTCTTTATTATTCTCAGTCAGTTGCGCTAAAGCATTATGCGCTTAATACTCTCAATGTTTTTTCTGCGTGCTCTGCTACTTCAATACCTTCGTCAGTGAGGTAGCCTCCGTCGATTTGAGTACATAGGCCCTTATCAAATAAACGTTTTACCGCGGCCTGAGCCGATTCTGCCGCATCTTTGTGCACTTTTATCCCTGTGGCAGCGCTACTCAAGTCAAATTGTAGCAATAGGTTCATTTCAGCTAAGTGTTCTTCTGTAAATTTCATACTCATACTCCGACAAATCTTTCCGCTTCAACTTAGTACGCTTAGGCAATAGTTACAATCATAAAGAGCGAGAATTGTTAGCCAGTCGGTAAATTCGCAAATTCTTCTCTCTTTCTATCGAAGTGATTGATAAGAAACGCTGTTTTATTATTCATCTAACCAATGCCACATATCATTATTAAGACTTTTATAATATATTTACGTGTCTATTCGAGATAACAGAGCGTAAGAAAACGCTCGTTTGTAATGATATTTTTGCGAGTACTCCATTTCTTCACGTTTAGCCTTTTGGCTGTTGATGCGAAGGGGGGACGAAAAATGCTTGCGCGTCAATGAGCTAAGACATAAAGGGTAACAGAATGAATAAAATGAAGTTGGCACTGGCGGCATCAATGATGCTCTCCATTGTGGGTTGTCAGTCTACGCCAGAAGAAAAACTCACCCAAGAGGTGACAAACGAAGTCGCTGAAAATGCGAGCACGCCGTTTGTTGGCATTCAACAATCGCATCAACAATGGTCTCAAGCTCTACAAGACAGCGGGAAGCTGGCGATCTACGCACCGGAAAACTTCAAAGATTTAACATCGGCTTGGAAAGAAGCCAGTGAGATCTACACAAAACTGGAAAAAGATCCTTCTCTAGCATCGAAAAGCTACTCTCTATTTTCTTCTGACACCTATGCGCAAGCGTATCAAGAGCAAATTAAGTTAGTGGATCAAAATTTCGCAGCGTTAGAAAAACTGAAAGCGAAAGCGGACGTGATCCTGGCAGATTCTATTGCTCAGATGGATTACCTAGCAGAGATCAATGCTGCGAAACTCTACGCGAATGATTACAACAAGGTGCTTTCTCAGTATAAGAAGCTATTTTCTTACGTTGTGGTTGATGAGCTAGAAGAAGCGCAAGAGAAACAAGTTGTTTTCCTCAATACCGCGAAACAGCTTGAGGTGAAGGTAGTGCACAAAACGTTTATTCTACCGCTTCAACAAGAGCTGAAAACCCTAAAGAAAGAAGATTTTAATGAAGTTGCGCCAGTGAGTTTTGCCACGGCGGAAAACGTTATTAATATTGCAGCAAACATTGCTCAAACCAATCCTCGTGATAAAGCCGCAATTGAGTTGGCAGTGGCGAACGCTCAGTTTGAGATCGAACACGTTAAGCAAGTCACGCATCAGGTGAAACTGTTGGCTTCTGTCGAAGACGATGCTTTTGAAAACTCAGTTTTAGAAATTGAAAACAAGTTGCTCGCCATCTCTAAAGCAGTCGATGGTTCTGATTACCGTGATGTGATGCTAAGAGAGCAAAGCGAGAAGATTCTTGCAAGCGTGAAACGCATGCACGAAGCAAACAAAACCACCGATTTGTCTCAGCAGGTGACAGAGCTTAACAGTAAAGTGAAAGTGCTCGAAACCAAGTCGGCTGAGCAAAAAACAGCATTGGAAAAAGCCAATCAACGTGAGCTGGCGTTAAATGCCCACATTGAACGCGAAGCTGCGCATATCAAGAGTTTGGAAGAGTTGGTCGCGAATCTGAAACTTCAGTTAGCGGCAAAAGATCAGCCTGCGTCTACTGTGGAACAGGCAGATCCAGTGCAAGAGGGGACAGCATTAGAAGAGCAAGCTCCTCAAGTAGAAGAGGCAGCCCCTAAAGCCGAAGCGATTGAAACTGAAGAAGCAGCAAGCGACGTTGAGGCGAGTAGCGAAACCGCAGCGCCAGAAACGCAGCCAGAGAATGCAGCAGAATAACCTCAGAGCTTCGCTAACACTAATCCTAGAAAATGCCTCAACCATATGAGGCATTTTTGTTTCTTCGGTTTGCGAAAGCACGTTTGAATATCGGTGTCTCGCTGGCGTATTGGTGAGCCGTTTTTAACGTCAGCACAGAAACTGAAAGCAGAAGATGCTAATAGGTTGTCGCAACCTGGTTTTTCATTTCAACTCACTAAAACAACATTTTTTGTAAACATAAAAAATACCCCTTGAAAAACTCTGGAAAAGGAGAGATTATCCGCGCCACTCGAAATTGTTTCCAAATGTTAACCTGCAATGAACTTCAATCAATTTGACTCGCTATTACCACCACAGGCCGCGGAAAGAGCGGCAGAGATCGGTGAAGGGAAAGCGACCAAGGACCCGGTTAAATCATTTTTACTTGCTATTTCAGCGGGTATCCATATCGGTATTGCCTTCGTTTTTTATACCACGGTAACAACTGGTGGGGCGGACTTGCCTTGGGGAATAACACGCCTGATCGGTGGCCTAGCATTTAGCTTAGGCTTGATCCTTGTTGTTGTGACTGGTGGTGAACTGTTTACGAGTTCAGTGCTGACCTTAGTTGCACGTGCCAGCGGTAAAATCTCCTGGCGTGTTCTGATCAAAAACTGGTTTGTGGTTTATGTCGGTAACTTGGTTGGCGCCATTTTGCTGGTGGTTTGCATGTTGATCACTAAGCAGTACATGTTTGACCATGGACAGGTTGGCCTAAACGCGATGGCGATTTCACAACATAAGATGCACCACAGCTTTTTCTCTGCCGTAGCTTTGGGCATCATGTGTAATGTGCTGGTTTGTATCGCAGTGTGGATGACGTTCAGCGGCCGTACACTAACGGATAAAATTGCCGTGATGATTCTACCTGTTGCGATGTTTGTCTCGGCAGGTTTTGAGCACTGTATAGCCAATATGTTCCAAGTGCCGATGGCGATTGGTATCAAAAACTTTGCCCCAGCTGAATTTTGGCAAATGACGGGGGCAAACATTGCCGATTACGCCGACCTGAACATGATGGACTTTCTGCTGAATAACCTACTGCCGGTTACGCTTGGTAATATCATCGGTGGTGGTGTGTTTGTTGGCATGTGGTATTGGTTAATCTACCTGCGCGATTAATCGCTGAGTGACACTATTCACTGCGATTCTTAGATAACTAAAAAGCAGACGTTAAGTCTGCTTTTTTCGTTTTTCATACTCTTTAGAAATCACTTGGGTTTGATGAGAACTCGGTTGGTTGCGGAGGCAATTCAAAGGGCTTATCAATTAACCATTCTCGACAATCTTGCTCCAGCTCATCGTGCTATTGCTGTGAATACTCCATATTCTTCCTCTCCATTGGATGCTTTATAGGCAAGTTACGTCTCAATCATGACGGCCGTGTGACGATCTTCCTGCGTTTTTAAGACACCGACCGATGGGCGCTGAACGAGGTTATCCACATTTTCTGTGGATAACCTGTCGTAAAGTTCGTGGGTATCTCGCTTCGGCTAAAAGTGATTAGAAAAGAGGTGGTTAGAAAAAGAGAGTGAACTGCTCATTTTGTATCCAGTGTGTTTATTTTCACTCGCCCATTTCTATCTAAACAGCGATGTAGCACCAGTTCTAAAGTGATGACAACAGAAAGGGTGAGGGTGACAAAAATCGCGATCATAATGATCAGTTGATATTTAATCGCCACCATCGGACTTGCGCCCCCCAAGATTTGTCCTGTCATCATGCCAGGTAATGTGACCAGCCCTGTCGCCGCCATTGAGGCAAGAATAGGAGCAAAAGATTTTTGCATCGCTTGCCTAACAAACAGAAGTGACGCATAACGTGGCGACGCACCGAGGGCGATCGCAGCTTCGTATTCATTTCTTCGATTACGATAGCAATCAAACAGATTTTGCAAAGCGACAATATTGCCACTTAAGCTGTTGCCCAGCAGCATACCAGCCAAAGGAATCATATATTGTGTGTGATACCAAGGTGTTGGCACGATGATGCCAACAAGTAACACTGAGAGTATTGGCAACATACCTCCAGCGAGCCCGAATAAGGTAGGAAAGAGTAGCTGACTTTGTGGCAAGTGGGCTTTGCTGACAATGGAAGAAGCGCCGACAGAGAGCATCACCAATAACCAAAGCACATTGATGCGCCAGTCATTCAGAGTAAACAGGTACTCCAAATAGAAGCCCACTAAAATCAGTTGCAGTGCCATGCGGCCAACACTCAGCAGTGCTTCTTTCGCGATCGCCAGCTGATAGCAGTGGCTAATGATTAGCGGGATAACAAGGAGGCTGGAAAACGCTAAGAGTGCCCCCCAAGTGAGATCAATAACCGATTCCATACCCATCTCTTTCCATTGGTCATATCGGAATTGAAACGAATCTGAGGTGATATGGGAAGGCGTCTGATTCGTTTTCTTGTCAGAAGTCACACTGCGTAAATCACGAACGGTGAGTCGCAGCGTATGTATTTCTTGAGTTGCTTGTTTGCTGAAATGTTGAACGGTTTTTGCGTTAAGAGGGCCACTTTAGACTGCTATTTTGCTCCTTTGGTATTCACATTACGGTAACAGTAAAATCACATAATCATCATGCGGATTGTTTTATTTGTGAGAGAATAAGAATCAGTCCAGCCAAAAAATGTCACTCTGCTAGCATTTATGTTACGTGGTTGTTTTGTTTTTAACAATAATGCAAAAGACTTATTTCTTCACATCTATTCACAAATTTACACATGAAATATCAATCCGACACATCTCTGGATGAGCTCAAAAAAGTGTTGAATAACAAGGGTAGGGCGTAGGGAATTGATTGAACCACACATTGTGTATGGTCTAACATTTTGCATTAGATAGTGTTAAAAGTTTCATCCTGTTGGGGTGGGGCAACTGAAATTACTAAATACAAAATAGGCAAATGTATGAGTGATGTTAACAAAATTGAGAGTGCTGAAAAGCGCTCATTGGAGTGGAAATCTTTCCTCTTCATTACCGTCGTCCTCTTTCCAATCTTGAGTGTGGCGTTCGTTGGTGGATATGGCTTCATCGTTTGGATGTTGCAAGTTTTCTTCTTCGGACCTCCAGGTGCTCACGGCATGTAAGCCTGTGAACTTATCCCCACACTTTTGAAAAGATTTTAAGAGAGCAGACAATGAAATCATTGATCATTAAATTGTGGCGTACTGTAACGCGCCCAGCAGTTCATATCAGCCTTGGTGTGCTGACCGTGGGCGGCTTCATTGCCGGTGTGATTTTCTGGGGTGGTTTTAATACCGCGTTGGAAGCGACTAACACCGAAGAGTTTTGTATCAGTTGTCACACCATGCGTGACAATGTGTACCAAGAACTGCAAGACACTGTGCACTGGAAAAACCACTCAGGTGTTCGCGCGACCTGTCCTGACTGCCACGTACCCCACAACTGGACGGACAAAATTGCACGTAAAATGCAGGCGTCTAAAGAAGTTTTTGCGCAAGTATTTGGCAACTACGATGAACCGGGCGTTTTCGAAGCTCGCCGTATCGAGCTAGCAAAACACGAATGGGATCGCTTCTCAGCCAACAAGTCCCTTGAATGTAAAAACTGTCATAACTACGACTCGATGGATTTCGAGCAAATGTCTCCAACAGCTCGCATCCAAATGAAGCAAGCGGCAGAGAAAGATCAAAGCTGTGTTGATTGTCACAAAGGTATCGCACACAAACTACCAGCAGGTATGGATAGCATTGGCGGCATCGTGGGTGATCTAGAGCAGATGGCATCCAATACCGATTACTCTGTGGGTAAAGAGCTCGTGAGTGTTCGTCACCTACCAATCTACTTTGATGCACAAGGTCAAACCGAAGCGGGTCTATTGAACCCTGCGTCTACCGTAAAAGTATTGGAAGACAAAGGCGATTATGTCGAAATCGAGATCGACGGCTGGCGTAAAGCAAAAGGCTTTGGTCGTGTAATCCAAGAAGATTTCGGCAAGAACATCGCAGTGGCTTCGCTACTAAAAGAAGCGTCTATGGATGACAAGATTGTCACCACTGGTGAAGAGAAAGTGGATGAGCTGACTGGTCTTCCATGGGAAAAAGTGGCCGCGAAAGTTTGGATCAAGAAAGAGTCAATGCTGAACGATATCAACCCAGTATGGGAAAAATCTCGTGAAGCATACAAAACAAACTGTTCAGTGTGTCACACACAACCTGCAGAAGCGCACTTCGATGCCAATACTTGGCCAGGTATGTTTGACGGCATGCTAGCGTTCGTAAACCTTGATACGGATAGCGAAGCACTGATCTTGAAATATCTACAGAAGCACTCTTCAGATTATGCTGAAGGTCATCACTAATAAGCATTGGATGGAGTAATTTAAATGGCTATTACAAGAAGAAGTTTTCTTAAGGGCGTAGCAACCACAAGTGCTGCCTCTGTTATCGGTCCTAGCTTATTGGCGTCGGCTTCTGCAAACGCAGTAGAAACAACAGGAACTTGGAAAGTATCTGGTTCTCACTGGGGCGCGTTCCGCGCCCACATCTACGCGGGTAAAGTTCAAGAGATCAAACCGATAGAGCTAGACCAAAACCCAACTGAGATGCTAAACGGCATCAAAGGCATCATCTACAGCCCTTCACGTGTGCGTTACCCAATGGTGCGCCTTGACTGGCTGAAAAAACACAAGTACAGCGCAGATACGCGCGGTAACAACCGTTTTGTACGTGTGACTTGGGATGAAGCGCTGGATCTGTTCTACCGTGAGCTAGAGCGCGTACAAAAAGAGTACGGCCCTTGGGCGCTACACGCAGGCCAAACAGGTTGGAACCAAACCGGTTCATTCAACAACTGTACTGCACATATGCAGCGCGCTGTTGGCATGCACGGTAACTACATCACCAAAGTGGGTGATTACTCAACCGGTGCTGGTCAAACGATTCTGCCATACGTGCTAGGTTCTACAGAAGTATACGCACAAGGCACGTCTTGGTCTGAGATTCTAGAAAACGCAGACAACATTATTCTTTGGGCGAACGACCCAGTGAAAAACCTGCAAGTGGGTTGGAACTGTGAAACGCATGAATCTTACGCTTACCTTGCGCAACTAAAAGAGAAAGTGGCCAAAGGCGAGATCAACGTGATTTCGGTTGACCCGGTTAAGAACAAAACACAGCGTTACTTAGAGAACGATCATCTGTATGTCAACCCAATGACAGATGTACCGTTTATGTTGGCGATTGCACACGTTCTCTACACTGAAAACCTATACGATAAGAAGTTCATCGAAACTTACTGTCTTGGCTTTGAAGAGTTCATCAACTACGTTCAAGGCAAAACTAAGGACAAAGTTGAGAAAACACCAGAATGGGCTGCGCCTATTTGTGGCGTGAAAGCGGACAAAATCCGTGAATTTGCCCGCATGCTTGTGAAAGGTCGCACTCAGATCCTGATGGGTTGGTGTATCCAACGTCAAGAGCACGGTGAACAGCCTTACTGGGCAGCAGCGGTTGTTGCGGCAATGATTGGTCAAATCGGCTTGCCTGGCGGTGGTATCTCTTATGGTCACCACTACTCAAGTATCGGTGTGCCTTCAACCGGTTTTGCTGGCCCTGGTGGTTTCCCTCGTAACCTTGATGCAGGCATGAAACCTAAGTGGGACAACAATGACTTCAATGGTTACAGCCGTACTATCCCTGTTGCGCGTTGGATCGACTGTCTGCTAGAGCCAGGCAAAGAGATCAACTACAACGGTGGCAAAGTGAAGCTGCCAGACTTCAAGATGATGGTCATTTCGGGGTGTAACCCATGGCACCACCATCAAGATCGCAACCGCATGAAGCAAGCGTTCCAGAAACTACAAACTGTTGTGACGATCGACTTCGCGTGGACAGCGACGTGTCGCTTCTCAGACATCGTGCTACCAGCATGTACCCAGTGGGAACGCAATGACATCGACGTATACGGTTCATACTCAAGCCGTGGTTTGATTGCGATGCACCGTTTGGTGGATCCACTGTTCCAATCTAAGCCAGACTTCCAAATCATGAAGGAATTGACTGAGCGCTTTGGCCGCAGTGAAGAATACTCTCGCGGTATGAGTGAAATGGATTGGATTCGCAGCCTATACAACGATTGTAAGAAATCGAACGAAGGCAAGTTCGAGATGCCAGAGTTTGATGAGTTCTGGGAGAAGAGCGTACTGGACTTCGGCCAAGGTCAACCTTGGGTTCGTCACGCGGACTTCCGTCAAGACCCTGAAATCAACCCACTGGGTACACCTTCAGGCTTTATCGAGATCACGTCTCGTAAGATCGGTCGTTACGGTTACGAACACTGCCAAGAGCACCCAATGTGGTTCGAGAAAT
The DNA here is from genome assembly GCF_000039765.1 of Vibrio vulnificus CMCP6. Taxonomy (NCBI): domain Bacteria; kingdom Pseudomonadati; phylum Pseudomonadota; class Gammaproteobacteria; order Vibrionales; family Vibrionaceae; genus Vibrio; species Vibrio vulnificus. Next base: position 2,962,807 of record NC_004459.3, on the reverse strand, counting down.
CAGAACGTTCACACGGCGGACCAGGTTCAGACAAACATCCGTTCTGGTTGCAATCTTGTCACCCAGACAAACGCCTGCACTCTCAGATGTGTGAGTCTGAAGAGTTCCGTGCGACTTACGCAGTAAAAGGTCGTGAGCCAGTCTACATCAACCCACTTGATGCAAAAGCAAAAGGCATCAAAGAGGGTGATTTGGTACGCGTGTTTAATGACCGTGGTCAGCTTCTTGCTGGTGCTGTGCTAACGGACAGCTACCCACGTGGCGTGATTCGTATCGAAGAAGGCGCGTGGTACGGTCCTCTAAACGAGAAAGTGGGCGCAATCGACACATATGGTGATCCAAACACACTGACTCAAGACATCGGCTCTTCTGAGTTGGCACAGGCAACTTCTGCGAACACCTGTATCGTAGACTTCGAGAAGTTCACTGGTAAAGTTCCACCAGTCACCTCATTTGGTGGTCCAATCGAAGTCGCGTAATCGCAGCTTGATAATGAACGAGAAAAGGTCTGGCATACATGCCGGACCTTTTTTTGTTTCGATAACGCAAAAATTGAATTATCCATTACATATTTCTTCGATTTCCTTCCCACAAATTATTTTCTTCTAGCGAATTACGCTCGCTGTTTTGTCGTTTTCCATATGATCTCAACTGGATGTACTCAATAAAGTGGGGCTATGGCTCAAAGAGTCGCGCTGCTATTGGTTTTGTGCGGTTTTCGTTAGGGGCTTTTTCGTCAGGAGCAAATGCCATGTTTTGGCCATTTAAAAAATATGATGTTGAGATGTCTCCAGAAGTGCATGGGGTGATCATGCTTGAAGGAGTGCCACAGGAAGGGATGACGGTTGTTCGAGAGTTGTTTTACGAAGGGAATAAAAAAGGGAGTTTTCTTTTCCCTCTATGACCATTCGTTCGAAATTGCCAGGAGATATTTTTGGTCAAAATTTCCATGTTAACCAGTTCCTTTTTGTTCAATGGAAGAACAATAAACTCAAGGTATGGGGCGCCACATTACCGACACAAGGTGGTAAAGAAGTCTCAGATATGCTCAGCTCCATCAGTTGTGAGCTAACTAATGTTCCCCGTATTCACGAAGTGGAAACAAGTTCAGATGAGCGTTTGCCTATATCCGTTCACTCTATTTGCGGCTGGAACAGTCCGAACATAAACACATACATCTATGATCAAAGTACCGATACCTATATACGTTATAAGAAGACGCCGCAGTCCTAGAAACGTATTTTTAATGCTAAATAAAGAGTTAAATTAGACGCTGAGTAATTGGTTGGTCTGTATGCTTTGTGAGCGTTTTGGTGCGGTTTTTTTCGCTTGTATTTGGTGGGGTGTCATTGAAAGTGATTAAAACTGAAAATTTATATGCTGATTTTAGATTTATACTTTTTTGTGAATTATTGGCTGTTTTTGTGATTGCGTTCGCTAAAAACACAGTTAATCGATTAAATAGAGCGCGTTTTTCATTGTTTTTTAGAAAAATTTCCTTGCTCTAGTGGTTGTAATTTATATCTATTTGTAATGTTTTATTAGGAAAGTTTTGTCTTTGAGAATAATTTCGCCGCAACGGCTGACGCTTACGGGCTAAGTCGAGTGGTGAAAAAATCTATAAAATTGATAGGACAAAATAAAAATGAAAAAAACAGTATTAGCGGTGGCGCTATCTCTTGTTGCTGGTTCTGCGATCGCAGCAGACGTAAACCAAAACGTTTCTGAGCGTGCTCGTGAGTCAATGATCGACCTAATCCTTTCTGGCGAAGAATTCTCTGTTGGTGGTCAAGTGGCTGTCGGTGGTGAGTACCTAGAAGGTCGTAAAGTAAACGGCGAGAAAAAAGAATTTCACAACTACGATGTAACTGGTTTTGATCTATTCATCAACTACCAAAAAGGCAACGTAATCGGTCAGTTTGCAGGTGAATTCGATCTAGCTGAAAACTACTCTTCAATGGATGCTAAGTTCTCTGTGATCGACACTTGGGTTGGTTACAAAACCGGTTTTGGCGTAGCGTCTATCGGTTACGCAAACGACTCTGCACTTGATGCAGTAGATGGTGCAGCGGATCTAACTATCGAGTACGGTGCATCTGCATCTGACGCTTCTGACGTAAACCAAGTGATCAAATTTGAAGGCATGAAAGAAGGCTTCAAATACGGCATCGCTTACTACGGTGACCGCGAAGCAGACGCATCTGGTCAACGTGGTTTCAACGGCTATGTTGGTTTCAAAAATGAACAGTTCCAAGTTAACGCTGGTTACGAGAAGAACGACGAGAAAGCTGGTGGCACTGACATCGAGCAAATCTACCTAGTGAACGGTGTGGTGACTTTCGGTGATCTAGCTATCGGCGCGAATGTTGCGAACCACGAGCGTTTCAACGGTGATGAGTCTATGCTTTACAGCGCATCTGCAGGCTACACAATCGATAAGCTATACCTAGCTATCGGTTACGCAAATCAAGAAGCATACGAATCAAATGGTGTAGATTCAGAGTGGACTAACTTCGGTGGTTCTTACCAGTTCACTAACAAGCTGTCTGCACTTGTTGACATCAAAGTTGATTTGTCTGATGACAACAACAGCGATGATCTAGCAGCATTCTTCAAAGTTGCTTACGACTTCTAAGAACTTCCTTAGCAATTTATGGCCTGCATTGCGGGCCATTTAAAGCAGGACGCTTTTTTGGCGATAATCCACTGCCTTTTCTTTGACCCTCAGGATTCGAGGGTCTTTTCGTTTTCACACCAAGCGGATACTCTTTTCGCGATACCACTCACTTTTGCTGCTTTGTTTTGATCCCTAATGGGACTGTTTCTCAGTTTGTTGCGCACTCTTTCGCAAGGGGGAAGGTGACAAAAATGCATAATTTGATGGACGATAAACTGCGGATCTCGAACAAAGTCCTCGTAGTGAACCGTCAACGATTTTACTTTTGTTCGTGCGATTTCCTCCTCGGTGGTTTTCAGGATTTTACTCAGTTGAAATGCGGTGCTGCATACCGGGTCGTGACGAATTTGCTGATAGGTTTCGAGTTCGTGGTTGCTGTAGGCACCTCGCCACCACAGCTGATGTAACCCCTGTGCTTGCCAAAATGGCACCTTGAGCAGTGAATTGACGGTGGCGACGGGCTCGCGAACGACATTAATAAACAACGCGTCTGGGAATATACTGGACAAATACTCGACACGTCCTGGGCCAGTAAATTTCATTGCTAAACGCGGTTTGCCTTGTGCTCGCAAATGCTGATTTAAATAACGACGAATCCGTTGCTTCTCCTCTGCACTGGCTCTCTGGTGAAGCAAAAATCCGCGGCTAAAATCGACCTCATCACGAGTGATCTTTTGCCACAAGGGCCATGCTTCAGCGGGTCTGGGGAGCAAGTTATTGAGCGGTAACGTGCGATTAAGCTGCGCTTTTTCGCCGGATAGGTGCCAAAGTGAGTTATTGGTGAGTCGGGTGAGCCAAGCAAGTGATGGTAGAGCCGGAAACCACTCGCAGTAATTGTCTGGCCAGCCAAGGCTGTGATGAGCCATAACAAACTCAGAAATAACGGTCGAGCCTGAACGGCCGGGACCGATAAAAATGATTGGCGCTGATAATCGTGTTTGATGATCGGGTTGGCTTGTCATCATGCTATCGTCCCATCTTAGTGTCGTTTTTTTGCTTGCTTTAAGGTTGTACGCAAAGCTTGTGCCAAGCGGAAATTTTATAAATAACAATTCGTTAGGGAAAATTTACTCTTCGGTGCTGAGTTATTCTCAATTTGATAGGCAATTTGAAAATCTTTGCCAGCAAATCGTGATGAAGATAACGATTTGTAGTGCTGCTATTGACTGATAATACAAGAAAAACACAGTGAGCAGATTTCATGAAAAGCCCTTATACCTTAGGCAATCACATCCCTTTCGAGGTGAATGATGATGAACTGGAAGTGACGATAAATAACAATGAAGTTCACTTCTGCTATCACGGTATGCACAACCGTACCATCGATGATCGATTTGAACTTTTTCGTACTCCTTTCAATTTTGAAGCTCAGGCTCAGCTCTTGGGGGACGGGTTTCAAATGTTGGCGCAGACCACAGGCACTCGAGACCAAGTGATCGACATCGGTCGTTGTCCTGACAATAACCCACAATATCGCCTTTATTCACAGCATGCGCCTAAGCGTTACTACAATTACTTAGTGATTGAGGAATCACAGGGTTACACCTTGTTTGGTTTTACCTCATGCCGGCGCTTCGCTGGCTATTTTGAGCTGGAACAGGCGGGTAACCACTGGCATGTTGTCGCTTATCTTGATGGCGAACAGACGGAAATCCAAGATTGGGAAACCAATACGCTGGAATCTGTGGTGCTGTTGGAAGGAGAGTCTTTGTCTGAGCTCTATGCTGAGTTTGCGCAACATATTGCGGTTCATCATCCGATCAGAGCAGGGGTGGAGCAGAATTCGCCAGTAGGTTGGTGTTCTTGGTATGCCTATTATGCCGATGTGAGCCAGCAAAATATCTTAGCGAATGTCGAGCAGATGCAGGGCAGCTTAGAGGCGCTGGAGTGGGTCTTACTTGATGATGGCTATCAGGCCTTTATGGGCGATTGGCTTACTCCTTCTGACAAGTTTTCAGGGGGAGTCAAACAACTGATTGCACAAATTCGAGCGAGTGGCAAAAAACCAGCGATTTGGCTGGCGCCCTTTATTGCTCAGCCTGAATCAGAGATCTTTCGTAAGCATCCCGAATGGTTTGTTAAACATCAGGATGGCTCACTGCTAAAAGCAGAGGACATCACTTATGGCGGTTGGCGCTGTACACCTTGGTATATCCTTGATACATCACATCCTGAAGTGCAGGAGCATCTAACTCATGTGGTAAAAACCATGCGAGAAGAGTGGGGCGTAGAGCTCTTTAAATTGGACGCTAACTATTGGGGAACGCTAAAAGGGCAGCGTTACCAAAAAGGCATAACAGGTGTTGAAGCGTATCGACTCGGAATGGAAGCCATTGCTCAAGGAGCGGGCGAAGCGTGGCTACTTGGTTGTAACGCACCTATGTGGCCCTCTTTAGGATTGGTTGATGCCATGCGCGTTTCGGATGACGTTGAGCGCCACGCACATCGCTTCGAACAAATTGCCAAAGAGACCTTCTACCGCAGTTGGCAGCATCGAAAACTTTGGCAGATTGATCCTGACTGCGCAACGTTCACTTCGCTACCTAACCAAGGTGCGCAAAGGCAAGAATATGAATTTCACCGCAATGTCCTACTTGCGTGTGGCGGGCTGCTGCTGTCGGGCGATCCACTTCCAGAGATCACGCCATTCGCCAAATCTTGTCTTGCCAAATTGATGGTTCGTCAAAAGCACAATCAGAATGCGGCGAAATTTACCGCGTTCAGTCTCAACCACGCCTTCTTGAAGCTAACCGAGAAAAACGATCTGCACTGTTTGTTCAATTATGACGGCCAGCAAGACAAAGAGTTTACGTTGATCTCTGATACGCCAGTGCATTGGTACGACTACTGGACACAAGAACGCTTAAGTGATGAGCCTTGCCAGTTGTTTGTGACCCAATTAAATCCAGGCTTGAATGCCAAAGCCATCGTCACAGCGTAAGCGCGCTTAGTCGTAAGCATATCCAGACAAGAGCCTCACGTTATAGAGGCTCTTTTCCGTTGAGATGATGGGGTGTTTGACGGTTGTTTGCTTTGTACAAACTAATATTCAAACAGGAAGAAATAACCATAACCCACAATAAACGCAGGAATGGCGGAGTAAATCGTCGCGACCAAAGCCGCTTTCGGTGCCATTGCAATGGCAGGGAAGAGCGCGTCACCATCGTTTGAAATCGCGTTAGCGAGCTGCGCGGAGAGCGGAGCGGCACCGGAGAGATATAAGCTGGTCATGAGAATTTGTGGCCCGCATCCGGGCAACATTCCCACGGCAACCCCGATGAGTGGCATCCATACGCCCCATCCTGAGAACGTCACCTGTAAATTCAGTCCAGAAAAATAGCGAGTCAGCTCAAAGACGAGAAAGGCCAAAATCACCCAAGCACTGACGAAATTCGTGTCTTGGGCGGCTTTTTGAATCGGATGGGAGTCGATGATCTTTTCGTCTTCAGAGACGGCGGATTGATAGCTGCCGAGCTCTTTGGTCAATGCCCAAAGGAACATGCTGGTGACGGCGAAAATCGCGCCCATCCATTCGATGGTGTTTTCCTCAAGACCAAGCAGCAAATTCACATCCACTTGAAACGAACCAAGCAGAGCGACGCCCGCGGCAGGTATCAGAAGCCATTTCCAAAACGCGCCCTGTAAGTTAATGGCTCGCTGTTCAAGTGGGGTGTGAGTGTTTTGCTTGTTTTGGCAACAATGTGGTTGGTTAGGTTCATCGCTCACTTTGGGCCGTAAAAAATCGTCGCTATGGAATGCGTTCACCACCATGCCAGAAAGGGTTCCGACTGCAATGCCCAACGCAATAACGCCGAGTCCAGTCACGGGTTTGGCGGCGAGCAGCAGAAAGGCAGCGTCGCCCATGGTTGAGGTTAGCACGGCCACAATCGCTCCAAAGCCAACTCGGCCGCTGATGAATTGCGTTGTGACAACAATAGCGCCGCCACAACCGGGCAGAGCGCCCAGTAATGCTGCAAAAAAGACTTGGTAGTGGCGTGATGCGCGATAAAGTTGTGTGACTCGATTGGTGCGCGACATAAAGCCAGACAAATAGTGGTAAATGGCGAGTGTGGCCGCGACGTAACAGGAAACCGCCCAGAAAGAGTCAGAGAGAGTCGTAACGGTGATTTGTCGAGTCGTGTCACTAAGCAGCAACACCAAAAGGGCAACAGGCAATATCAACCGTTTATGAGCGAGACGAAACTGCGTCGGTTGCAGCAATGGGTGCGTTGAGCTAAAAAATTTCGTTGCGTTCATTGTTGCCCTCAATGCAAATAAGAATGATTATCATTATATAAAAGTGAGAATTATTCGCAATAGCTGGACGTCACTTTTCTTGGTGTCAAATCCGCTCATTTCAGGTAAAGTATGCCCCTTTGTGAGCAACCCTGCTTTTTGGTTAAGCAGGAATAACGAGACTTGGATAGGAAAGATAATGATTCTAGTTGTAGGTCATAAAAACCCAGACAGTGACAGTATTTGTAGTGCCATCGTAGCCACTGAGCTGCTAAAAGCGCGTGGCGTTGAAGCGATGCCGATTCGTCAAGGCGAAATCAACCGCGAAACACAGCACATTCTTGAAGTGGCTGGTGCAGAGGTTCCTGAGCTACGTACATCAGTAGCCGGTGAAACGGTGTGGTTGGTGGATTACTCAGATCTTGCTCAAGCGCCTGATGATATCGCTGAAGCTGAAGTTGCGGGTATCGTTGACCATCACCGTCTTGGTGATGTCATGACCGTAAACCCAATGGAAGCATGGATCTGGCCTGTTGGTTGTACTAACACCGTTCTGTTCAACATGTTCAAGATTGAAGGTCACGCGATCTCTGAAAAAATCGCTAAGCTAATGATGTCTGCAATCCTGTCTGACACTGTTGGTTTTGCTTCTCCAACTTGTACGCAAAAAGATAAAGATGCCGTTGCAGAGCTTGCACAAATTGCCGGCGTTACCGATGTTGATGCGTTTACTAAAGATCTGCTGATCGCGAAAACAAATATTGAAGGTCTATCTGCTGCGCAACTTGTAGAGAAAGATCTGAAAGGTTACCCATTCAACGGTCGTGACGTGGTTGTAGGCCAAGTTGAACTGGCAACGCTTGAGCAAGTCGACGGCATGATCGAAGCACTAGAAGCGGACCTACAACGTCGTTGTGACGAAGATGGCCTTGCGTTTGCTGCTGTTATGCTAACTGACATCACGACAGCTTGGACTCGCTTGATCTACAAAGGTGAGTGGTCAGACAAACTGGCTAAGCATGAAAAAGATGGCCTGCTGATGATGGAAAACACGCTAAGTCGTAAGAAGCAAGGTTGGCCTTGGCTTCAAGTTGAGCTTGCGTAATCAGTCGCACAGAGTGAAAGAGTCTCTCTGGTACCAGGTGAGACTTTACACCATAATGGAAACGCCCATTTGCCACGGCAAGTGGGCGTTTTTAATTAAATGTCGCCAAAAGGCAAAAGTGGAGAGGCGCAATGACCACACCATTATCCCAAGATCAAATTCGTACCATTAATAGTTACGATCAAGAGCAGCGTTTACGTTACTGCGTTAAGGAAATTGTCGCCCAGCGCCAAGTATGGATCCTCACTGATGAGCATGGCTGCGTGATGCTCAACACCGAAGAGGAAGAGTGCGTACCGGTTTGGCCAAATAGAGAATTTGCTGAAGAGTGGGCCACGGGCGATTGGCAAGAGTGCCAAGCGGAATCGATCTCGCTAAACAAGTGGCACAGCCGCTGGACTCGTGGCTTAGAAGACGACGAACTATCGGTTGTCGTGTTTCCGAGCATTAATGAGGAAGGGGTGGTGTTGTTCCCTGATGAGTTTGATTTTGAACTGAAAAAACAGGCGGCGAAGAGATAAAACGCTCTGGTCAATCACGGAACATAACGGTGCGATTCAGCACCGTTTTTTCATCGCCGCATAGCAATTTAACGGCTTTGAACCGCTTAACGATCAATACCCAATAAACTGAAACAGCTCGGTTTGCGTTGCTACATCGACGGATTGAGATAAGGTGCCATTGTCGGCGAAACGCGTGAGCAGTGTACTTAGTACTGGTTTGACTTCCGCCTCCGACATACCAGCCTTAATCTCAGGTTGATAAAGCAATTTGAGTAGGACGATATCAAGTGGTGAAAGTAACTCTTCTGGGGAATTGTCATTAAAAATAGAAGGGTAAGCCTGATCTGAATCGTTAGGCAGACCGAGAACCTGAGTGATTTCTTCCACAATACAAGCGACCAATTTGCCGTGCTCGCGCGCTTTGTCGACAGGAATAACAATCGCAGCGTAATAGATGGCACTTTGGCGAGTTTTAAAACCCGCTTTGCAAACCGCGCTGCCCAGATTGTTGGCAGATTTGCGTCCCATGAGACGTTTGACTTCACTTTGATAGCTCGATTCTTGGGTGAACACCCAAACAACGTTGGCTTGTGCTTTGTCGTTGGTGGTCTCAATTGAGAGGCCCGTGATGGCGGACAAATCACGGAGGTGCATTTTTAATAGCGATTCATGCAGCGCTTTATCTGCGACCTGATGTTCAACGTACACACGTACAGGCGTGTGCCATTTGCGAACTTTCTTTTCCCCAGGGCTATATTCATTGCGCAATGCCACTTGAATGAATGCATTGCTGACGAAGGCTGGTTGAAGCCACGTTTTTTCCAGTGCATGAGTGCCCGATGTCAAAAGTAGGAGAGCAATGCCAATCAGTGATTTCACCCAAACTCTATTCATGCATTGCTCCTTGCTTCGCTGACTATTTTCTCATCACGCTGACAGATGGCTTCTAGTAGTGAGAAGGGGTTTTGTAGAAATGGTTTTCGACCAAACGTTGTGTAAGAGGATGCTGTGGATCGCTTAACACGATTTGCGTATCACCAGATTCCACCACTTCACCTTCATGCATCACCATCACTTTATCGGTGATGTGTTTAACGATACCGATGTGCTGTGATACATAGACAAACGACACGCCCATCTCTTCTTGCAGTTCCAAAAAGAGGTTGATGATTTGTGAGCGCATTGCCATGTCTAAGCCGTTTAGCGCTTCGTCGGCAACGATGATAGAAGGTTGTAGAATCAAGGCCCGTGCTAAGCAGACACGCTGCTTTTGTCCGGTTGCCAGCATCTGCGGATAAAAATAGGCGTGTTCGGGTAACAAGCCAACCCGCAACAGTGTGTCTTTAACCCGCTTTAGACGTGCTTCCGGCGGCATGTTGGTGTTTCGCTTGAGTGGACCTTCTAAAATACGCCCGATTTGAATACGTGGATTCAACGAGGTGTTGGGATCTTGGAAAATCATCCGAATCAGTTTGCAGCGTGTGGCGTAGTCTCTGTGCTCAAGTCGCTCGCCGTTGACACGAATTTCGCCAGAAGTCGGTTCCACCATGCCGGCCAGCATGCGGGCTAGTGTGGATTTTCCTGAGCCATTTTGGCCAATGAAACCAATAGTTTGGCCAGCTTCTAGTGTAAAACTAACCGGTTTCACTGCCTGCTGTACTTCCCGTTTAAACAAGCCTGAACGGGTAACAAAATTTTTCGACAGGTTTTCAACCTCTAACAACGCACTCATGAATCTTTCTCCGTGTTAAGAGGGAAATGACAGCTAAACTTATGATTTTTAATACGACGCGCATACGGAATCTCAACACACTGGCGCTGCGCGTATGGGCAACGAGGTCCCAAGCGGCACCCTATCGGCAAATGTTGCAACGGAGGAATCGAGCCCGGGAGCGACTGCAACTTCTGCTTGTGAGGAATCCAATGACTAAAGTCCGGCATGGCTTTCAGTAGGGCTGCGGTATAGGGATGCTTCGGTGCTTCCAAAATACGATCTGTGTCAGCCGATTCCACCGATTGGCCACAGTACATCACCGTAATACGGTTGGCCCATTGGGTAATGTTGGTTAAGTCGTGGCCGATGAGCAAAATCGTCGTGTTGTTCAACTGATTCATTCTGCTCAACAAGCGTAGGATCTGATTTTGCGTGATCGGATCGAGGTCGTTAGTCGGCTCATCCGCGATCAACAGTTTTGGCGCCGTGGCGATCGCCATCGCAATCATCACTTTTTGGCATTCACCATCTGTGAGTTCATAGGGATAGCTTTTCATCAAGCGTTGATGATCTTTAATGCCCACTTTATGCAAAAGTGCAATCGCGCGTTTTTTACGCCACTTAAATCGCTCCCACCATTTCCCTTCAAAAGTGCGTGATGGAATCGATTCAATCAACTGCTTGCCCACTTCTTCAGACGGGTCAAGGCAGGTAGACGGCTCTTGGAAAATCATTGCGATGTCGCGGGCGATGACACGTCGACGCTCACTTGGCGTGAGTTGCAGTAGGTCAATGTTGCCCAATCGCATGCGGTCGGCGGTGACTCTCCAGTTGTCTTTGCATACCCCAACGATGGCTTTGGCGACCAAGCTTTTACCAGAGCCAGATTCGCCAACTAGGCCGCGAATTTCACCTTCATTTAGCGTGAGGCTCATGCGATCAACGGCTTTCACCAAGCCTTGCGGAGTCTCAATTTCGATCGTCAAATGACGAATATCCAATAATGGCATTATTCGATCCCCGCATTGAGAGCTCGGCGTACGCCATCCCCGACAAGGTTGATGACGATAACGGTAAACATAATGGACAATCCGGGCAGTGTTACGGTCCAAGGCGCGAGATAAATCAGCTCCACGGAATCGCCAAGAATTGCGCCCCATTCGGTGCTCGGTGCTTGTGCCCCCAGCCCCAGAAAGCCAAGCGCGGTGATGTCTAAAACAGCCACAGACAGCGCCAAGGTAATTTCGGTCGCAATCACGGTCAGTACGTTCGGCAAAATGGAGTTCCACAGCAAGTAGAAGCTATTCGCGCCATCGAGTCGCGCTGCCATGATGTAATCTTTTTCAACTTCGGTGTGTATGGCAATGTAAACCGAGCGAATAAAGCGTGGAATCAGCGCAAGCCCAACGGCCAACAACACGGTGAATTCGCCTGCACCAAAGAATGCGACAAAGATGATCGCCAAAAGCAGTGATGGAATGGACATGACCGTATCCAGTAAGTGGTTCAACGTACTGGATAGAAGTCCGCGTGTCATCCCTGCAAGAACACCGATAAAGCAGCCAATGATGGCGGCGATGGCAGTAATGATGATCGCGGCGCCTAAAGTGGGCTGCGTTCCCATAATGAGGCGCGATAGGATGTCTCGGCCTAAATCATCGGTACCAAGGAAATATTCGACTGTCCCCGCAGGGCTCCATGAAGGAGGCACCAGTAATTGCGCGGTTTGTTGTTGAGGGTCGTGCGGGACCAACCAAGGTGCGCTGATGGTAACCAGCAACAACAAGATCAAACACCACAATCCAAACATAGCGAGATTGTTATTGCGGAAGCTACGCCAAAAGCGCTCAAATTGAGTCGGAATATGCTCTTCCTGGTAAACACTATCGGTTAGCATACCATTCCTTCCTTACCAGTGGATTGATCATCGCGCCAATCAGATCGGACAAAATGTTGGCCGTGAGCACTAATGTCGCCACGACCATCACTCCCGCTTGAATCGATACATAATCTCGATTCGAGAGTGCATCTAGTAACCAACGGCCAATACCCGGCCAGTTAAAAATAGATTCCGTAATGATGGCCAGCGTTAGCATGCTGGAAAGTTGTACGCCAACTTTAGGAATAATGGGTGGAATCGCGTTGCGTAATACATGTTGGGTGACGATTTCTCGTGTGGTTAAACCTTTGATTCTGGCCGCTCGTATGTAGTTTTGACTCATAACGTCGGCCACAGAAGCTCGCATCAAGCCGATCACTTGTGTGGTTGGCGCCAGCGCCAAGACCAAGCAGGGCAGTACCATATGTTCAATGACGCTCTGCAGTGCATGAGCTTTGTAAGGCCCTTTAGCAAGAAACGCATCGATGATGGCAAAACCAGTGACGTGTTGGATTTCATAAAGTAGATCGTAGCGCCCAGAGACAGGAAATATCTCGAAATGGAGAGAGAACACCATCAGCATCAATAGTGCGACCCAAAAGAGCGGGGCAGAGTAGCCAGACATGGAGACAAAGGAGATGGTGGTGTCGACCCACTTACCTTGTTTCATACCTGCTATCGTTCCAAAAGGAATGCCGATCAAGAGCGCGACCAAAAAGGCAAAGAAACAGAGTTCCAATGTGGCGGGAAACACCACCGCCAATTCATCATAAATGGAGGCACCGCTTTTACTCACTCCAAAGTTAAGTTGCGCGAGTTCGGAAAGATAAATACTCCAACCATGCCAATATTCGGCTTGAGCCCATACTGACTCTGGGTCTAAGCGTAAGATCGAAAAACCAACCATGGTTAAAATGGCCAGTGTAATGACGAATAAGTTAAGGCGTCTTACTGCATACCAGAACATCAATAAGCTCTCTCTACCGTGTCGAAAGGTTGGGAATTGAATGGACTGGATTTGAAGCCAATCAGCGATTTGTCATGAGCACGGAACTGAACGCCGTGTGCCAATGGAATCACAGGGAATTCCTCGTTGAGAATATTTTGCGCTTGACGATATAAGTTTAGGCGATAACGATTCTTTTCGGTTTCTAACGCGAGATCGAGCAAGAAATCAAAATCACTGTTACACCACATGGCAACGTTAATCCCCGCTCTTTCAGAGCTGCAAGAAAGCAGTGGGCGTAAGAAATTATCAGGATCGCCAGTGTCTCCCACCCAACCCGTTAGTGAAAGATCGCCTTGTGTGTGATCGGTGGTCACACGTTCGTTTCTTTCATCAGTAATAAGGGTTAAGTCGATACCAATATCCGCTAGATTAGACTGAATCAACTCTGCGGTTTTTCTCGGGCTTGGGTTATAGACACGAGGCTCTAGTGGTACCCACATCGTTAGTGACAGTCCTTTCTCGTAACCCGCTTCACGCATCAGCGCAAGTGCGTAGTTACGATCAAAACGCACTTTAACGCTGTCTTTCTGGTATGCCCATGAGTTAGGCGGCAACAAGGTGTACGCCTTTGTTCCTGTCCCATAGTAGACGGAGTCGAGGATATTTTGTCGGTTGATCGCGAGGTTCAATGCTTGGCGCACACGCACATCTTTTAGCGCAGAATGGCTGGTATTGATGGCGATGAAAGCAACGTTCATGGCCGGCGTTGCCGTCAGTTCCATATTGGGGTTGTTTTCAATAATCGGGATCTGGCTGGAGATTGGCGAGCGCAATACATCGCACTCGTTACGCAATAGTTTGGCAAGCGTACCTGTACCACGTTGTGAAATATCGAAAACCACCTGTTCCATTTTTACCGGGTTACGCCAATAGCCTTCGTGGCGACGTAAACGAACCAAATCGTTAATTTGATACTCGTCTAACAAAAACGGACCACTGCCAACGGGATACATATCGATACGCTCTTTGGCATCTTTTGCCGCCAGTTGATTGGCGTATTCGGCAGACAGGATCACGGAGTGCGCAGTCGCAAGATTAGAAAGAAACGCAAAATTCGGACGGCTGAGAATAAACTTCACTTGGTCATCGGAAAGGGGCACCACATCCACCAAAAGGTTGGCAAAGTCTATGCCAGCAAACCAAGGGTAGTTTCCTCCGCCAACGAGATGATAAGGGTGACTAGGGTCGATGATACGACGGAAACTAAACACCACGTCTTCTGCGTTAAGAGCGCGTGAAGGGGTAAACCAGTCAGTGGTTTGAAAAGCGACATTTTTGCGTAGGGTAAACGTGTATTCTGTGCCGGTTTTATTGACCTTCCAACTTTCAGCAAGGCTCGGAATGGGCTGATGCGTTTGTGGGTCAAGCGTCAAAAGGGTATCGAAAATCTGCGGGCTGAGAGTGTCTGCCGTAATACCACTATCAATCAACTGAGGATTGAAGGTTTTAAGGTTGGTTTGCCCACAAAAAACAAAGCCAGTTTGGCGTACTTCTTTGTGGTCAATGTCTTTGCCACACCCGGTTAGTAAGCTAAAGCCTAATAATCCCAATGTGAGGTGTATTAGTGTTTTCATAAAATGAAACGTTTCGTATGTCAGTACGCCTAAGTTAGCGCCCAAAAGATCCGGCTAATTTATCATTTTATTCACCCCACTCCAAACATAAATTCGTTTTTGAGCAAAGCGTTATTGGGCCTTTCGAGCTGCTTTAAGTGTAACACTCCAGCGATATTTTGCTGTTGGACCTAGGTCTAGTTTTGTCCCACTAAGGCGTATTTTCTTACCATACCTCGGAATTGGTGATAGCTGAGCCCTAAAAGATCGGCGGCTTGGCGCTGGTTGAATTTACTGGCTTCCAAGGCTTGATTAAGTAGTTTAATGTCTTGCTCTTCTTGCCACTGTTTATAATCAATCGGGAACGAAATCTCGGTCGTTGCTGGTGGAGAGAGTTGATCGTCGCTTGTTGAACTTGATGCAGTACTCGATGCATTCGGTTGGTCTTGTTCGGCCTTTTCGCTCTCCCAACCGGTAGCGAAGGGATTAAAAATCAACTCATCGATCGGATCTGGATTCAGACCGTGACGATAAATGGCCCGTTCTACGACGTTTTTCAGCTCCCGAACGTTGCCCGGCCAGCGGTATTGAGTCAACTGCTCATTAGCATGGGAAGTAAAGCCGACAAAATAGTCGAGTTTGAGTTCTCGGCACATTTTTATCGCGTAGTGCTCGGCGAGCAACAGAATATCCTCTTGGCGCTCTCGCAATGGCGGTAGCGTAATGACATCAAACGCGAGTCGGTCGAGCAAGTCAGCGCGAAACTGACCTTCTTCGGCCATTTTTACTAGATCCGCATTGGTCGCACACACCAAGCGAACGTCCGCGGTCAGTGGCTGATGGCCACCCACGCGCTCATACTCACCGTATTCGATCACTCGTAACAATTTTTCTTGTACCATCAAAGGCGCAGTGGCCAGCTCATCAAGAAACAGGGTACCGCCTTCTGCACGTTCAAATCGCCCCTTATGTTTCCCCTTTGAGCCCGTAAAAGAACCGGATTCATGGCCAAACAACTCGGAGTCGATCAAACCTTCAGACAAAGTGGCACAGTTGAGAGAGAGCAGGGGCTTATCCCAACGTTTAGACAGGTAATGCAAGCGCTGAGCGATCAGTTCTTTCCCTGTGCCTCGCTCACCAATGATCAAGATTGGACGCTCAATCGGTGCCAGTTTTGACACTTTGTCGAGGACAGACAGAAAGGCAGGTGATTCTCCGATCAAGTTTTGCTTCATAAGTTCCTTCTTAGTGAGCGTTTGGGAAACGAAATTGGTTAAATTCACCAATATTTGGTGAAAATCATCATAGCATAGGTTCGGAGAGAGACAAGTTGAATTCTATTTTATTGAAAAATAAAGAAAATTAACTTTGGCATGCTTCTTGTTATAACGTTAATAACTAGAACACTGACTGAGTGCATTTTTAGACAAAAGCACGATATCGAGACTAATAGAGGAGTTCCATCATGGGTATTTTTTCTCGTTTTGCAGACATCATCAATTCCAATATCAGTGCGCTGCTGGATAAAGCAGAAGATCCGGAAAAAATGATTCGTCTCATCATTCAAGAAATGGAAGACACGCTGGTCGAAGTGCGTACCAACTCGGCGAAAGCCATTGCGGATAAAAAAGAGCTTGCTCGTAAAGTGGAAGCAATGGAAAGCCAAATTTCGGATTGGCAACAAAAAGCGACATTGGCGCTGACTAAGCAACGTGAAGATTTGGCGCGTGCAGCATTAATTGAAAAGCAAAAGCTACAAGACTTGATCAAAGGTTTGCATACAGAGCAAACTCTTGTGGAAGAAACCATTGAGAAACTGACTGGCGAAATTGGCAAATTGGAAACCAAAATTGCCGAAACGCGCGCGAAGCAGCAAGCTTTGATGATCCGCAATCAAACGGCTTCCAATCGTCGTGATGTTCAGCGTCATTTGAGTTCCGGCCGCACGCATGAAGCGATGGCAAAGTTTGAGCAATACGCTCGTAAAGTGGATGAGCTGGAAGCTGAAGCGGATCTCTACGCCAACTCCGGTTCATCAAAATCATTGGAACAGGAATTTGCTGAGCTTCAAGCTCAGGATGAAATTGAAAAAGAGTTGGCAAAGTTAAAAGAACAAGTGAACTCACAACAAAAATAAGCAAAGGAGCCATCTATGACGACATTTATGATTGCAGGGCCATTAATCGTATTTCTGATTTTTGTCGCACCACTGTGGCTATTTCTTCACTATCGCAGTCAGCGCAAAGTAGGTAGCGGTTTGTCGGACATAGATTTGCAGAAGTTGGAGTCTTTGTCCGGTCAAGCGGAAAAGCTTCAATCACGCATAGACACCTTGGAACGTATCCTCGATGCGGAAAACCCCAATTGGAGACGTCGCTATGAATAGTCGAGAGCTCTACCGTGACCCAGTCAACGGCAAATTGAGTGGTGTCTGCGCGGGTATTGCAAACTACTTGGCCATTGAAGTTTGGTTGATTCGAATCCTAGTGATTTCTGCAGCGCTGTTAGGCGGAAGTTTTCTGGTTATTCTGGCGTACGTTGCCCTGACATTTATGTTGGAAAAGCAACCAATCCAGTACCAAGAGGATTTAAAAATGCGTCATGACCATAAGCTCAAAGCCAAACCTTGGCAGCAAGGGCAAACGGCGGAATCCTTGTTGGCGATCCTTGAAGCGGATTTCAATCGAATTGAAAACAAAGTGCGTGATATGGAAGCGTATGTCACTTCCGATACCTTCAAAGTGAACCGCGAATTTAACAAACTTTAAGTTTGTTTTAGTAAAAATAATCCTTCTTGGGCAATTTTCATGAGAGCAAGGTTTAACCTTGCTCTCATTTTATTAAATTTCAGATATTTACAAAGCTGTTAACTGGAACAAAATCATAGTTTCATCTAAGGTATAGAGAACATTTTCTAACAGGATGATAACCATGAGAAAAGCATTGGTTTTTCTTGCTGTCGCCACAGCATTGGGAGGATGTGGTCGAGAGCTTCCTCCTATTCCCGAGCCTGATTCGCGGCCTGCCAAGTTATTCACGGTGTCGGTGGGTGACGCCAAATTTGAACGAACTTTTCCTGCTGTTTCTGAAGCGGGTGATAAGGCAGTTTTAACATTTCGTGTCCCTGGACAATTGCAGACCATTGATGTTACTGCAGGTCAAAGAGTGACAAAAGGGCAGGTTTTAGCCACCTTGAACCCAGATGAGTACGCGTTGCTGGCAAAACAAGCGAGAGCGAATTTTAAACTGGCGGATGTGCAATATGAGCGCTACAAAAAGCTTCGCGCCGATAAGGTGGTCTCTGAGCAAGACTTCGATCAAGCACAAGCCAACCACAACTCTGCGCGCGCTACGTTAGAGCAAGCTGAGGCCAACCTTCGTTACACTAAGCTGATTGCACCTTATGATGGCACCATTTCTCTTATTCCAGCTGAAAATCACGAATACGTTGCGGCCAAACAAGGCGTAATGAATATCCAAACCAATCAATTGATGAAGGTGATTTTCCAATTGCCAGATCATCTATTGGGCCGTTTCTCTCAGGGTGTTGAGCCGAACGCGGTGATGCGTTTTGACGCATTCCCAGGGAGCGAATTCCCCCTGCGCTTCCAAGAAATCGATACCGAAGCGGATACCAAAACCGGCAGTTATAAAGTCACTATGATCATGGAGCGTCCTGCCGATCTTGGGGTGCTCCCCGGTATGGCTGGTAGTGTCCACGTGAGTGCCAAATCTCAATCTGCCACACAAATCCCTACCTCTGCCATCTTTAAGCAAGATGAGAAAAAGTATGTTTGGCGAGTGAATGATCAGAGCATTGTTGAGCTCGCGGAAGTGGAGCTTAACGACAAGCGCGAAGTGGTTAATGGTCTCAATGATGGTGACCAAATCATTATTTCTGGTGTCAGTGGTATCGAGTCAGGGATAAAAGTTCGTGAATGGGTTAAAGAGCGAGGGCTATAACGTGAATAAATGGATTGGTTTAACCGCGTTGTCCGCCGCTTTACTGTTAGCCGGATGTGGGCAACAAAATCAGCCAGCCGCTATGGCTGACCCAAATGTCAAAATTGTCTCGTTGACTGACGAAGAGATGATCGACAGCCTCTATTTCCCTGCTGTAGCAAACGCTGCAGAACGTTCTCACCTCAGTTTTCGAGTCGCTGGAGAAGTCAGGAGCTTATACGTCAAAGAAGGGGATAGGATAAAAAAAGGCGATGTGATTGCTGAACTTGACCCCACTGATTACCGCTTAGACGTGGATAACGCGCAAGCAAGGTTCTCGGTAGTGGATAGCCAGTTTAAGCGCTCGGAGCCGCTGGTGAAAAAAGGGTTACTGGCAAAATCTCAGTTTGATGAGATCGCTGCGCAGCGCCAAATTGCACTGGCTGAACTTGAATTGGCAAAACTGCGTCTCTCGTTTACACAGTTAAAAGCACCTGTTGACGGCATCATTTCACGGGTCAGTGTTGATCAATTTGAAAACGTTCAAGTTGGGCAGCAAGTGGTCAACATTCACAGTGTTGATGAAGTCGAAATCTTAATTCAGCTTCCCGATCAGCTGTATGTCAATCAGCCCACCAGAGAAAAGCTTGAGCACGTTGATGCCCTAGTTCGTGTTCGCAGTGGAAATGAGTACTCGGCAAAAATCAAAGAGTTCACCACAGAGCCCGATCCAAAAACAGGCACCTTTACGGTCACGCTGACCATGCCGATGCCGGAAAAAGAGTACATCTTAGACGGCATGGCCGTTGAGGTGACTTCACGAGGAGAAGGGGTCGGGCTGGAGTTGAACTCGGGTATTCGTGTACCGATTGAGGCCATTTTTAATGCCGATGGGGATGAGCTGAATCGAGAGAAAAAATTTGTTTGGGTGTTAAACGCGGACAATAGCGTTAGCAAACGTCAAGTCGTTGTAGGTAAAGCGTCGAAAGAGAGTGCGCAAATTATTGAGGGGCTAACGCATTCAGAGCAAGTGGTGGTGGCGGGTATCGCACGACTGCGCGACGGCATTAAAGTGAATGTGATTTCTCAGGAGGCGAACAATGAGTGATAAACCAGTAGTGTCGCCTCAAAGCGATGATGAAGTAACGGGCGTCGCAGCGTATTTTATTCGAAATCGTGTGATTAGTTGGATGATTTCGCTGATCTTTTTGATTGGTGGGGTGGCTGCGTTTTTTGGTTTAGGTCGTTTAGAAGATCCGGCCTTTACCATCAAAGACGCAATGGTGGTGACTTCCTATCCGGGTGCCACACCTCAGCAGGTTGAAGAAGAGGTGACTTATCCGCTTGAGAAAGCGATTCAGCAATTAACTTATGTGGATGAGGTTAACTCCATTTCCAGCCGCGGGTTATCTCAAATCACTGTGACCATGAAAAACAATTATGGTCCGGATGATCTGCCACAAATCTGGGATGAACTGCGTCGTAAAGTCAACGACCTTAAAGGTCAGCTTCCTCCCGGAGTGAATGACCCGCAAGTGATTGATGACTTTGGTGATGTGTACGGGATTTTACTTGCAGTCACAGGCGATGGTTACAGTTATAAAGAACTGCTGGATTATGTCGATTATTTAAGGCGTGAGCTTGAACTGGTCGATGGGGTCAGCAAAGTTTCCGTCACTGGACAACAGCAAGAGCAAGTGTTTATCGAGATATCGATGAAGCGTTTAAGTAGCTTAGGTATTTCACCAAACACGGTCTTTAACCTGCTTTCGACGCAAAACGTGGTGTCTGACGCTGGTGCGATCCGAATTGGCGATGAATACATCCGTATCCATCCTACGGGTGAGTTCCAAAACGTCGATCAGTTGGGCGATCTCATTATTACCGAGAGCGGAGCTCAGGGATTGATCTATCTTCGCGATGTGGCCGATATCAAACGTGGCTACGTTGAAGTGCCGAACAACATCATCAACTTCAATGGCAAACTGGCGTTGAACGTCGGGGTTTCTTTTGCACAAGGTGTCAACGTGGTGGAAGTGGGTAAATCCTTCGACCGTCGCCTAGCTGAACTGAAATACCAGCAACCGGTTGGCATTGATATCTCCGAGATTTATAGCCAACCGAAGGAAGTGGATAAGTCGGTCAGCGGATTCGTGGTGAGTTTGGGGCAAGCAGTAGCGATTGTTATTATCGTCCTCTTGTTCTTTATGGGTTTGCGCTCTGGCCTGTTGATTGGTTTGATTTTGCTGCTCACGGTACTGGGTACCTTCATCTTCATGCAGTATTTCAAGATCGACTTGCAACGTATCTCTCTCGGCGCGTTGGTTATCGCACTGGGGATGCTGGTGGATAACGCCATTGTGGTGGTTGAGGGGATATTGATTGGCACGCAAAAAGGCCGAACGCGTCTGCAGGCCGCGACCGACATTGTTACGCAAACCAAGTGGCCGCTCCTTGGGGCGACGGTCATTGCGGTGACCGCGTTTGCTCCTATCGGTCTGTCTGAAGATGCGACAGGTGAATACTGTGGCACTCTCTTTACCGTGTTGCTGATTTCTCTGATGCTGAGTTGGTTCACTGCGATTTCTTTAACGCCTTTCTTCGCCGATATTTTCTTTAAAGGCCAGAAAGTGAATGTGTCAGAATCGGGCGAAGAAGTGGACCCGTATAACGGCATGATCTTCGTGGTATACAAGAACTTCTTAGAGTTCTGTATGAAGCGAGCTTGGTTGACCATGATCGTGTTGGTGCTGGGTTTAGGCGTCAGTTTGTACGGCTTTACATTGGTTAAGCAGGCATTCTTTCCATCGTCGACCACGCCAATGTTCCAAGCCGATATTTGGCTGCCGGAAGGGACGGACATTCGCGCGACTAACACCAAGCTTAAAGCGTTGGAAAGCTGGTTAGCCGAACAAGACAATGTCGAGCACATCACGACCACAGCGGGTAAGGGTTTGCAGCGTTTCATGCTGACCTACGCACCAGAGAAGAGCTATGCCGCGTATGGTGAAATTACTACGCGTGTCACCAGCTATGAAGCCCTTGATCCTTTGATGGCGAAATTCCGCCAGCATGTCAAAGAGAACTTCCCTGAGATCAACTACAAATTGAAGCAAATTGAGTTAGGTCCAGGCGGTGGTGCGAAGATCGAAGCGCGCATCATCGGTTCGGATCCAACGGTATTGCGTTCAATTGCCGCTCAGGTGATGGATATCATGTACGCCGATGCAGGGGCAACCAACGTTCGCCACGACTGGCGTGAACGTACCAAAGTGCTTGAGCCACAGTTTAACGAAAGCCAAGCTAGACGTTACGGCATCACAAAGTCGGATGTGGACGATTTCCTTGCCATGTCGTTTTCGGGAATGGCGATTGGTATTTATCGTGATGGCACGACGTTAATGCCGATCGTTGCCCGTTTACCAGATGAAGAGCGTGTGGATATTCGTAATATCGAAGGGATGAAAATTTGGAGCCCGGCGTTAAGCGAATTCATTCCTCTTCAACAGGTGACGTTAGGCTATGAATTGCTTTGGGAAGACCCAATTATTGTGCGTAAGAACCGCAAACGCGTGCTGACGGTGATGGCTGACCCTGACATTCTTGGTGAAGAGACCGCGTCAACGTTACAGAAACGTTTGATGCCACAAATCGAAGCCATTCAACTGCCACCAGGTTACTCTCTGGAATGGGGTGGGGAATATGAATCCTCTCGTGATGCACAAGCGTCGCTCTTTACCACCATGCCGATGGGTTACCTGTTTATGTTCTTGATCACTGTGTTCTTGTTTAACTCAGTGAAAGAGCCATTGATCGTTTGGCTGACGGTGCCTCTAGCGGTGATTGGGGTAACAACTGGCTTGTTAGCGCTCAATACGCCATTTGGTTTTATGGCGTTACTCGGCTTCTTAAGCTTGTCTGGCATGCTGTTGAAAAACGGTATCGTATTGCTTGATCAGATCGAAATAGAGATGAAGTCAGGCAAAGATCCGTATGTTGCGGTTGTGGATGCTGCGTTGAGCCGTGTTCGCCCAGTCTGTATGGCGGCGATCACCACGATTCTGGGCATGGTGCCTCTGTTACCCGACATTTTCTTTAAGCCGATGGCAGTCACCATCATGTTTGGTCTGGGTTTTGCGACAATCCTGACACTGATTGTCGTGCCAGTGTTGTATCGTCTCTTCCACAAAGTGGCGGTGCCGAAATAATTAATCGGCCTAGGAATCTAAACGCCTTCACCTTGTGAGGGCGTTTTTATAAGGAATTAGATGATGGCAGAACAAAAAACATGTGCGTGGGCGATGAATCACCCTTTAGAACGTGAATATCATGATTCGGAATGGGGTAAGCCTGTTTACGACGACACCGTACTTTTTGAGTTCATGACGTTAGAAGGTGCACAGGCAGGATTGAGTTGGATTACGATTCTGAAAAAGCGTCAAGGTTATCGAGAGGCATTTGAAGGCTATGACCTCAAACGACTCGCGCAACAGGGAGAGCAAAGAGTTGAGGAGATCATCGCTCAGTACGATGTGGTGAAACATCGTGGGAAAATTGCGTCGGTGTTTAGTAATGCACGCGCTGCATTGGCGCTTCAAGAAGAGTTTGGTTCACTGTCTAACGCTTTGTGGTCGTTTGTCGACCATCAGCCGATTGTTAACCAATGGCAATCAATGGATGAAGTGCCCGCGGTCACGGAGCAATCTAAAGCGCTCAGCAAGTTTCTTAAAAAGCGTGGCTTCAAGTTTGTTGGAGAAACCATTTGTTATGCCTTCATGCAAGCGGTCGGGATGGTTGATGATCATTTAATTGATTGCCCCTGTAAAGCACATCGATAAAAAACAGCCCCGCAGAGATGAGGGGCTGTTTTATATGCATAGCGGGGAGCGCCTAATGAGGTAAATCGCCGCTAGCTAAGAGAGGTTTCTCTTTCAAGAATCAATGCGTTATAACGTTCAAACCCCGCTTCGAGATCGGCAATTAGGTCTTCGACATTTTCTAAACCAATATGCAGGCGGATCAAGGTACCTTCAAAGTTCGGATTGGCGACAGTACGTAAGCTTGAGAAACTCTTTGGTTCATTGGCCAAAATTAAGCTTTCAAATCCACCCCACGAATAGCCCATGCTGAAGTGTTTCATTCCATCGAGCAGCGCTGTGGTTGCACGAGGGTATGAGGTCTTCAATACAAAAGAAAACAGGCCATTACCGCCAGTGAAATCACGGTTAAAAAACTCGTGACCAGGGCAGCTCTCCAATGCTGGGTGGCGAACATGGTCCACTTCTGGTCGGGTTGCGAGCCATTGAGCTACTTTTAGGCTGGCTTGTTCGTGTTGACGCAAACGTACATCAATCGTTCTCAGACCACGCAGACCAAGGTAGGCGTCATCCGGTGAGACGCACTGTCCCATCAAATAACTTTGCTCACGCAACTGATCCCAATAGGGCTCGCTTGCGACAGCGGTTCCCAACATCACATCCGAATGGCCAACAATGTACTTCGTTGCTGCTTGAATCGAGATATCTACACCATGCTCGAAAGGTGAGAAGTTGACACCGGCGCCCCACGTGTTATCCAACATCACGATGATACCGTGCTCATGCGCAATACGTGCGAGGGTAGGGACATCTTGCACTTCCATGGTAATAGAGCCGGGAGATTCCAAAAACAGCACTTTGGTATTGGGTTTGATGAGCTCACGAATGCCTTCTCCAACCATCGGATCGTAATAGGTGGTTTCTACCCCCATTTTTTTCATGATCTTATCGCAGAAATCGCGAGTTGGTTCGTAGCAGGTATCGACCATCAGAATGTGATCACCGGTTTCGACGAAGGAAAGAATCGCGTTGGAAATGGCGGCGGTGCCACATGGGTAAAGTGCGCAGCCAGCACCGCCCTCAATTTGTGTCATCGCTTCTTGAAAGGCGAAGTGGGTATGAGTGCCACGACGGCCGTAAAAAAGTGTTTTGTTGGCTCGATTGACGGTCGCGTGGTGTTTGTCTGCCACTGTGTCAAAAACCACCGTCGACGCACGTTGAATTGGCGGGTTTACCACGCCATTTGTCCATTTTTTATCGCGTCCAGCGGTGACCAGCTTGGTTTGTTTGCCTTCCGACATGTTAATTCCTTGTCTATGAGAGAATGCCCTATTTAAAACATGGAGCGTATAGGCTTGGCAAGGGTTGCAAAGCAAAAACATCCCCGACAAGAGGATGTTTTCAAGTTGTCACTGTGGGTGAGTTTCACAGCAAAGGATTAAAGAGGTAGTAGAGTCGCTCTAAAAAGCGCGAGTAAAGCGAGCGTTTGTTCCATTCGCTCAGATGAACAGGATGAGCGCGCGATTTGTAGTTTTGTTGCAATTGGTGCATTTGTTGGGTGAAATGCTCATCATCTACCGCCAGTGTGACTTCAAAATTGAGCCACAAACTGCGCATGTCGATGTTGACCGTCCCGACGAGACAAAACTCTTGGTCGATGACAACGGATTTAGTGTGCAGCAATCCACCGTAAAATTCGAAGATCTTCACGCCCGCTTCCATAAGCTCGCTGTAAAAGGAACGGGAAGCCCATTGCACCATGAGGGAGTCATTTTTATGTGGGATGATCAGTTGTACATCAATGCCACGTTGAGCGGTCATTTTTAATGTGTCGAGCAGATTGATGCTTGGCACAAAGTAAGGTGTGGTAATCGTGACCGAGTGGTTCGCTTGGTTGATGGCGAGAATCAACACTTGAGAAATCAAGTTCTCTGGCATGCCGGGGCCCGATGGAACCACTTGAATGGGGTTTTGGTATTGCGTCGAGTCTAACGGGCATTCAGGCAGTCTGGGTAATTGGCGATGTCCAGTTTCGACTTCCCAATCCCAGCAATGAATGGCGGAAAGCACGTTCACCGTTGGACCAGTCAAACGCACCATGATATCCACCCATTGCCCAACGCCGCTGCTTTGTTTGAAGTAGGCAGGGTCGACCAAATTCATTGAACCTGTGTAGGCAATCTCATCGTCGATAACGATGATTTTTCGGTGTTGTCTTAAATCGAGACGACGTAGAAAAATACGCCATGGGCTCACTTCTAGCGCTTGTACCACGTGAATGCCTGCGTTCACCATCATCTGACGCCAATGGCTACGGAAAAATCGTGGACTCCCCGCTGAATCCAGCAACAGTTTGACATCCACACCTCGTTTGGCGGCTTGGATAAGCGCTGAAGCGACAGAATCCGCTAAGCCTCCGGGATGCCAGATATAAAACACCATGCGAATACTACTTTGCGCGTTTTCGATATCTTGAATGACGGAATGAAGAATCTCTTCAGGCGAACGTTGCAGAGAGAGCGTGTTGCCGCTGAGTGCGGGTAAGCCCAGCCGAGTATTACACAATTCGTCAATACGATAGATGTGGCGTCCCATCGACTCTGGCGCATGGGCTTGGCAGTCATTCAGTTGCGAGAACCAAGTGGCAAAGGGTGCAAACATCTCTTTGGCACGCTCGGCTCGTTTGCGGCCTAGATTTAGCTCACCAAACAGAAAATAGCAGGCGACGCCCAGCACAGGGAGAATGTAAATGATCATTAGCCATGCGAGCGAAACGCTCACGGCACGACGCTTTAACACGACACGGAACGTCACACCAGCAATCAGGACCCAATAAAGTCCGATCCCTGCGAGGGTGAGAAAATGGTAGAACTTGTCCATCGCTATCTCGTAGAAACTAGTAAACGATTCAGATAGTAAGCTGAAATAGAAAAATTAGAAATAGCAGCCTCAATAGAGAACCGAGTTCATATAGCGAAAAGTTGTAAAGATTTTGTAGAATTAAGGTTGATGAGGTGTTTGTGGCTAAAAAATCAGCACTTAATCGCGATAATGAAAGATAAGGTGGGAAAATAGACTGTTCGGGCTTCCAATTTTATTCTTAAACTGTTTTACTTGCTAGCAGGATGACGTCAAGCGAACAATGTTCGTGTGTAAAAAATTTTGTACATAACCTATTTAGACGCTCATCTGGATGCAAACACAACATATTTTTTGGAGATAGAGCGTGGATATGAGTAATACAAGTGCAGCACCACGTGACACGTGGGGGTCTAAACTAGGCTTCGTGATGGCAGCCGCAGGCTCTGCGGTCGGTTTAGGCAATATATGGAAGTTCCCTTACACAGCTGGTGAGAGTGGCGGCGGTGCATTCGTTGCGATCTACCTATTTTTCGTTATTTTTATCGGCTTTAGCGTAATGCTCACTGAGTTTGCGATTGGTCGTAAGACAGGTCTTTCTGCAGTTGGCGCATTTAAGTCAACGGATCGTCGTTGGACGTTCACAGGCGTATTAGGTGTATTCAGTGGTCTATTGATCATGGGTTTCTACCCAGTGGTTGGTGGCTGGGCACTGGCTTACATCTTCAAAGTGGGCGGTGGTCTATTAAGCACACCAGACACCATTGGTTCGAGCTTTGGTGCGTTTATTTCCGATCCGGTTCAACCTCTGCTTTGGATGGGTGTCTACCTACTACTGAACATCGTAATTGTTATGCGTGGTGTTTCAGGCGGTATCGAGAAAGCGGGCAAGGTCCTAATGCCACTGCTATTTATCATCCTCATCATCGTATCGGTGAAAGGTTTGATGTTGCCAGGCGCGATGGCAGGTCTTGAGTTCCTGTTTATGCCGGACTTCTCAAAAGTAGACAGCAATGTTGTGCTGGCCGCTCTAGGTCAGGCGTTCTTCTCATTGAGCTTAGGTATGGGTTGTATGATGACCTACGGCTCTTACTTGAAGAAGCAAGAAAACCTTGTACAAACCACGGGTATGGTTACTGCGATGGATACCGGTGTCGCTATCCTAGCGGGTGTCGCAATGTTCCCAGCGATGTTTGCTTTTGGTATGGAGCCAGCCGCTGGCCCTGGTCTTGTATTTGTTGTTGTGCCTCAGTTGTTCTCTGAAATGGGTGGCGTTATTGGTCTAGTTCTAGCGCTCCTGTTCTTTATCGGTTTGACTGTAGCAGCACTGACTTCTTCCGTTTCTCTTCTTGAAGTGGTGGTTTCTTACCTCATCGATGAGAAAGGCATGAAGCGTTCAACGGCTGTTATTTCATCAAGTATTGTGATGGCGTCTTTGTGTATCTTCGCTTCACTGTCACTCGGTGGTGTGGGTCCAAAACTGTTTGATACTGGTGCATTTGATATCTTCGACTTGCTAACCGATAAGATCTTCCTTGCGGTGGGTGGTATGTTGGTGTGTATCTTTGCTGGCTGGCGTTTGAGTCGCGAAGATCTTGAAAAAGAGATCACCAACGACGGCAAAGTCTCTTTCCCACTATTCGGTGTTTGGTACAACCTAGTGAAGTACATTATCCCTGTAGCGATTGCCATCGTAGCAGTGATGGGCATCAAGTCGGGCTTTGATAGCGGCAAAGGCGAGATCATGGTTCTTGGTATTTCCATCTTCGTCTTCGCAGGGCTACTGTCGAAGAAACTCTAAATTCAAATCCGTTTGAGTGATAAAAACCTCCTTCAAAAGGAGGTTTTTTTTTGCGACGCATCACACTAAACATATTGATTAGCTTGTCGATATAAATGGTGATTGCTCTATTTATATTAAGAAGGGAAGTGTTGTGAAGATGTCAGTCAGGAAAAAGCTCTACGCTGGTTTTGGCAGTATTTTAGCCATTATGCTGGTGATGGTGACGACGATTTGGATAGAAGTGACGGAGTCGCATTCTGTGGCCAATGAAGTGCGTCAAGACGATGTACCAGAAGTGGTTTACTACTTAATTTTGGTGGATGAAGCGGGAGACGTCTACCGTGATGCGATGGGGGTTGTGACAGGCGTAGAAGGCGCAGCGCAAGATTACCGTGACAACAAAGGGGAGTTTGCGGACGCACTAAGAGAAGTGCGTAAACTTGAAACGCCAGGGGGAGAAGATGATCGCCGCCTTGAGAAAATTGAATCGTCCATGAAGCAGTTTACTGACGCATTTGAAGCTCAAATTTTGGCGAAAAATGGACAGGGAGACATTGATGAATCTCTGATTGTGGCTTTACGCACGTTGTATCAAACCCACTTGATTCCAATTGAAAACATGCTTGATGAGGC
The DNA here is from genome assembly GCF_000039765.1 of Vibrio vulnificus CMCP6. NCBI lineage: Bacteria > Pseudomonadati > Pseudomonadota > Gammaproteobacteria > Vibrionales > Vibrionaceae > Vibrio > Vibrio vulnificus. The sequence goes on along the minus strand of NC_004459.3, from coordinate 2,934,097 downwards.
ATCAGAGGAAGAAATTGCGGGTGCAGATGCGGCCATGGGGGCCTTAGAGGACTCTCTGTCTAATATTGAGCGTACCATCATGATACTCACCGCGATTGGGATTGTACTGACTTGTGCAATCGCTTACCTGCTTTCAAATTCGATTACCGTCCGTTTGAGTAAGCTAGATGAAGTGGCTCAACGTGTTGCTGGTGGCGATCTCACCGCAGAAGATATTGAAGATCGTTCAGGCGATGAGTTGGCTAACCTCGCCGCGTCCGTCAATAAAATGCAGCATTCGCTTGTGAGTCTCATTGGCTCAATCTCTTCGGTCACCCGTGAAGTGCAAGTGGTGACTGGCGATCTCAATAATGTGAGCCGAGACATTGTTCAGGGCGCATCCGCGCAAGCTGACAAAGCGAATTTGATTGCCACCGCAGCCGAAGAGCTTAGCCTCACGATCTCTGAAGTCGCGCAACAAGGCACCTCAACGTTTGAGGAAGCCAAACGTTCAGAGTCTTCAGCCGAAGAGGGGCGAAAAGTGATCGTCGATATGGTGGCGAGCATTCAGCAAGTCTCTCAGCAAATGAGTGATATGTCGGTGCAAATGAACGCACTAGGAACACATAGCGAACAAATTGGTAGCGTGATTAAGGTGATTGAAGATATTGCAGCGCAAACCAACCTTTTGGCGTTGAATGCGGCGATTGAAGCGGCCCGCGCTGGTGAGTTTGGCCGTGGTTTTGCGGTGGTAGCAGATGAGGTTAGAGCGTTAGCTGAAAGAACCACCAAAGCGACCAAGGAAGTGGCAGATATCATTCAAGCCATTCAATCAGGGACGCATGATGCGGTGACTTACACTCAAGACAACTGCCGTTTGGTTGAAATTGGTGTTGAGCAAAGCCAAGGCGCAGTCGCGTCACTGGAGGCGATCGTGGCTGGAGCGGCGAACGTGCAAAGCATGGTGAATTCAATCGCGACCGCCGCAGAGGAACAGACCGCCGTGACCAAAGAAATCGCCTCTGACATCACGGCCATCAGTGACATCTCAGAGCAATCTCTTGCACTTGCCAATCGCAGCTCAGCCAGCGTGGCGGGGCTGGGAAGCAAAGTGGCACAGCTTGAACAGTTGATTGGTAAGTTCCGTATCGCGTAACACCGCCGCACTCTGGCTCTTTGGCTGGTATTCATGGTGATAAAGGGTATACTTCGCCCTTATTCTTGAAACCAGCCATTGACGCTTCATTGGGCTTAAACGCTTTTTACGCCATGTTTGACATACTCTTCACCCATCCCGATTTTTTAATCATCAACAAATACCCGCATGTTTCGGTACATAAGGACGATGGCGACACCATGTTGCTCCAAGAAGTCGCGAAAGTGAGTGGCGATGAGCAGCTTTACCTCATTCATCGTTTGGACAAAATGACTTCTGGTATTTTGCTGCTGGGAAGAAACAGCACGGCGGCCAGCGCGCTTTCACAACGCTTTGCGCAACGAGAGGTGGAGAAGTTCTATCTCGCCATTGGCGCGAAGAAGCCAAAGAAAAAACAAGGTACCGTTATTGGCGATATGGAACGCTCACGAAGGGCCAGCTGGAAGCTGGTCAACAGTAAGCAAAATCCCGCCATCACTCAGTTCTTTTCCCTTGCCGGAGAACCGGGAGAACGTGCCTTTCTGTGTAAACCCTACACAGGCAAAACCCACCAGATCCGCGTGGCGTTAAAATCGGTAGGCTCAAGCATTGTTGGCGATCCCATCTACAATGCGGGCAGCGATTCCGATCGTGGTTACTTGCACGCGTTTTGTCTTGGTTTCCAATACCAAGGTGAGCAATACCACTTTGTGTGCGACCCGAGAAATCAACCTGCCCTGGGGAAGAAATGGAACAGCGAGGCGCTTAACCAAGCGATTGAACAATGGTTAACACCTTGGCGACTCAACTGGCCAACCATCAATAAATAAACGAATGAGTAGAGACAGAGATGCAAGCATCACACCTAACGACATTTTTCCAGCATGTCGAATCGCAGTTACAGCAAGCTCCCGATGAGATTCGCCGTCTTTTTCATGGGCGTGGCCGACGTTTTGAAGGGCTAGAACAAATTACCTGTGATTGGCTGCACGGCCAGTTGATCGTCAATCTCTTCAAACAAGTGGATGAGGCGTTCTTACAATGTCTAAGAGAAGGTTTGTTAGCACTAACGAACACACCATTGTGGCAAGAGAAGCTTGGTCGCTGCGTGGTGATTCAGCACCGCTATGCCGATGGTGATCCAGCCGAAGTGTTGGTTGGCGAGTTGGAAGCGCGTCCTGTGGTTGTCGAGAGTGGCCTGAAATATCAATTAGATATTGGCCGAAATCAGAACTTTGGCCTCTTTTTGGATATGCGCTATGGCCGCGATTGGGTACGCAAAAATGCCAAACACAAAAATGTACTCAACTTGTTTGCCTACACCTGTGGTTTCTCTGTTGCGGCGATCGCAGGTGGAGCGGACAAAGTGGTGAATGTCGATATGGCCAAATCGTCATTGTCGAAAGGGCGTGACAACCACAAGTTAAATGAGCACAACATCAATCAGGTTAGCTTCTTGGGATACGACATCTTTAAATCTTGGGGGAAAATCAAAAAAGCGGGCCCTTATGATTTGGTGATTATTGATCCGCCGTCGTTTCAAAAGGGCAGTTTTGCGCTAACCAAGGATTACAAGAAGATTCTTCGCCGTCTGCCAGAGTTATTGACAGACCAAGGTGAGGTGTTGGCATGCGTTAACTCTCCTGCAGTGAGCAGTGATTTCTTGATTGAAAGCATGAAAGAAGAAGCGCCCCAGTTGACCTTCCGTGAGCGTTTGGACAATCCCCCTGAGTTTATGGATATCGACAGTGAAGCCGCGCTGAAAGTGCTGCGCTTCAATTAACAGCGTATCCACCGCACGTGAAAATGCCCTCAATCGTGAGGGCGTTTGTTTATCAAATGCATAGCTTGTTAGTGCAAGCACACCTCCAGATCCGATTCGATGTGCGATGAGCAAGCCAGAACATAACCTTGCGCAATTTCTTCGGTGGTGAGCGTTTCTTGGCTGATGGAACGCACTTGGCCATTCGCCACTTTGCACTTACATGAGCCACAAATGCCACTGCGACAAGCGACAATCAACGGCAGACCCGCATTTTCAAGTACATCCGCCAACAACTGACCTTTCTTGGCGTTGATGGTTTGGGCGAAGTCAGGCACCGAAATACAAACCTCTTCATCGCTCGCTTCCATAGCTTCGACTTTCTCTGGGGTAAAACTTTCGTGATAAAAGTGGTTCATATCAAACCCTAAGGCTTGCAAATAGTCTTGCGTGTCTTGCATAAACTGATTTGGCCCACAGAGATAGATGGTACGAGTGGCAAAGTCTGGCACCAAATCTTGCAGCCATTGCGCATTGAATCGCCCTTGTGGGTGCGTTGTACCTTGGGCATCTTTGAGCAGCAGCTTTAAATGGAAATGAGCATAGGCCGACTGGCAGGTGGATAGGTGATCAAAATAAATCGTTTCTTGGGCTGAGCGGGCAATATGAAGAAACTCAATATCGACATTCATCTCGTTATTCAGCCAATGTTTGGCCATGGCAAAAACGGGAGTGACACCACATCCAGCGCTGATCAAGAGTGCTTTCCCTTGTCCATCTAATTCACGTGGTGGGTGGTCAACACAATTAAACTCACCCGCAGGGGCGAGGGCTTGAACCGTATCTCCGATAAGCAGAGAGTCGATGATGAAGTTCGACACTTTGCCCCCCTCAACTCGTTTGATGGTGAACTGAAGGTATTCTTCACCAGCCAGCGAACTGATTGAGTAGGCACGAAATTCCATCTTGCCGTCGATCTCTACACCAAGGTTAACGAACTGGCCTGGCTTAAATTGAAAAAGCAGCGATTCAGTGAGATCAGCGAGACGGATGGAAACCGTGTCATCGGTTTCGAAAAACTTGTCTACGCATTGCAACGTTGCGGGTTCGTTGCCTTGCCATTCAAAAAACATAGAGCACTCTTTGTTGGGATAGAAGGAAGATAAGTGCCCTCACGAAGGAGGGCACGAGTGATTAAGCGGCAAGAATGGTGTTCAGATCGTCCTGAACATTACCGATGCTGCGCATATCAAACTTCTCTTGAATGATGGCAATCAGGTTAGGGGTCAAAAACGCAGGAGCCGTTGGACCGGTGTAAATGCCTTTCACACCCAGTGCGAACAAGGTGAGCAGGATAACAATCGCTTTTTGCTCAAACCATGAGAGGACAAGCGTTAGTGGCAGTTCGTTGATGCCACAGTCAAACTCTTGCGCCAGCGCCAACGCCAATTGAATCGCGGAATACGCGTCGTTACACTGGCCAACATCGAGTAGGCGAGGGATGCCGTTGATGTCACCGAAGGTGTTTTTGTTGAAACGGAACTTACCGCAAGCAAGCGTTAAGATCAGCGTATCTTCTGGTGCGGCTTCGGTGAAGTCGGTGTAGTAGCTGCGCTCGGCCTTGTCACCGTCACATCCACCCACAAGGAAGAAATGTTTGATGTTGCCTTGTTTCACTTGATCGATCACCGCAGGGGCGGCATTCATCAGTGCGTTACGGCCAAAGCCGACGGTGATCATGTGCTCGATCTCATCGTGTTGGAAGCCCGGTTGTGCCAACGCAGATTCAATCACGGCACTGAAATCGTCATCTTCAATATGAGCGACACCCGGCCAGCCTACGATGCTACGCGTGAACAAACGGTCTGCGTATTGGCCCACATTGGGGTTCAGCAGGCAGTTTGACGTCATCACAATGGCCCCCGGGAAGTTCGCAAATTCTTTTTGTTGGTTTTGCCAAGCACTGCCATAGTTACCAACCAGGTGTGGATATTTGTTCAGTTCTGGATAGCCGTGCGCCGGTAACATTTCACCGTTAGTGTAGACGTTGATGCCTTTGCCTTCGGTTTGTTGCAAGATTTTTTCTAAATCGTGTAAGTCATGGCCGGAAACCAAGATGCATTTGCCTTTGACTGGTTTGACGTTGACTGCGGTAGGAACCGGGTGGCCGAAGGTCGCGGTTTCGCCATGATCGAGCATTTCCATCACTTTGTAGTTCATTAGGCCAATACGCATTGAACAGTCCAGCAGCTCGCCAAGATCTTCAGGATCGGTGCCTAACCAAGCCATGATTTCGTGGTACTCCGCATAAATGTCGTTGTTGGTTTGTTCCAACACGCGTGCGTGTTCCATATAGGCGGCGGCTCCTTTTAAGCCATACAGGCAGAGTAAGCGCAGGCCAATGACGTCTTCATGAACACCTTCTTTGCCACGATTAACCGCAACTTGTGGGGCGAAGGCGAGAATGGCTTGTGCGTTTTCTGGCAGTTCAAACTCGGCAACCGCAGGAACCTCTGACAGTGGCGAGTTTGCCAATGAAGAGGCAGTGAGTACTTGGTCTTTTAGCTGTGCTTTAAATTGAGCGGCTTGAGAGGTTAATTGCAGAATACGTTCAGGATCGAAGTTAACGTTGGTCAGTGTGGAGAAAAACGCTTTTGGCGCCCATTGATTGATTTCATCGTTAATGATGCCGTATCGATGCGCTTGAGTCGCCCAGTAGGAAACCCCTTGTAATGAGTAGACAAGGACGTCTTGCAAATCGGACACTTCTGCGGTTTTTCCGCACATACCTTGAGCAAAAGAGCAGCCTTTTACGGCTGGGGTTTGAATCGTCTGTTCACATTGAATACAGAACATAGTTGGCGTCTCCGGTGTCGTTACCCCTAAACGAAATGGGTTTAGGTTGTTGTTATTAGATTAAAAACGTTCACCTAAGAGCAGATTGCGTGCCAACTGTTATCTATATGAAATTAAAGAATTTATTTTTAAATTACTCATGCCTGTGATGTAAAAAAGACACGCTACCCGTGTCTTTTTTACATCAAGAAATACTCAGTTGCCTACGCTTTAACCCCTAATTTTTTCCCCATCCGGTACAAATTGCCTCTGTCCATCTGTAGAAACTCTGCGGCTTTCGCCCAAATTCCATCCGATTGGGATAAAGCGTGTTCAATTAATTGTTTTTGATAGGATTCGACCAACTCTCTCATCCCTTGAGTTTGTTCAGGAAAGAGGGTGGATGTGTTTTTGACATCAAGTTGATTTGTCAGTGTCCCAATATGGTCGCTTTTGATGGTGGTCTGTCCTTGTTGAATGGCATGCAAAGCGGCGCGAGTGAGGGTGTGTTCTAGTTCACGAACGTTACCATACCAAGGTAGATGCTCTAATTGGTTCAAAAGTTTTGGGTGAACATGCAAGTTAGGCTCATTGAATTGATGGCGAACTTTTTCAAGCAGATAACCGGCTAATACTGGGATATCGCCTTCTCGCTCACGTAGGGCTGGAACCTTGATTGGGAAAACATTCAGACGATGGAAAAGGTCGGCGCGAAAATGGCCTGTTTCGACTTCTTTCTCCAAATCTCGGTTGGTGGCGGCAATGATGCGCACATTCACCAGCAGGTGTTTATCACTGCCGACTCGCTGCAATTCCCCTTGCTGAATCACGCGCAGCAATTTGGCTTGCAGTACCAGAGGCAGCTCGCCCACTTCATCAAGAAAAATAGTGCCCCCATCAGCCAGCTCGAATTTCCCTGCACGATGTTGATTGGCGCCGGTAAAGGCGCCCTTTACATGCCCAAACAGCTCACTCTCGGCCAATCCTTCTGGGAGCGCCGCACAGTTCACGTAAATCATCGGCTTGTCACTGCGATGCGATTGCGCATGAACGTTATGCGCCACCAGCTCTTTGCCTGTGCCCGTTTCTCCCATGATCAATACTGCGTAATCTGAAGGGGCAACGGTGGTGATTTGTTTGCGCAGCTGATTGATTTGCGGGCTAAATCCCACCATTTCTCCTTGCTGGGATCGCGCTTGCTGGATCAGCGTTTGCGTGACGCTTTTTTGCTTTTTGTTTTGCGCTTTCAAGGCCTTGAACTGGGCAATATTGCGCAAGGTGGCCGCGGTTAAGGCGGTAAAGGTTTCCACCATCACGGGGTCGAGATAATCAAAGGCGCCGACGGTCAGAGCATCCATTGTTAGTACACCAACCAATTGGCCGTCGACATAAAGGCTGCTGCCAAGACAATCGTGCACATCGATACATTGATCTTCGGTGAGCAGCGAACCATCAAAGGGATCGGGTAGGGCGCAATCGGCATCAAAGCGCACCGTGTGGCGACTTTGTAAAATACGCTCTAAACGGGGATGGGTGGCGGGAAAATAACGTCGGCCTAATACCGCTGGGGATAAGCCCTTCACCGCAACGGGCGTAAGAAAACCGTCTTGGTCAAATACAAATAACGCGGCGGCATCACAAGGAAATACTGAAGCGATGCCATCAATCAAGTGTTGGTACTGTTGTTCGCTTGATAGGGTTGAACTTAAATTCAGTGCGATTTTCAACACCGCTTGGTCAATCGTTTGGGACATAACCGCCTCTTATGGGATTTTGAGCGGTTATGCTACCAAGGTGTTGTCATTTGAACATCGCATTCAGGCAAAAGTTGATGTTCTATTGACGTCGATCAATTTGTCTTATTCCTCTTCATCAACCTGATTGAGAGTATGAAAGCCAGAGTAGATACGTGTCCCTGTCGTGAACCAACATGCGGCACCAAAGAGGTAAGCAAGTGTCGCGAAAGAGTGTGGGAAGAGGCAGAACAACACAAAACATGCAATGGTTTCTGTGCCTTCGGTCAGCCCACTCATGTAATAAAGCGATTTGTTTTGATAAACCGGGTTATCAATGCCCCGTTTACCTGCCATTACCGCGAAAGCGAGAAAACTGCTGCCTGTTCCAATGAAAGAGAAAATCAAAAACGCGCCAGCAATGGCGTTTTGTTCTGGGTTAGCCAAGACAAAGCCAAAAGGAACGAGCGAGTAGAAGAGAAAGTCCAAGCTGATGTCGAGAAAACCACCGGCGTCGGTGATCCCTTGGAGGCGTGCTAACGCCCCATCAAGCCCATCGCAGACTCGATTTAAAACAATAAAAGCCAATGCCAGCAGGTATTGCTCTGCCATTAGGGCGGGAAGGGCAAAACAGCCTAAGACAAAACCGAGCACGGTGATCTGATTGGCGGTGACACCATAATGGTTGAGCACTTGGGCACTTTGCGTCAGCGGCCAACGTATCACTTTAATGCTAAATCTATCTAACATGGCACTGCTCCCAAGGCCAATGCAGCACTCGGCTTCCTGGCGGCACGTCATCAATATCGTGGGTCACCATCAGTGCTGGGATATTGGCCTGTTGCAGTTGGCTGATTACCCAGTCGCGAAATTGCACTCTCAGTTCTTTATCCAGTTTACTAAATGGCTCGTCGAGCAGTGCCATTTGTGGTTTGGCTAATAGCATTCGTATCAAGCTGACCCGCGCCCGTTGTCCCCCGGAAATTTGCTCTGGATAAGAGTCGGCTAACTCAGACAACGCGATTTTGTCGAGAGCATTGATAGCCTGTGCTTTTCGCTCCGCCCCTTTGATGTCGTTGGGCAGTGCAAACGCCAAATTTTGCCAAATATTCAAATGGGGAAAGAGCATATCATCTTGAAATAAAATGCCCACCTGACGCTGGTGTGGGGCCAAAGGTGCGAGATCACGTTGGTTAAGCGAAAGCGTGCCTGAGTATTCAAATTCGTCACTCAAATGACCGGCGATAAGGCTCAGTAGTGTGGATTTTCCGCAACCACTTGGGCCCATTAAGCTAACAATCTCACCGGCGTCAATCGTTAAATTGATGTCGGAAAACAGCGTCTCGCCCGAGCGTTTATGGATGGCGAGGTTTTCGAGACAAAACGTCATGAGTTTTAGTGTCCTTAACGCGAGCGTGATGGCGGCGCGTTTGCAAATGTCCAATAAAGAGGGCAATAGAAAAGAAAACGAATGGCAGTATGGCTTGCCACAATGCGTAAATGGCAGTCACGCGACGATCTGAGCCGCTCGAGAGCGCCACCGCTTCGGTGGTAATGGTGGTGATGCGGCCCGCACCGAGGATCAGTGTTGGTAAATATTGTGCAAGACTCACGCTTGCCCCGACTGCCCAAGCATACAAAATCGCCGGCATCAGAATGGGCATCTTGATGCGAATAAAGACCCAAATCGGTGCTTTACCAAGACTGAGCGCGGCGCGCGTGTAGTTGTGGTTGTAGCTGCGCCAAGGGCCATCCAAAGCCAAATAAACAAGTGGAAACGCAAAAAACACGTGTGACCACAATACCCAAAGCGAATAGGCATCGGACGAGAGATAAAGCGTCGCAATTTGCAATCCAAATAAGATTGAAAGCTGCGGGATCAACATCGGCAAGGCAATCACATAACCTGGAAGATGAATGCGATGCTTATCGCGGTATTCATGTGCCACCAAGGCTAAAAGCACAGTCACGCATGCTGTAGCGAGGGCAAAAAGCAAACTCTGTTCTACGGTTGGCAGTACGTTTTGCCATTCGGCCTGCCAAAAGCGATCACTATAACGGCTGGGTAGAAGATCGGGGAATCGCCAGCGGTGGGCAAAGCTCCAGAGCAACATCAAAGGAAACATGGTCAGTGCCAGTAACGCTGAAAAAGCAAAGAGTGTTTTTCCTGGCAGCGAAAAACCAAATCGACCGGAATACTGCCAGCGACCAAAATAACCCGTGATACTCTTTTCAAACAGTACGATCGCTGCCATAAGCAGACTGGCGATAACAAACAGAACTATCGCACCTGCGGCAGCTCTTGGTAATAACTCCAACTCAGGATCACTAAACCACTGCCACACCAATACGGCAAACGTGGCAGGATTCGTTGGGCCGAGGATCAAGCTGAGATCAACCACCGCAACGCCATAAGCCATTACAGCAAACAGTGGAAAACGCATTTTTTGTAGCCACTGAGGCAGGACTGTTTTCCACCAGAATTGTGCTGGTGAATAGCCCATGGAGGCAGAGACTTGACTGAGCTGAGCCACGTTTAACTGTTGCAACACTGGCACGCTCATGAGCAACAAAAATGGGATTTCTTTCAGAGCGAGGGCAATGGTCAACCCCAACGCATACGGATCGTTGACAAACCAAGCATTATCGTCCGTTGATAGGCCAACATCCAACGTTTGCGCAGCGACTCGCGCAACCAACCCTGTGGGAGAGAAGAGAAAGGCGAAACCGATAGCAAACGCCACGTGGGGCATCGCAAGCAGCGGAGAGAGTAGCGACTCCACTTTTTTCCAATGGCGGTTTTGCCACAAGGCTTGCAAGATTGCGAAAGTAAACAAGCAAGCCAAGTAGGTACTGAAAAGAGCACTAAACACCGTCAAAGCGATGGATTTTTCCACGCCAGTCCAAGTGAATACCGCATCAAATCCGACCGAAGACAATTGGTGCAAGCCAACGGGAGGAATATAACCAAAAGACGAGAGCAACACGCCGAATAAGCCCGGAATAACGGGGGCAATGCATACTAAAATCAGTATCAAATAAGCGGCTCTAAACATCGTGCTCTCGTTTGCCTTTGCTCTTGGTTGTGGTCGAATTAATTGCCGTAACGCTTTTGCCATTCGGCTTCAAGCGCGGTTTGCCAGCTTGGATGTGGCTCAGCAACCGATTTAAATAGGCGCGTATTTTTAGCGCTGCCAGTGAGATACTGATTCTCTAATACAGAGGGATCACCCCAAATCGACAGGTCGCCTTTGCGTGACTGCGCTTCTGGACTGAGCAGGAAGTTGATGGTAACCAGTGCCCCTTCCGTTGCGTTTGCATTCCAAGGAATGGCGAGGAAATGAATGTTCGATAGCGCACCTTTGCTCATAGCAAATGTCTTGGTTGATTCAGCTAGCGTGCCATTCGCTTGGGCGGAGTAAACCGCATTTGGGTTAAAGGTGATGGCTAAATCCAACTGGCCGTCATCCAATAGTTGAAAAGACTCAGCGCTGTCCGTTGGGAATTGTTTTCCCTGACGCCAAGCAACACGGTGAAACTCATCCAAATATTGCCAAAGTGGCTTAGTGATGAGTTGAAACTCTTGCTCGTTGACCGGTTTCGCTAATGCTGGGTCGTTATCAGTTAGCTCAATGAGCACCGCTTTCAAAAAACTGGTGCCGTGAAACTGAGGAGGGCGTGGGTAGCTGACGCGATTCGGGTACGCCTTTGCATAGCTCAGCATTTCTGAAAACGAACTGGGCGGATTGTTAAGTGTTTTTTCATCATGAATAAACACCAATTGGCCCACACCCCATGGCGCTTCGAGCCCAAGTGTGGGTTCTGAAAAGTCGCTGTCTACTGGCAGCGTCTTATTGACATATTGCCAGCTTGGAAGCTGTTCAACAAAAGGTCCGTAAAGCAGATCATTGTTTTTCATGGACTTGAAGTTTTCACCGTTGATCCAAACCATATCAACACTTCCGCCTTGGTTTTTCCCCGCTGCTTTTTCTGCGATGAGTCGAGTGGTGGTTTCAGCAATATCGGTGACTTTGACGTGCTTAAGCGTGACACCATAGCGAGTTTTCAGTTCGCCTCCAGCCCAACGAAGATAGTCATTGATCTCTTGGCTACCGCCCCATGCATGGAAAAAGACCGTTTGTCCTTGTGCTTTTTCTTCGATTTGTTGCCAAGAGGGTGTGGTAGCAAAAACGCTGGCAGAGAGTAGCGCGCCAGTCAGTAGTGTTGTCAGCCGTTTCATAACATTCCTTTCATGTTGAGCTTTGTGTGTTGCAACCAGAGACCGTGCTTGTCTCGGTTTTCTTTCATTATGAATGAAAAAATTGAATTTATTGAAATGTTTACGAGTTTTGTGTGCAAGTTGTTCAGTTTTTGATGGTTCTATGAACAGATGCGGAGAAATAAAGTGAAAGCCCCATGATGCAAGATGAGAGAATGTAGGAGGGGAAGAGAGGTATAGAGTCGCGAGATAATAAAAAGGACCGCGAAAAGCGGCCCTAAAAAATCGATCAAACTGGATTAGTTTTTCCAATCTTTCAATGTGAATGTGAGCGTGTGGTTGCTGTTTTTCAACACTAGGCTGTCTTTTGTAAGGGTGATATCACTCCAGTCAGACAAGGTTTGAGAGACGGCTTGTTCAGTGTTCATCGCGTCATCGATACACATCTTCATGGTCATGCCCATTTTTTCAATGCGGAACTGGTTATCTTTCAGCTCGGCTTGGCCAAAGAAGTTATTACAACCCGCGTTACCATTGGCCATCATGTTTTCACCCACTTCAAGACGAGGGGCTTGCTGATGTTCGTTGATTGTAATGGCATTGCCATCAATGCTGACGAGTTCCCAATTATGGTGCTGTAAATCTTGAGCTGTTAATTGTTTCACGTTGTCACCATTGCTTACGCACGCAGTTACTAGGATAGGCATTGAGATAGCAGCAAGTAGTGTTTTTGAACTAAGCTTCATTATATTAACTCCGAATTTAGGGAACGTGGGAAGTATAGTTAATCGAACGCTGTATTTGTCAGAATACGGTCATAGTTTCGTATGAAAATTTGTCGTTTAAAGCAACCATGGTCATGTTTTCATTAGAGAATGCTTTCTTACCTCATGGAGATACGATTAGAGTGAACAGTGAGAGCGATAAGCAGCAGGAGGCGGTATGGAGCAATTGGAGTTTTTCACTGTACCCAGCCCTTGTGTGGGGGTTTGCAGTGTCGATGACAAAGGTTATTGCAATGGATGCATGCGTAAACGTGAAGAGCGTTTTAACTGGCTAAACATGACACCAAGTGAACAGCTGCACGTGATTAAACTCTGTCGTCAGCGTTATCGTCGTAAGCTTGCACAGGGTAAAGATCCATCAAGCACAAAAGAAGAAGTACAAAGCCCGCAGCAAGATTTATTTTAACTCTCCCTAGTACACTTTTGAGATCTGTTGACTAAGGAGAGCTAAATGCATTCGTTGATGACTATTTTAGCCCCCACTTATCGTTTACCCACCCCCCGGCATGCTCATCAAAATGGCAACCGATAAATTTATGATTTTGTTCAACGTCATGCGTTGAATGCGTTTTGTCTGTCATCAGTTGATAGATGTAATTCGCCATAGGGTCGTTACTGGTTTGCAGCTCGCGTCGTGTCACCACTTCTCTTATGAGCTGTAGACGATAGGATTTGCTGGCTCGTTTCATATTTCTAACCTCCGTGAATACATAGCAGCAGTGTTTAAGGCGTAAAACTGCTCTTACTCGTACGTTAGTGGTACGAATTCTCTGGAGGCCATTTGAAATCAATCGCTTGGCATTAAACACATTGTCTCAGAGCAGATAGGCACGCCATCTCTTATCACGTATCTAACGGTTCTCAGAGACGTGAAATGAAACCTAAACGACATCGGTCTATATCTAAGTCGATAGCAACCTCCTCGTTTGGTTGCAAGCCAGCGACCATGTCGAGGGTGGGTTGTTTAGGTACTGATCAAATTTAGAAGTGGGCCAACATCTCGTCAATGGTATTTTGATTATTTTTTGTTCGTTTTTTAATTTTGAGTTTTTCTTATAGCAAAGCATTCGTTCAAGCGAGCCTTGATACCCTTGTGCGATTTTGTTCGTTGGTGAATGGCGATGAAGGATCAAGATGGGATCATCGCGCTCATGAAATTTGTATCGAGCGGCGTTAGCGCTATTCTAATAAGTGAGATTCTTGCAAATTTATTCATAAAAATTATGAATGGCGGACACGAACTACAGATGATGACTTTGATGCCACCTCTAAACGCCGTATCTTATAAATCATTATAATTTCTATAAATGACAGTTGGCGCAGGTTAACGTTAAGCACAGCTAAGGTGCTTATGAACTTGTTGCGAATGTTTGGAACGCTTATGCCTGTATTGCGACCTTCTCTGCGTGCAATTTTGTTATCAGTGATGCTGTTAGTGTCTGTTGTACCTATTGTGCTTTTTTCGTACTGGGCGGTTCAGCATGCACTTGAGAAAGAGTATCGAGCCGTGAATGAAAAGCACTTACTGCTTGCCAAAAACCTGAGTGCCGCTTTAGAGCGCTACAGCGTCGATGTGCTCTCGGTGTTTGAATCGATCAGCGATGAGTTTGATAGCAATGAACTCTCTGCCCAACAAATTAACCTTCTCCAGCAGCTCAATTTACATGCTTTGGCGCGTTATTCAAAAAACACCATGCAACGTCGAGTGTTGTTTGGTGAGCCCGTCTATTTTCCCAAAACCTTGGATCTCAACGCCGATCAAATCACGCGAGTTACCCCGGTGATTTCACAGTCTCTTCCTCAACCCACGATTTATCTCTATCGTGAAGATAAATACGGACGAGTTTGGGTGGCGGCGATGGCGAATGAGTATGTTGCTCAGCTTCAAGAGGCGGTGAGCTTTGGCGAGAAAGGGCATGCCGCTATTGTCGATAACACCGGAAGCGTATTGGCTCATCCGAACAAAGAGTGGCAAGCTCAGGCGAAAAATATTGCCAAAATCAGTGTGGTAAAACGGATGTTAAGAGGGGAAACCGGCGTGGAGCGCTTTTATTCACCGGCAATGAAGGCAGACATGATTGCTGGGTTTACTGTGACGCCGACGTTAGGCTGGGGCATTATGATTCCTCAACCCGTGAGTGAATTAGATGCTGCAATCAACGATTTTAAAAAAGTGACGTTTGTGGTAGCCATCGCCTGTTTTGTCATCTGTTTTATCTTAAGTTGGCAGCTCTCGGGTCTGCTAATGCGGCCAATAAGGAAACTCACTAAACAAATTCAAGGAATGACGGAGAGCCACATCTCTCATTTGGAAACCATCGAAGGTTTTACTGGAATTAAAGAGACTCAAGCGTTGGTGGAAAGCTTCAATCTCATGGCTAATGAAGTGAATCGTGGGCGAAAAGAGCTCGAATTTAGAGTCTTAGAAAGAACCAAAGAGCTGAAATCGGCAGAGCGTTTTGCGCGTCATCTTGCGTCACATGATTCTGTCACGGATTTGCCGAATCGTACTGCCGTGAGACAAGCGATAGCAAAATTCTTGGAGCGTAAGCAGCCGTTTTCACTGTTATTTATTGACCTTGATGGCTTTAAAGCCGTCAATGATGAGTATGGTCACCAAACCGGCGATCTCCTTTTGAAAGCGGTCGCTCAGCGGTTACTGGATACTGTGGGTCAGGAGGACATGGCGGCTCGTTATGCCGGAGATGAGTTTATCGTTTTATTGAAGAATCAATCGACGCAAGAAGCGACCCAAATCGCTCAAGCACTGCTTGAGACGATTGCGATACCAGTGATTGTTGAGCGCAAAGCCCTCGTCATTGGCGCAAGTATTGGATTAGTGACGGTTGACGTTGAGACGACGTCAACCAATGTGGATAGCCTCATTCACGAGGCGGATATCGCTATGTACCAAGCAAAATCCGCAGGCAAGGGAAGAGTTGTCCAAGTGCAAAAAGCCAATGAAAGCAACTGATCATCCACAAGACATCATCCAGCAAGGAATCCTAAATCTTTTTGCGCAAAATGCTTGAGATTGGGGAATACATCGAGCAATTGCTGCTCAGTTTGAATACCCATCCACTTTGCCACCGTGGCACCGATTTGTTCGACGGAGGTGGTTGGAATCATTCGGCCGCGATTAAAATCGTTTTCCCCATCAAGGATGAGGGAAGGCCATTGGCCATAAATCCGACCAGATTGCAGAGCGCCACCCATGACCCAGTGATTGCTTGCCCAACCGTGATCCGTTCCCGAGCCATTGCTGGCAAGCCTTCGGCCGAAATCTGACATTGTCATGGTAGTGACTTGATGGGCGATCCCGGCGTTGTCAAGCGAAGTGTTAAAGGCGTCGAGGGATTGGCTTAGCTCAGCCAACAAGGTTTGATGGGCGACCAATTGGTTAGCATGGGTGTCGTATCCACCCATGCCAACGAAATACACTTGTCTTTGATGCCCTAGTTGTTCACTGGATTTGATCAATCTTGCCACGGTATGAAGCTGTTGGCTCAATCGGTTATCTGGGAAGTGTGGCTCCTCAGGAGAGGACTCTAGCGCGGCTGAAAGCTGATCTCGAATGGTAATAGAATCGCTCTTCACCTGATCAAAAGCTTGTGCAAATAGGCTATCGGGCTGCAGCGCCAAAACTTGGTCAAAGCTTTGTTTCCTCAACGTATTATTGTTTGCCCATAAAGTGGGCATGCCATCTGGGTTGATCAGATTCGCGCGCTGTTTCTCACCATTCAGCCACTGCACATAGCCGTTGATGCTGAACGTTGGGCTCACTTCTAACTGCCCATTGGAAAGCACATCCATCATTCTGCCTGCCCAACCTAACGTGGAGGAACTGCCCGCCCAACCCCTTTGCCATTCAGCTTGTTGTGAGTTGTGTGAAAAAAGAAAAGGCGGTAGAGCGCGAGTTCCATTGACGAGCTCTGCTTTGGTTGTGGGTTCTACGAGTACCCCACTGTTGACAATGGGAATCGCTTTACCGCGGTTAACTAATGCTTGCAGTTCACTCATGGCAGGGTGAAGCCCCAAAGAGAGCGTTGAACCTGTGGCCAATGTCAGCGGCAACAGCGATTCTTTAGCTAACGCAATGTCAGGCCGAGCGCGGGCATATTCATCGTAATGGGCATCACTGGTCGGAACCAACATATTAAAGCCATCATTGCCACCAAATAAAAACACGCACACAAGCGCTTTGTAATCATTGGTGGGTAGAGCGAAGCTGGGTTTGCTGCCTATCATCGATACCAAAGGTGTGGCGGCGAGAGCAGAGATAAATTGTCGACGAGTCACCATGCGTTGCTTACCTCGGTGTGAAATTCTTGACTGTTCAAAATGATATGCAGCGCATTACGCACTTTGGTGTTTTGTTGGTGCTCTTTGAGCTGATTTAAGTTCTGCTCAATGATGAGCGCAAGTTCTGGGCTGATTTGCTCGGACAGAAAGCGTCGGCTCAGCTCGGCAATCAGCGCGGGATGATCATTCGCGAGCGTTTCTAACGGGGCGAGATTAACGACAATTTTCTTTGGGTTCTCTTCTGAATCGTATTGACTGTTTCCAGTAGCAGACCACATCTGGTTACTGATATTAATGAAGTTGTTCCAGCTTAGAATCTGAAATTCTGGCGCTACTAGGCCTTTTTCCTTCATTTGCACATTTGGCGCGTAGTCCGGCGAGAAGAAATTGAACACACTCGGAGAAGAGAGAGGCGCTTGGCCAAAGGCGAAAAACGTACCATTGCTGTTGTGGTAACGTCCGGTTGGGTCGGCACTTTTGGCTTCGAGCGCACGGTAAAGATTGGCCATTGAAATCAGCGGCTCTTTCAAGCGCTCTGTTGGGCCATTGAGTGCTTCTGGGTCGAGCAAAATAGCTTGGATGACGGCTTTGAGATCGCCTCGTATGCCGTTGCCATTGTCATTAAAGGCCAAAGCCACACGTTCAACATACTGAGGGGACGGGTTGGACGTGACTAGCCTTTGGATAAGTAGGCGAGCGATGAATGGACCGGTATTGGGGTGGTTGGTCAACATCGCCATCGCTTGAGCCATATCTTGTTCAATGCTTTGCCCAGCAGGGAAGCGCTCACCCATGACGAACTTCTCATCGCTATCGTGTTTGTCCGCATAAGGTGCCATGGCTTGAAACCAATCTCCCTGCTTACTGGTCCAACTGCCATTACTTTTGTCCGCCAAGTGCCAACCGGTAAAGACTCGCGCTAAGTTTTCGATGTCATCTTGTGAATAAGTCGGGAGCAGGGCCCCGTTATTGAGTAAAGGGGTGCCATCTTGGTTGAGTTGGTACAGACCTATGCTAAATAGCTGCATCACTTCGCGCGCGTAGTTCTCATCTGGGAAGCGGTTCTTTTGCGGATCGGCGTGCTGGTTTGCCATCATCGAAAGGTAGTCGCCCATTACGGGATGGCGAGTTACCGCTTCCAGCAGATCACGATAATTGCCAAAAGCGTGTTCCAACAGCATATCGTAATAGTGTGTGAGCTCTTGCGCACGGCCATTGAGGCTGGCGCCATAACGTGACACAACAAAGATCTCACTCAAGGCAAAGGCGACTCGCTGGCGCAGTTGATCAGGAGCATGATTAGCCTGATGCCACCAGACTGCAACGCGATCTGATTGAGTGGGCGTATCGCCCTCAATCACATAACTTTGTAAGAGCGGAAGATGGAATGAGGGGGGCATTGAAAATTGCTGATCCAACCAAGATTGGTAGCCAACTGACGCCATTTGTTGATAACTATTTGGGGTTGGGCCAAAGGTCGCTCGATAAAGCAAATCGTAGCGTTGGTTCGGTTCTAGACGGCTGGGTTCTGCCGGGGATGAGTTGCTGCTGTCACTGCCGCATCCCGATAACAGAGCACCCAAAAGAGTGACGGGTAGAATGCGTATTTGCCAAAAATTCATAGATTCCTTTCCTACTTGCTGGCGCAGTGCTATCGGCCCAAAAAAGCTCACCCTCGAAAGCGTTTCTCGTGATGTTTGTCGAGGGAGGATTATTGGCTGCCGAACTGTCACACCAAGTAGTTTGTATATAAACGGTGATAGAGTAAAAAATTGAGCGGAAAGTAGCAGAAAGCGTGCGGTAATTAAAAGCGTCGATCAGGATTAATGTGCTGTTGCTTCAAGTTGCGTCGAAGCTGATTACAGAGAATGCGAGAGAAAATGCAAAGGCAGTGCAAATTATAGAATGAAAAGGAGTAAGCCTTTTGGATGGTTTGCGTTTTGATGGTGCTTCTTAAAGAAGGCAGCGATGTGGGAGAGAGTATAAACGTAGGAAAGGGCATAAAACGGTGAAACCCCAGAGGTGGTAAGTCTCTGGGGTTTCGAATTTTTTAGATTGTTCGGATGGTAAGGCCGAGAATCTTATATATGCAAAAGGTTGGATTAAATCCGATTAATTCCCTGGTGAGGAATTAGATACGGATGAAGTCCATGTGCTCAACTTTTGGCTTGAACGCGTGACGTTGAACGTCTTGTGGCTTAACCTTAACTTCTTCGCCGCCGATCACTAGAGTGATTGCTTCGTAGAATTCAGGCTTGTCCATTTGGTTTACGATGTCATCGTGGTTTAGTGCTACTGCAACTGGTGCTGCTTCACCACCGTAAACAACTGCTGGGAATTGGCCAGCAAGACGTAGGCGGCGGCTCGCACCTTTACCTAGTTCAGTACGTACTACTGCTTCAAATTTCATAGTTTTACTCTCAAATTAGTAAAAGTTAATTTCATACCCTGTAATGCGACCTTACAGAAGTAAGTATGGCTTCAACAGGAAGTTTCCTGTCAAAGCGAGCGCGGATACTACCACTCAACCGTGCTTTGAGCAACTGATATTCCGCCAAAAGCGCTGTTTTATAGTGGTTTCTTATCGTCGCTAGCCCTTTGCTGCCAGCTTAAGGGTTAAATTGGCGCGTAAACCGCCAAGTTGGCTGCGTTCTAGCGTAAGATCGCCGCGATAGCTGTAGGCCATTTCCGCGACAATATTCAGTCCCAGGCCGGTACCTGGCGTGGTCTCATCAAGGCGAACACCCCGTTTCAGCACCTGAGTAAGGTGTTCCTCAGCGATTCCTGGCCCGTTATCTTCGATGATGAGCGTAAGCTGGTCGTCGCTTGTTAGTGTGCTATGGACTCGAATTTGGCTGCGCGCCCATTTGTAGCTGTTTTCAAGTAAGTTACCCAGCATCTCGTCGAGATCGCTTTGATCGACGGCCACCTCCAGTTCACTGTCCAGTTCGTTGATAAGCAATAGATCTCGCTCGGCATAGACTTTATCGAACGCTATGGAAATGGCATCGACACGCTCAGAAGGGTTGGATTTCACCGAAAGAATATTCATCGAGCCTGCCATTCGAGCACGACCAAGATGGTAATCAATATGCTGCTGAATCTGTTCAACCGGTGGTAAGAGCTTGTGGCTTGATTCGACATCCAATTGGCTGATTTCGTTACGCAAAACAGATAGCGGTGTTTTTAAGGAGTGAGATAAGTTGCCCGCATGGTTGCGAGCACGTTGCAACAACTCTTGATAATGGAAGAGCAGGGCATTGAGATCATCGATCAGCGGCGATACTTCCGCTGGATAACTGGCTTCGAGCTGTTGTTGGCTACCGGCTCTTAGCGCTTTGAGCTCGCGTTGTAATTTCCCTAATGGTCGGAATGACCAAGCGATTTGCAAACCAATCACGGTCATGACGCCAACAAAGAGCAGACCGAGAATCATCCACAGTTGTCCAGTTAAATGGTCCAAGGTGGATTTCATCGGCGCTTCATCCATGCCAATCACAATGTGGACGGGTTTCACGTACTCAGGGAGAAATACATCCTGCTCTAACACAATTAAACGTTCATTTTTCGCCCCAAGCACCGTTTTTCGTATGGGACCTTGCTTGATTTGAATCGTGCGATCCCAAAGAGAGCGAGAACGCAGAGTTTGGTTGTTGATCGTTGCCGTCCAATATAGGCCGCTGTATGGCTGACTGAAACGAGGGTCAGAAAGTCGTGATGAAAGAACAATGCTACCATTCTTACCGGCTTCGAGGTTGGCCGAAATTTCATCTAGCGCTAAGCGCAGTTGGCTTTCCACATCACTGACTAAATACTCTTTAACCAGCTTGGGAATCCCGACACCGGCAGCGATGATCATTGCGGTCACCCACAGGCAAGCCGCCAAAAATAGGCGGCTTTTTAAGCTGAGGTGCTTGAAAAGCGGTCGCTTAGTTGGCATTGAGCTGATACCCAAGGCCGCGAACGGTTTTAATGATATTGGGTGCGATCTTCTTACGAATGCGTCCAATGAAGACTTCAATGGTATTGGAATCACGGTCGAAGTCTTGCTTGTAGATGTGTTCCACCAGCTCAGTACGTGAAATCACTTTATCGGCGTTATGCACAAAATAGGCAACCACTTTGTATTCCAGTGCGGTCAAACTCACCGCCTGACCCTGCCACATCACTTTTGACGTACGTGTGTCCAAGCTCAGGTCTCCGATTTGCATTACTGGTGACGCGTTACCGGAGGCTCGGCGCAATTGGGCGCGAATGCGAGCGATCAGTTCAACCATTTCAAACGGTTTGGTTAAGTAATCATCGGCACCTGCGTTTAAGCCTTCCACGCGTTGAGTAAGGGTATCTCGCGCACTTAAAATAACCACTGGTGTGTTGATGTTTTCGTCACGAATGCCTTTTAGTACGGTTAATCCGTCTAACTTCGGTAGGCCTAGATCCAGCACTATTGCATCCCACTCTTCTGACGTCGCACGGTACAAAGCATCGATTCCATCTTGAGAAAGCTCAGGCACCCAGCCCGTTTTTTCGAGGGATTCAATAATCTGTTCGCCCAAACGAGGGTCATCTTCCACTACCAAAATTTTCATATGATCTTTCTCTATTTCTTGATGACGTCGTGTAAATTTCGACCTTTTATCTCAATGAGTTCCAAGGTGGTGGCGTTGTACTCCACTTTGATGATGTGATTATCATGGACCAATTTTAACTCATAGATCCATTCGTCATCATCTTCTTCTAACTCGACTTTGATCAGGCGACCATTGAGTTGTTTGTCGACGGTAGAATAAAGTTCAGAAAAAGGCTTGATCAACCCTTGCTGCACAGCTTGGTATACTTCGTTCTGATCTTCATCAAACTCGATTGCCGTGCCTTCTTTGTAGACGTCCTGTACAAGTCTGTGGCCATCTTGCTCAAGGTTTTGCGCCATGGCGGGCGCAACAAGGAGAGAAGAGAATAAAAGAGCGCAAGTGAGCTTACTATTTAACATGTTCTTACCTTGGTAAAGAGTGTGAGCCGAGTATAAATGAATAAAGATGAATCGAAAGTGAACCTTGTCTCTGTCCGAATCAGGCTAGCGCTCTTGCAGTTCATCTTCAAAAATTTTATCGCGCATCTTCCAAAAACGGCCGCTTTTTCGGGCAATGACAAATTGTGGCGGTCGGAATCGATGCTGGTGAGCTACCACTTTGGTTGGCGAGGCCTCTTCGAAAGGACGATGTTTGTCTGCCAAGTGAGGTCGCACAAACTGATTCTTAAACAGCAATTTCTGTTTGGCGGTGGTTAAAGGCCAAAATTCATGCACTTGGGCTTGATTATCGCCGAGATAGCTGACTTTTAGCTGCGATTTGCCTTCAGGATTTTTATGCACACTCAACACCATCTCAAGGCATTCAAACACTAACGCATCTTTGAGATTTAACGCCTCTTTGAGCTTTTTATCTGGGTCTACTAAAGTGGCATCGCATTCGTGGCAGATGCGCGCTGCAATGTCATTATCAGCGCCACATTCACCGCAATATTTGGCGCGAAAGCGATAACCACAATGCTCTCGCTCTCCACTCTCTTCGTCAGTGAAATACCCTTGGCAGCGTCGGCCAAAGTGCTCTAACAAAAAGCCATTGCTGTCGAGCTTGCCCCAAAAGTTGTTATTAAAGCCGCAAGCGGGGCAGGGAATGGTGATGATCTCACTGTTTGAGTCTGGTTTGGGATCGCCGACTTCTGGTTGATAAAGGTCATAGCTGTTGCCCGCGTAATCGAGCACTAAACACTCTTCTTTGCCGGGGGAGAGCCTCAAACCACGCCCAACAATTTGTTGATAAAGGCTGATGGACTCGGTTGGGCGCAGAATCGCAATCAGATCAACATGGGGCGCATCAAAGCCGGTTGTGAGCACCGAGACGTTGACCAAAAACTTGATTTCACGCGCTTTGAAGCGACGGATGATCTCATCTCGTTCTGGTGTCGGCGTGTCACCAATGACGATAGCGCTGTCATCTACGGGCAATAAGCCGTGGATCTCTTGGGCATGACGCACCGTGGCTGCAAAAATCATCACACCCTGCTTGGTTTGGGCGAGATGAAGGATTTGATCAACGATCTGCGGTGTCGCACGCTTGGCTTTATCGATCACCATATACAGCTCTGCTTCTTTATAGCGGCCTGTGTTAGCGGGTTTCAGCTGTGAAAAATCATACGCCAAGACGGGGGCGTCCATCATTCTGGCTGGGGTAAGAAAGCCTTCATCGAGCAAATAGCGAATGGGTAATTCAAAAATACAATCGCGGAAAAATCGCGCGTCTTCGCTGCGAACTTGGCCGCGAGTGTGATATTGGTAAATCCAGCCGATGCCTAAGCGATAAGGCGTGGCCGTTAGGCCGAGGATTTTTATCCCCGGATTGAGATCCGTTAAATGGCTAATGACTTTTTGATAGCTGCTGCTTTTTTCTTCCGGTACTCGGTGGCATTCATCGATTACCAGCAGAGAGAATTGATTACGAAACTGCTCTAAATTTCGAACGACCGATTGAACAGAGGCGAAAACCACCTGATGTTGGGTTTCTTTTCGTCCCAATCCTGCCGAAAAAATCGAACCTTGTAAGCCATATCCCTCATATTTCGCGTGATTTTGTTCAACCAGCTCTTTTACATGCGCCAGCACCAATACGCGTCCTTTCGCCAATCGTGCTAATTCGGCAATCACTAAACTTTTGCCCGCCCCAGTTGGCAGCACAATGACTGCCGGCGTGGAATGGCGGCGAAAATAGTGCACAACGGCTTTGACTGAGTCGGCTTGATAAGGTCTGAGGGTGTACATGGAAACGATGAAATCACTCAACTATTCTTTGTGAGCTCGCTATAATACCCGACCTTAACCAGATGAGGTATTCATGCGTTTAGATAAATTTCTTTGCGATGCGCTTGGCGCGACGCGAAAAGAGGCCACTAAGATCCTAAAAAGTGGTGAAGTGACCGTTAACGAACAAGTGCAAAAAAGCGGTGCGGTAAAAGTAACGGAAGAGTGTGTGGTTGAATGGCAAGGGCGCGAGCTGGCGATGCAAGGACCGCGTTACATTATGCTTTACAAGCCTGAAGGTTTTGTCTGCTCGCATGAAGATGGTTTCAACCACACTGCGTTTGTTTTATTAGACGAAGTAAAAATGGATGAGCTTCATTTTGCAGGTCGTTTGGATGTGGATACCACGGGCTTGGTGTTGATCACCGACGACGGTAAGTGGTCACACCGTATTACTTCGCCTAAGCATAAATGCGACAAAACTTACCGTGTTTGGTTGGCGGACCCGATTGGCAGTGATTATGCAGAAAAACTGGCCGAAGGCGTACAATTGCGTAACGAAAAGGAGCTAACGCTTCCAGCGCAGATGACCATCGTCAATGCGGATGAAAACGAAGTGCTGCTGACTATCCATGAGGGCAAATACCATCAAGTGAAACGCATGTTCGCGGCATTGGGTAACAAAGTTGAGCAATTACATCGTGAGCGTATTGGCGCGATCGAGCTGGATGAAAGTCTTGAGCCGGGAGAATACCGTTACCTCACTCAGGAAGAAATAGACTCTGTTTGGAAATGATTTAGTTCCTATACGGAACTAGTCTTTCTGCCTAATCTGTATCACAATAGTTCAGCCTGCTGACATTTCTTTAACCTCTTCACGCAGGCTGCTATGGCATCACGCCATCATTTCCCTCCCAGAATTTCTAGCAGAAAGGACAACGGCCAACGTTTGGCAAACTGTTGTGGAACATGGGCAACGAGATTGTATTGTGACCGGAGTGTTGCGACGCAATCGCAACCAAAACGGAGAATCAATGACCAATCAATCTCAAGCCGTTAGCCAATCACAAATTAGCCTCTTTTTGTTTGCTGTACTCGGTGCCATCGGTGCGTTGACACCCTTGGCCATCGACATGTATCTACCAGCGATGCCGACCATAGCACGCGATTTGGGCGTCGATGCCGGTGCGGTGCAGTTTACTTTAACCGCTTATACCGCAGGTTTTGCGCTCGGCCAACTGATTCATGGTCCACTGGCAGACAGTTTTGGTCGACGTCCGGTTTTGTTGCTTGGGGTGCTCTTTTTTGGCCTAGCGGCGGTGGTCAGCGCCACGACCAATGGCATTGATGCGTTAACGTATGTACGCACCGCGCAAGGCTTTGCGGGGGCCGCGGCAGCGGTGATCATTCAAGCCGTGGTTCGCGATATGTTTGATCGCGAGGACTTTGCGCGTGCGATGTCGTTCGTCACATTGGTGATCACTATTGCACCCCTTGTCGCGCCAATGATCGGTGGGCACCTAGCCATTTGGTTTGGCTGGCGTTCAATTTTCTGGGTGCTGGCGTTTTTTGCCGTTATCGTGATCGCCCTTGTCTGGTGGCAAATACCAGAAACACTCAAGGTAGAAAACCGACAGCCATTGCGCTTCAAAACGACCATGCGTAACTACTTAAAGTTATGCTGTAACAAAACAGCGATGGGGTTGATTCTGTCTGGCGCGTTCTCTTTCTCCGGAATGTTTGCTTTTTTAACCGCAGGCTCGTTTGTCTATATTGATATTTATGGTATTTCACCCGATCAGTTTGGCTATTTGTTTGGCTTGAACATCGTTGCGATGATCATCATGACCAGCCTAAATGGCCGAATGGTGAAGAAAGTAGGGTCGCATTTCATGTTGCGTTTGGGGCTGACTGTTCAATTGATCGCCGGTCTTGGTCTATTTGTCAGTTGGCTACTAGACCTTGGGCTATGGGGCACGGTACCATTCGTGGTTCTATTTATCGGCACACTTTCTACCATCGGCAGTAACGCAATGGCGCTATTGCTTTCTGGCTACCCTAATATGGCAGGGACGGCGTCTTCTCTGGCGGGCACATTGCGTTTTGGCACTGGCTCTCTAGTTGGTGCTTTGGTTGCGATACTGCCATCAGGAGTGACTTGGCCTATGGTGCTAGTGATGTCTGCGTGCTCTGTGCTTTCAGCACTGTTTTATTGGATTTTCGGACGAAAAGCATAATGTCGAACTACACAAGTGAAATTCAGCGCTTAGTGAATACCGCACTCGCTGAGCTGGCTGCGGAACATCAATCGGGCAAATTGGTCGACGCACCGATTGCCAACAACCACTTTTTGGTACGTTGGGTGACCAAAGCGCTGAAAGGTCAGCGTTTCGACCGTTGTGTTGTCGCGGACTTAACTCGCTGGCAAAAAGCAGGACGCTCGAAAGGAAATGACGCGGCGCTGTTGCCAACGTTCCAACGTATTTCTGCGTTTTATGCTTCGTTCTTTGCCCAAGAGGGCGCACCAAAAGCGATTACCGACAAACAGATCGAAGCTTTTCTCGATGAAATGGAAAACGCGGGCTGGGAAGTGTCGACTTCAGATCCGATTGTCGGCTGTGGCAAAGTGCAGATTTTCACGGAAGGACAGAACTCTTTGGCACTGTGCGCGCAGCAGTGCGAAAACTGTTTTGACGGCGAGCTATTAGTGAAACCGATGAGCTGGTTTGTTCGTGGTCACCATGCCGGTTTCGTTGAGAAAGCGAGCGCAGCGGGTTTTATGGTTCACAAGGTGACGGACTATAAATCTAACGTCAAATATCATGGTGAATATTTGGTGTTCCCGAGCAACCTCGGTAACCAATTGGCGGAGATCCCGCTGAGCTTTACTGGAAAATAAACAAACGCCGCTTTAAAAGCGGCGTTTGTTTTTCTAGCGCTTAGACCGATTTGAGCTGCTTAAATAGTTGGCAGACCACCGCCGTTAGATTGGGATCTTGATTCATGAGTAGCTTCAGTTTATCTACGGGCAGCCACATAATATCTGTCGGTGTATCCGAGACATACTGAGCGTTGGTTTTGCCAGTGAGCAGCGAGATCAAGGCAAAGGTTTCTCCCGGACCAATCGTGGTACGAACTTTCTCTAGGTTGTCGTCGGAACGCGTTTCATAGAGTTCCGTGATGCTGCCGCGGCTGACAATGCCAATTCGGTTGAGTGGTCGCTGATTCTCACAAATCAACTGACCTGCGTCATAGACGGTGTGTTCTATCCAACTGGTGAGCTCTTCACGAGTTTTGCTCTTCAGCTCTCTAGCCCAAGGAATGTCATTAATGAGCTTTTGCTCCTGCGACTTGTCAAAAATGGATTCTTTTTGCAGAGCTGCCATACGCTCTTCAACCATATTCAGCAATTTTTGTGCCTCAGGTTTGTCCAGTACTGCTTGTTTTAGTTGATCGTTGATCACCGCTCGCTCTCTGTTGAGCAGTAACCTTGTCGCGGCCTGGGATTGCAGGGCTTGGATAATTTCAGGAAAGCTCATCCGTAGCGATTCGATTCGCTCAAACGTGAGGCGTTTATTGAGCTCCACTTGTTGGCGAACCATAACGGCGATCTCGGCATCAGGTGCTAGGGTATCAATGTGACTTTCGAGTGCTTCTTGAGCTTGGATAAAGCCACGAGCCACATCGTAGCCCAACGCCAAACGACGGAAATAAACTTTGAGCAGCAGCTTGTTCCAACTATTGTATTGACGAAGTGGTTCCACCCAATCGGGCAAACGCCAAGTGGTAAACAACTCATTGCGAGGGCCAATGATAGGATCGCCATCGAGAGCATGTTCAACCGCTTCGACCAATTTGTTGGTTGCTTGTTTGCCAATCAGACCTTGAGAGAATTGTGTCCAATAGTGTTTACGTTCGGTTTCGAGCAGACGCCGCAAGTAAGCAGTGTGCAATTCATCCTGCGTGATTTCTGTGGGCGAATTGCACTCTTTGAGCACTTGTAATTTAGCGCCTTGTTTCACGGTTTCCCAATCAGCCCCTTTGAGAAAATCACTGGTCATCATCGTGGGTAGCATATCGTGCAATACTCGGTTAACTTCGTGCTGTGCTTTGTCCACTGTAGCTTGCTTACCCGGGGGTAAGCTGCTTAGATTTAACCACTTCAAAACGTGTCCCATCGTGGATCCATTAAACAAGATGGTTAACACCACAATGCCCGCACACAGAAACAGCACATGATCGCCAATCTGTTTAGGAATGATGTCGGAGGATGCTACGGTCATGGCCAGAGCCAGAGAAACCGCGCCACGCAAGCCACCCCAGCAGAGAACCACGGCTTTTTCGTAGGTGATGCCAATACCGATTCGTTTGAGAATGGGCATGAACACGGTGATGGAGCAGGCTCGTATTGCCATGATGCCCAGATAGAGAACAAAGAGTGCCAACCAAGCTTCTTTATCGTCGAGTGGGACGCGAATGGCCACCAAGATCCCAACAAGAAGAAAAATTAAGGTGTTGGCCATGTGAGCCATCATTTCCCAAAAATGATGTAAGAAGCCTGCCACCTCGGGGCTGATCCTTGTTCTCCCCACACTGGCAAACATAATCGCTAGTGTGACCACCGCGACCACGCCGGAAACATGGAAGTTTTCGGAAATAAAGAATGCCGAATAGGCGGCGGCAATGGTGAGCGAAATCTCAATCATAGGATCGTTAAACACCCGATCTATCCACAAAATACACAAGCCACCAAGGATAAGTCCGACGGCGAGTCCGACAAACACCACGACAAAAAACTGCGCGACAGCTTGCCATGGTGGCGCTGTGATCGCTTCGCCAGGGTTGCTGAATTCCATCAATACCCAGCCATAAAAAAGGGAGAAGAAAACGATCGCAGTTCCGTCATTAAGGAGTGATTCTCCTTCGATGAGCGTCTCCAATCGTTTTCTCGATGAGACTTCTTTTAGCAAGGCAACCACGGCTACCGGGTCGGTGGCACTGATGAGTGCGCCAAACATTAAACAGAGTGCCCAGCTCCACTGCCAATGTTCAGGTAATACCCATGCCACGAGTTCAGCGGTCAACCATATCGCCAGCATTAATCCGGGGACGGCGAGAATGACGATTTGGGTAAACATTCTGCGAAAGAGATGAACTTCCATCGCAAAAGCACTTTCGAAGATGAGTGTTGGTAGGAACAAAAACAGAAACAGATGAGGATCGATCTCAGAGGCAAGGCTTAATGTCTCGCCGATAAGCGTATAATTGTCGGTAAATGCGTTGCCGCGATGAGCCAAACCAATTGCGATACCGAGTATTAGCAGGGCAACGGTGTAAGGTACTTGGGAACCTTTCAAAAGATGCCGAACAAGGGCACCAATAAAAAGCGCAATAATGACAAAAAGCAGCGCTAAAAGACCGGAGTCGAAGTGCATAATCGTGCCTGATTTGTTTTAGTGATAATTCTAATAATAGAAACAAAGTCAGGTTTGGACCGAGATTGATACGGTTATGCCAAAAAGATGCTAACGAAAGCGGTGCTAATTGGTCGTCCCCCCTTTTTCCCGTGAGGCTTTTTTGGCGATCGCTTTTACCATGCCATTAAAAATAAACAGGTGAGCAGGCATCATGGCAAACCAGTAAAGTAGACCCGGAAAACCTTGCGGATGCCACCACGCGGTGACATTGAGCTCCCGATAATGACCATGATCGTGGATGGTAAACTCGAGTCGACCTAAACCGGGCCCTTTCATGCCGAAAAACAGCGAAAGAAATTGCTGCTTTTCGCAGCGAATCACTTTCCAAGAATCGATATAGTCGCCAACTTTTAGCTCAGGACCGGCGGGAGAGCGTCGAACAGGGCGAGAGCCGCCAAAGAGCACATCGAGCCATTCTCGAGTGCGCCATAAGATATCGGCAAAAAAGTACCCCTCTTTGCGGCTGCCAATTTTTTGCACCCATGTCCAAAGTGACTCTGCACTTGCTTGGGTGCGTATGCTTGCTCCTGCCTGTTTGGCGTAGTAACCGTAGCCTGGCTGCCAACGTTGAAGTGCTGCTGGATCAAATCCCCAAACATTGCTCCTCACGAAAGTACCTTCATTTTCAACCGCTTGAGCCACAGCGTCTTGGTAACGAATCAGTGGTTGAGGGTATTTTTCTCGTATTGCTTGGGAGTTGGCAATGTAGTCGTGCTCTAAGCCCGCC
This sequence comes from Vibrio vulnificus CMCP6, assembly GCF_000039765.1. Classification (NCBI taxonomy): domain Bacteria; kingdom Pseudomonadati; phylum Pseudomonadota; class Gammaproteobacteria; order Vibrionales; family Vibrionaceae; genus Vibrio; species Vibrio vulnificus. The sequence continues at coordinate 2,904,347 of NC_004459.3, read as the reverse complement.
AAAAGGGCTTTGCCGATATTGGAGGGCACCGAAGTGATTAGCCCAAGCCAATGAGAGGCAAGCCTCGGCGTGAGTAACGCAGAGCTGACCAAGCGGAACGGGATCTTGGTGACTTGGCAAATGGTGCGAAATTGATCTCGGTAGGAGAGGGTATCGGGTCCACCGACTTCGTAAGTGTGATGCTGCTCTGGTGTTTCCTCCGCTAGACGCAACAAGTAATGATTCAAATTGTCGAGTGCGATCGGATTGGCTTTTGAGTCGACCCATTTGGGCGTGATCAGAATGGGTAAGTGGTAAACAAAATCGCGCATAATTTCGAAAGCCGCAGAGCCTGGGCCAATGATAACGCCTGCACGAAGCTCGGTGACGGGGATATTGGCTTTGCGAATCACATCCCCGGTCATTTTTCTCGCCAGTAAATGCTGCGAGCAGCCCGATTGCGGTTGGATGGCACTGAGATAAATGACGTGCTTAACATCGCTGCCCACAAGTGCTTGATAGAAATGATCGGCAAGCGATAACTCGTAGTCGACAAAGTCGTGTCCATGGGCCATGCCGTGTACGAGGAAGTAAATGAGCTCAAATTGGGGGATCAGTGCTTGGGTTTGTTCTTGATCGGCCAGATCGAGGTAGTGAAAGGTCAGAGAAGGGTGGGGCAGCACTCGCGCTCGCAAATGATCGATATGCCTTGCCGCCGCCGTAACCTGATAACCTTGTTCAAGAAGCTGCGGGATCAACTGTGAACCAACGTAGCCAGAAGCCCCTAACACCAGCACTTTTTTCATTCCGTTTTCCTTAACGAGTAATGCACCTGTCTGAGTATTTTCATGTTGTCGCATTTTCATAGTCGACTCAAGTGCTTGCTGTCTACTTTGTCGGTAAGTGACTTAAAAAGGAGGGGGGGGGTGATTCAAGGCAAAAGAAAACCAAAATAGCGTGATGTAGGGCTCAAAATACTTCCGGTTATCAGGTTTTTAGTGTAGATTCTGGTTCCAATTTCTCAAAGCAACAAAGTGATTAGATCAATGCTACAACTTTCAGACCTATGTAAAGGCTATGTGGATGGAGGCGAGTTTCATCCCGTACTACAAGGTGCTGAATTGTCCCTGAAGCAAGGGGAACAACTTGCTTTGATGGGGGAAAGTGGCTCCGGTAAAAGCACTTTGTTGAATTTGATTTCCGGCCTCGACATTGTTGATTCTGGCGAAATCATGTTTCCGGGATTTGCTATGAACGATGCCCCAGAGCATCTGCGAACTGCCTACCGTCGAAATAATATTGGCCATATCTTCCAGCAATTCAACCTGTTACCTACACTCAATATTGCCGACAATATTCGTTTTTGCCGCCAATTAAAGGGCCTTCCTGATGATAAGGGGTTGTGGCGTCAAATTTTATCGGCTTTGGATCTCATGCCGCTTCTTGGGCGTTATCCGGAAGAAGTGTCTGGGGGACAACAGCAGAGAGCGGCCATTGCTCGTGCGTTGTATATGGAACCCAAATTGCTGTTGGCGGATGAGCCCACAGGCAGCCTTGATGAACGCAATGCCGAAGCAGTTATGCGCTTACTCACCTCGCTTACCCGTCAGCTAGACTGCACTTTATTGTTGGTAACACACAGTGAAAAAGTGGCCAAACACATGGAAGGGATGATTCGCCTGCAAGGGGGGCAACTGCATGTTATGGCCCGTAGTTAAGGCACTACTCGGTCACTACAGACGTTACCCGCTACAAATATTATTGGTGTGGCTTGGCCTCACGTTAGGCGTGTCTTTATTGGTTGGTGTCACAGCCATCAATCACCATGCGCAAGAAAGCTATCAAAACGGCGAGAAACTCTTCAATAACCCTCTGCCATATCGCATTCGCCCAAAACACAGCGCCAATAAGATTCCCCAAGGTTTTTATATTCAATTACGCCGAGCAGGTTTTCAGCAATGTACGCCATTTGATATGCACCATATCAAAACGGCAGATGGTATGGGGTTGATGTTGATTGGTATGGATCCGGTTGCCATGCTGCAGTTGGAGAAAGAGACCTCTTTAAATCGCGCCACCTCACTAGCGTTAATGAACCCGCCTTATCCCATTCTTATTAGCCAAGATCTTGCTGAACACATGGCGTGGCAAGATGGCGACTTTATTGCTTTAGAAGATGGCAGCCAACTGGGGCCTTTACGTGTTGACCGTGAACAACGCTTAAATGGCAGCCGTATGGTCGCTGACATTTCATTGTTACGCATGCTAAAGCGCAGCTCAGGTTTATCGGTGATCGCTTGTGCAGAAATGCCGCCAGAGAAGCTAGAACACCTTAAACGTTATTTGCCCAATGGTTTGACGCTGGTTCGAAACAGCCAAGATGAACTGGAATCATTGACCAAAGCATTTCACCTTAATCTGACTGCAATGGGGATGCTTTCTTTCCTCGTTGGCTTATTTATTTTCTATCAAGCGATGTCGTTATCGCTTATCCAGCGTCAACCGCTTGTTGGTATTATGCGACAAACGGGTGTGACTGGCATGCAGCTAGCCAAAGCTTTATTACTCGAGCTGACCATTTTGGTTTTGGTTGCTTGGGCTTGTGGCAATGTTTTAGGGTTGTTTTTGGCAAATGAATTGATCCCTGCTGTTTCTGCTAGTTTAGGGGATTTGTACGATGCCAACGTAGGCTTGTCGATTAGCTGGAGTTGGGAGTCGAGCCTATACAGTTTGCTTCTGGCGGTACTTGGCGCATTGATATCGTGCTTGTGGCCGCTCATTCGCTTGTTGAAATCTCAGCCCATTCGTTTGTCCGCTAAGTTATCGTTGGTGCGTTTTGCAGGCAAAGAGTTCGCTTGGCAAGCTCTCGCTGCTTGTGGTTTCGCCGTAGCGGCGATTGCCGTTTATCAAGCTCCGAAGACGCCAGAATCGGGCTTTACAATCATTGCACTGATGTTGATGAGTGTGGCGCTGTTCATGCCTTTTTTAATGTGGAAGGTATTTAACAGCTTCTCTTATACTTTGCGCTGGGTGAATTTACGTTGGTTTTTCGCCGATATGGCTGCCAGTATGAGTTATCGTGGCGTTGCCATGATGGCGTTTATGTTGGCGTTGGCGGCCAACATTGGTGTTGAAACCATGGTCGGCAGTTTTAGAGACACCACCGATAAGTGGTTAACCCAGCGTTTAGCTGCGGATCTTTACATTTATCCAACCAACAATTCTGCGGCGAGATTGAGTAACTGGCTTGAAGCCCAACCGGAAGTGGATGAAGTGTGGTGGCGTTGGGAGAAAGAACTGGCGGATGAGCGTGATATCGTTCAAGTGGTCAGTACTGGCCCAAGCGACGGCGAGTTGGAAGCACTAACCGTAAAATTAGGTGTGCCTAATTATTGGTATCATTTACATCACAGTAAAAGCGTCATGATCAGTGAATCAATGGCGTTAAAACTCGATATCCGACCCGGCGATTATCTCGATCTTGCTGCGCCATTAGGTGGAGGCTGGCTGGTCGTTGGGGTGTATTACGATTACGGCAATCCTTACAATCAAGTGTTGCTGTCTCACCGCAACTGGCTGTATGCGTTTGCAGGCTCTGGCAACGTGGGCTTAGGCGTGTTGCTTAAAGACAACGTCAATGGCGAGGGCCTCAAGCATCGCTTGGAAAACATCTTTAGACTGACGTCTGAACGAGTGTTTGATAACAACAACATTTATAGTCAAGCGATGCGAGTCTTTGATCATACCTTCGCTATTGCAGATACCTTAGGAAATATCACGCTGGTGATCGCCGTTTTTGGCCTTTTCTTCGCGACGTTAGCAGGAGAGATGAGCCGTCAAAAGAATATTTCTATTTTGAGATGTCTGGGGGTTTCGGGTAAAGAACTCATTATTCTTGGTGGTTTACAGTTATTTGTGTTCGGCGTGATTTCCGCCCTTATCGCGGTTCCACTCGGTATGGCGCTTGCCACGTTGGTGGTGGACATAGTGATTAAGCAGTCGTTTGGTTGGTCTTTGCAATTGCAAATCGATGTGATTGAGTACGGAGAGACCATTCTTTGGGCGATGATCGCGATTATGCTTGCTGGCGCATTACCCGTTATCCGTCTGGTTAAGAACACGCCAATGAAATCATTAAGGGATTCATTCTAGATGAAGTGGTTAGCTGGAAAATCCAATAATCTTGCATTAATGCTCACTTTTCTTTTAGCGGCTATGGTGACAGCTGCGATGGGCTTTTATTGGTCTCAATCCGCTACCAATGAGGCGCAAGAATATCGACTGAATAACTCTTTGGGCATACAGGACAAAACGATCTTTGAGCCTGTATTACCCAATAAAAAAGTCTCGTTGCCGGAAGATTTCAAATTTCATGAGCAATACCAGCATGAATGGTGGCACTATTTTGCAACGCTGCAAGACGAATTTGGTCAATTCTACACCGTCCAGTTTAGTTTGTTCCGCATCGCGACTGATGAAAGAGAAGTCAGTGGTTGGCAAAACCCTCAGCTTTATCTCGCTAACGTTGTTTTAACGGGAAAAGAAAAGATCTGGCGGGAGCAACGCGTGGCCAGAGGTGGGATAGGCCAAGCGGGGTCAACCAATAAACCCTTTCGTATGTGGATCGATAACTGGACATGGCGTTCGTTGGGTACAACGCCGTTTCCAGGAAGCCTAACAATAGCAACCGATGATTTTTCGCTGGAGCTGGCGACGAGGACGGGTGGCCCATTTGTTCTCAATGGTGATAAAGGCTATCAAGTTAAACACGATCTCGAGTCGGTTGCGTCATTCAGCATTAGCGCTCCCTTTCTCGATGTAAAAGGCAGTATGTTCTTAGAAGGGCGTCGTATTGAAGTAACGGGCAATGCGTGGCTACAAAAAGAGTGGGGCAGCAACCTTTTCGAAGAAGGGCAGCAAGGGTGGGATTGGTTCACCTTCAACCTCGACAACGACAAGGCACTTAGCATCAGCCGTTACCGTCATCAAAGTCGAGTTCCTTATATTTTTGGTACGCTATCAACGTCGTCTGGCAAAGTCATACCGTTAACGGAAAAGGATGTGACGGTTTATCCGATCCTCTATACAACGCTGTCAGACGGAAAGCGCATTCCATTGCAATGGGTGATTGAAATTCCAAGTCAAGACATCTACGTGCAAACGAAAGCGGTACAGCAAGAGATGTGGTTACCCTTTTTGATTCCCTATTGGGAAGGGCCAATAAATGTGGCAGGTAGCAAGTCTGGAAGAGGCTTTATGCAATTAACGGGTTATTAAAACAATGGGCTCCTCATGGAGCCCATTGTTTTATCTGTTACGATTTATGAATAATCAATCGCTTTACTAACATCCGTTTAACGAATTGGCTATAATCTTTTCAATGGCTTGAATGTCGATGAACTGAGAATGTGGTTGGCTGAGGTAATTGCTTACATCGGAAATACCGAAGTGAAACATCCAAACAAGCGATTATTCCTACAAAATGGTTATATATACACTGCTTACATTCTTCAAAGTTCGTTGATTACGATTATAAATAAAAGGGTGAAATCATGAACGATGTCATTCGTGACTTTTTCAAAATGGAATCTGCTGGTGGCATTTTGCTTGTGATCGCTGCCGCCATCGCAATGGTGATTGCAAACTCGCCTCTCAATGAAAGTTACCAAGCGGTTTTGCATACTTATGTATTTGGCATGTCAGTATCTCACTGGATCAATGATGGCCTAATGGCAATTTTCTTCTTGCTGATCGGCTTGGAAGTTAAGCGTGAATTATTAGAAGGCGCATTGAAATCGCGTGAAACTGCGATCTTCCCAGCGATTGCCGCAGTGGGTGGTATGTTGGCGCCAGCGCTTATCTATGTTGCTTTCAATGGAAACGATCCGGAAGCGATTAAAGGTTGGGCAATTCCAGCAGCGACCGATATTGCATTTGCTTTGGGTATCATGGCGCTGCTAGGTAAGCGCGTTCCTGTCAGTCTTAAAGTGTTCCTTTTGGCATTAGCGATCATCGATGACTTGGGCGTCGTTGTGATTATTGCGCTCTTCTACAGTGGCGATTTGTCGACACTTGCGTTGACGGTTGGATTCGCGATGACGGGTGTCTTGTTCATGCTAAACGCTAAGAATGTGACTAAGTTAATTTGGTATATCGTTGTCGGCTTTATCTTGTGGGTTGCGGTACTGAAATCCGGAGTCCATGCAACCTTGGCAGGTGTCGTGATTGGTTTCTCTATCCCATTACAGGGTAAAAAAGGTGAGCACTCTCCGTTGAAACACATGGAACATGCGCTTCACCCATATGTTGCCTTTGCTATCTTACCTGTCTTTGCCTTTGCTAACGCTGGTATCTCGCTTGAAGGGGTGTCTCTTTCTGGCTTGACTTCCATGTTGCCGCTGGGTATCGCGCTAGGACTGTTGGTTGGTAAACCACTGGGTATCTTTACGTTTAGCTGGGCAGCGGTGAAGTTTGGTGTGGCTAAATTGCCTGAAGGTGTGAACTTCAAGCATATCTTTGCCGTGTCAGTGCTCTGTGGTATCGGTTTCACCATGTCGATCTTTATTTCATCGCTGGCTTTCGGTGGTGCAAATCCAGACTTCGATACTTATTCACGACTAGGTATCTTAATGGGATCGACGACAGCGGCAGTGCTTGGTTATTTCTTACTGCATGTATCGCTGCCAAAGACAGCGGCGGAAAGTGAGAAAGCAATCAGCTAAACGACAGACTGCTAAACCATAGATTGATGCAATAAACTCAAAAGCCTCTGCAACTATCGCAGAGGCTTTTTGGTTTCTATTGGCTGTCTTAACTATTTGCCGTCCTAAATTGAGACTGACCAGAGAGTGACAAACAAAAAAAAGCCCAGTACCAATAGGGTCTGGGCAGATACAAACATAGGAGTTAATAAGATAAAGCAGCAACGTAACAGAAAGTAAGAAACAAGTTTGACGGCCAGTAGAACTTTAAATTGCCCTTTTTGTTACATCTATTCAGACCCTGCCTTTTTTAAACAGTTCCCCATTTTTTTAAAAATTTTTTCTCCAGTAATTTTTAACAGGAAAACAGCCAGATAGAGTGAAGTGATTAAACCTGGTCGGACCAATGTTGAAAAGTGTGATGTTAATTGCTTGTTAATTTATGGTGTCAAACGTATATTTCAAACAGTTGTTTGATACGGGTGATTAAAATGGCTCCAAGAAGCAGTACAAAAGAAAAAATCCTTGATGTAGCCGAAGGTTTATTTGCGGAATACGGTTTTAATGACACGTCATTGCGCACCATAACGGGTAAAGCAGGCGTTAATCTTGCGTCCGTGAATTACCATTTTGGCGATAAGAAAACCTTAGTTCGTGCAGTACTCAACCGTTATTTGGAGGCTCTGATGCCTGCGGTAAAGCAATCTCTGACTCAGCTCAACAGTCAAGAGAGCTATACGATGGATGAAGTGTTTGAGTCGCTTCGATTGCCGCTAAGAGAGCTCAATGATGTCAGGCCCAATGGTACCAGCCTTTTTATGCTTCTCATTGGTCGAGGCTATACCGACGTGCAGGGCCATCTAAGATGGTTTATCACGACACGTTACGCCGAAGTGCTGGAGCTTTTTATCGCCTCCATCCTAAAAGCCAATCCAGCATTGACGGAAGAAAAACTATTCTGGCGTTTGCACTTCACTTTAGGCACGTGTGTTTTCACCATGGCTTCTAGCCAAGCGTTAGTGGAAATTGCAGACAGTAAATTTAATCAACAGACCGACGTGAAATCTGTCGTTGATCTATTGATTCCCTATCTCTCAGCCGGCATGTCCGCTGAGTAGCTATTATTAAAATACAAACAAGGACCAACAGGTTCCACCAAGTGAACAAAAGGATCTGAACTATGTGCTCTCTAAGAAAAAAATGGGTCAGCGACCCAGCATTTAAAATGTTCAAAAAAGTACTTCCTCCTTTGTCTGAAACAGAGAAGGAAGCAATGGAAGCGGGAAGTGTTTGGTGGGACGCGGAGCTGTTTTCTGGGAAGCCAGATTTCTCCAAACTGCATCACTATCCAAAACCGACCTTGTCGGTTGAAGAGCAAGCTTTCATTGATAACGAGCTAGAAACACTGCTTGCAATGCTCGATGATCATAAGATTGTGAAAGAAGATCGTGATTTACCGAAAGAGGTGTGGGAATACCTACGTAAAGAGCGTTTTTTCTCACTGATCATTTCGAAGAAATATGGTGGCCGTCAGTTTTCTGCACTGGCGAACTCAACCATAGTAACCAAAATTGCGACACGCAGTATCAGTACCGCCGTAACGGTTATGGTACCGAACTCATTAGGCCCAGGTGAGCTCCTTTCTCACTATGGTACACAGGCACAAAAAGATTACTGGTTACCTCGTCTTGCCGATGGTACAGACATCCCTTGTTTTGCGTTGACGGGTCCAGAAGCAGGCTCGGACGCCGGTGGCATTCCCGATCAAGGCGTGGTTTGCTATGGCACGCATGAAGGCAAAGAAGTTCTCGGTATTCGTTTGAGTTGGAATAAGCGTTACATCACTCTTGCGCCTGTCGCAACCGTACTTGGTCTCGCATTTAAACTTCAAGACCCTGATCATCTGTTAGGTGATAAAACCGATGTTGGCATCACTTGTGCCTTGATTCCCGCCGATCATGAAGGTGTGGTGATTGGTGAGCGTCATGATCCTCTGGGTCTGGCGTTTATGAACGGCCCAACTCGTGGTCATGATGTGTTCATCCCGATGGACTGGCTGATTGGTGGTGCGGATTATGCTGGTAAAGGCTGGCGCATGCTGGTGGAGTGTTTATCGGCTGGGCGTGGTATTTCACTGCCTGCGCTTGGCACAGCCATTGGTCATTTGACCACGCGCACAACGGGGGCATACGCCTATGTGCGCAAACAATTTGGCATGTCGATCGGTAAGTTTGAAGGTGTTGCAGAAGCGATGGGACGAATTGGCGGTTTGACCTACTTATTGGAAGCCACTCGTACTTTGACCACAACATCGCTCGATCTGAAGGAAAAACCTGGCATTGTAACCGCTATTGCTAAGTATCACATGACGGAGATGGCGAGAACGATTCTTGATGACTCGATGGATATTCACTCTGGCCGTGCGATTCAAGATGGTCCGATGAACTACCTAGCGACCCATTATCTTGGTATCCCCGTAGCGATTACGGTTGAAGGTGCCAATATTCTTACTCGTAACCTAATGATTTTTGGCCAAGGTGCAACGCGATGCCATCCTTACGTTTTGAAAGAAATGGAAGCAGCAGCGAACCCAGATGCCAAAGAAGGTGCGAAACAATTCGACGATTTGCTGTTTAAGCACATTAAACATGCCACGTTCAATACGCTCGGTGCCTTAGGTGCCGCGCTAACTGGCTCACGCTTTGTAAAAGCACACATGAGCGGCCCAACGCAACGTTACTACAAAGACATGACTCGTCTGAGTCGCGCCTTGGCGGTCAGTGCCGATTTCGCCATGTTAACACTAGGCGGTGAATTGAAACGTAAAGAGATGATTTCTGCACGTTTGGGTGATGGCCTTAGCTATCTCTATATGGCCTCAGCAGCATTGAAAAAATATGAAGATGAAGGTCGCCAACAAGCGGATCTCAACTTCGTCCATTACGCAGTGCAGCACTGTTTGCATCACGCAGCGAAGTCGTTGAACGAAGCCTATGCTAACTTCCCAGTGAAATATGTCGGTGGCGTGCTCAAAGGGCTACTATTCCCACTTGGCAATAACTTTGCTAAACCAAGCGATGAACTCTGTGTGGATATTGCGGAAGCGATGATGACCCCAGGCGTGCAGCGCGACCGACTGACCAATCTCTGCTATATCGGCAAAGAGAAAGAGGACAGTGTTGGTTTAATGGAACAAGCGTTTCTTGCTATGTATGACATCAAACCGCTGGAGCGTAAGCTGATGAAAGCGGCAAAAGATGGCAAAGTGGCTCGTAAAGGCTTGCTGGCTGAGCGTCTGCAACAAGCGCTAGACGCCGATGTGCTAACGCAAAGTGAAGTGGATAAAATCTTGGCCGCCGATAAACTGCGTTACCAAGCAATCCAAGTGGATCACTTCAGCTTTGACTTCTCAAAGACGCTTACCAATGCGCCTGAGAAAAAAAAGAAGTTAACTAGCGCGGCGTAGCGCCATCGCAGTGAAGAGACGAACCAAGCACCTCAAATGAGGTGCTTTTTCGTATGGTTAGCAATAGAAATCGGTGCATAGAGCTCCAACCACTTGCATTTTCAGCGCATTTTTACAGAAATTAGATGCGAATAGGCGACGAACCTTTTATCCTTACACAGTTTTTTAAAGGAAGTTGAATATGATCATCAAACCTAAAATTCGTGGATTTATCTGTACTACAACGCACCCAGTGGGTTGTGAAGCTAATGTAAAAGAACAAATTGCTTACACCAAAGCACAAGGCCCTATCAAAAACGCACCAAAACGCGTACTTGTTGTGGGTGCATCCAGTGGCTACGGCTTATCTTCTCGTATTGCAGCTGCTTTCGGTGGTGGTGCGGCCACTATCGGTGTTTTCTTCGAGAAAGAAGGCTCAGAGAAGAAACCAGGCACCGCAGGTTTTTACAATGCCGCAGCATTTGAGAAACTGGCTCGTGAAGAAGGTTTGTACGCAAAAAGCTTAAACGGCGATGCGTTTTCTAACGAAGCAAAACAAAAAACAATCGACCTAATCAAAGAAGATTTGGGTCAAGTGGATATGGTTGTTTACTCTTTGGCTTCGCCTGTTCGTAAGTTACCAGAAACGGGCGAGCTTATTCGTTCAGCGCTAAAACCTATTGGCCAAACTTACACCTCAACGGCGGTTGATACCAACAAAGACATCATTATTGAAGCCAGTGTGGAACCTGCAACTGAGCAGGAAATCCAAGACACGGTAACGGTTATGGGTGGTGAAGATTGGGAACTTTGGATTAATGCGCTAGCAGAAGCGGGTGTGTTGGCAGACGGTTGTAAAACCGTTGCTTACAGCTACATCGGTACTGAATTAACCTGGCCTATCTACTGGGATGGTGCGCTGGGTAAAGCGAAAATGGATCTCGATCGCGCAGCGTCTGCACTGAACGATAAACTCTCTGCCACTGGCGGTAGTGCAAATGTTGCAGTGCTTAAGTCTGTTGTGACTCAAGCAAGTTCAGCGATTCCAGTGATGCCTCTGTATATCGCGATGGTCTTCAAAAAGATGCGTGAAGAAGGCGTTCACGAAGGTTGTATGGAACAGATCTACCGCATGTTTAGCCAGCGTCTGTATAAAGAAGATGGCAGTGCGGCAGAAGTGGACGAGAAAAACCGTCTTCGCCTCGACGATTGGGAATTGCGCGATGATATTCAAGAGCATTGCCGTAACCTATGGCCACAAATCACCACTGAGAATCTAAAAGAGCTGACTGACTACGTTGAGTACAAAGAAGAGTTCTTGAAGCTATTTGGTTTCGGCATTGATGGCGTAGATTACGAAGCAGACGTTAACCCAGACGTTGCAACGGATTTTATTGCTATCTAGTTTCTATACCGTAGCAAAGCATCAAACTGGGTTGTGCTACCGTCAACGAAACAGACAAATAGAATGAAAAAGGCGCTTGTAAGCGCCTTTTTTGTATCCAAAGAGTGTGTTTGGTTAGCTGAGTATGATCAAAATGGTGCCTGCTAAGGTCATTAAGATATTGGCAATCGCGTAAGTGCCAGCATAACCTAATGCTGGAATCGTTGATTTGGCGTACTCGTTAACAATGTCCATTGCGGGTGCACATGTCCTCGCACCGATGATGGCGCCAAATAGCAGTGCTCGGTTCATTTTCAGCACATAAGCCCCAACCAAATAAGCAAAAAAGACCGGGACGACACTGACCAAAAACGCGATACCAATGATCTGCGGACCGACTTGTGTCAGGTGTTCAAACATTTTTCCACCTGCACTTAAACCGATGCCGACCATAAAGATCATCAGCCCTAGATCTTTAACCATGTTCAAAGCCCCTTGCGGTACATAACCAAACGTTGGGTGGTTTGCTCGCAAGAAACCTAGCGTGATACCCGAAAGCAGTAGGCCGACAGCATTGCCCAAGCTAAAAGAAACTTGGCCAAATGTCATGGTGACCAAACCGAACATAATGCCTAAGATAAAGAAACTACAGAAAGCGAGTAGGTCCGCGATTTGGCTGTGAATCGAGATAAAGCCGATTCTCTCTGCAAGGCCATGCACACGGCTTTTTTCGCCACTGACCTGTAAAATATCACCTTTCGCAAGCACGATATCGAGATCCATCGGCATCTCAATTTGCGCGCGGATAACGCGGTTAAGGAAACAGCCATATTCCGATAGATTGAGATCGGATAATCGCTTGCCTGCGATCGCATCACTTTTTACAACGATTTCTTCTTCGACAATTCGAAGGTCGAGAAGGTTACGGTCAAAAACTTCCTTGCCGTTGCGGAAGCTTGGATCCAGACGTGCATGGCTGTCGGGAAAGCCTACCAGCGCAATTTCATCACCTTCTTGCAAAATAGCATCACCATCTGGATGGGCGAGGATGCCATGGCGTCGAATTCGTTCGATATAACAGCCGGTTTGACGATAAATACCCAATTCGCGTAGGTTTTTACCGTCAGTCCAGTTGATCAGCTCTGGACCCACTCGGTAAGCTCGAATAATCGGTAGGTAAACCTTACGTTGTCCAGAGCCTCCCAAACCACGCTCTTGAGCAATTTGCTGCGCAGAATCAGAGAGGTTTTGCTTTTGCAGTCTTGGTAGCAATTTAGCGAACATAATCATGCTAATAAGACCGACAAGGTAAGCCATGGCGTAACCCACAGACAAGTTTTCTAAAACCAGTGAAAACTCCATGTTTCTCGGGATGGTTGCCAAACCTGAGTTGAGCGCATCTTGTGCACCTACCAAGACCGGAGTCGCCGTTAATGCGCCTGCCATCATCCCCGCAGAGAGACCAAAATCGAGGCCCATATAGTGGCTAGCAAAATAGGAGATAGACACCGCTGTCACCAACACCACCATACTCAGTGTGAAGTAGTGTTTTCCATCGCGGAAGAAAATACCAAAAAAGTTCGGGCCGGCCTCAATACCAACACAGTAAATGAACAGCATAAAGCCAATGGTGAGCGCTTCTGCATTAAACGAGAAGCCCAAGTGACCCATGATGAGTGAAGTAATTAAGACACCAATTGAATTTCCTAATTGCATGTTTGCAATACGGACTTTTCCAAAGGCAAGACCAATAGCCAATACAACAAAAATCAGCAGTATTGGATTTTGTTGAAGAAGAAGTACGACGTCTATGTTCACGTTGTCGCTCAAAAGTTTGGTTCAGGAACAGGGTTAAACTCGGATTGTAACGAAATATCAATAAAAGATAAGTGAAATTTTTTAAGTTCTGTAATTAGTTACGTTGTTTTGAACCAGCGACAACAAAAAGCAATAAAAAACCCGCTTAGAAGCGGGTTTCATAGATTCGATTAATCGAACAGGCCAAGATGCTCTTTTGCGTAAGCTTCGAAGTCATCACAACCACCGATGTGCTGTTGATCGATGAAGATTTGTGGAACCGTTTCAACGGGTTTGCCAACGGTTTTTTCTAGGTCAGCTTTAGAAATGCCTTCCGCTTGGATGTCTACGTAACGGTAGTTGAAATCGTCGCGCTTTGCTTTAAGAGTTTCTGCGTGTTCTTTAGCACGAACACAGTAAGGGCATGCCGGACGACCAAAAATAACTACGAACATGTTCTTTCTCCTTTATTTTGATACCGCAACTATGCCCGATCCGTAAGCGGAAATAAAGAGACAAATGCCTGTTGTTTCGATAGGAAAAAACTATTGAATAAGAGTTAAACAGTTTTTCCAATCTGCAGTGTGAGGCGGGCTATAAAGTCTTATAAAAATTAAGGTTATTGGCAACAAATTGCACTTGGTCAATTTTTTTACGTACAAAGATAGGCAAAGTGAAACGACACCTAAGATTTTACTCGTAGTTTCTAATATTAAGAGGCAATGCAGTATGTTCCAGTTTATGACCGCAACACGAATTATTTTTGGCGAAGGCGCGTTACAGTCCTCACTCTCTATCCTCAGTCAGTTTGGTTACAGTGCTTTATTGGTCACAGGAAAAGATCTTGCGAGGGCGATGCCCATTATTGGCTATTTCAAATCACAGAATATTCGTTATCAGCATGTCGCGATCAGTGGTGAACCTAATATTACTATGGTGGAGGAAACGGCCGTCATAGGTAGAAAGTTTAAGCCAGACATGGTTGTCGCTATTGGTGGGGGGAGTGTTATTGATATGGGTAAAGCGCTGGCTGCGATCATCCCCAATCAAGGCGATGTGTACGACTACGTCGAAGTGGTGGGCAGAAATGTGCCATTAAAAACACAACCTATACACTTTATCGCCATTCCGACGACGGCCAGCACTGGATCGGAAGTGACGCGAAATGCGGTATTAAAATCGGGACAGGATAAAGTGAAAGTGAGTCTGCGCAGTCCGGATATGCTTGCCGATGTGGCGATTGTCGACCCGACACTCACCTATGGTACTGATGCCTATACATCCGGCCGTGGCGCGATGGATGCCTTTACCCATTTAATGGAAGCCTATGTCTGTGGTGAGCCGAATCCGCTGACGGATATGATATGTGAAGAAGGGCTACGACGATTAAGTCACTCTATCATTCCGGGTTGCTTACAAGATGATTACAAAGCGCGCTCAGACTTGGCATTTTCCGCAATGCTCGGTGGAATGGCGATCACCAATGCTAAATTAGGTGCGGCTCATGGTTTAGCTTCAGCCCTTGGTGGAAAGCTGGATGCACCACACAGTGTGATCACTGCGCAGCTCGCGCCACATGTGATGAACGAAAATATTATGGCGGCGCGAGAAGCGGGCAGAGCCGACGTGCTCACTCGTTATAAGTCTTTGGCTCGATTGGTCACAAAAAATGGTGACGCTAGTGAGTTAGAAGGCGTGGAATGGGTTAAAGGTGTCTTGGATAAGTTGCAGCTTCCTGAGCTGAGTCAGTTTGGTGTCTGTTCGACATCGTTTGATGCGGTCGCGGAAGATGCCTTGCGCTCAGTTGCGATTAAAGGAAACCCTTTGCCACTGACTAAAGCGAGGTTGATCTATATATTGGAGCAAGTTTGTCAGTGCCGTTTGCGTTCTGAGCAAACCCAGCAAGAAGCCACTGGATGCGCACAGTTTATCGAGAGTGAAGACTACAATCTCGAAATGGGGAATGAGATAAAATAACGGAGCCGTCAGGCTCCGTGATTCGTATTGAGAGTATCGCTTTCAACCAGAATTGGCTTGCGATTAGAAATGCGTAAGTTTGTCGTATCGGCTGTCTTTCAACGCCTCTTTGACGCGCTTGAGATTTTCTCTAAAACCGGTTCCTCGGCGTAAAGTAAAGCCCGTCGCAAGTACATCGATAACGGTCATTTGAACCACACGGCTCGCCATTGGCATATACACGTCGGTATCTTCTGGTACGTCGAGAGAAATGGCTAATGAGGCCGCTTTTTCCAAAGGTGAATCTTTTGCTGTCACTGCAATAACGGTTGCGCCATTCTCTCGAGCAAGATTTGCGATCTCCACTAAGCTCTTAGTGCGGCCTGTATGTGAGATGAGAACAAATACGTCATTGTCACTGCAGTTAATGCAACTCATGCGTTGCATCACGACATCTTCAAAACAAGTAATCGGGATATTAAATCGAATAAACTTGTTTTGCGCGTCTTTCGCCACGGCAGAAGAGGCACCTAATCCAAAGAAAGAGATGCGTTTTGCTTGAGTTAGCAAATCCACAGCACGATTCACTTGCATAGGATCTAAGCTATTTTTGGCAACATCCAAGCACGCCATAGTCGATTCAAAAATCTTATGCGTGTAGGCGTCAGGGCCATCGTCTTCTTCGACGTTACGGTTTACATAAGGGGTACCATTCGCCAGACTCTGTGCTAAGTGCAGTTTAAAGTCAGGGAAACCTTTCGTATCCAAGCGACGGCAAAAACGGTTAACCGTAGGCTCACTGACATCGGCCATTTTGGCCAATGTAGCAATGCTAGAGTGAATAGCTGTTTGTGGAGACGCCATGATTACTTCGGCAACCTTGCGTTCAGATTTACTGAAATTCTCCAGATTTTTTTGAATTTTTTCTAATGTGTTCATAGTGTTCACGAGGGCATAGAGAACAACTCGCTGATTTTATCATTGGGCAACGACTGCTCTTGGGCAAAGTGCATACCCCAATTGATAAACGGCTATCAGCGCCATGAAATGAGTATAAACCTATTACTCAATGGGTCTAAACCAAATAGCCATACTATTTGGTGAGAATTTGACAAGCCTCAAACAAAATTTTGTTTAAACTACAAAACTGGATGTTCAAGCGCGTAATTGCTCTTAGTCTGGCACAATATTGACGTCGAAGTTACAGCAAAACGAAAGAAAATTTCATTTTGCTGTTACTTGTTTGGACTCAGCTCGACTGAGTGCTGGTTAGAATGCCATCTGCTAACTTGTTGATTTTTGCCAACAGATTTGGCGCTTGATGAACAATGATATTTCTTTGTTCTTCCAACACGGATGCAAGGATGTCAAAGCTGGTCAGTGGGTTTGCCAACACAACGCGGAAAACAATGGTGTTCATGCGAGACCAATGTGCGGGATTAAGGCGTGTGCGCGATACAAATGAGCGACCAGTCTCACGTTGGCGTTTTTGAGTGAACTTGGTGAGTTCATTCAGTAGCTCGTTGAGCTCTAATTGTTGTTTTGCGTTGGCTGCAGCTAAGGCTTGTTTCACTCGAGCTGGGATATAGCGATAGGTGAGCAGACAAAGCTCAGGTTCGGAGATCAGCTCAAAATCATCCTGTTGTTTGATCAAATCAGCAAAGTATTTTGCTTTTTCAATACTTTGATTGATGAGCAGCTCGTAGCCAGGGCGGCTGATGATATGCATGCTGGCATAAACCAACATTGCCATGCCTGAACGAGAACCTTCTAGTGTGTGACTACCCAAGTCTTTAGAACCTTTCCGCAGAATATATTGAGCGTGATGCTCGATCGATTTCATTGCGTTAGGATCTTTGAATAGCACCATTCCTGCGCCCATTGGGATATACAGTTGCTTATGCGCGTCAATCGTCACAGAGTCGGCAAGTTCAACACCATCGAGTAGGGAGCGATACTTGTTTGACATTAATGTTGCGCCGCCCCAAGCCGCGTCAACATGGAAATGACAGCCATATTTTTGGCAAATTTTTGCCATTTCTGCTAATGGATCGACGCTACCCGTCTCCGTTGTCCCTGCTACTCCGATGACGGCAAATGGTTTGATGTTTTGCGCTTGCAACTCTTTAATTTTCGCTTCGAGAGCATCGGGACAAACACGATTGTTTTCGTCGGTTTTGATGGCCACCAAGCCTGCTTGGCCAATACCTAGAACATCCGCGGCTTTTTTTAGCGAGTAATGACCACGCTCAGAAACCAACACCGCAAGCCCTTCGTAGCCATAGTGTTTCATCGCACGGAAAAGCCCTTCTTTCTCAACACCTTTAAAGTCGCCTTGCGCACGTAACGCATTGTTACGTGCTACCCAAAGGGCCGTGATGTTGGCGATGGTTCCACCTGAACAAAACGCCCCTAAGGAGTGCTCTGCACTGTGCATCCAATGAGAGTAAAACGCTTCATCTTGCGAATAAATTAAGCGATGTAACATACCTAAAACCTGACGCTCGAGCGGCGTAAAGGCTTTCGATGTCTCGATTTTTACCAAGTTTTGGTTTAGCGCAATCATGATTTTTGATAGAGGCATCAAAAAGTATGGGAGCGCAGAAGTCATATGACCGATAAAACTGGGTGACGACGTATGCACAGAGTGCGATACCAAAGTATTGAGTAGGTGCTCAGTATGGTCTGAGACAAAGGACGGTCGCTCTGGGATCTGAGCAGAAGAAAAGTCTTTCTCGATTTCACGTAAAGGCTTTTCTTCTGCCACGATGTGTTCACCGAGGAATTTGTTTAAGTTTTGTGAGAGCTTTGCTTCGATTTGAGTCAGTGTTGAATCAGGACCCTCTGGGATAGTGAAGATCTTCAGTAGGCTATCAAAGCTGACATCAGCGGTTTTTTGTTCCATTGCCATATAACAAATCGATTTAATTATACTAGTCGTTCGAGCGAGACAATCTAAACCAAAACGGGAACAATGTCCCGTTTTAATTAACAAATCATCGTTTACTGAATAGAAAGGGAAAGGCTTATTGACACTTAACTTCGTCTACTTTTGCGATGGCTTTATTGTATCGCGACAAGGCGGTGTCGATCTGTTGAGGATGGCTCAATAAATCGGCGAAAGCAGAGCGAAGCTCATAGTTTTTCTCATGATTAGCCGCTTGGCGATCATTAAACGTGCGTTGTGCAATTTCACCAAGCTCATCGCTACGACTCGCCAGCTGTTTAATATCACTTTGCTCAAGCTGAAGCCAACTTTCAATCGGTTTATCGACGGATACTCGGCTTGGGTCATGTTTGAGATAATAGTGTACGGCAGCTCGGTTGAGTTCGAAATGATGTTTTCGACCTTCTAAAAACCAGTTGCTGACTTCGGTTAAATCTGGGTATTTGCTGCTAGTGAGCTCAGCAAGATCTGAATACCAGTTTAGTGATGCATCGATGTACGCATCGTATTTTTGGGCCAAACATTGGTCATTCGCTGCCAATGCAAAAGATGATGTAGACGCTAGCATTAGAGCAACAACGAAGCGTTTCATAGTGATTCCTTTTTTGAGCGATATCCTTTCTACGTGAAGCAGTAGTGGATCGGGTTGAGTTCAATGACCCCAAAAACACAGTGACCTATGCGCATGGAAGTCCATTGGTTTACCGTCTACCTGCAAATCCCAGTAGTTTAGGTATGTTATTATTTTTGTTCGCTAGTGTAGCGGAAATGAATCCACCATCATGCGATCTAGCTAGCAAGTGACACAAAGAATAGCATTAATACCGGCACTAATAGGCTCAGAATAAAGCCACTTACTATGGCTATGGGAACACAACGTACTCCGCCAGTGGTTTGAATCACAGGCAAAGTAAAATCCATCGCAGTTGCGCCAGCGTAGCCAATTGCGGTGCAGGGGCGAGAACGAATCAATAAAGGGATGACCACCAGCGCTAACAATTCGCGCAGTAGTTCAATCATAAAGGATGCTCCGCCGAAGATAGGACCAAAGGCATCTCCCATCAGAATGCCCGCCAGTGAGTACCAACCAAAGCCCGATGCCATGGCAAGCGCCTGGTAAGTTGGAATATCAAGAATTTTTCCTGCAATTAGGCCACCAACCATAGAGGTGCTTATGATGACTAAAGCGATGACCATACCTTGTTTGTTCAGGAGAATCTGCCTTAGGGTTAGGCCACTGTTACGCAGTTGAATACCAATAAAGAAAAGTAAAACGAAAAGAATCCACTCACTGGCGGTGTCTACCCAATCTAAACTGATCGGCAACATGAGGCCAATAAGCAGGCCGCCACCGACAACAAAAATAAGCTTTAAGGACTCCATCGCCATGGCTGAAAGAGGTGGCTTTTTTTGTGAGGTATCTGTCTCAACGGGCAAAAGACGATCAACAAGAGGAAGCACGGCTAAATTACACAAACCTAAGCAAAGGAAAAAAGTGCCAGTGTAAGTGAGGATGACCTGTAAATTTGCACTCAGGTTGTCTAACGCAGCCAAACTTAATCCCATCAGCGATAAAATCACATAGATAAGATGTGATGTAATCTTATTGATCTTAGCCAATGTAGAAGGATTAGCGATTGGTATTAAATACCCCACCACAAGTGGGGCGAAGATAAACAGCATCCCTGACAGCATGCAGGCTCCCGAGTAAGATTGATAGTGCGAAATGTTAGATATGTACGTGGGACGTTGAGTCCATTCAACGGTGTAAAACTATCATGAAATTAATGTGAAGTAACCATCACATCTCAATAGAAAGCCTTAAATTTTAGAATGCTAAGTTGAGAGAGGACTCAGTGAGGTAAAATTTATTGAGCTGATGAATGATTGGTTGTGGGTGATATTATTACGTGATTTCATCCCAGTTTTCGACGAAATAACTGGGATGAAGACTTTACCTTAAAGAGAGACACGTTACCGATTGAATAACATCAAAAGTGGTTTTTATAAAAGCTAATGCGATGTCATAAAAAGGGAGGTATTAAAAGCCACTTGAATTAAGTACTTGATTCACCATTTCCTGGAATTCATCTTCTGATAAATTACTCAATTCAAATAACACCTCAGCACCCACTAAATTAAACTCCACTTCGTGGTCATCAATTCGTTCATCTTGGTTTCTAAACATTAATAAGTGGTTTGCGATACGCGCAATATCGAGATAAGTCACTTCCTGACGCTGAGAGCGATAAGCTTGATTGGAAGATACTTCGACGAAGTCACTATCAAACTCCCAGTTTTCCAAGACTAATTTACTGGTCGCAGCACAACGAGTTTGGAATATTTGTAGCGCGATTTGTTGGTCAAGGTAGTTTCCTTTATCCAGATAGAGGTGGTATTCATTGACCAAGCAAAACAGACCAATATCCGCAAGTAGGCCAACCAACAAGGCTTTTTCTGGCTCTAAATAGTCATACTTTGCTGCCGCATGTTTTCTAAAGGCATTGACGACCATCACCATTACAGCGCCCAATTGGCGAGAAACGGCAGCGCTGTTAATCAGTACCGCATTGCACTCTTTGTTAAGATTGACAGAATGCTTCAACTGCTCGATGGCCTGAGCGGTGACAATGTCTCTGACTCTTAGAATGCCGAGTCGAGATACTGCCGTGGTCAAATCGGTACAGGTGATATTGCGGCGATTAAAAATGACTGAGTTTGCCACTCTAATGACAATGGCGGCTAGCCCGGGGTCTTCTAAAAGACATTCAGCGACATCGTTGATGCCAGTGGATTCTTGGGTGCAAAGTTGTTGAATTTTTAAGACAACATCAGGGATTGGAGGTAGAGCGACTTTACCAGTAGCAAGCGACTGCTCGACCAGTTGAGCGAACTCAGTTTCCAACGCTTGAATCAGTAAGTCCTTATTATTCGGCAACCAGAAAAAAGATAAGTGTTCCATAGATATTTTGAGCCAAAGTGCTTTCGTACAGTGTACTAGTAGCGAGTTGATCAGTGCAAGAAATTGCCATCATGACAATAGTTTAATTGCTGCTTTTTCGTCCGTAGTGCTTAATGTAACGAAAAGTACAACATGCGCTATTGTTTGATAATGTGAATTGGATCTCATCAATAATGGAGAGGAAACTTTATTTGTGATGCGAATCCCGACTTATTTTTTTTCATTAAGTATGATTCGGGTTGCTGATAAAAATTACTTATAAATAATTTAAATACCTTTCTCTATCATTTTCGCTTAATTATAAAATGCTGCTATCTGGTGACATAACTAATCGGGGTTAATCTTTGAATTAGGAGTCAATGGATATGACAGAACAAGCTTTTTTTGACTACATCAACCAATTTGGTGATTTTCAGAAACGTTCAATGTTCGGTGGTATCGGCCTGTTTGCGGAAGATGCCATGTTTGCATTGGTGAGTAATGGTTGCTACTACCTTCGTGGTGGAGACAGTTTGGATGATACTTTTTGCCAATTGGGCTGTGAGAAGTATCGCCATGTCAAAAAGCAAACCACTGCTACTGTAAATTACTACGAAGTATCTAATCTACTTGATAATCGAGATGGTCAGTTGGATCGTTTGGTAAAGCAGTCTATAGCGTGCTCTGTAAAGCAACGTAATTTCCAAAAATCATCTGCCAGTCGTCGTTTAAGAGATTTACCGAACATGCAATTAACACTTGAACGCATGGTGAAAAAAGCAGGGATTGATGACGTTGAAACCTTTATGGAATTAGGAGCGATTGAAGTCTTTAATCGAGTTAAGCAAGCTTACGGTAATGACGTTGATGTCAAATTGCTATGGAAATTTGCTGGCGCGGTAGAAGGTATTCATTGGAAATTACTTCAAGAGCCCCGTCGTAAACAACTTTTGGCAGCATGCTGCTAGTCATCATTTTGCTCTCGAACTAAACCGTTTAGTGATAACGCTGAAATCAAATGGTGGTTTAAAGCGCATAGGTTTGGTTCGAAGTACGCTCATTCTTGTTGTGATACATCTTGAAAGCGGGAGAGAAATCTTCTTGTCTATAAATGACACGAAATAAAAAACCGAGACAATGCTGCCTCGGTTTTTTCATTTGTACTTGTTCTACTTAAAGCAGTGACAGAATTGGCTATCACTTTTATCGATCAGCTACGCCAAATCGTTTACGTATATATCTACGTTAAAGGTTCAAGCCACTCGTTCTATGAGAGCTTGAACTTCATCGTGCTTTAGAATTTAAAACGCGTTGTAAACATCAATTGATCATCGTAGAAGTCATTGATACGCGCTTCAACACCCAACGAGAAAAGCTCAGTTGAATGGAAGCGAGCGTACACAGAGCCAATCCAGTCATCGTCGTTATCAATGGAGACGTAACCAACTTTACCACCAACTTCAAGTTGAGGACCAAGCCATTGGCGGATACCCAAGTTAAGTTCCATACCGATATCGGCACTGCTTGCTTTTGCTGGCTCTACAACACGCATAAGCATTGCACCAGTTAAGTCTGCCCAGTTATTGATAGGTGAGTGGAAACCAAAACCTGCAGCAGCGTCGAAGTCACTTTCAAATTCGGAATCGATACGGGCAATAATGTGCGCATTTGGGTGAACAGACTTGCTGTAGGCTGCACCAAAAGTCATTGGGCTAGCGCCGATACGAGCTTCGATGTAGTCGTAACTAAAGTTGCTCATGGTTGCTGGACGGTTTGGGTCTTCCTTGGCCATCACTTGGCTAGAGGCAATCAGCAGAGCTGCAGCTAGAATTGTCTTACGCATAACTATGGTAAACCTTCTTTATTTTGTTACTTCCCGGTTGAGTCTGGGCTGCTCAACCCATTCATTTCATTGCGACATATTAATCAACTTGTAGACAAGTCACCAACAAAAAATGCCATTGTTTTGTCGTCTAGCCAATAATTAAGCAATTCTGATGCCATTTAATGTGAGTCGATTCGACTTAACAAGTGCTTGGTAATGAGTCAGTTATTCGCCGAAAGAACTTCGTTTCTCCGCCATTGCATTGAGAATTCTCTCTGGATCTAATACCGATGTCCATGACAATAAATTGTCGTCATTTGCGATCCGTAGGAGGTCAACTGGTTTTTTATCGCGTTTCTCAGCTCGTCGCCGTACCAAGGTTTGGCGATATAAAAATAAGGCTCGCATGATTCACCGCTTCAACGGTATCTTCCAAACCAGCTTGCCCCGTCAAGAGTACTTTTCTCGCTTTGCGCGTCGTTTCGCCGCGACTGAGTTCAATGAGAAAACTGATCCCTGTTTGTTCTGGCATGATGTGGTCGCACAGAATTAATGCCAATGGAACGCCTTCGTCGTCATACTCTTCAATGACATTTTTGGCTTCTGCTACTGACTCTGCGCCCTCGAGCACAAAATGATCTTCAAATGGCGATAAATCTTGAAGTACGCTATCGAGCACTTCTCGTTCGTCATCAACACACAAAATCAAGTATTTATTCATGGGATGCTCCTTCAGAAACCAGTGGTAACCAGATAGTCATACAGGTGTACTGCGCTGGAATCGAATCCACTTCGATCCATCCTCCGTGACTATGGATGATTTGATGGCAAATAGACAAACCAATGCCAAGACCAAAATTTCCCTCTTTTTTGGTGGTGTAGTTCAGTTCAAAAATCGTGGCTTGTTGCTCTGCTGGTATGCCACAGCCATTGTCTCTAAATGAAACCGTAACATAAGGTTTGTCATTGCGTGATTCAATTTGAGTGGTGATTTCGAGAGTACCATGTTCTGGCATGGCGTCGAGCGCATTTGAAATCATATTAGTCCACACTTGTTGCAGCGCGATTGGCTGGCAATAAATAGGGGGCAAAGAACAGTAATGTGTGGTCAGTTTATGCAGTTTGAGGCGATTTTCGAAAATCACTAACGTATCTTCAATGCCTTCGTGGATATCGGCAATATGCGTTTTTTCATCATCTGCACGAGCATAGCCTTTTAAGCTCTTGACCATATCAGCAATCCGACTGGCACACACATCAATTGATCGCAGTGCGTTGCCAATCAAAAAGTAGTGTTCAAGGTGTTCAAGTTGACGGGCACCTTCCGTTGGATGCTGCTTGAGTTGCGTAAGCAGTTCGTCGTCCTGTTCCAAACCGAGGGCGACTAATTTTCTCGCGATATTTCGGTTGTCAACGCATGATAAAAGTTGGTTTGAGCGCTCTCTAAGCTCCGCGGTTGACATCGGTTTACTTGCTTTGGCACTTTCTAACACGGCTATCCCTTTCGTGGTTTGATTTGGCGCGCCGCTGGTTGAAAGTACCATTGCCAAATTTTGGTTGAGGTTTTCAATGCCTCTTAGAATTGCCGCGATGGGATTATTGAGTTCATGGGCAACCCCTGCGACTAACTGACCGAGCATGGCCATTTTTTCTTTTTCGATCAATTGTTGATGGGCAGATTCAAGCGATTCAAGGGTTTTCTGTAACTGCAGTTTTGTATTGATACTGCGTTGCAAACGCCGGTTAAAGTGTCGTAGCAACAGGTTGGTAAACAGAGGCAAAAGGTTAGAATCGGATTGCATCACCTGGGCAAAAACGTTGCGATCTAATTTGATCACTTCCGTCTTGGTGAGAGTGAGAGCGGTTGAGAACGATTTTTCTCCGGTAACAAATGACATGCCCCCAACGAGATTGCCTTTCTTATGTCGGACCACTTCACGTTGCATGCCCAATTCATCGCGTTTATACAGCGCGACTTCTCCAGAGGTAATGAACCAGAGGAACTTGTTCGCCTCACCTTCGACCGTCAACAGATGTTCTGGTGAATACGTTCTACAGGCTCTTGTTTCGTCTTTTTCTTGGAAAAAAGTTTGCAGTGCATTGGTGAAACGTTCCGTTAGTTCAGCGTCAGACAAGGTGTGATAATCGTGGATAAAGCCTGCTTGGTAGTGACGCATCTGATTTTCAATATGTGCACGTAGCAAACGATTTTGATCAAGCACGCTGCTAAAGCCAAGCAAATCTTCTTTTTCAAACTTAAGAATAAACTGAGTCAGCTCTTTTTGAACGGTTTGAAAAAGGACATGATCGGGGAGGGGCTTGGTTAAACAGTGATCCAATCGGCCTTCATTGACCGCAGTGATGATCGCGGCAATGTCCGTTGAGCAGCTAATTAGAATGCGTCGGGCATCTTCTGTTCTGGGGTTGTGGTCTAAGCCAATCAAGAAGTCAACGCCGTTCAATTCACTGTGATGGCTTGCGATGACCAGCGCCATGGTTTGGTTCGCCTGCTCTAAATAGTCGATCGCGTGATGTGCTTCTTCAACTGAGTCTGCAGTAAATACATCAAATTTATGAGAAAACGTCGCCAATTCTTGGCGAAATTGCTCGATACTTATCGGATTGTTGTCCAAACACAAAATAGCGTAACGGTTCACAAAGCCTCATCTTTTAGCATAAACAACGACTAAGATAAGGTAACAGGAAGCGCGAGATCTGGTTGAGAGCTAAGTTTAAATTTCGTGAGTCATTCTGGTGTACTTAGCAATAGTCTGATTTATCTCAATGTTTTCACCTGAGTATAGATAGGGTAGACTCACTCAAAACATTCACAAATAAGTGACATTATGAACAACTTAAAGAAAATCGGTGCAGTTGGTGGTGCTATCTCATTGGCATTGTGTTGGCCATTGGCGGTGGGGCAGATTGGTCAAAATGTAATTGAAGATGCTGTTGCCAAGCTAAATAGTGCGCAACTGCAAGCGGAAATTGTCAAGTACGACCGAGGTTATCGCACATCGGAAGTCACCACGCGTTACACCATTGTTGACCCTGTGTTAGTTGAGCAATTTGAAACGGACGGGCTTCCTTTGGTTTACGAAATGCAATCGAGATTAACGCATGGGCTTACCTCGCTTGACTCGGTTTCTGACTTGATGGGGGAGCAGGCGCTACCTCTGCATATTGAAGCCACCACACAATTGAATGGAAACACGGATTTTGTTGCCACGATTGATAGTTGGAATTTTGTCAGTGACAGTGAAGGTGTTGCGGTTTCTACCGCACCGATGAAGCTGTCTGGCAATGCCACGGTGTTGGGGGATGTCGATTTTGTGCTTGATGTACCGTCGATTCAGTTTGACTTCAGTAGTGGTGAATCGCTGCATGTTGGCAATCTGACAGGAAATGGCAAGGGCAAACACAAAAACGGTTACTGGTTAGGGCAACAAGATATTCGATTGGGCGAGTTTCAAGTCGCAGATGCCTCTGCTCAACCTTTGTTTGGCTTGTATGACGCTCAATATCTTGGTGAGACTAAGCCGGACACCAAAGGGGAGCGTTTGGCGAGCGTGTTTACTTTTAAGTCGAAAAAGCTGTTGATGTCTGACGGCAGTGAAGTCAAAGATCTTAATCTGGACTTCTCTCTAACGAATCTGGATATGCAATCTTTCGATAAGTTGATGGATGTGTATCAAAACGCTGCGTCTCTAACGCAAGAAGAAGTGCAATCACTGATGCCACATATCGATACCTTGTTTGAGAAGGGCTTTGATGTGGCAGTGAAAAACTTATCTCTAAAATTGGGTGAGGGGATATTTGAGAACACCTGGAATCTGTCAATGCCTCAAGGCACTGCGCAAGTGACGCAAGATCCAATGAAAATCATGACATCAATGACGGGCGATCTCAGTACCTATTTCAGTGATGAGCTGGTGGCGGAATACCCATTTATCCAAGAAGGAGTGGATGAGTTGATGGTGATGGAAATTCTGCAACAAGTCGAAGGTGGCTATACCTTGAAAGCCAAAATCGCTGAAGGTAAATTGATGTTTGATAACGGACAACAGTTCCCACTACTCGCGCTATTGATGCCTGCGCTAATGCAATAATTGCGGATTCATTTGCTTAGAATAAAAAAGAGGTCTTAAGACCTCTTTTCTTGTTTTTCAACAGCGAAAAACGTGATATTACTTGCAGAGTTTTTATTACATCTAGCAGGAGCAAAGAGCGTCATGGAACAAAATACGGATAACGTATTTAACTTTAGTGCCGGACCAGCAGCACTACCGAAGCCTGTTATGCAGCAGGCGCAACAAGAATTGTTGAACTGGCAAGGGCTAGGCACTTCCGTTATGGAAATCAGCCACCGTAGCAAAGAGTTTATTGCAGTCGCAGAGCAATCTGAGCAAGATCTCCGCGATCTACTGAATATCCCTGATAATTACAAAGTTCTTTTCTGCCAAGGTGGTGCGCGCGCTCAATTTGCGGCCGTGCCGCTGAATCTGCTAGGTGACGCGACGACGGCGACCTACATTGATGCGGGCTATTGGGCAGAAAGTGCTGTCGAAGAAGCAAAAAAATACTGTCAGCCGGATGTCTTTGTTGCGAAAGCGGAAAAAGAAGGCAAGCAAGCGGTACTACCTGCCTCAGAATGGCAAATTCATCCTGATGCGGCTTACGTGCATTTTTGTCCCAATGAAACCATTGATGGCATTGAGATCAATGATCTTCCAGTGACGGATAAGCCGATCGTTGCCGATATGTCTTCGACCATTTTGTCGCGTGAAATTGATGTATCAAAATACGGTGTGATTTACGCAGGTGCGCAAAAAAATATCGGTCCTTCTGGTATTGCGATTGCCATTGTACGTGACGATTTGCTTGGTTTGGCGAAAGAAGTATTGCCAAGTATTCTCAATTACAAAGTGTTGGCAGAACAAGACTCGATGTTTAACACGCCACCAACTTTTGCCTGGTACTTGTCTGGCCTTGTTTTCAAATGGTTGAAAGCGCAGGGTGGGGTAAAAGCGATTGAGCAAGTAAACCGTGAGAAAGCGGCGATTTTGTATAACTACATTGATGAGTCCGATTTTTACATCAACAATGTACATCCAGATAACCGTTCATTAATGAATGTGCCGTTCCAAATGGTGAAACCAGAGCTAGACGCAAAATTCTTGAAAGAAGCTGAAGCATTGGGTCTCAAATCACTAAAAGGTCACCGAGTAGTGGGTGGCATGCGCGCCTCCATTTACAACGCAATGCCAATTGAAGGTGTGAAGGCGTTAGTCGATTTCATGCGCCAATTTGAGCAAGAAAACGCGTAATTTCAGTGCGATAGATGAGAAAAACAAAGGGAAGTGCGTAAGCACTTCCCTTTTTCTTGTTTGCCATTGTCCTATTGATGGCTGAGTAATACTGCCCAGCCATTTAAAAGGTGATAGCAGTGCAATTTACAGCGTTTGGTTGAGTTCAAAATAGCGACCACGAGCGGCTAAAAGCGCTTGATGGTGACCATATTCGACAATCTTACCTTGTTCGATTAGGCAAATGCTGTCCATTTTGTCGAGGTTGACCAAACGGTGTGTAATGAAGAGTACGGTTTTCCCGTCAAAGTGCGCTTCAAGTAACTGCATGATCTGCTGTTCCGTCTGCTTATCTAAGCCCTCTGTCGGTTCATCAAGCAGTAAGATTGGTGCATTGTGTAGCAAGGCTCTTGCAATACCGATACGGCGTTTTTCACCACCGGATAACTGGCGACCACCTTCGCCAAGCCATGCGGATAGCCCGTTATCGTCAAGCAGTTTTTCTAGCCCGACTTTGGTGAGCATGTCAGACAATTGTTCGTCGGTTGCGCTAGGGGAGGCCATCAATAAATTGTCTCGTAACGATCCGTTTAAGATATCTACACGTTGACTTACAACACTGATGGAGCGGCGTAGCTGGCTTTCACTCCACTCGGTGATCGGTTTGCCTGCAAGCAAGATAGAGCCTTGATTAACATCCCAATAACGATTGAGCAGTTGCAGCAAGGTTGATTTTCCTGAGCCCGTTTGGCCGACAATGGCCACTTTGTGCTGGGCTGGAATCGTCAAGCTGACATTGCTCAGGGCCATACTTTGGCTATCCGGGTATTTGAACGATACGGCCTGATAGTCAATAGAGTATTCACCAGAGTGAGCCACATCCTCTTTGGCAAAACGGACTTCAGGTTCAGCCAGAATAACTTCATTGAGGCGACGGGCGGACGTTAAGGTTTGACCAAGGTGCTGGAAAGCGCCCGCAATTGGCATGAGCAGTTCTACGCTTGCCATGGTGGCGAAGGCCACTAGTGCAATCATAGGATCGGGTGCGTTACCACCGACGCCATCTGCGGCAAGCCAAAGCATCAATACCAAGGTCCAACCGTTTGCGAGCATCAATAACGCTTGTGCCAAACCAGAAAAATGGGCGTTAAAGTATTGGTTTTTCAGTAATTTCTCTTGTACATGCAAAATAGCGTGGTGGTAGCGTGATTCGGCACCAAAGAGTGTCAGTTCACTGTAACCTTGCAACCAGTCCAAAGTTGCAACACGCAGCTCTGCTTTATTGTGGGTTAGCGCTTGTCCATTGCTTTTCCCTAGCTTGTAGAAAAGGACAGGCCAGAGTAGCAGTAGCAGAGTCAGAATTGCCCCCAGTGTTAGGC
This sequence comes from Vibrio vulnificus CMCP6, assembly GCF_000039765.1. Taxonomy (NCBI): domain Bacteria; kingdom Pseudomonadati; phylum Pseudomonadota; class Gammaproteobacteria; order Vibrionales; family Vibrionaceae; genus Vibrio; species Vibrio vulnificus. The sequence goes on along the minus strand of NC_004459.3, from coordinate 2,874,687 downwards.
CCAATGTCATATCAAACCAACACAGCACGGCCGTTAAGCCCAGTATGCCAAGTGTGCCGACGACCATAGGGCTGATCAAACGCAAATAAACATGATCCATTGCGTCAATGTCTGCTACCAAGCGGTTAAGCAAATCGGCGTCACGAAGATTGGAGACTCGTCCTGGGATCAGCGGCGCTAACTTAGAGAAAAAGAAAATACGCAGGTCAGTCAAGAGCTTGAAGGTCGCGTTATGGCTGACCACTCTTTCGCCCCAACGTCCCGCTGTTCGTCCCATCGCAAAACCACGCACAAATGCCCCAGGCAGCATGTAGTTGAATGTTTCACGAGCAATGGTCAATCCGGCAATGGCTGCGGCAGAAAGAAACCAGCCTGACAAAGTGAGTAGGCCAATAGAAGCGAACAGCGTTAAAAACGCCAGTAGCATCCCTAGAGAGAGACCAAACCAGTGTTTCTTATACAGTTTTAGGAAGGGAATTAAATCACGCATCAAGATTCCCCTTATCAAGTTGCTTGAGGGCTTGGTTAGCCAATAACATTTCTTGGAACAAGCCTTCTTGATGAGCAAGTTCGTCATAACTGCCTGCTTGAACAATGTCACCAGCACGCATCACAAGGATGGAATCGACTTGTTTAAGCGGTGTTAATTGGTGAGTGACCATGAGCGCTGTTTTACCCGCTATTTGTCCTTCGAGGCCTTGCATCACCAAACGTTCGCTGCGAGCATCGAGGCTAGCTGTGGGCTCATCGAGTAGCCAAAACTGGCCGTTTTGTACCATCGCTCGAGCAAGAGCAAGACGTTGTGCTTGGCCGACGGATAAGCCCCCAGAACGATCAGAAATGGCGTAATCCAATCCGTGTTGGCTGACAAACTCGGCAGCAAATGCATTTTCAAGTGCCACTTGGATATCGGTATCGCTGATATCCGACTTGCCTAAACTGACGTTGTCGCGAATAGTTCCATGGAGGAGCAGCGGATTTTGTCCCACCCAACTGATCTGGCTGCGCCACTGAGCAAGGTCAAGCTCCGTTCTTTCGATGCCATTGATGGTTAATGACCCTTGATAAGGCAAGAATCCCAATAATGCGTTAATCAAGCTGGTTTTCCCTGCACCACTGGGACCGACAAGCGCCGTGGTTTGTTGAGCGGCAATGTTAAAGCTCACTGGGCCAAGTAGCTTTTTCCCTTCCGGTGAAAACACTTCTAAGTGTTCCGCTTTGATGGTGATAGGTTGACCTTGTTCAATTTGTTGCTCGCCGCTGCGCACTGTGCTGACGTCAGTTTCCAAGAACTCAACGATGCTCTCTGCTGCCCCCACCGCTTGTTGCTTGGCGTGGTAGAAAGTACCCAGGTCACGAAGGGGCTGATAAAACTCTGGAGCGAGGATCAAAATAAACAAACCCGAAAACAGAGTGACGCCTGCACCATAGTCGCCGAAGTTAAGTTCGCCGATAAAAGCAAAACCAAAGTAAACGGCAGTGAGAGCAATCGAGATCGAAGTAAAGAATTCGAGAACCGCTGAAGACAAAAACGCAATTTTCAATACGTCCATCGTTCGAGTGCGGAACACTTCGGATGCACCACGCATCACTTCGACTTCAGCGTGAGTACGATCAAAAAGGCGAATCGTCGTCATCGCTTGTAAGCGATCATAAAAATGACCAGACAGACGTTGAAGCGCTTTGAAATTTTTTCTGTTGGCGTCAGCAGCTTTAATGCCCACCATCGCCATAAATAGAGGGACCAATGGTGCGGTAATCAAGAAAATAAGCCCAGCAGCCCAGTTGACAGGAAAAACAACAATAAGAATCACAAACGGCACCAGCACGGCTAAGGACATTTGCGGCAGATAGCGAGCAAAGAAATCCTGCATATTCTCAACCTGTTCAAGAACTAAGGTTGCCCATGCTCCAGCAGGCTTGCCTTTAATGTACGCCGGGCCGAGCTCTCGCAGCTTATCGAAAATCAACTGGCGGATGTAGATGCGAATTTGCTCGCCGCAACGGTAGCCAGCAATCTCGCGACCCCATGAGCAAAGAGCACGCAGGCCAATCAGTGCTACAAGAGCGATGAAATGAGTAATGAGCTGATGTTTGTCGACTTTCTCAATGATTAATTGATGAAGAATGGTGGCGAGCAAGGCGGCTTGTGCCAACAAAAACACACTTGATAGTACGCCAAGGCCAACGGCAATCATTAACCAGCGTTTGGCTAGTTTGCTTTGCTGTTTGAGCCACAGATTCAAGCTGCGTTGTTTCTTTTTATCCATCTTGAAGGCTTAATGATAATTGTTTTATTAAGAGGGGGCCTAGTATACAAAAGAAAGCCCGGCGGGAATACCGCCGGGCTGTAAGGATATGACACAAATGTGAAAAGTTATTTGTCGTTCAACGAGTCTAGGTAACGCTCTGCATCAAGGGCCGCCATACAGCCCGTGCCGGCCGACGTGATCGCTTGACGATAATTGTGGTCCATCACATCACCCGCAGCGAAGATGCCTTCGACACTGGTTTGTGTGGCGTTACCTTCCAAGCCTGATTTGACCAAGATGTAGCCATCTTTCATATCAAGCTGACCTTGGAAAATCTGGGTGTTCGGTGAGTGACCAATCGCGATAAATGCGCCCATAACGTCTAGCTCTTCTGTGCCACCTGTTTTGACATCTTTCAGGCGTACACCCGTTACGCCCATTTCATCACCTAAGACTTCATCCAGAACACGATCAGTGTGCAAAACGATATTGCCGTTTTGGACTTTATCCATTAAACGGTTGATGAGAATTTTTTCCGCGCGGAAGCTGTCGCGACGGTGAATCAGATGAACTTCAGCCGCGATGTTAGAAAGATAGAGTGCTTCTTCCACTGCGGTGTTGCCGCCGCCTACAACCGCCACTTTTTGATTGCGGTAGAAAAAGCCATCGCAGGTTGCACACGCTGACACACCACGCCCTTTGAATGCTTCTTCAGACTCCAAACCAAGGTATTTTGCAGACGCGCCCGTAGAAATGATCAGTGCATCACAGCTGTAACTGGCCGCGTCACCTTTAAGGACAAATGGGCGTGTGGAGAAATCCACTTCGTTAATGTGGTCGAAAATAATCTCGGTTTCGAAACGCTCTGCATGCTCTTTCATGCGGTCCATGAGTCCAGGGCCGGTCAGACCTTCTGGATCGCCAGGCCAGTTTTCAACTTCGGTTGTCGTGGTTAGTTGGCCGCCTTGCTGCATACCTGTAATCAATACAGGATTTAGATTTGCTCTCGCCGCGTAAACCGCCGCTGTATAACCAGCTGGGCCAGAACCAAGAATTAGTAATTTACTGTGTTTCATATCGCTCATTTGCACTCCCTAGCGGGCAGTTAAGTTTCTTCAGATTGTATGGAAAAGTCACGGTCAATAAAAGAATAAACCAATAGGTTATAACGAATTTCTGGTTATAGGTTATACCCAAGTCACCTCGAGATGCGAGTTTCAGCGAGAGTTAACTGGTCTTTAGACAAGGCATTGATTTGACGGTCTCGTCATTCTACATCGAGAATCGATAACGCAGTATGGAGGCCAGTTAAACTCGCCTTTGGGAGCGCGTGTTCTGTCTCATTTCTGCGTCAAAGAACTTGGAAAGGACTCGCCATTCCGCTGCGTTCTCTTCCTGGAACTGAACCAGATTATGAAGCTCTGAATCCTGCATCGTAAAGTCACTTAGGTATATATAGCTAGCTTCATCTGTAGAGGGAGCGACGGATAAGGGTTTCGATTATAAAGAGAAATACTCTATCTGATTGATTTTTTAAGCTTCAGTTCTTCCTAGCAGAATACTGAACTGCTTTTTGAAAATGTTAAGTTTTTGTTTTGGTGTTGTGTGTTGGTCTTTTCTTATATTCTGGAATTAAATGCTTTATTTTGTTCTTGGTTGGAATTTTTTGTGGTGTAAAGTTGATCTTGCGATATTTGGCATTATTCTGTCTGAGTTGTGTTTAACAATAAAATAACAAATGTATCAATCAAAGGAGTGAATGATGCTACATTCGCACGAGAGTACCCTACATTTAACTCAACTCAGCCGTCGCGCAATTGAACAGTTGTCGCCATCTTTTTCCAAGTTACCCCACACGGAGCATGCGGATGGCAAATTCCGTTTAAGACGCTATTCCGTCGTCTCCTTGCATCAAGGTAGCGTGATTGAGTTGGACAAGCATGACTTTGTACAGACTTCAGATATCAACCGTTTCCAAGGTGATGTGGTTCGACAGTTTTCTCCGATTGAAAAGAGCACACTAAACAGCGAAGGTTTTCGTGAAATGTGTCAGTTGTTTGCGGTGAAGAATGACCTGAGAGATGGACAGGAAATCGAAGTGCATCAAATCCGCATTACCGCAATATATGACGAGACGCAAGTCGCCCCTGAAGGCGTGCACCAAGATGGATTTGATCATATTGCGATTGTTGGTGTTGGCCGCAATAACATCGAAGGGGGGGATATCATGCTGTACAGTGATTTTCACTCTGAGCCGTTTTTTAGAAAAGTGTTGAATAATGGCGAAATCGCGATGCTGGCAGACAACAAGTTGTGGCACAACGCCAAACCCATTCGCGCTATTGAACAAGAACGAGAAGGTCATATGGATGTGTTTGTGTTGACGGCAAAAGGAATGGCACATGAATTGGTCGCCTAATCAAGTTCGAGCGCAGTTTCCTGCGTTGGCACAGTATCATAACCAAAGACCAGTAACGTTTTTTGACGGGCCGGGCGGATCTCAAGTACCGCAATCTGTGTTGGATGCCATGGTCGGCTACCTCGGGCATTTTAACTCGAACTTAGGCGGGCACTATTTTTCCAGTCACAAGACGGTTGAGGTAATGAAGCAAGCGCGCCAATCTGCGCAAGCATTACTCAATGCGCCATCGCAAGACAATATTGTCTTCGGTGCGAATATGACCTCTTTGACGTTTCAGTTAAGTCGAGCCATTAGCCGAGATTGGCAGGCGGGGGATGAAGTTATTGTCACCGCGTTGGATCACTATTCCAATGTCTCGAGCTGGGAGCAGGCAGCAGAAGACAAAGGCGTGACCGTTCACCAAGTGCGGGTTAACCCTGAAGATTGCACTTTGGATATGGAACACTTCAAACAGTTGCTCAATGCTCGCACAAAATTAGTGGCCGTCACCTTTGCCTCGAATACCACGGGCACCATTGTTGATATTGCGTCAGTGGTGAAGTTAGCTCGAAGTGTGGGCGCTTTGGTGTATGTCGATGCGGTGCACTATTTGCCGCACCACTTAGTGGATGTGCAAGCCTTGGGTTGTGACTTTCTTGCCTGCTCGGCATACAAGTTTTTTGGTCCTCATGTGGGCATTGCTTATGTCGCTTCCCCTTGGTTGGAGACGCTGCGCCCTTATAAAGTGGAGCCTGCCACGAACATTGGGCCGGGCCGTTTTGAAACAGGTACGCAAAGCTTTGAAGGCTTAGCGGGTGTGTCTGCAGCCATTGAGTACCTCGCTCAGTTCGGAGAAGAAGGTGCTAGTTTGCGCCAGCGGCTAGAGCAAAGTTACGCGCGTTATGCTCAACATGAGCAAACATTAAGCCAGCATTTTTTGCAGCGTTTGTCGGCACTTGATGGGGTCACGTTATACGGCATCAACGACGCATCAAGTGATAAACGTACCCCGACATTTGCGATTACAGTGAAGGGCTATTCTCCAGAGTTCATGGCAAAAACACTGGGTGAGCACAACATCTGTGTCTGGAATGGTCACTTTTATGCCCTTGGCCTGATTCGGCAATTAGGGTTGGAGTTCAGCGGCGGAGTGATTCGGATTGGTTGCATGCATTACAACACGGTCGAAGAGGTCGACTTGTTGTTTAATGTTTTAGAGAGTATTGTCGATCAACCGAGTGCATAGTAAGGAAAGAGCCAGCGAATGCTGGCTCTTTTGTATCATTAGGCTTCAAATTCCACTTCATAAGAGGTGAATTTGCGAACATTAATCACGCCCGTATCCAAAATCAGATACTGCCCCTTAATGCCTTGAAGTACACCACTCACCAGCGGATTTTTATCAAAGTTGTGCGACTTGATTTTGCTTGGATGTTGCTCCACTGGGTATTGGATGCTGGTGGTTACGTCCTGAAGAATCTCGATACTGTCATCGCCGTACTTGGCGCGAATTTCACAGATTTTCTCTTCAATCAATGGCAGCAGTTGTTGCGCTCGCTCTTCAAGCGGAAGGGGCGTGCCATCCCCTTTGAGTAACGCTTGCCAATTGGTTTTATCCGCAATGTGCTTCGCCAGCTCGACTTCAATCAGGCCGGAGATTTGGCGAGTCTTCACTTTCAGAATCGGTAAGCCTTGCGTCGCACCTTGATCGATCCAGCGGGTTGGGATCTGTGTATGGCGTGTAATGCCAACCTTAAGGCTAGAGGTATTCGAAAGATAAACATAGTGATCAACCATGCAGTGTGTGTCTGCCCATTCGGGTTCACGACAGGTACCTTGATCGTAATGGCAGGTTTCTGGCTTCATGATGCACATATCACAACTTGCCAATTTACTCATGCAAACATAGCAGTGACCTTGCGCATAGCTCTTCTTGGTTTTTTTACCGCATGAACAACAAAAGATGTTGCCTGTGTGGGTAAGGGTGATGCTCTGGCCGATAAACGGCGTCAACTCGATTTCAGTGTCTCCAACAGGCAATCGGTATTGCACCACACCCTCTAAAGTTGCACGCATTTTATCCAGCGTGCCTTTCGCATTTGTAGTCATGACATTACTCATTATTTGTTTTTGCGGAAGTATATACCCAAACGGTAACAAAATGCAGGTTGCGAGTCGGTTCGCGTTATCGCGATTACCATCCCCCATTGAGGTGATAGTGGTTATCCAGTGGTTTAGTTATTGTTATAAAACTTATTTAACAGCGTGAACCAGGTCGCATTTGCTTACATAACTGAACGCTAATTTACGTTGGAATTAACATCACACTTATTCCGCATGGTATAGTGTGTCGCTATTGAGAAAGGTAAAAAAATAACAATAAAAAGATTGACATTAAATATTAAATAGTAAGTTGAGTTGTTTTTTGGAGGCTGATGATGAAATGGATACATAAACTTATTTTTGCTCTCGCAATATGTACCATCAGTTTAGTCGCGCTTTATAGTGTGTTAGGTGACACGAGAAAACTTGTCATCACACCAGAACGTTTTGCTTATTTTGCCACCGATGATCGGGCAGCAGGCGGTATTACGACGACGGAAATGGCGATTGATGGCCAAACGATAGATTTAAGCTGTAACATGCAAACGGCTAACTACCCGTGGCCTTACTGTGGCATTTCGATTTTTACTGACACACTTGAAGCGACTAAAGGTATCGACCTTTCCAACTACCACACCATCCGGCTCAAACTCAGCTACGACAAAACGGGCGAATCCAATGGTCGATTACGCTTCTATTTGCGCAATTTTAATCCGGCTTATTCCACCGCAGATAATGAGTACACTTACAAATACAACGGCATGGAGTTCACACCGAGTGCCAGCATGGAAACCATTGAGATCCCGTTGGCGAACTTGCAAGTCATGACCTGGTGGCTAGCCGACAATAAGATTCCAATTGAACATTCTGCACCAGAATATTCCAACGTGACACGAATTGAGTTGGCGACAGGCTCAGGAGCGGCAAATGGAGAGCATCATATCCGTATTGAACGCATTGAGTTTGAAGGTGCGTATTTAGCTCAGGAAACCCTGTTGTTTGCTTTGTTGCTTTCTTGGGTATTATTGGGACTGGCGTTTTCTTTGAATGAACTACGTAAAAGTAAGCACACCCTAGCTGAGTCTCGTTTTCGCCAAGAGCATTTAAAGAAGATGAATGCGGATCTTCGCGCGCAGAATTACGAGTTTGCTGAACTTGCTCACCGCGATGCGTTGACGGGAGCGATGAACCGTCATGCGGTTCGAACTTGGTTGGAGAAAAAAGCGCGTACGGTACGTTGGGGGCAAGAACAGCTTTCAGTTCTCTATCTGGATCTGGATAAGTTCAAGCGTGTCAATGACCGTTATGGCCATCAAATGGGAGACGACATCTTACGTGAATTCGTGCTGGTGGTCGCCAGTTCTTTAGAAGAAGGTGAACGCTTAGTTCGATGGGGCGGTGAGGAGTTTATCGTCTTTCTTCCAGAAACCACGCTGCAACAAGCAGTAGAAAAAGCAGAAATGATTCGTAAAAATGTTTCGAATCATCTTTGGGTGCATGGTGGCATGCTTACTTGCAGTATCGGCGTGGCGCAGATGCAGGAAGAACGGGTAACGGAGTTTCTTGCTCGTGCTGATGACGCACTCTATCAAGCCAAACATCGCGGCCGTAACCGAGTCGAAGTGAATTACGGTATGCAGAAGATAACCAGCGAATGCGGTTAGAGCTCGGCAATTGCCTTGAACAGACGAAGCCATCCAGATTCGGGTGGCTTTTTTGTCGCTTGTTTTTGTATTGCTTATTTTTACGTAGCAAACGTATCACTGAGATTAGGGATCTGAGAGGCGTATAGATAGCGCTTACCGTGCTCGGCAACGAGTGAGACACCNTTTAGAGAGNTAACATTCGAGNTATAAAAAAAGGTGGCNGAAAGGCCACCAAAGCGTGGAAACTACAGATCCACCCGGGGGAAGTGAGGGTGCAGAGTATTCTCTAACCTGCAGTTGTAGTGCTCATTGATGTTTACCAGAACATCGTTGCGAATAGAGTCAGAGCGGCGATACATACGATGTTTAGTACCATACCAATACGCATCATCTCTTTTTGCTTGATATGCCCTGTTGCAAAAACAATGGCGTTCGGCGGTGTCGCCACTGGCAACATAAAGGCACAAGACGCAGAGATGGCGATCAAAGCAGAAAGTACAACAGGTGATAGCCCTAGTGCTTCTGCAATCGTGGCAAATACAGGTACCAGAAGCGCAGCGCTGGCGGTGTTACTTGCAAACTCTGTCAGGAAAACCACAAAGGTGACAACAGCAAGAATGGTCAACAAGATGCCAGCTTGCTCAAGGAATGCACCTAAGCCTTCTGCAAGGAATACACTGGTGCCTGTCGCTTTTAACACGTTGCTCAAACAAAGGCCGCCACCAAACAGAATGAGTACGCCCCAATCGGTTGTTTTTTCGATGTCTTTCCATTCCACCGCACGCGAAACACCCAGCGCGACAATAGCGCCGATAGCCACAAGGGTATCAAAGCTCTTGAAGCCACCTAACATCGCATTGACTGGCTTAGAGAAAATCCACAGTGACACCGTTACAAGGAAAATCGCAAGGGTGATTTTCTTGCCGTTGGTCCATTCCACTGGCGTGTGGTCCAGTTCAAAAGAGTGCTTAAGGTTTGGCTTGGTCATTGAATAAAGCACAATCAATGCAATTGGCAGTAACAAGATGGTGATAGGGAGACCAAGTTTCATCCAGCCAGTGAAATCAAGGCCAACTTCCGCTGCGGCAATGGCGTTTGGTGGGCTACCTACTAGTGTGGCGATACCACCAATCGAGGCGCAGTAAGCAATACCAAGTAAAACGAATAGGTAAGTACTGTGACTTTTCTCTCTATCGAGTTTGCTCATTACCCCTAATACAAGCGGTAACATCATGGCGGTAGTCGCGGTGTTCGAAATCCACATTGAAAGTCCGGCGCTAACCCCAAAAAGCATAAACACCGCAGTCGACATCTTGCCTTTCGCTAGGATCAGCACTTTATCTGCGATGGCTTGATCCAATTTCTGTTTATGTAGCGCTGCGGCAAGCGCAAAACCACCCAAAAACAAGAAAATGATTGAGTTGGAGAAGTTATTCAGCGCAGCTTGCGTATCAAAAACGCCCATGAAGACGGCGAGCATCGGGACGAGCAGCGCGGTGATGCTAACGTGAATGGCTTCTGTAAGCCAAAGTACCGCGACAAAAGCAAGGATACTGAGTCCAACGACCACCTTAGGATCAAAAGGTAAGGTGGTCATCAAAGTAATGAACAGTAAGATATTAGCGATAAATATCATGCTGTTTCTGGTGAGTAACCAGTTCTTTAACGTAACAGCGAGTGCGGTCATAGCATGTGCTCCTTTTGCTTCGCCTCTGTAGGGTTATTGTTTTGTTTTTCTTGAGTGGCTATGCCACTTAAAAAGATGTGAGGCGTAAATACTGACTTGCGTTACGTGAATGTTATGAGTTTTGTGGGTATTGTGTTGGTGATAATTAACGTTGTAATAACAAACTGTGAGGTTTAAAAAGTAAAAGGTGTAGATTTCTACCCATTTATTGAGAAAGGGAATCGGACCCTTCTGCTGGTGATTGAGAAAGAGGCGTTTCTAATGGTTCGAGCGCAATGGGCTCTTGTGGACCAAGGAAGCGAGGTTGTGTGTTAATGACGTAAAGATCGATAAACGCTTTGACGCGAGCCAGTACTTCTCGACTGCGCATCGACCAAATTTGCTTGCTGTTACTTGGGCCGGAAACGGCCAAACAGCGTGCATTGATCTGATAAGCATTGGCAATAAACAGGGCTCGTTCACAGTGAAAACGTTGCGTGACGATGAGGAAATGATCGGAGGCAAAAATTTTCTTTGCGCGAACAATGGAGTCTAAGGTACGAAAACCTGCGTAGTCGAGGTGGATGTTCGTTTCGGGTACGCCTGCTTTGAGGAGATCTCGTTTCATGGTCCACGGCTCATTGTATGAGCGATGCGCGTTGTCGCCACTCAGCAGCAAGTGTTGCACTTTGTTTTGTCGGTAAAGCTCAATGGCGGCATCAATGCGATGTGTGTAGTAAGTATTGAGTGTGCGACCGATGTATTTACTGGTTCCTAGCACTACGGCGACATCAAAACCTTCCACTTGATCATAGCTGGTGATGATTTTGTCGGAGGCCTGCAAGCTTACCCAGCGGTCTACGATAATGACAAATAATATCGCGCAGAGTATTGCAACGAGTGATCCCCCAATCAGCCGTTTTAAACTTATCCAACTTTTCAAACCGGCTAGGCGATGAAACACGACATATCACTCCATATCTTTCTAAGTCCACATCTTAACGGAAAGTCACAGAAGAGTTGAAGTCAATTTCTGGTGAAATCTCGAATTTTTGCTGTCAAAAAAGCCCTCGCGAAGAGGGCTGTTTTGACTAGGATTAAAACGCTGTGCGTTTGTAACGGCGGTATACCGGTTGCCAAAAATGTTGTTCAATAGCGACTTGCAGCGCATCGTCAGCAATTTCCAACGCCACACCTTGTTCGATGGCTTTTTTCGCCACTGCGTAGGCAATGCGTTTTGATACTGTGTGGATCTCTTCAAGTGGTGGCAGGAGCGCGCCTTTACCATTGATTGCCAACGGAGAACACGTCGCCAATGCGCGGCTGGATTCCATCAACATTTCGTCTGTGACGCGTTTGGCGTTAACTGCCAAGACACCCAAACCGATACCCGGGAAGATGTAACTGTTATTGCACTGTACGATTGGGTAGGTTTTGCCTTCATGAATCACAGGATCGAACGGGCTGCCAGTGGCTACCAATGCGTCACCGTTTGTCCAGCGAATGATATCCGCAGGTACCGCTTCTACTCGGCTAGTTGGGTTAGACAGTGGGAAGACGATTGGACGAGGGCAGTGCTTGTGCATCTCTTGAATGACTTCTTGAGTAAACAAGCCAGGAGCACCAGAAACCCCGATCAATACAGTTGGTTTTGCGTTCTTCACCACATCAAGTAGCGAGAAGCCATTGGCTTCGGTTTCCCATTTCGCCGTCACGCTGTGTTTTTGTACCAGACGTTGTTGGAAATCGAGCAGGTTCGGCATGCCTTCTTGCAATAAACCCCAACGGTCAACCATGAAAACTTGAGAGCGCGCTTTCTTATCCGAAATACCTTCCGAGACCATTTGTGCAATGATCGCTTCGGCAATACCACAGCCGGCAGAACCTGCGCCGAGGAAAGTAATGCGTTGCTCAGAGAGCTTGCTGCCAGCTGCTTGACACGCTGCCATCAAGGAGCCAACCGTTACTGCCGCGGTGCCTTGGATATCATCATTGAAGCAACAAATGCGGTTTTTGTAACGCTCAAGTAGCGGCATCGCGTTTTTCTGTGCGAAGTCTTCAAACTGAATAAGTGCATCTGGCCAACGACGTTGAACCGCTTGAATGAACTCTTCAACAAACGCGTCGTAATCTGCACCGGTAATACGCGGGTGACGCCAGCCCATGTACATCGGGTCAGCAAGGCGTTGTGGGTTGTTGGTACCGACATCCAACACGATAGGCAAGGTGTAAGCTGGGCTGATCCCGCCACAAGCGGTGTAAAGAGAAAGCTTACCGATAGGAATGCCCATGCCGCCGATACCTTGGTCACCCAGACCAAGAATACGCTCACCATCAGTCACCACAATCACTTTTACGTTATGGTTAGAGGCATTGTTCAGAATATCGTCAATACGATCACGGTTTGCGTAAGAAACGAATAACCCACGGCCACGGCGGTAAATATTGGAGAAGTTTTCACATGCCGCGCCCACGGTCGGGGTGTAAATGATCGGCATCATCTCAGTGATGTGATTTTGCACCAAGCGATAGAACAAGGTTTCGTTAGTATCTTGGATATTGCGCAGGTAGATGTGCTTATCCATGTCACTCTCGAACGCTTTGTACTGCATGTATGCGCGTTCAACCTGCTCTTGAATCGTTTCCGTGGTTTCAGGAAGCAGACCTTCAAGGTTAAAAGAGATGCGTTCTTCTGCTGAAAAAGCGCTGCCTTTGTTTAGTAATGGGGTACTCAGTAGCGCCGGACCCGCGAACGGGATGTAGAGTGGGCGTTTATCGTTATTCATTGGGTGCCTTAGTAGGGTTTTTGAGGAAACGCTAAAAATGATAACGGCTTCACTAATTGGTTGTAAATAGCGCTTGATATACATCAAATCAAACGCACAAAAAAAGTTGCTTTATGCGCGAAATATCAGCATTCAAACATCCACGTCCGAGCGTTTTAATACTGAATCACAGAGAAATGACCAGAGTACGCCCCTGTGATGAAAGTTTAAGGGTATACTCCGAAACACATTTAAACGCAGTGAAATTTTATGTCCACACTCCCTATCGACATCATCAAAGCGCAATTTGATCATCACCTTGGCCACACGCATCTTGTGGTGGAAGCTGAAACTGGTTCAGGAAAATCCACTCGCTTGCCATTGTGGGCGGCAGAGCATGGTCGAGTGCTGGTGATTGAACCAAGGCGAATTGCTTGTACGTCATTGGCTGAGTTTTTGGCTGAGCAATCTGGTCAGCCATTGGGGAGTAAAGTCGGGTATGCGATCAAACTTCAGGCCGCTTATGACGCGCAGACCAATATCGTGTTTGTTACGCCGGGTGTAGCGTTACGTTGGTTAGCGGAAGATGGTCTGAGTGCGTTTGATATCATTATCATTGATGAATTTCATGAGCGTCGATGGGACATGGATCTTCTCACTGCGATGCTCAAAGCGCAAAATAACCATCGCTTGGTTTTAACCTCAGCGACGTTGGCGGGTGAAAAGCTGGCGAAATATCTCAATGCCGAACGTTTGCAATCTCAAGGTCGCTGCTACCCGGTCAGCATCGAATATCGAGCCAAAGAGAGTCACCTCTTGCCCAGCAAGAAACAGTGTGAGCATGACGTGTTGGCAGCAATCAAGGAAGTGTTACAAACCGAAGGGCAAGATATCTTAGTTTTCTTACCCGGCAGGAAAGAGATTTCAAACCTTGCCAGTCAGTTGCAAGCACAACCCTCTTTGGTTGTGGCAAAGCTGCATGCCTCAGTGTCAGAGGAAGAGAAACGCATTGCTTTAAGCGTGCAAGCCCAGCGCAAAGTTGTGTTAGCGACCAATGTGGCGGAAACCTCGCTGACGATACCGAACATCACCACCGTGATTGACAGTGGCTTAGAGCGACGCACCATACAACGAAATGGTCGAACAACCTTGATCCTTTCCCATATTTCCAAGGCCAGTGCGGCACAAAGAGCAGGGCGTGCTGGTCGTGTTATGGCTGGCCAATGTTTGCGTCTGTACGGTGAACACGCGCCACTTGAACTTGCCACGCCCCCCGAACTGCAGCGAGAAGAACTCAGCGAGCCGATGTTGGCAGCGGCGTGTTGTGGCTATCGCTTGGCCGAGCTTGAGTTTTTAGATGGTTTGCCAGAGAAATCTCTTGTGCAGGCACACAAGATACTCAATGGCATGCAGGCCATCACAGCCGAAGGCAAAGTGACCGAGCACGGACAAAAGCTCTATCCCTTACCTGTTGACACGCTTTACGCCGACCTTGTCACTCGCATGCCAACCAAGGCACTCAAAGAGGCGATGATTGATCTCGCCGCTGGTCTCTCTGTCCCTGCGGCGCTGTATCAAATCAAGGGTGGCGAAGAGGTTGAGACACTACTTGAACAAGAGCCGCAACAGTGCGACGCCACGTTAATGATTCAACTCATTCGTGGTCAGCGCTTTAGTGGTGTGATCGTGGATGAAGGGGCGTTAGAGGAAGCGCGAGGCTTGTCTCAACAAATGCGCGATCTGTTTGAACTGCCCGATCTTGAAGTGAGTTCGAGATACACGCGGGTTGAACTGGTTAAGGCGATCGCTCGTTTGCATCCAGAGTTGGTCTTTATCCGCCGAACCAAACGACGTGAGGCGTTGGGGAATGGAAAGATGGAAATGATGGTCGGTCGCCAAAGCCGTTTCTCTGACAAACACGAGCTTGCTCTTGTGTTAGATAGCCATAGCTTGCCGGGGAAAGGTGTGAAACAGACGCTCAACTTAGCCAGCGTGATCATGCCCGCTCCGTTGACCTTGATTAACGAACTCGAGTTAGGGGAGTGGCGACAAGGGGAAACGCGCCCATCAAACGATGCGGTCGAAGTGGAGATGCAACTGGTTTACGCTGGTCGAGTGGTGGAGAGCAGGCTTGAACAACCTCAAGGAGAGGATGCCATTGAAACCATCGTTGCTCTGGTAAAAAAAGGCCAGTTGCTGCCGGATCTCTATGCGTTTGTCACGACACAAATGACGCATTGGCACTTGTATTGTGCGTTAGGCTTGAATGAAGAGCAACGCCCCATCGGATTACTGGACTTTGACCAATGGTTACGCGAGCAGCTTGATGCCATGGGAGTGAACGAAGTGGATGAAATGGCACTGTTTGAAAGCCATGATTTCCCGTATCGAGGGATCCCAGATTGGCAATACAAGGATTTTGCTGAGCAATTTCCGTTATCGCTCTCTTTGCCTGATTTACAGCTGACGGTGGAATATTTTCCTGCTGGCAAGTTGGTGCAAGTGGTCTTCGCTGGCGGCAACCGCAAAGGCGATCCTAAGCGTTGGGAATTGCCTCGTTTTTCCGGCTGGCGAGTGCAATATCGTAAAGCGAGTCGAGTGATTGATGTTCGTTAAAACAAGGGTTTCATTGTGTTAATGGTGGGTGAGAGATATTTTGTTTTGAAATGATTGGCCTGGAATAATATTTGCTTTATTGAGCGATGAATGTTTTCATTTGCCGCTTTATGGCAACTTGCTCAAGCCCTTGTTTAGTGTTTGAAAGAGAAATAACGGTTCTCGAACAAATGGCTAAGCATCTATCACTGAAGGAACACAATGAAGTTTAAAGCGCTCGCATTGCTCTTAACCGCCCCTTTGTTTGCTCAGGCGAAAAGCCTCAATACCATTTCCAGTTATGAAGATAACTATGCGCTTGGCACTTATACCTCCGATATCAATGATGAAGCCTATGAAGCCAGTGGTTCCGGCATGGATAATTTGCAGCACTTCGAAGTGAAGTTTCAGCTCTCGGTTTCGGTTCCCCTCTATCGATTCAATAAAGCCACTGCCGTCGTGGGTTCCTATACGCAAAAATCCCTTTGGCAGTTGGCCAATTCAGATATCTCTTCTCCCTTTAGAGAAACCAACTATAAGCCCCAGCTGTTTATTGCTCATCAAAGCAATATGCTGATCTTTAACCATTTGGAGGCGGGCTATAAGCACGAGTCTAATGGTCGTTCATCGGCGTTATCTCGTAGTTGGGATCGTCTCTACCTTGCTGCAGAGCGTTTGGATGGGCCGTTGGAGTACGGTGTGCACCTTTGGTCTGTGGTGGGGGATACATCAGAAAACCGAGATATTGAAGATTACTACGCACCGTATGAAATTTGGATGAAGCTTTACAGCGCGGCAGGCATATTTAATGCTCGAGGATTCTACAATTGGGATGACAGCCGTGGTGGCGTAGAAGTGGGCTATACCTTTTACTTTAATGATCTGATTGGCATCTACATTCAGGCGTACCATGGTTATGGTGAAACTCTGATCGATTATGACCACAATCAAACTCGGATCGGTGCCGGTTTCAAGCTGGTACGCTGGTAAGTAAAAACGATGCTCTCCCTCTCTTAAATGGGAGGGTATTTGTTTTAAACGCAAAATATTAATCAATCCGACGCATATCGTTAAAGGGTCTGAGTGACGATTGTTACAACTCTGGTTTTAATATTTCTTTTCCTCTCGAAACTAGGGCATAAAAGACCATTGTTTTATATCCTATTGCTATATCAAAACACTTGACTGATATTGAGTATGTTGTGTTGCCAATCTGTCGGGGGACAAAATGGAAAAACAGGGAAAGAGACACGTCGAATTCGACTACACCAGTTTTCTAGGGGCTTCATGCAGTAAAAAATGGACGTTTTTAGAAGCCTTAACCACCTTTGCTCCAGTTTTTGGTGTGATGTGGAAGAACAGTATTGCAGAGCTTTCAGAACCAGAAGATCGATTGTGGGACGCCGCCTTAAAGAGCATGTCTTCACGCCGTAGCGATGAATCCAACTTGGTGACGCTACTCAAACTGGCAAAACTGGAGGGGATAGACGAGCTGACGGTAGTGATGCCGTATGCGCTAGAGCCCACCCAGATCGACTTCATTCAAAATCGCAGCGAAAGCAAAATTGACTGCCGAGAACAAGATGTGTTCGTGATCCGCTTGAAAGATCTCAGTGAGTCTCAGTTTGATTAAGTAATGTCAAGTGACGAGAAAAAACGCCTGCAGCGATGCAGGCGTTTTTTTGTTTTGAATCGTTGGCGATGACTTAGTCAATCAAACCGTATTCGCGACCAAGGATATCGATGATTTCTTGCTTTGGATTATCGCTTAAGACGATCGCGCTGCCGGTAATTTTCTCTGCGATGTTGATGTAAGTACGAGACACTGCCATCAGCGCTTCTTCAGGTAGTTCGTTGTCGCGAGCGAGCGCTTCACGCTCAGGCATACGATCTTTATTAAGTAAAATATCTGGGTCAGGGAAGTAGTTAAGCAAGAATTGTCTAAAGCCTTCTTTTGAATTCTCAACAATTTTGCCTGCTTGATACTCTTGGGCATCCCAAATTCGTGATGAGTCTGGTGTACCCACTTCATCCATGTAAATCAGTTTTTCATTTCCAGCCGCATCCGTGACGTAACCAAATTCAAATTTGGTATCGACAAAGATTTGCCCCACGTTTGCTAATGCTTCACTGATCACACCAAAGCCGTCTTTCAGCAGTTTTTCGTAAAGCGCGATATCGTCGGCACTAGAGAAATTAAACGCGGCAAAGTTGTCAGCGATATTTTGGCGGGTGATATTAACGTCGTCTGCTTCCGGAACTCCTGGAATGCCTTTCAAAATGCCTTTTGTTGATGGCGTCATGAGCAGATCCGGCAATGCTTTGTCTTTTTCCAAGCCTTCTGGTAGCTGAATACCACAGAATTCACGTTCACCTTTTTCGTAAGCACGCCACATTGAACCAGTAATGTACTTGCGGCAAATCGCTTCGATTTTCACCGGTTTGGCTTTCTGTACGATCCAGACAAAAGGATGTGGAATATCCAGAATGTGGCTGTCAGCAAGGCCATTTTCTTTGAACAAGCCAAACCAATGGTTTGAAATGGCATTGAGCGCAGCGCCTTTACCCGGTACGCCATTCAACCCGTGCTCTCCATGCCAAATGCAATCAAAAGCGGAAATACGATCGCTGATCACCATGATCGCCAATGGGGCGTCAGGGGCAACATTGTATCCTTTCTCTTTAATCAGTCGGGCACTGTCTTCTTCGGTCAACCAGTAAACAGAACGAACTTTTCCACTGTGTACAGGTTTATCGGTGCGGATGGGTAGGTCATCGTTGACGGCAAGTACTTGGTCAGCAAGGCTCATTTTGACATTCCTATCATAATTTCAAACGTCATGCGGGAAATGAATCGGACAACAAAATCTAACGGATTCATCGATTACCGGGGCATGATACCAGAACTATTTGAAGTCGCCAGAGAAAAAGCAAACGTTTGCCTTGTTTTTACGAAACAAAAAATGCCTCCCATTTGGGAGGCGAGATGCAGGATGGATAACGTTGAACTTGTTAGTGATACTTGTGTGCTCTGCCTTCAACGAAAAACACTTCACAGCCATACTCGCGAGCGAGATCGCTAAGCAAAGATTGGTTAATCAAATCGATTTGATCGGATGCGACAACCGCAGCGGCATTGCCAGAGCGAATTGCTTTCATCACGATCTCCATTTCAGTCATCGTCTGAGAAGTTTTCATCTGGATGACGTTCTGGCAGCGGATATTGGAAGCAGTAAGTTGTGCAAAGTCAGGTCTTGGGCACTCGGCTGTAAACAAAATCCACTGGTTTTGAGCGGAAAGATTAGCCAGCTTTTGCAACAACTGATCAGAAACATTCATAGGTACGGTTGGCTGAGCTAACACGTTAAAACGAGAATAGGGTCGAGTTTGAGTTTGAATCTGCATCTTACTGTTCCTTTATACATGCTGTATGTGTATACAGTAGTTTTTTTAAGGCGATTGATCAACTCTTTTTGTTGGATTTTTCACCTAAACTGATTGTCTGATGAAAAAGATATGTTGTTATCTATTTGATTTTTATTGGTTTATATTTCGTTTGGTACGTAGTGATAAGTATGAGGATTTGTGACGAATATCACTGGTAGCTGAGTCGATTGGTAAGATGAACAGTAAAACTACTGTATAGCACTGTATAAAAGCGTGAATAAAAAAACGCCCTCAGCATAAGCAAGAGGGCGTCTTAGTCAGAAGTCGGTGTTAACCGTATAGCCAAACCGCGAGGGCGAAAAAGCTTGGTGCGAGAATAGAAGTGATGATGCCACACAGTACTAACGCTAAAGAAGAAAAGGCGGCGTCGCCCGGTGCTTTCTCCACGCAGGTCGCGGTACCGAGTGCATGCGAAACTGTCCCCATGGTGAGTCCACGTGCGATAGGGTGCTTAATGCCAAGCAAGTTATAGATTGGGTAGGCAAGGATTGCCCCAAACAGCCCAACGAGCAGCACCAGAATAGCAGCAACGGCGGCTTCGCCTCCTAAGTGGCTTGAGATTTCCATTGCAATCGGCGTTGTGACTGACTTACCAAGCAGGCTAGCGATCAAGCTAATGTCTGCCTTGAAGGCGACGGCAATGAGCATGGCGGTGAGCATCGACATGACACTGCCTAAAGTGCATGCTAAGGCAATGATTCGCCAATTGGCTTTAATTTGAGGCAACTGCTCATATAAAGGGTAAGCAAGGGCGACCACCGCAGGTTGCAACATGTAGCTGATCCATTGATTGTCCGCGTAATAGGTTTCAAACGGGATCTTTAACACCGTCAACATCGGAATCAAAATAGCGATACTGATCAGTAGCGGGTTAGCCAAAGGATTGTTGATTTTGATGGCAAGCCAACGGGCAAATAAGAAGACGGCAATAGTAACAAGTAACCACATGATTACGCCTCCTTACCAAGAATGCGCTGCAGCAGCCAACCAAGGCTGACTAATACGATGAGTGAACCACCAATCGCGCTGGCAATAATAGGTAAAGCGTTGGCGATGAGCATGTCAAAATGCTCCATCAGCCCGACACTGATGGGCACAAAAAGCAAAATCATGTAGCGAATCAATAAGCTTGCGCCCGGTTTGACCCATTCGACTTTGACCAAGCCAATCGCCATCGATACGAACAGCACCAACATCCCTATTACACTTCCTGGCACTGAGGTTCCTGTCCAGTGCTGAATGCCTGATCCAATCGTCAGGGCTAGGAAAATAAGGCCAAATGATAGAACAAGGCCAAACAAATCTTTGGGGGAGAATTTCATAGTTAGGGAGTCATTTTTATAATGGGAGCCCTTTGGCTCCCAGCAATTATGAGATCAAGCTCTCAGTATAGCGGTACACGGATTTTAATATCGCCATTTTCTTTTCGTCACTTTCATGTTCGTGAACTAAGTTTTCCAAATTAAGCATGTACTCTTCAATTCGACTTTCGAAGTATTCGCGGCAATGATTCGCCCAACGGCGCTGTTCGTTCTCATCCAACGTCCATGGGTAATTGCGCGCACGGTAGCGAAACAGCAGTGGCTCGATGCGTTTATCGTTAAACGTGATGTCCAAAGCGGCAAGGTGCGTTGGATCGGTTTGGCGGATAATGTCCATCGAGGCTTTGTCGGCAGGCGAGAAGAAACCGTCGTACAGCATGGTATCGACATCATGACTTTTCTCGAACTCGCGTTCAATTGAGAACAGCTGCACCAACTTTTCTCGCACTTCTGGATGCTGGCGAATAAGGGCTAAGTTTGCCAAACATTGTTCTCGGTCGATGCCGATATTGGCGGCGTTCTCCGCTGTGAGGGTTTTGGCTGGCGCTAAAATCGGGCACTTATTCAAGTGCACCAATTTAACTGGCACAGGCAATAAATCGCCGAGCTCATCATGACGAGTGTAAAGACGCTCATGCAGCGCATCGGCATCCAAATCAAAGAGGGGTTGAGGATCTTTGGCTAAGTCGACCACAATCACCGCATTGTTGTTGGTCGGGTGCCAAGCTAACGGCACAATCCAACTGGTGTATTGACATTCTCGGCCTAACATGCCAGAGACATGCATCAAAGGGGTCATGTTAACAATATCGATCAGCTCATTGAGCTTACGCTTATGGCGCATGCTAAAGAAGTAATCAAACAATTTGGGTTGCGCGGCTTTGACTTTTTTCGCCATTTCGATGGTGGCGATCACATCGGCCATCGCATCATGGGCGTTACTGTGTTCAATGCCATTGGCCACAGAAAGGTGCTCCAGTTTAAAGCTGGTAAAGCCTTCTTCATTTTCCGGCCATTCTACGCCTTCCGGTCTTAATGCGTGACAAGCTCGCATCACATCAAGCAGATCCCAGCGTGAATTGCCGTTTTGCCAGCTCCATGAATAGGGATCGAGGAAATTGCGATAGCAGGTATAACGCGTGACTTCGTCATCAAAGCGAATGCTGTTGTAGCCAAGGCTAGTGGTGTTCGGACGCGACAACTCTGCGTGGATTTTTGCGATAAATTCTGGCTCGGGTAAGCCTTCTTTCTGCGCTTTTTGTGGCGTAATTCCGGTAATGAGTGCGGCTTCGGGGGCCGGTAAATAATCGGCAGGTGGGCGACAATAAATCACCAATGGTTCGCCGATGATATTGAAGTTTTCATCGGTACGAACGCTAGCAAATTGCGATGGGCGATCTTTTGCTGGACTGGTTCCCCAAGTCTCATAGTCAAAAAAGAAGAAAGTGGGCTGATTGTCTTGCTGCATTCGGCTTACCTAGCGTTCAAACGAAGCGTGTATTAGACCATTGTGAGCCCTTGCTGGCAATGAGTTCCCGTGTTTAGCGGTATTGTTCGAGCAATTTAACCATCTCGTTTTTATGCAGAATTTCCACTTTCTGTGGATGAGGTGCAAAAACGCGATAGAGCATGGCTAGCGCGACCTCTTTGGCATCGATAGGGGTGTAATTGCGGAGCTTGCCGCGCATTAAGGGTACAAACGGGCGCATCAGGCGTTGCAACCATTTTTCATCACTGCGCGAGGCGTGGCGTTGGCCCTTGAGTGGGCCGGGGCGAACGATGACGAGCTGTTCAAAGCCCATATTCATGAGAGCACGCTCCATCTGTCCTTTACATTTGAGGTAATGGAAGCGCGATTGTGCGTCTGCGCCGAGGCTTGATACCACTGCGACTCGTGTGACACCAAGCAATTTCATGGTTTGAGCGACTTGGCACACCAGTTCAACATCAATCTGACGCAATTGCTCTTGGCTTCCGGCTTGCTTTTTGGTTGTTCCTAAACAGATGAAGCCTACCGTGGGCCTCGCTCTTTCATCTGGCCAATCGGAGATGAGCAAATCGGGCTCGATCAGATTAACAAGTTTGATCGCTTGGGGAATGTTGACGGTAATTTGGCGGCGAGTTAAGGCGTAAAGTGTACTGATTGCTTCATGCGGTAAGATCTGTTCAATCAATTGTGACCCCACCAGG
Organism: Vibrio vulnificus CMCP6; assembly: GCF_000039765.1. NCBI lineage: Bacteria > Pseudomonadati > Pseudomonadota > Gammaproteobacteria > Vibrionales > Vibrionaceae > Vibrio > Vibrio vulnificus. The sequence goes on along the minus strand of NC_004459.3, from coordinate 2,852,300 downwards.
CCTGTCCCGCCAGCGACTATGACTGCTGTGTTTTCACCACGAATCGTCATCGTGTTGCTCCTAAAACCATCAAGAGGGTTATCTTGTTGAACTCTCTTGAGTTTAGCAATGGAAAGCGTTCGAGGGTTTGATGGCGGTAACAAAAGAAAAGGCCCGAAAGGGCCCTGTGTGGGAGTTAGGTCATCGACAATGGAACTTGTCGATTGTTCTGAGGGCGCTTCGCATTGCCACCCGATTTCGGTCTACGACTTTGATTGGCAAACATAACAGGTACCTCAGTGTGTTGGAGACAGGATAATCCCTGCATATCCTATGCCATCATCTGAACGCCGTTTCGGGGACGTTGAGTGCTGAAACCGCGCACTTTGTGCAAAAAATGTGGTTTTGATTCGCAATTTGAGAAAATCGAAGCGCAGAGATGGCCACGGTTAAGTCGCGATCAGTCAAATGGGTGCTCAGCAGAAAATGGCTGTCTGCCGCCATTTCCCTCGATGAAGCGTATCTTGACTCTTTCTCCACGATCCCTTCGCCTGTACACTAGAGAACTTCTTGTTTTTACGCCATTTCGACACCAACAGGGACAGTTATGTTAGAGCAACAATTTGCCGCTGAGATCCAGCACATCATCGACAACAAAACCAAACCGCTAGGCGCACTGGGGCAACTCGAGCAAGTCGCCTTACAATTGGCACTCATCCAAAGCCAAGGTAAAGAGCAAGCGGCAACGCATATTGAGCTCAAGCAGCCGCAGATGCTGCTTTTTGCCGGTGACCACGGTGTCGCGGATGAAGGGGTGAGCATCGCACCGAGTGCGGTGACACAACAAATGGTATTGAATTTTCTCGCAGGTGGCGCGGCGATAAACTGCTTTTGCGCGCTTCATAGCATCGACCTGACGGTGGTTGATTGTGGCATTTTGTTGCCTGTCGACAGTGACGCCCCGAATCTCATCTTACGTCGTTTGGGCTCACGCACCGCCAACTTTGCGTTTGAGTCGGCCATGACGATTGAGCAAGTCGAACAAGCTTTGCGCAATGGTCAACAAATAGCGGCAGAGAAAATCGCTCAAGGCGCAGATTTATTGATGTTTGGCGAGATGGGCATTGCCAACACCAGCTCTGCCGCGGCGCTGCTCAGTGCGTTATCTGGCCACGAAGTGGATCACTGTGTCGGCAGAGGTACGGGCATTAATGAAGAGCAACTGTCGCACAAAATTAAAGTCGTGGCGCAAGGCGTGGGGCGCTGTGAAGGTCTATCGGTTAATGCGATCCTCGCTGAAGTCGGCGGGTTTGAGATCGTGACCATGGCTGGCGCGTTTATCGCTGCGGCTGAGCATAAAACCCCAGTGCTAGTGGACGGTTTTATTGTTTCGGTCGCGGCCTATATCGCGACGTTGCTGAAACCGGAGGTGAGAGACTACTTGTTGTTCGCTCATCGCTCCGAAGAACAAGGGCACCAAATTGTGTTGTCACTCCTTGAAGCGAAGCCTTTGTTGGATTTGGGGCTGCGTCTTGGTGAAGGAACGGGAGCTGCACTGGCGTACCCACTATTAAAAGCGGCGGCGCAGTTTTACAACAATATGGCAAGCTTCGAAAGCGCAGGAGTAACGGTTTGATATGAAAACCTGGCAGTATCAGTACCAATTGTTTTGTTTGGCGGTGAGCTTTTTTAGCCGTTTGCCTGTGCCGAAATCAACACCGTATAGTGATGAAAGAATGAATCAGGCTGGGCGTTACTTTGCTTTAGTCGGTACGTTGCTTGGCTTACTGTGCGTACTGGTTTATGCGTTTGCATCGCTGTTTTTCCCTTATCAGGTGGCGATTGTCCTGATGATGGCGTTTAGCTTACTGCTGACAGGCGCCTTCCATGAAGATGGACTCACTGACATGGCGGATGGCATTGGTGGAGGGATGACGCTCGACAAACGCCTCACCATTATGAAGGACAGTCGTATCGGAACCTATGGCAGCGCCACATTAACCATGGCGCTGATAGGTAAGTTCGTTTTTCTCACCACGTTGGCACGTCAACCTGACTTTGGCTTGATGATTGTTGTCGCCTACACCTTGAGCCGAGCCGTTGCCGCCACACTGATTTACGACATGCCTTATGTCTCTGACAGCGATACCAGTAAAAGCAAGCCATTGGCGAATGCACAATCCTCCACGGAGCTGGCGATACTGATCCTCACGGGGGTATTAGCGGCAATCAGCTTAGGGCTAGGTGTTGGTTTGCTATTGATTTTATTTGCGATCCTCTTCCGCTGGGCATTCAAACGTTGGCTGCTGGCGCGTTTGGGCGGGTTTACCGGAGATTGCTTGGGCGGGGCTCAACAATTGATGGAACTCGGCATTTATTTGGTTCTGATTGCGGTGGTGCAGTGACGATGAGTTATTCAACCAACAAAGCGCTGGTGTTGGGTGGGGCTCGCTCGGGTAAATCTCGTTTTGCTGAACAGCTTGCGCGGCAATGGTCTCAACAACATGATGCAAAATGCCACTACGTCGCCACTGCGGTGCCTTTTGATCAAGAAATGGCAGAGCGAATTCACCATCACCAACAGCAACGTGGACAAGGTTGGTGTGAACATGAAGCGCCGCTGTACTTAGCAGAGCGGCTCTCGCAGTTTGGTGCTGATGATGTGGTGCTGGTGGATTGTTTAACGGTGTGGCTCAATAACTGGCTGTTTGAGTTTGGTGAGCAAGCGAGCAACGAAAAACTGGAGCAAAAGGTTGCCCAGTTGGCATCCGTTGTGAAAGAAAGCCCAGCGCAGATCATTTTGGTCTCCAATGAAGTGGGGTTAGGCGTGGTGCCTTTAGGGCAAATCAGCCGCCTATTTGTGGATAATGCCGGTCGTATGAATCAATCACTTGCCAAGATTTGTGACAACGTCACTCTTGTCGCGGCGGGGTTACCCCTCATACTGAAATCGAGTGGTCATCAATAGGGAAATACGATGGAAGTGATCTTACTGCGTCATGGCAAAACAGCAGCGGAAGCGGGTTTATTTGGCCGAACCGATGCCAAGGTACCGGCGGATCGTCAGCAAGCGATTGCCGAAGCGTTGTTCGCTCAGCATGACGATGTTGAACTCATCGTGAGCTCGCCTCTCTCTCGATGCCATGACTTGGCTGAGTTGCTGGGTCAACAACACCATTGGCCAATTCAATTGCAAGCAGACCTGCAAGAGATGGACTTTGGTTTGTTAGACGGAGTGCCTTTTGATACTCAAGACTATCTGTGGCCTCTCCTCAACGCCTTTTGGCAAGACCCTGCCAATGCCTCTTTGCCAGAGGGCGAGACGTTGGCTGAATTTCAGCAAAGGGTAGTGCAGTGCTGGTCGCAAATCATCAGCGCAGAACATCGCAAAGTGTTAATCATCACTCATGGTGGTGTAATTCGACTTATCTTAGCTCACCTTTTGGGTGTAGACTGGCAAAGCCCTCACTGGTATCAAAACTTGGCCATTGAGAACGCAAGTCTGACACACATAACGATTTTTACCGATAGTGACCAAACGCAGTTTCCGACAGTCAAAATGATCGGGATGCCTCTCTCTATCAGGGAAGAACAGACGAATCATCCAGTCGATTAGTCACAGATTCATAAGGAACACAGAATGACCGCGCCAAGCTGGGATCTTTCTATTGCCTATGCAGATTTAAACGATGTTCGTATCGAACAAGATATCGAACTGATCGAACAGTGCATCAAACTGCTCAATACACAAGCGTCACAGCGTGAAGTGGTGAGCGTGATGCAAAATGCCATCGTCACCCGAGAAGCCGCAGGGCGTTTACTTTCGACGGTTTACACCTTTGCCAACTGTTATACCTCGGTGGATGTGACTCATCCTCAGGCCAAAGCTTTGGTTGGACGCATGGCCAAGCTAAGTTCTGAAATGGAACAGGCATTTAGCCCATACCAACTGGCGCTAATGCACGCAGATGACGATTTCATCGCCGACGTTTTAGAGAGCAATAATCCCGATGTGGCTGGTCAAGTATTTTCCATTGCTCAGCTGCGTAAGCTGGCGGATCAAAGCTTGAGTGTGTCTGAGGAACAACTACTTTCTGCGATGCAGGTGGACGGGCGCGATGGTTGGGGCCGTCTCTACGACAACCTGACTGGCACCTTAAAAATCACCCTAGATGCTGAAGATGGCACACAAGAAACGCTTGGCTTTTCTCAAGCCGCCAGTTTGCTTTATGGGGCCGAGTTCTCTCGTCAAGAACCCGCGTGGCGTGGGATTCAAAACGCAATGGCAACACATCGTGAAACCTTTGCGGCAATTTTGAATGCGCTTTCTGGCTGGCGTTTAACCGAATACCAAAAGCGCTCGCACCAACGCAATATCCACTTCTTAGAGCCAAGCCTTTATGAGAGCCGTATTGAGGCTCAGACCTTAGAAACCATGATCTCTGTGGCAAAGGAAAGTCGCTCGGTTGGCCAGAAGGCGGGGAAGCTAATGGCGCGTGTGCATGGCTTAGAGGCAATGAAGCCTTGGAATCACTTGGCCGCAATGCCAGCGTTTGATGGCGAGGCCAAAGTGTATGGCTTTGATGAAGCGATTGAACTGATCCGCAATGCGTTTGCACAAGTCAACCCAGAGATGGCAAGCTTTGTTGACCTCATGGTGGAAAATGGCTGGATTGATGCTGCGCCTTCGGAAAATAAACGCCTCGGTGCGTACTGCACTAAACTAGCGGCCACCCGTACACCGCTGGTGTTTATGACTTGGTCGGGCAGCCGTTCGGATTTGCTGACTTTGGCCCATGAACTCGGGCACGCGTTCCACAACTGGGTGATGAAAGACATGCCCCTTTGTCAAACGCGTTACCCAATGACGCTGGCAGAAACGGCGTCTATTTTTGCGGAGAACATTGTTCAGGATTACCTGATTGCACAAGCCGTCACCGCTGAAGAGAAACTGGAAATGTTGTGGGAAGAGCTCTCTTCTGCTTACGCGCTCACCATCAATATTCCTGTACGTTACGAATTTGAAAAAGCGTTCTATGAGCGTCGTGCCAGCGGTGAATTGTCGGCGGATGATATTTGCCTGTTGATGAGTGAAACTTGGCAAGCGTGGTATGGCGATTCAATGTCAGAATCCGATCCCTATTTCTGGGCCAGCAAACTTCATTTCTCGATTTCAGAAATCAGTTTCTACAACTACCCCTATTTGTTTGGTTACCTTTTCTCGAAAGGCATCTACGCTCAGCGTGCGGCAAAGGGAGAGTCTTTCTATCGTGATTACGTCGCTTTGCTGCGAGATACAGGGGCGATGATGGCGGAAGAGGTGGTCGCGCAGCATCTGCAAATGGATCTGACGCAAGCGGATTTCTGGCAACAGAGCATCGAACGTATCCGTGAAAAAGTGGATGAATTTGAACAACTATTGGTGCAGATCGGAAAATAAAATTCCGTGATCTTGTTATAACGGAAATGGTTAGGGATGTGGTAGAGTTCACTCCCTAACATACTGTTATTGTTTAAGAAGTGTTCGGTGACGGTGATCTCAGTCAGCAAATCGTCCAGAATGAACGCAATTCTTGGCTTTTTGCGGTGAAAACTTCGATTTCTCTTGATAAGTGAGATCCTAGCAACATAAATGTTGTGTACATTTTATTAACATACCGCCGTGCAATTAAGGAGTAACGCATGACGAATTCTCTCTTTCGCCAATCGTTTTTGTCAGACACCCTAAATATGCAGCAATCTGTCGAGGCGAAAGCGACGACGTTAAGCAATGGGGTAAGATTGCAGCTGCATCAGCGTGGTGTGTTAGAAGTCATTCCGGCAAACAACAGCGCGGAAACAAAAAATATCATTTTATCGTCAGGGATCCACGGTGATGAAACCGCACCGATGGAACTGATTGACAAGATTGTTCACGATATCGAAACGGGCTTTCAAGATGTGCAAGCGCGTTGTTTATTTATCATCGCTCATCCAGAAGCGACCAATGCGCACACGCGTTTTATTGAAGAAAACCTCAACCGTCTGTTTGATGAAAAAGAGCATCAGCCAAGCAAAGAGTTGGTGATTGCCGATCAACTGAAGTTATTGGTGAAAGCGTTTTTCGATAATACGCCCGTAGAAAGCCGTTGGCACTTAGATTTGCATTGCGCGATACGAGCGTCGAAGCACTATTCGTTCGCGATCAGTCCGAAAACACGCCATCCGACACGTTCAAAAGCGTTGGTCGATTTTGTCAACCACAGCCATGTCGAAGCGTTGCTGCTCTCTAACTCACCATCCAGTACGTTTAGTTGGTTTAGTGCAGAATACTATTCTGCTCAAGCACTGACGATGGAGTTAGGCCGAGTCGCTCGCATTGGTGAGAATGAGTTAGAGCGCTTTACGGCGTTGGATTTGACCATGCGTGATTTAATCGCAGAAGTGACCCCAGAGCATTTGCCTAAGCCAGCCATTACTTATCGTGTTAGCCGCACCATTGTTCGTTTGCATCAAGACTTCGATTTCAGATTTGACGATCAAGTGGAAAACTTTACCTCGTTTATGCACGGTGAAGTGTTTGGCCACGATGGTGATAAGCCGTTGATGGCGAAGAATGACAATGAAGCGATTGTGTTCCCTAACCGTAACGTGGCGATTGGTCAACGCGCCGCACTAATGGTTTGTGAGGTCAAAGCCCGTTTTGAAGACGATCAACTGGTTTACGATTAAGCTCTTTTGCTCTCTGGCTGCTTAAGAGCAACAAGAGAGCGAGTTTAATGGTTTATTTCTGAAAGGCTTAACGTTAGAGTTAAGCCTTTTGTTTAGCGAGCGAATTGAATCATTGCCCATGGAACTGCACCAACTGATAGCCCACAAAGAGAAGCGATGGCGAGCCACCTTATTGGTGATGTTGGCTGTGCTTTTGGTTCTCTCTGCTCTCTATTTGATGGTGGGTGAAGTCTTTCTTTCTCCGTTTTCTTCCTTGAGCAGCTTTGAACACAAGTTGTTGGTTGATCTGCGCCTGCCGCGACTGGTGGCGGCAATGGTGATTGGTGCGGCATTAGCGGTCTCGGGGGCGACGTTACAAGTCTTGCTTGGCAATGTGCTTGCTGAACCTGGTGTGTTAGGCATCTCCGGCGGGGCAAGTTTGGCCATGGTGATTGCGCTCTTTTTATTGCCAGTGATGCCGACGCCAACGGTGTTTATGCTGGCAGCGATCATTGGTGCCTTGGTCTTTACGTTGATTTTGGTGGGGATGGCAAGAGCGATGCACTTGTCGACCTCGAGAATGCTCCTCGTGGGGGTGGCGCTCGGTATTTTGTCGGGCGCGTTTGTCACTTGGGCCTTTTATTTCAGTGACGACCTCAGTTTGCGTCAACTGATGTATTGGCTAATGGGGAGCATTGGCGGGGCAAGTTGGCACCATCATCTGGTGACACTCGTGTTGCTTCCGGTCTTGGTTTGGCTCTGTCTGCAGGGGCAAACCTTGGACAAACTGATGCTCGGTGAAACGCACGCTGCGCAGCTGGGCGTTGATGTGCACAAGGTACGTTGGCGGCTGATTTTGGCGATCTCCATCTTGATTGGCTGTGCGGTGGCCCTTGGCGGCATAATCAGTTTTGTTGGTTTGGTCGTGCCTCATTTGCTGCGCATGGCATTTGGTTCCGAAAACCGATTCTTGTTGCCGCTGTCGGCGTTTGCCGGGGCGACGTTACTGGTCTTTTCTGATATTTGGGCAAGAACCTTATTGGATTCGGCAGAGCTGCCGCTGGGGGTGATGACCACCACCATTGGCGCGCCCATCTTTATCTGGATGCTGATAAGGAGCCACGATGCACATTAATTATATTAGTGTCGGAAATCGGCTTTTACCCCTGTCTTTTCAATGCGCTGCAGGTGAAAAAGTGTATGTCGCGGGCCCAAACGGTTCTGGAAAAAGTACCTTATTGTCAGCCATTGCGGGCACACTGAGCTCGCGTGAAGGAGTCAAGGGGGAAGTGTTGATCAACGAGACCTCTTTACTCACGCTGCCTTTAGCGGAACAAGCGATTTATCGGGCTTACCTGTGCCAGCAATCGAGACCGGCGTTTAACGTCGATGTGTTTCAGATGTTGGCGCTCTCGTTACCGGTTGGAAGGCATGTGGCTGAGCCAGAGGTTCAAGCGGCTGTGCGTAGAGTGGTGGAGTTGGTGCAAATGCAAGACAAGTTGCATCGTAGCGTGCAGGCCCTCTCGGGTGGTGAATGGCAACGCGTGCGTCTAGCTGCGGTGTGCTTGCAAGTGTGGCGCTCGCTAAATCCTTACTCGCAATTGCTGATCTTGGATGAGCCTGCCGCGCCACTGGATGTTGCCCAAGCGAAGTGGTTGTATCAACTTATCGATGAAATGGCTGCGCAAGGCTTGGTGGTGATTGTCGCCAATCATGATCTCAATCGTGTTTATCAACATGCGGACAAGGTGTTGTTGCTCAACCAAGGCGTGTTAACCGCTTATGGCTCCGCAGACGAAGTGATGAGTGTGGAAAATCTACAACAGGTATTTGAAACGCCAGTGAAAAAAGTGGCCGTTGACGGGCAGCCGTATTTGATTTTCACTTAGCTTTTATTGAAAGCCGATAAAAAGCCCGCACTTAGCGGGCTAGCTTCATCAAACAGTTGGTTTGCTAAAAACGGATGGCCAACTGAGAACAGATGGCTTACTGAGTCAGTGGAGCCAAGTCTGCAGGGCGGTAGTATACCGATTTCAATACCTTACCAGCACGAATCGTTTTGCCTTCGCCTTCGAAATCTTCGGCACATTTTGCAATCAGGTAATCACCTTTTTGCACCGCCATCAACTTAACACCTTGCTCTGCATAGAACTTCTCAGTGTCGGCATATTCTTGTTCATTGCGGCACACTTTGCTCATGTTGCTTGAGTGCACTTCGTCCCAGCATGGAATAAAGTCGATACCACGATTTTTGGCGACGTTTAGCAGCAGATCAATCAAGTAGCTGATATCAAGATTGTCTTCAACGTTTGCCGCGCCAAGGTGGACTAGGCGACCCATAAGCACGTAGACCGAATCAACAATCGCATCTGCTTGTTCTGTTTTGCTATCCGCTTCTGCCAACTCCGTCATCTCTTCAATGATCAAAGAGGTGTGCAGCGTGTCCGCTTTTTCATCTAGGCTTTCAGGTGCAGCCACAGGCAAATCAAACGTGCTACGGAACTCAGTGATGTCACGGTACAGGTGATCAAAAATGTCTTGGGTAAGTTGAGACAATTGCATGTGTTTTTCCAATAGTTTTACGTAAGGGCGAATGATACCAGAGCCTAGAGGTAAGCTCTATCCCCTTGCCAATTGAAGCAGCGTCACTTGTGGTTCAGTGTGCATGGCCGCTGCCTCAGATTTGGTTGATGTTCTTTGCCCTTGCTGTTTAGCGAAAAAGATAAGGGAATAGCTTTTTACGTTCTTCTTCATTGAGCGCTGAAACACGAGCAATGTTGGTGTCAGGGATCGATTCAGGATCAGGGTAATGGCGCAGCACCTTTTCCATGCTTTCTTCCCGAATGAGATGAAAAATCGGATAAGGCGATCGATTGGTGAGGTTTTCATCGTCTTCTGGCTCGGCGCCACCAAAACAGTAGTCCGGATGGAAGGTGGCCACTTGGAAAACGCCTTCCCAATCTTGTTGTCTGATCAAGGCTTCTACCCAATCGATGAAAAGATTGTAATCCCAAAAATCACTGAGCATGTTAGGGATAACAACCAGCGTGGTTTCTAACTTACTGGGCTCCGTTTGATCGAGCTCCATCAGCAAGCTGAGAATATCTTGCAGCAACAACTCTTCGTTATCGGCATCACTGACGTGGATTTTGATTTGCTGATTGCGCTGCGGTTTGGCGGCAAATGGGCAGAGATTTAAACCAATCACCACATCGTTGAGCCATTGGTTCACTTCTTGATGAATGGTTTGTTGTGTTGAGCTTTGAGTCATGATCGTATTCTATTGCGTGTTGAGGGGGCAGTATAACCACTCGTGGGGTTCAATCCTATCCCCTTTGACGACTCAAGTATGCTTGACCAAGGCCTCTTCCATGCACGCGTATTTGGGTTTTTTCAGTTGCAGTATCACGGCAAACAGCAACACATACATAGTCAGCGCTGCGATGATCACACCATTCCATTGCCAATGTTGCCAGCAATAGAGCAAGAAGAATCCGCCAAGGCTACCGCCTACATAGTAGTGCACCAGATACATCGCGGTTGCCGTTGCTTTTGCATGAGTGGCTTTTTGCCCGACCCATCCATACGCCAAAGTGTGCGTGAAAAAAGCGCCGAAGGAAATCAGTACTAAACCGATAAACATGGCGGCTAAATGTTCAATCGAAGTGATTAGCATACCAAACAAACTGATCGCCGCGCCCAGCAACATGCCGCTGACCGGATGAAAATGTTGATTCCATTTGCCGGTGTATTTGGAGCTGATGGTACCGCCGAGGTAACACAAAAAAATCAATGAAGCGAGGCCAACGGGTAGGCCATGCGGCTCCGCCACCAGGCGAAATCCCATCACTGAATAGAGGTTAACGAAAAGGGCAAAATTGAGCCCGCCGATCACCATTGCCAACCAAACTCGGGTGTGGCGCAGGTGCTGGACGATGGTCTGATTGTGTTGCCATAAGCTGTGAGTGCTGGGGGAGAAATGTTTCTGCTTGGGCAGCAAAAAACTCACCGCAATCACGCCCAGTAGCGTGAAGACCAGCATCACCTCAATTGCGACCGTGGTACCAAACCAATCGGACATCAAACCGCCACTGATTCGTCCGCTAATGCCGCCGAGTGAATTGGCCGCAATGTAACCGCCGATGGCGTGGCTAAACGCTTTGGGGTGCAATTCTTCCGCCATGTACGCCACCGCAACGGCGGCAAAGGCCGCCAACGCCACCCCAAGGAGCGCTCGGCAAATGACGATAAACAAGAAAGAGTCGTTAAGCAGCAGAGCGGCACTGCACAGTGGAATGGCGAATAAACCCGCCAACATGACCGTGCGTCGGCCAATTTTTTCAGACAACACCGCCATGGGGACAAGGCTAAGGGATAAACCCAGTGTGGTGGCGGCAAATACCCAGTTTACCTGTGTTTCCGATACCGTGTATTCCAACGCCAATTTAGGCAGCATAGGTTGAAAGAGGTAAAGATTACAGAAAACTAAAAACGAACCGAGTGCTAAGGCAATGGTGATATGGCGATACTGAGAGCTGCCGAGTTCGTACATCTTAATTCTCCTACTGATTTGTGAGCACAGTATCAGTCACGTCGTGATAAACAAAATATATTAAAAATATGATGACGATATATTTTTGATCTAGATGGAATCGAAACAACTCAAACAATTTTTGGCGGTGGCCGAAGAGAAAAATTTCACTCGTGCAGCTCAGTCTTTGCATATCGCGCAGCCTGCCTTGAGTGTCTCAATCAAAAAGCTCGAACAAAGCCTCGGTGTGACGCTATTTAAGCGTGATGACAAACAGATCGCACTGACAACGGAAGGGCAAACCTTGTATGAGCATGCCAAACGTGTTGTGCAGCAACTGCATGATGCCGAGTTGGCGATGAATGAACTGAAAGGGCTTGAGAAAGGTGAGGTGCGCCTTGGTGCGCCAAGCATGATGGGCAGCTACTTCTTTCCAGAAATTTTAATGGCGTTTAAAAGTCACTATCCCAATCTAAAATTGACACTGATTGAAGCGGGGACGCAGTCGATTCGTAAGATGCTGCTTGAAGGGGATTTGGACATTGGCGTGATCACGGAAAACGACGTACCGGACGATTTAGAAATAGACCACCTGTTCTCTAGCCAGATGATGGCGGTAGTTGGCAGTGAGCATTCGTTATCGCAACGAGCATCCCTCACTTTTGAAGAGTTTTTTCAACATGAACTGGTGATGTTCAAATCGGGTTATTTCCACCGCGATTTTCTCGATCACTTTAGCCAGCAGCATGGCATTGAAATGCAGTATTCTTTTGAAACCAATCTATTGCCATTGATTTTGAAGATCGTAAAGCGAGAGTTTGCCATTACTGCGCTGCTTCAATTGGTGACCGAGAATGAGAGTGGCGTGGTCGGCGTGCCATTTTCTCCGCCCGTCACTCTGAACCTAGCATTGGCTTGGCGACGTGGCGGCTATCTGTCGGTGGCGGATCGCACCTTTATCGAATTTATAAAGCAGTATGTTTAGCTGTAATCACTTATCGCCATACATGCGTTCAAAGTTCTTTGGGTTCCAACCAATCATCAAACGGTCACCGATTTTAAGTACAGGCACAGAGCGCGCACCAATCGCGTCCAGCTCTTTACGACCGCGATGCATCTTGGCATTACACAAGCGGTATTGAATGCCTTTGCTATCCAGATAGCGCTGCGCATCTTTGCAATGTGGACATTTGTCTTTGATATAGAGGACGACACGTTTCATCTTGTCTTGCCATGTAATGAAAAGGGGCGCAAGTGTAGCCAATTTCGCTGCGGACGAAAAGAAAAAGCGATGATTCAAGGGGCGGAGTCAGGTAAACTAGCGCGCTTTGAAAAATGATCAGGTCCGATTCCATGATGCATCCGTCACTTCGCTACATTCAGGGTTACCCGCAGCATATCGTGCAGCAAGTGGCCCAATTGATTGAGTCGCAACGTTTAATTCCTTGGTTTGATAAACGCTACCCTGTGCGTCACGACATTCGCAGTGAAAAAGCGTTGTTTGACTACGCGATGCAGATTAAGAACCAGTTTATGAAGAAAACGGGCCCCATCAGTAAAGTGGTGTACGACGGGAAAATTCATCTGATTAACAACGCGCTCGGCTTGCACAGTGTCGTCTCTCGCAACCACGGCGGTAAACTCAAATCGAAAAATGAGATTCGCATTGCCAATGTGTTTAAAGACGCGCCGGAGCCTTTGCTGCGCATGTTGGTTGTGCACGAGTTGGCGCACATTAAAGAGAAAGAGCATGATAAAGCCTTTTACTCTCTTTGCTGCTACATGGAGCCGGATTATCACCAACTGGAGCTGGATGCTCGTCTGTTTATGATTTACCTCGATTTAAAAGCTCAGGAAGCAAAAAAATAATGACGAACAAACGAAAATCCGCCAAGCCATTAGAGCCTGCGAAACGAGCCCCAAAACCGCGCACGAAAAAGAGTCGTGATCTCAGTGCGTCTGAATCGAATTGTGATTTTGTCAAAGTGACGCGTGCTGGGCTGCATTCGCGCAACAAACATCAAGGGCGTTACGATTTTGCTAAGTTAACGCAGGCGCTGCCATCGCTTGCTCCTTTTGTGATCAAAAATCCTAAAGGTGAGGCGAGTATTTCTTTTTCAGATTCAACGGCAGTAAAAATGCTCAATAAAGCGCTGCTCAGTGCTTACTACCAAGTAGCAAATTGGGACATCCCAGCAGGCTATTTGTGCCCGCCAATCCCCGGGCGTGCGGATTATATCCATCGTCTAGCGGAGCTCTTGGAAGGAGAGGTGAAAGGTAAATTTCCTCATGAGAAAGTTCAGGCGTTGGACATCGGTGTCGGTGCAAACGCCATCTATCCCATTATTGCGATTTGTGACTATCGTTGGCGCTACACGGGTAGTGACGTTGACCCTAAATCGATTGAGTCAGCGCAGCGCATTGCTGACTCTAACCCTGTGCTGCAGGGGCAGCTTGAGCTCAAATTGCAAGACCAGTCACAGCATATTTTCCAAGGCATTATTGGCCCCACAGACTACTTTCATGTGACGACATGCAACCCGCCATTTCACGCTTCGGCACAGGAAGCGGCGTTTGGCACGCAACGAAAATTAGACAACCTCGCCGCCAACCGTTTGAAAAAAGGTGTAACAGCAAAAGCTGGTTCACAAAAAATCTCGAAAAACAAACCTATACTTAACTTCGGAGGTCAAAATTCTGAGTTGTGGTGTCAAGGTGGAGAATCCTCCTTCTTGAAGCGCATGGCGAACGAAAGTGAGCGTTTTGCCCATCAGGTTTTGTGGTTCAGTACGCTCGTTTCGAAGAAAGACAACGTAAGACCTCTACGTAAACAGTTGGAAAAATTAGGTGTACGCAGTATTCGTGTCGTCGAAATGAGCCAAGGACAAAAGGTCAGTCGCTTTGTTGCTTGGTCATTTATGGACAAACAACAAAGAGGAGAGTGGATCAAACTGCGAGGGTGATGGAGACAATCATCCCGAGTTAAAAACGAATAGGTTGCGTAATAGGAGGGCATGCGATGGATTTTGAAATTTATCTACCCTGTCAGCCAGATTGGCTGTGTGAAAGCTTCCTGAGCGTTTTTACCATTCTGCTCATCATTGGCTTAATTGCGTTTATTCGGATTATTTACCGTGAATATCTGACGATTAAGAGAAAAACGAAGGTGCGTAAGTTACGCAATACGCACCGAAAAGATCGCTACAAAATCCGCAACTCAACCTCAAGACGTTGAGTCATGTGGGCGGTAAAACCATAAAAAACCTCTGCTTTTTGGGCAGAGGTTTTTTGTTAGTCGCGTCTTTTGAATTCATCCACCAGCAATCGCTAGCCTTGGCGGGCCGTCAATTTGTCCAACTCACTCTGATACTTCTTCACCAGCGCCACATTGCCTGCTTTGTCTTCTAAATCGATCATCAGTTTAAGCGAGGGGATTTGCAGCCCATAGCTTTGGTGGAAGCGCATCAAACGCAGGCGCGCTTGGGTGTAGTTACCGGTATCGATTTCCAACTTAGCGAGGTTGAGCACCGATTTGGGACGGTGTGGGTCGTAGTCAATCGCACGAGTAAAATAGGTTTGCGCTTTTACATTGTCGCCCGCCTTCAGAGCGCAAAACGCGGCGTTTTCATAACTGGCAGGAATCAAGTAGTAGTAAGGCTGCTCGATGGCACGATTAAACAAACGATCCGCTTTGTCATACTCGCCCTTTTTACATAAAAACGTGCCGTAGTTGTTCAATACGTTGCCGTTTTTTGGGTGCTGACGAGCCGATTTTTGATAAATATCCTCGGCCTTGCCGTTTTCACCAACGCGCTCGTAGTAGTGGGCCATGGAAAGTTGCGCTCGGTAATAATCAGGAGCGTGAGTCAGGGCTTGTTGTAAGTTGTCATGGGCTTTGATCATCGCGCCATTTTCTAGATAGCCAAGCCCCAAGGCAATGCGAGATTCTGCCATGCCAATTGGGTCCGGATCTTTTTGTGCTTGGCCTTCAGTGACTGTGACACACCCAGTCAAAAGGGTAAGTGCTACCAATTGCGGCAAAAGAAGAGTTTGTTTTTTCATCGTTTTCGTTCTTTTTAATGTGGCCTGAAGAGATGATAAATCCTTGGGGTCTATTGCCTACCAATCGACATCGACAATGCGAGTCACTTTGCATAAACGAGAGTCTGGCATAAACGACAACAGGCCACGTGAAAGGCGGCCTGTTGTAAAAGAACGGTTTGATTTCGTGTGGCGCTATTCGTCCTTGGTAAACGCTTCTTCGCTGAAATGATCGAGATCGTAAGGCGTTTGTTGGTAGACGCAGTAGTTCAACCAGTTCGAGAAAAGCAGGTGGCCGTGGCTACGCCAGCTTGCAATTGGCGGATTATCTGGGTTGTCGTTGGGGTAGTAGTTAACCGGAATCGCCGGTTCCATGCCTTCACCCAAATCGCGAATGTATTCATTGTGCAGCGTGTGCGGGTCATATTCAGGATGGCCAGTAACAAAGACGTTGCGCTTATCTTTGGTGGTGGCTAGGTACACGCCTGCATCGTCAGACGTGGCGAGAATATCCAAATCGGTGTGTTCTGCGAGATACTCTGGCGAAAAATCGGCGTAGCGAGAATGGGGCGCCAAGAAAGAATCATCAAAACCACGCAAAACCGGATGGTAAGGTTTGTGAATACGGTGGTGATACACGCCAGAGAGCTTCTCTTTACGCGTTTTCTTCGGCAAGTCGTAGAGCAGTTTGAGCCCAGCTTGTGCTGCCCAACAAACATAGAGGGTGGAAGTCACATGGGATTTGGCCCATTCCATAATGGTTTTGAGGTGATCCCAGTAAATGACATCTTCAAACTGCACCAAACCAAGCGGCGCGCCAGTGATGATCAGGCCGTCGAAGTTACGGTTTTTCACCATCTCAAACTGACGATAAAAATTATCGAGATGTTCGGTTGGGGTATTTTTGCTCGGGCGATCGTCAATGCGCAGTAACTCAACGTTAACCTGAAGTGGGCTGTTGGAAAGCAGGCGTAAAAACTGAGTTTCTGTCTCTATTTTTTTCGGCATCAAATTGAGAATCAGCACTCTTAGTGGGCGTATTTCTTGGCTTGCTGCACGGGTTTCACTCATTACGAAGATGTTTTCAGTACGCAAAACATCGGCGGCTGGTAATTGATCTGGAATACGAATAGGCACAGCTTTCTCCCTAAGCTAATCTCTTTTAGACGTCTATACATCTAAACCTATCCTATTTTTTTTGTGATGTCGACAGGCAAAAGCGCGCGGAAGGGAATTTTATTGTGACAATTTTGCGAGAGAAAAAATGTGCACCTACCAAGAGGTGCACAGATGTGGTTTATGGGTTCAGTGCTTCGATGAGGATCAACTCGCGCTTAAGATGTTGTTTCTCCGTAGGATTCGCTTCCTCAATTTTAGCAAGGCGAGAAGTAATGGCTTCGTTTTTAGCCTGTGGATTGGTGAACACCAGTGCTTTGACATTTATTGAAGCTATGTTGGTGTAGCGACCATCTTCACTGGCAGGTACATCGATTTTGCCTTCGTTGATCAACTGTTTGACGATCGCCCCTTCTTTCTCAAACCCCTGCAAACCAGAGAGTTTCCAACGTTGCATCGGTTGGCCGACGTATTGTCCCTGTTTCTGCTCGGTGAGGTAGCGAATGGTGAGATTTCGGATGGTGCCTTGTTCTTCACCGTATTTTGCTTCGGTATCAAACAGAACAGGGAAGGTTTGGCCCTCTAATACGCCGCCTTTTTTGGTCAAATGGCCCATACGGTAGCTATTCATGCCGAGGCGAATCTCGCTGTCGTCTAACACGGGTTTACCATCGGCAAACTTGAGATCAGTAATGCGTTGGCCTGCTTGCTGAGTTAAGTCGATGGTGTAGGTGACGCCCGCGAAGAAGTCGTTGGTTGAGTACTTTGAGGCGCGTCTTTCAGGATTAAAGCTGTATGTCACATCCCCCGCTTGCACAGAATTGAAGTAACCAGCAGACCACTCCATGTACTGCTTCAACTCTTTGCCCGTCATTTGATAAACCGTGATCTCGCCACCCGCATATTGGTAGTTGTATGCGATGTCTTTAGCTTTGATTGGGCCTACGTCCAACTTGGCGTTGTCATTGTCAATTTGCAGTGCAATGACGTTGGCTTGAGGTGCGTAGAAAAAACTCGCTTCTTGGAAAAGTGCACTGATCCCTGAGTCTTGAACATGCACTTGCGGGATACCACGAATGTCGTTTTCTGGTACTAAATTCACGCCAGTAAGCTGCGCCACTTCGCGGTTGGCCATTTCACGCAGACGCTTGTGATACGGTTCGTAGAGCGATTCCATCTTGTCATCCGAATCGACGCCTTTGATCTTGTAGGTGTAGCTGTCTTTGTTGATCAAGGTGAACTGGCCATTTTGTTCTTCAAACTGCAAGTCAATGCGTGACAGCGCACGGCCATATTTGTCGGGCTCGGTGATGATGACGCCATTGACCACGGCTTTATCAATGCGCGTATGCATGTGGCCGGCCACAATGGCATCGAGCTCAGGGTTGCCGTTGGCAATGTCGGTGACACCGGTGTCTGCGATGTCATTTTCATTGTCGAGGCCCATGTGGGCAACTAGTACAATCGCATCGACTTTGCCCTCAATCTGCTTGACGATTTTTTTCACTTCCAGCGTCGGGTTGGTGAAGGTCATCCCTTCAAGGCGATTGGTTCCTTCAGCGAAGACTTGCGTCATGGGGGTGTCCATTCCGATCACGCCGATTTTTATCCCACCACGCTCAATGATGGTGTAACCCGGCAAAAAAGGGTTGCCATCAGGGCGTTGAATGTTACCTGCCAGAGAGGTGCCTTTGAATTGGGTGAGAGAGCGATTAAGCACGTTCAAGCCAAAATCAAACTCATGATTGCCTAATACCCAAACGTCATAGTTCATCTCATTGAAGCCGAGCATCATTGGATCGATCGGCTCTTCTTTAAACGTTTCGACAAAGTTGCCTTGAATGGTGTCACCTGCATCGACCAAGATGACGTTATTTTGTTCTTGGCGAATCGCTTTTACTTTGGTGGCGATTTGGCTCAGGCTGCCGCTCATATTGAGTTTGTCCGCAGCGTAGTCCCAAGGCATAAAATGGCCGTGAAGATCGGATGTGCCGAGAATAGTAACGTTATGGATATCGCCATTCGCGGCGAGGGCTGGAAAAGTCAGGGAGAGCGCTATTGCACTGGTTAACAGGGTCTTTTTCATTTGATTATCACGTTATTAATTAAAACCAAATGCATAGTAATCATTTGAATAGCAACTAAATGTGATGATTATCGATAAATATATGAAAGATAAGCTCTCGTTTCATGGCTTTGCGAGATCTAAAAAACTTTCAACGCAATGGGTGATCAGAACTTGGGTCCGAGAGAAAAAATAGGAGAGGAAACAAACAACAGAGAAAACGCACTGGCAGGGCCAGTGCGTCAAAGAGATTACTTGGCTAAGTAGTGAGTCAAAAACTCGGTGATTTTGACCATGTCCGCAATGGCAATGAACTCTTCCGTGGTGTGTACTTTTGACATGCCGGTTGACAGATTGACCGTCGTTAAACCCTTGGCATTGAAGTTATTAGCATCACTACCGCCTCCAGTGCCTTTGGTTATGGCGTCTACACCAATGTCCGCAAAAGCTTGCTTAATTTCCACGACGTGAGGATGGTCATCGCTAAGCACAAACGCGTTGTAAGCACGGCTGGACTCAATCTCCACTTCCGCACCATGTTTTTCGGCGACACGCTCAAAAGTCGTGATCATGTGCTCGACTTGCGCATCGAGCTTTTCTGCATTGAGTGAGCGAGCTTCCGCGACAATTTTCAACTCTGGCATGACGATGTTTGTTGCCTGACCGCCGTGAACCGTGCCAATGTTGGCGGTCGTTTCCGCGTCAATACGCAACAACTTCATTTGATTGATGGCATCGGCGGCAACCATAATGGCACTGATGCCTTCTTCTGGTGCCAAACCTGCGTGGGCAGGGCGGCCTTTAATCGTGGCGACGATTTTCTGTTGGCCAGGTGCCGCCGTGACAATAGAGCCAATTGGGCCACCGGTATCCAGTACAATCGCTTGCTGAGCAGTGACGTAGCTCATATCAAAATATTCGGAACCAAACAGCCCGCCTTCTTCATGCACAGTAAAGGCAAGCTCAATGGTTTTGTGCTGTTGATTCTGCTCTTTCAACAGACGGACCGCTTCCATAATGGCGGCGATGCCTGATTTGTCATCACCACCAAGAATGGTGTTTCCTTTTGAACGGATAATGCCATCTTCAATCACAGGCTCAATGCCATTGCCCGGCGCCACGGTATCCATGTGACAGCTTAACAAGATGGAACCTTCAAGCTCACCCTCTAGGCGTGCATAGACGTTAAAGCCATTGGAGATGTGCTCTGGCACAGGCAGTTTGTGCACGGTAAAACCCATGTCGCCCAACTGTTCAGCCAGCGCTTCGGCAATCGCTTTTTCATTCATCGACTCACTGTCGATACGCACTAACTGACAAAAATGCTCGATAAGACGTTCTTGGTTTACTGGAATCATTCGGCTGATCTCTCTTTTGCTGTGGGCAGCGCCCGTGTAGGAACAGAATGCTCCATTGTGCATAGTTGGCAGACAATAAAACTGCGTTGAATCAAATAAACGGACTGACTGACACAATAATGACGTTTTAAACAGCGAAAAAATAACCACCAGTCATTGGTTAACATAAAATTTACATTTGCGATTGGTGTGTAAATTGGCTCGTACAACGCAAAGGGGTAATCGAAGAGGGAATGGGACGCTTTTGTGTCAAATTATGGTTATTGGTTTGTGGTGTAACAAATGCTTTACATTTTTGCGGGGGGAATGAGTTTTTCTTGAGTAGACAGGCGCTATTCCAATTCTTCTGACTCTGGTTCAAGTTAACAAAGTGTTAACCAAAATAAAAAGCAGTCTAAAAGGAGAAAGTCATGGTGGATGCAATCAACCCACTGGGCACAGACGGATTTGAGTTTGTCGAATACACCGCCGCAGATAACACAGGTATCGAGCAGCTTAAGCATTTGTTTTCCTCGCTGGGCTTTGCAGAAGTCGCCAAGCATCGCTCGAAAGAAGCTTGGCTATATCGCCAGGGCGATATCAACTTTGTCGTTAATGCTCAGCCGCACAGTCAGGCTGAGGAGTTTGCAAAAGTTCATGGACCTTCAGTATGTGGGATGGCATTTCGAGTGCAGGATGCTGCGTCAGCACTTAAGCACGCATTAACCAATGGCGCAGAAGAATACAAAACAGAAATCGGGCCGATGGAGCTGAGTATCCCTGCTGTGTATGGCATTGGTGGCAGCTTGCTCTATTTTGTCGATCGCTATGGTAAGCAGAGTATCTACGATGTCGATTTTCGTTTTTATGATGACGCCGCTCAGCGCCTAGCGAAGTCGGATGTTGGCCTATATGAAATTGACCACCTTACCCACAACGTAAAACGCGGCAACATGGATACTTGGGCGGGATTCTATGAGCGTATTGGTAATTTCCGTGAAATTCGTTATTTCGATATTGAAGGGAAACTCACCGGTCTGGTGAGCCGAGCGATGACCGCACCATGTGGCAAAATTCGTATCCCAATCAATGAATCTTCGGACGATAAGTCACAAATCGAAGAGTTCATTCGTGAGTACAATGGTGAAGGCATTCAACACATCGCGCTCACCACGGACGACATCTACCAAACGGTTCAAACGCTGCGCGACCGAGGTATGGACTTTATGCCCACGCCGGATACCTATTACGACAAAGTAGATAGCCGTGTTGAAGGGCACAAAGAAGATGTGTCTCGATTGCGTGATTTACGCATCCTGATCGATGGTGCACCGCTAAAAGATGGCATTTTGCTACAGATCTTTACTCAGACGGTTATCGGGCCTGTCTTCTTTGAAATCATTCAGCGTAAAGGCAATGAAGGTTTTGGCGAAGGTAACTTCAAAGCGCTATTCGAATCGATAGAAGAAGATCAAATTCGCCGTGGAGTACTCAATAATGCATAAATGGATCACCTTTCCTCATCGGGAAGGTGTCTGCTCCAAGCAGGCACATGCCGATTTTCCTGAAGAGGCGATTTACGAACGTGAAGCGGGGCGTAGTGGGTTCTTTGGCCCCGCTGCGCATTTTCATCATCAACATGCCCCAACAGGCTGGACCGATTGGCAAGGCGATTTAAGACCGAGAGCGTTTGATTTCACTCGCGTGACCAGCGCCAATCAAGCTTCTCCTTGGAGTGTGCCGCATTTGCTTCACAATCACGAATGTAAAGTTCGAGTCTGGAAAACCCAAACTAAAATGGAATTTCTGGCGCGAAACGCCGATGGCGACGAGCTGCTCTTTATCCATCAAGGTAAGGCCGACCTTTACTGTGACTATGGCCATTTGTCAGTAGAAGAAGGGGATTACGTGATGATCCCGCGTTCAACCAACTGGCGCTTGGAGCCGTCAGAGGCGATGTTTATTTTGATGATTGAAAACACCGATGCGGCGTATTCACTGCCAGAGAAAGGGTTAGTTGGTAATCATGCGGTATTTGACCCTGCGGTACTTGAAACGCCGTCGATTAACGACCAGTTCAAAGCGCAATACTCAGAGCAAGAGACGCGTGTGGAAGTGAAACGCCACGACAGTGTGAGCGTGATTACTTACCCATTCAATCCATTGGATGCCATAGGTTGGCATGGTGATCTCTCCGTAGTGAAACTGAACTGGCGCGATATACGCCCATTGATGTCTCATCGTTATCACTTGCCACCGTCGGCACACACCACCTTTGTTGGGAACGGCTTTGTTGTTTGCACCTTCGTGCCGCGTCCTATCGAAAGTGACCCTGGCGCGTTGAAAGTGCCGTTTTATCACAACAACGACGATTATGATGAAGTGTTGTTCTATCATGCGGGGGATTTTTTCAGCCGCGACAACATTGAAGCAGGCATGGTGACGTTTCACCCGGCAGGCTTTACCCACGGGCCGCATCCTAAGGCATTCAAAGCTGGCCAAGAGTATAAGAAAAAGTTCACCGACGAAGTCGCGGTGATGATTGATACGCGCCATGCATTAACGTTTGCACAAGAGCTCGACAGTGTAGAAAACAAAGAATACGTCTACAGTTGGCGTGAAAATCAAAAATAATACGGACGACAGAACAGCAAGGTTTGAGAAGGGAAGAGAGATGAAATTAGCAACCAAGAAGAATGAGCATCGCGATGGTGAGTTGATCGTCGTTAGTCGCGATTTGAGCCGTTATGTTTCCGCGACCGACATTGCACCGACATTGCAGCTTGCACTGGATCATTGGTCTGTGTGCGAGCCAAAGCTGAAAGAGCTTTATCAAGCGCTCAATCAAGGCGAGGTGACGGGAAGCTTACCGTTCGAAGAGACCTTAGTCCATTCACCGTTACCTCGTGCTTATCAGTGGGCCGATGGCTCTGCATACGTCAATCACGTGGAATTAGTGCGCAAAGCCCGCGGTGCTGAAATGCCAGAAAGTTTTTGGACAGACCCGCTCATGTACCAAGGGGGCTCCGACGCCTTTATCGCACCACGTGACAACATTGAATTTGCCAGTGAAGAGTGGGGCATTGATTTTGAAGGTGAAGTGGCGGTGATCACAGGTGACGTGCCAATGGGGGCCAGTTTTGCGCAAGCAGAAGACGCGATTCGTCTCGTGATGCTGGTGAATGATGTTTCGTTGCGTGGCCTGATCCCTGCTGAACTCGCCAAAGGCTTTGGCTTCTTTCAATCCAAACCCTCTTCTGCGTTTTCTCCCGTCGCCGTTACTTTGGATGAACTGGGTGAAGCCTGGTATGAAAACAAACTTCATCTGCCGCTGATCTCAACCTACAACCATAAACCGTTTGGCAAACCGAATGCCGGCGTAGATATGACCTTTGATTTTGCCGATCTGATTGTGCACGCGGCAAAGACGCGTCCGCTGTCTGCAGGGGCCATCATCGGGTCTGGTACGGTGTCGAATAAGCAAGGAACCGATCACGGCACGTCGATTGAAGAAGGTGGTGTTGGTTATTCGTGCATTGCCGAAATTCGTATGATTGAAACAATTCGTGATGGTCAAGCCAGCACGTCATTTATGCGTTTTGGCGATTCTATTCGCTTAGAAATGTTTGATGCGCAAGGGCAATCTATTTTTGGTGCGATTGAACAACAAGTGAGTCGTTATCAGCATAAATGAGGTTGGTATGGAGACAAGTCTTAAACTCTATGGTTATTGGCGATCGTCTGCCGCCTATCGCGTGAGGATCTGCTTAAACCTGAAGCAGCTCCGCTATGAAAACCACTCGATTCATTTAGTGAAAAATGGCGGAGAGCAGCATCTCGCGCATTATCATGCTCTGAACCCCAATGAGCTGGTGCCCGTGTTGGTGGATGGGGATCTGGTACTCAATCAGTCATTGGCTATCATTCAGTATCTCGATGATAACTATTCATCGACTCAAGTGATCCCGTCTATGGGGCCACTCAAGTATCAAGCGTTGGCGTTGGCGCAAGACATCGCGATTGATGTCCATCCTCTGAATAATCTTCGGGTCCTGCAGTATCTTGAAGGCAGTTTGGAGGTGGATGAAGAGCAAAAACGTTTGTGGGTGCATCATTGGATTCATATGGGTTTTAAAGCGGTGGAAGAGAAGCTATTGACTCACCGTAAACACTATGGCGAGTGTGTTTTTAGCGTCAGTTCTAGTCCAAGTATCGTCGATATATGTTTGGTCCCTCAGGTGTATAACGCGCTCCGTTTTGGCGTAAACATGACACCGTATCCAACCATCAATGCCGTCGTCGCCGCTTGTAATCAACTGCCCGCATTCGATCTCGCTAAGCCCGAAAATCAGCCTGACGCTCAACTTTGAATTTACAGGTGGCGTTGTGATTCCTTGTTGGTAGATGTGTCAATTCAAGACTACATTTACTTGCAAGGGATCACAATTAGGGGGCGTTATGTTCCGTTCAATTTTGTTTCTATTTGCATCCTTGTTGGCAGCAGTCGCGATAGCGAAATCGGATCTTCAATCGATCACTTATCTGACAGAAGAATACCCGCCTTATAACTTTACCGAAAATGGTGAACTGCACGGCATCGCTGTGGACTTGTTGGTCGCAGCAACGGCAAGGGCAACGCAACCTGTCGCTAAAGAAGACATTTCCGTCCAACCTTGGGCTAGAGCATACCGTACCGTGCTGATCAATAAAGACACGGTGCTTTTTTCGACCACGCGCACCAAATTGAGAGAAAACTTGTTCAATTGGGTAGGGCCGATCAGTGCCACTCGTATTGTTGTCATGGCTAAGAAAAGCGCGCAGATTTCTATTAAGCGCCCTAATGACCTGATTCAATATCGTATCGGTGTGATTCGTGATGATGTTGGTGAACAGCTCCTACTTGAACTAGGCGTCCCGCGTAACTCAATGCAAGAGAGCTCCTATGCCTCTACTTTGGCGGAGCAACTTTACAAAGGGCGGATCGATCTTTGGGCTTATGAAGAAAATGTCGCGAAATGGTGGATATCCAAAGGTGGATTCAACTCTGCGGATTTTGAACCTGTGTATGTTCTGCAAGAAGGGGAGCTCTATTATGCGTTTAACAAAGATGTTGATGGTGCTTCAGTGAGAGCATTGCAGCAAGCCATTGATGCACTAAAACACACCAGCAATGATGAGAATCAAACCTTCTATCAAAGCATCGTGGGTAAATATCGCTAGCAAAGTGGGATTCGTGTCTATTGGCCAATGTTTAACGACGCCCAGCATAGGCGTCGTTCAATCATCTCATCATTAGTAGCTCAATCAACTCACTTTCGGTGCTAGGTTCGCGCGAGAGCTGAATCTCTTCTGAACAACCACCTTTCAACATATACGCTGTGGTGCCGCAATGATCGTAGTGATACCACTTTCCTTCGATACACACATCGGTGTAACAGCGTGGATCTTGTTTCAACTCCATGATTTATCTCCTACATCCCTGTCTTTTATCTGAATATGTCTTTGGTTAACAATTCATTAACCAAACTCACTGTAATCAGTGCTTCGCCATGATTGCTTGATCTAAATCAATCTGAAACGTGAACTCTACCAAAGTAGTAACACCCGAGCCTAGCTTGGGTGGGTTTTCACTTGTCATCAATCCGGTTTACACATAGTGTATTTAACAAGTAAGGCTATGTTTTGAGTGTAATTAACCGATGACGAATATCTTTATTATTGTCGCGCTACTGATTTTGTTTTTTTTCGTAATACAGAAATACGTCGTCAAACAGGATGATACCAAGGAATATGCCTATCGTTCGAAAGGCTCGGTGTTGAAAGGGCATGAAGTGGCATTTTTCAATGCATTGAAAACCGCGGTTGGCGAACATGGTGTTGTGTTTGCCAAAGTGAATATGAGTAATGTGGTTGCGCCACGCGATATCAATAGCAAAAAGCAGTTGTTTATCGCCAGCAACCGTATTTCACGTATGTATTTTGACTATGTGATTTGCGACCCTCGTACGTTTGAGCCACGTGTGATCATTGAACTGGATAACGGTAAAGAGCTCAACAAAGTCAAAGTTGAGCGGGAAAAGTTACTGATGCAAGTGTGCAAAACCGCCAATATCCCACTGATTGGTACGTCGATTAAGCACAGTTATCAAGTGGGACGATTAAGACGCTTGCTCGCCGCGCATATCGATTTGATTGAACCAGACAAAGAAGTGCGCTTTTGTAAAAAGTGCGGCAGTCCGATGATCATCAAAATTGCTTCCCAGGGAGAATTCAAAGGGCGGCGCTTTTTCACCTGTAGCCGTCAGCCAAACTGCACCTACACCGAAAACTACAATGTGGTGTTTGATGTGGATGAGGATGATTGATCTTTCATCCCTAGATAGCCCAAAACGACCTATATTGTATATAAGGATAAGAATGAGGGCGTTCTATGAGATGGTTTGCGATAGCGTTGTTCGTGTTTCACTTTTCAGCCGTGGCCGCTCAGCCCAAAACCTTGACTTTAGTTCTTCCCACCCAACTCGATGGCTCCCATCTTTTTTACCATGAGTTATTGCGCCAATCGCTCGATAGCATTGGCGTAAAGCTAACCATCAAAACGCCTTTTGAGCACATTCCACAAAAACGCTTAGTCAAGATGGTGGAGAATAACCAGCTTTCTTTGATGTGGTTACTGCAAACAAAAGAGAGAGATGCACAATACACTTATGTAAATGCGCCCGTCACCAATGGCTTGATTGGTAAACGCGTTTTGCTTATTCCCAAAGGCGCTCAGCCCCAATATGACTCAATCAATAGCCTTGATGAGTTACGTCAAAGTGGGTTAACGGCTGGGCTTGGTTATGCGTGGTACGATGCCGATGTGTGGTTGCACAATGATTTGCCATTTTATGAGCAAGATGGTGAGTGGCGAATGCTGTATAACAAACTCTCAACTCAAGGGGCCATTAACTATTTCCCGCGTGGTGTAAACGAGGTAATGGCCGAATCGAGACTCAATCCTCAGTTGGAAATCGAACAGCACTTGCTGCTTATTTATCAGCGTGATTTTCGTTTTTACTTAAGTGAAGGAGCAAAGCAGCATAAAGCATTGCTGGAGAGAGCGCTGCTCAAAGCGGAGCAAAGTGGCTTATTGCAGCGGTTGATCGATCAATATTGGGCGACAGAGATCACCCAGCTCCAATTGAATAAACGCAAAGTGCTCAAGCTTGTCACGCCATGAAATGTGAATTAGATCAAATCACTAAAAGTGAAAAAGGCTAAAAACAGAGCAAAAAGATTAGGAATAGAGCAAACGGCACTAAAAGGGCAAAAATATGCTTGCGCCTAACACCGTCACTGGTTAATATCCTCCTCGTTCTCACGAGATGCGTCCGTAGCTCAGTTGGTTAGAGTATCGCCTTGACATGGCGGGGGTCGGTGGTTCGAGTCCACTCGGACGCACCATTCAAAAGAATGGTTAGTCGAGAACAGTGCGTAAAGCGTCCATAGCTCAGTTGGTTAGAGTACTACCTTGACATGGTAGGGGTCGGTGGTTCGAGTCCACTTGGACGCACCATATTCGTTCTTTTAGAACAAACGCAAAGCCCGCTCAAATGAGCGGGCTTTGTCGTTTCTGCGTTCCATAGCGTGATAAGCATTTCAATTGCCTGCTTTAGGTTTATTTCTTCCTGCCCCGTAAGCTTCCGCTTAATAAATTGCTGCCTACTGATGAACCACTACTTGGTTTCTACCTTGAGACTTCGCCAGATAGAGCGCTTGATCCGCTCTTTTTACCATGCTTTCTACATTATCCAGTGTACTGAGCTCTGTTAGGCCAAAACTCATGGTTAAATGCCTTTCTGGGAGTTGCACAAACTGGCTTTGTTCTATCGTCATTCGAATCGTTTCAGCGAGCTGCTTAGCACGGACCAGTTCGTATTGCGACAAAATGATCAGAAACTCTTCGCCACCATATCGAAACGCTAAATGCTGTTGTGGTAGTTGCGCTCGAATTGCTTCGGCGCAGCGTTGCAAAATAATATCGCCTTCTTGATGGCCATAAGTGTCATTAACCAGTTTGAAGTGGTCAATATCGCACATCATCGCAATCAATGGTTGCTGCCGATGTTGTGCAGACGAAATCAGTGCTGGCAGTTTTTGTTCAAGCCCGTGACGATTAAAGAATCCTGTGAGGTTGTCTTTGAGCGACATTTCTTGTAATGACGTCAGCAAACGTTCGTTGATCAGCCAAACTAAGCTAAAAG
Organism: Vibrio vulnificus CMCP6; assembly: GCF_000039765.1. Classification (NCBI taxonomy): domain Bacteria; kingdom Pseudomonadati; phylum Pseudomonadota; class Gammaproteobacteria; order Vibrionales; family Vibrionaceae; genus Vibrio; species Vibrio vulnificus. The sequence goes on along the minus strand of NC_004459.3, from coordinate 2,824,295 downwards.
CAGTGATGGTGACATTCAGCGTACCGAGTAGGTACGACAACTGGAGAATGTAAATACTGGGCTGAGATGCATTAAAGAAACGATCCTCTGGAACAAGAATAAAGTTGATCGCTCGGATGAGCTCAATAGTGCCGACAATGCAAAAAGACGTGACAATCACATTCACGGGCAAGCGAGTGTCATTGGCAGAGCCTCGATGTACATTGTACGCCGTCATATAAAGCGTCAAAGATAAAAATGATGAGATGATAATCAGCCGAGCATTGAGTGATGGGGCAAGATAAGTAAAGTAAATAAACGATAAAGTGAGTGGAACAATGAGGGCAAAGGAAAGGGCACTGAAGCGATTGTTGATTTGCCTAAACTGACTGAATCCATACAGAAAAAACGAAAAACCGGTATACAGCATCACATTAGCCGCGACGATTGAGAAAAAGTCGCTAACGACCCCTCGCAAGCCAATCAAAGCCGTGGCCATGCCAATGAGCGTTAAGGCACAAACAAACGTCATAAGATTGTGGCGTTTAATGTGGGCGCGATTGAACAGCGCGAGGCCAACGCCATAAGACAAACAAATAGCCGCTGTGATCACACACAAAGTTCTGAGATCAAGTACGAAAGTCATTCCCTGACATATTCCTCTTAAAGCAGTCAAAAGATTTTATGTTATCGCCCAGTTAGCGGCAAGTTAATGAGGGTGATATGTTCTATTTAGTGATCTTAAATCTTCTATGTGTTGTTTAAGTGACCAAATTGAAGAAAGAATGTTCTATTGCTTGTGTTCGCTCCTATTTAACTTGCACTCTAGTGAAGTTTAAACTCATATGTCATTCATTATCATGCTGTTTTCAAAGGAATAAATAGATATGGCCTTTTTGTTTAAAGCAAAAATGAGATTGTAACGAGACAAAACGACAGTAATTACAGAAAAAATAATTTTCTTATCTGGCGGTAAGATAGCCAAAGGTAAACGATTTCATTCTTTTTGTTAAAAACACTTGTTCTTTTCCAAGAACCAAGTATAGTGTTGCTCAGCTCTTACAAAGAGTGCATGTGTTAGATTAAGTAAAAGTTCCTTCTCAGTTAGTTCTCGATATACCTCGTTAAACCTGCGTAAACTTTCTCTCGATAGACCATTCATGCACTTGTAATAGCCAGAAATGTTTAATGTAAATTTTTAATAGAGGTCACTATGTCTGGTAAAATGACTGGTACAGTAAAATGGTTCAACGAGACTAAAGGTTTTGGTTTTATTTCTCAAGACAACGGCGGCAAAGATGTATTCGTACACTTCCGTGCTATCGTTTCTGAAGGCTTCAAAACTCTTGCTGAAGGTCAGAAAGTAAGCTTCAACGTTGAAGAAGGTCAAAAAGGCCCACAAGCTTCTAACGTTACAGTTATCTAAGCTTATTTTACTTGTGGTTTAACCACGAGAAGAATACTAAACGGGTGCTCGAAAGAGCACCCGTTTTTCGTTGGTATTTAGATAAAGTTTATCTAAACGAATTTTTGTGGGCGAGAGTAGAAGTGAACCCTATTGTTGTTAGTGTTGGCTTGTTAATTTGTAGCAATATTTTTATGACATTTGCTTGGTACGCCCATCTCAAAGAGTTGAACAATAAACCATGGATTATTGCAGCATTGGTGAGTTGGGGGATCGCACTTTTTGAATACCTTCTCCAAGTACCCGCGAACCGCATTGGATACACTGCACTCAATGTAGGCCAGCTTAAAATTCTACAAGAAGTGATTACCTTGATGGTTTTTGTGCCGTTCTCTGTGTTCTATTTACGTGAACCACTGAAACTAGATTACCTGTGGGCTGGTTTGTGTTTGGTTGGCGCCGTCTATTTTGCGTTTCGCAGTAAGTTTTCATAAAAAAAGCCCCCTAGCGAGCATGTAAGCTAAGGGGCTTTGAGTGCAAGTCTGATAAGTGATTCGATTAGATATCGAAGCGATCCGCGTTCATTACTTTAGTCCAAGCGGCCACAAAGTCTTTCACGAATTTCTCTTTGTTGTCATCTTGAGCGTACACTTCAGCGTAAGCACGCAAGATAGAGTTGGAACCAAACACTAAGTCAACACGAGTAGCTGTCCATTTCACATTGCCGCTGTTACGCTCGACGATGTCGTAAGAATTGCGACCGGTTGGCTTCCAGGTGTAACGCATGTCTGTCAAGTTCACAAAGAAGTCATTACTTAGTGCACCGACATTGTCGGTAAACACACCGTGCTTAGTACCGCCATGGTTTGTACCTAGTACACGCAAACCACCAATCAATACCGTCATCTCTGGGGCGCTTAAACCTAACAATTGAGCTCGATCCAGCAGCAATTCTTCAGGGTTGACCGCATAGTGTTGTTTCTGCCAGTTGCGGAAGCCATCTGCAATCGGCTCAAGGACGTCGAAAGATTCCACATCGGTTTGCTCAATGGTGGCATCGCCGCGACCTGCTGCAAACGGAACGGTGATTGCAATACCAGCGGCTTTCGCGGCTTGCTCAACACCCACATTACCTGCAAGCACGATGGTGTCTGCAACACTGATGTTGAACTCAGAGGCAATTGCTTCAAGGACATTAAGCACTTTCGCGAGTTTTTCTGGTTCGTTGCCTAACCAATCTTTCTGTGGCGCAAGTCGAATACGAGCACCGTTGGCACCACCGCGTTTATCTGAGTTGCGGAAAGTGCGTGCGCTATCCCATGCGGTTGAAACCATTTCGCCGATGCTCAAACCACTGGCGATGATTTTCGCTTTCACTGCATCTACGTCGTAGTCTTTACGACCAGTCGGAACTGGATCTTGCCAAATCAACGTTTCTGCAGGGACATCTGGGCCAAAGTAGCGAGCTTTTGGTCCCATGTCGCGGTGAGTCAGCTTAAACCAGGCGCGAGCGAAGGTTTCAGAGAAGTAAGCGGGATCTTTGTGGAATCGCTCAGAAATCTTACGGTACTCTGGGTCCAGTTTCAGCGCCATGTCTGCATCGGTCATGATGGGGTTGTGGCGAATCGTTGGATCTTCCACATCAACCGGTTTGTCTTCCTCTTTGATGTTCACTGGTTCCCATTGCCAAGCACCTGCTGGGCTCTTCTGTAACCACCAATCGTAGCTAAATAGCAGATGGAAGAAGCCGTTATCCCATTGTGTTGGGTTTGTCGTCCATGCGCCTTCAATACCACTGGTCACCGTGTCGCGACCAATGCCGCGCGACTTATGGTTGTTCCAACCTAGGCCTTGCTCTTCCAAATCCGCACTTTCTGGATCGGCACCTAAGTTTGCTGCGTTGCCGTTACCGTGTGCTTTACCAACCGTGTGACCACCCGCCGTCAGCGCGACCGTTTCTTCATCGTTCATCCCCATGCGAGCAAAAGTCACACGCATGTCTTTGGCTGTTTTTAGTGGGTCGGGATTACCATCTACACCTTCAGGGTTGACGTAAATGAGGCCCATCATCACAGCAGCGAGCGGGTTTTCTAGGTCGCGTTCACCAGAGTAGCGGCTGTTTTCTGCACCAGATGGCGCTAACCATTCTTGCTCTGCACCCCAGTAAATGTCTTTTTCTGGATGCCAGATGTCTTCACGACCGAAGGCAAAACCAAAGGTTTTCAGACCCATTGATTCGTACGCCATGTTACCGGCAAGGATCATCAAATCAGCCCAGCTAATTTTGTTGCCGTACTTTTGCTTAATTGGCCAAAGTAGACGTCGCGCTTTATCAAGGTTGGCGTTATCAGGCCAAGAGTTCAACGGAGCAAAACGTTGGTTACCGGTATCCGCACCACCACGGCCATCACCCACACGATAAGAGCCAGCTGAGTGCCACGCCATACGGATCATCAAACCGCCGTAGTGTCCCCAGTCTGCAGGCCACCAATCTTGGCTGTCAGTCATCAGCGTTTTGAGATCGCGTTTCAGTGCTTCAACATCCAGTTTTTTGAGCTCTTCACGGTAACTGAAATCAGCCCCCATTGGGTTGGATTTACGGTCATGTTGATGAAGGATGTCGAGATTGAGGGCCTTTGGCCACCAAGCGACATTGGATGAGTTTGAAGAAGTGGCGCCGCCATGCATTACTGGGCATTGGCCGCTGGTGTGGGTAGGTTTGTGTTCCATGTGTTGCTCCTTGTCGGTCGCATTATTCTAAGGGAGGTGTCAGAGCGCCGAAGAATCAGTTGACGACGAGTGCTGCACCTTGATGAAACTAATCCTATGTCTTATGTAGGGTTTTATCTAATTCGTTGTCTCTATTCCTTTGATAGGTAAATTCTGTTTAAACGTTCACAGTAAGGTCATGTTTTGAAACCACTCATCCGAAAACGAGTGGTTCGATAGGGGAGAACGCTAGATAAAACGTTCGGGATAGTCAGAGAAGATGGCATCCACTTTGTCGAGATAGCGGAACTTATCTGCCTGATTAACGGTATAGCACCAAATTTGATATCCGCCTGTTTTTAAATCGCGAATGTGTTTTTCTGTGATCCAGCGGTAGTTGAGGTTGCAACTAAATGCGTTGACTTCTTTGAGCACTTGCCGGTCTCGTTGGGACAATCGCTCACTGAGCACGCCGAGCTTGTAACCAGGGCAGTGCTGATGAAGCTGTAAGATGATGTCGTGACTAAAACTCGAGAGCAGAATTTTATCGGCGGTCAGGGGGCTTTTATCCAAAAGGTTTTTCAGATTCAAAGCCACTTCAGCCACATCGTGGTTGTCGACTTTCACTTCGATATTGAGCCCTAAATCGTATTCTGCCGCCAGATTGAGCAACGATTCCAAGGTCATGATTGGTTCGCCAGTAAATGCTTCATCGAACCATCCTCCAAAATCGAACGCTTGCAGTTCCTTCAAACTGTAGGCATCGACACGGCCTTTGCCGTTACTGCAGCGATCAATCGTATGATCGTGGCAGACGACCAACACATTATCTTTGGTCGGTTGTACATCTATTTCAACCCAGCTTAGGCCAAGATCAATCGCGGCTTGGACGCTAACTCGGGTATTTTCAGGGTAAGAACCAGCCACACCACGGTGGCCGACAATCATTGGAGGCATTGGGTTTCCTTAATTCAATCACACCTCATCGAGAAGGGATGAGCGTAACTTGGTGATCCTGACACAGCTGAAGAAACTCGGGTGTGATTTCATCCACAAAAAGCTTTTGCATTTCAGACAGTTCACCGCTTACTACCGGAGCATAGCGCCCTAATTTGCTTTTGTCTGCAACCAACCAGCATTGCTCGCTGCATTCAATGATGGCGCGAGTGAGATTCGCTTCTTCGGGGGTGAAGTCGAGCAGTTGCCCATTGTGTGTCATGCCACCGACGCCGAAGATGCCAATTTTGATGTTGAAGCGGCGATAAAAACGTGTGGTCACTTCGCCAACCGTATCTTCGTCAGAGTGTCGCACCAATCCTCCAGCAAGATGCAAGGTGATGTTGGGGTTGCGACTGAGTGTCAGTGCGGCGTTGAGATTGTTGGTCACCACCGTTAAACCTGGGTGATCCAACAAGGCCTGCGCAACCTGTTTAGGTGTGGTGCCAATGCCTAAGAAAATGCTGCTGCCTTCTGGCAATTCAAGCGCCACTTTTTGCGCGATACGCTGCTTGGCGGAGAGATTGATTAGATCGCGATTGGTAAAAGAGAGATTGTCATTGGCGCTGGGGAGTGAGATGCCTCCATGCACACGACGCACCATGCCTTTATCGCTCAAGTCATTCATATCTTTGCGAATGGTTTGCACCGACACATCAAAACGCTCAGAAAGCAGGGCACTGGAAAGTACCCCATGGGTTTGCTGCAAATACGCGAGGATCTGTTTTTGTCGAGTGGATAAGCTCACTGCCAGCCTCATTGCTGTTGTCTCTGTTGCTGACGCGTATCGACAGACGGCGATTGAGCTGAGATCGGAATGCGTTTTTCTTGTTCATCAAAGAGATGCAACTGTTCAACGCGTACCCAAATTGGCAGATTGTCACCGATGGTCAGCGGCATTTCTGCGGTAACCGCAATAAAGTCTTCATCACCATACTCACCATTAATTTTGCCATGCACCAATTGATTTGGGCCCAAGGGTTCAACCACTTGGATGTTGATACTCAGCTCGATGGCATCGTCGACGGGTTGTAGTGAGGCGTGTTCGGGGCGAATGCCCAACGTGAGTGTGTTGCAGTTTAAGTTGGCATCGTATGGTACTGACCACTGTTTTCCCGCCAATTGCAATTTCCCGTCACGGATTGAGGCAGCTAGGAAGTTCATCGCAGGGCTACCAATGAAACTCGCGACAAAAGTGCTCGCGGGTTGGTGATACACTTCTGCGGGCGTGCCAATTTGTTCAATTTCACCTTGTTTGAGAACCACGATACGGTCGGCAAGGGTCATGGCCTCCACCTGATCATGGGTGACGTAGACGCTAGTGACGCCAAGCTCTCGCTGCAATTTTTTGATTTCCAGCCGCATGTGAGCACGCAAGGCCGCGTCGAGGTTGGAGAGGGGTTCGTCAAATAAGAACAGTTGCGGATCGCGAACAATCGCTCGTCCCATCGCCACACGCTGACGTTGGCCGCCAGAGAGTTTGGCGGGCTTACGATCGAGATACTCTTCAATCTTGAGCGTTTTGGCGACTTTGGCAATTTTTTCCGCAATGGTGGCTTTACTGACGCCACGATTTTTCAGCCCATACGCCAAGTTGTCGTACACACTCATATGCGGATAGAGCGCATAGTTTTGAAACACCATGGCGATATCACGGTTGGCGGGCTTTTCGTTATCGACGCGTCGACCAGCAAGGTGAATTTCTCCCGAGGTGATCGCTTCTAATCCAGCGATAGAGCGCAAGATTGACGATTTTCCACATCCCGATGGGCCGACTAAGACAATAAATTCGCCTTGATGGATCGCCAGGTCGACACCTTTTACCGCTTGGTGGCCATTTTCATATGTTTTTACCAGTTGTTGAATGTCTAGCATTATCGGCTCCGCAGAAATTGAGCGGCGAATCGGATGAATATTGGAGTTCTGATTATTTTTCACTTTCTACTAATCCTTTAACAAACCAACGCTGGAAGATGACCACCACCAAAACAGGTGGCAACATGGCGAGGATCACCATGGCAAAGGCGTAGTCATAACGAGGTAAGCTGGTTTCATTGATGTTATTGAGAATCTGTTTGATGCCCATGACGATGGTGTTGTACTGCTCATCGGTGGTCATCATGATCGGCCAGAGATATTGATTCCAACCCACGATAAACATGATGATGAAGATGGCGGCCATCATGGTTTTGGACAGAGGGAACAAAATATCGATAAAAAATCGTATCGGCCCTGCATTGTCAAGTTGTGCTGCCTCGAGCAGTTCATCAGGAATGGTTTTAAAAAATTGACGAAAGAAAAACGTGGCAGTGGCGGAGGCGATAAGAGGCAGCACTAAACCAGTGTAGCTATTGAGCATACCTAAGCGAGAAACCACTTCATACGAAGGGATGATACGCACTTCCAGCGGCAGCAGCAGTGTGATGAAGATCAGCCAAAACCACGCGGTGGAATAGGGTAGGCGAAAATAAACCAGTGCGTACGCTGCCATCATCGAGATAATGATTTTACCAATCGCAAAACCTAGCCCCATGATGAGAGAGTTCACGATCATGGTATGAGCGGTCACATTACTAGCAAAGCCCAAACTTTTGTTCCATGCCTCGCTGTAAACCGCTTGCAGATTGTCTCCTAGCGTCCATTGCAATCCTTCCGAGACGATGGTGTTTGGGTTGTGGGTAGAGCTGGCGAAGATCAGCCAAAGTGGCAGCAACATAAAGAGTGCGCCAGCGATCAAAATTAAGTGATCAGAGAGTCGATTACTTTTCATACTTGCTCCCTAGTAATGAACGCGTTTTTCGACAAAACGAAATTGCAGCCATGTCAGCAGCAGCACCAATACCAGCAGTACGACCGATTGTGCGGAGCTACCGCCAAGGTCTGCACCGACAAAACCATCGCGATACACCTTGTACACTAATGATGTGGTGCTGCCGCCTGGCCCACCATTGGTCATGGTGTCAATCACGCCGAAGGTTTCGAAGAAGGCATAGGTTAGGTTGATCACCAAAAGGAAAAAGCCCGTTGGCGCAAGTAGCGGAAAGGTGATGGTCCAAAAACGTTTGTTGTCGCTTTGGCAGTCCAACAGTGCGGCTTCTCGCACGGCGTAAGAGATGGACTGAAGCCCCGCTAAGAAGTAGACAAAGTTGACGGAAATCTGTTTCCACACCGAAACCAACACTAATGCAATTGTGGCGTCGACGGGATCGGTTTGAAAACTAAACTGCCAACCAAGGCGTTCGAAGAGATCCGTTAACACGCCAATATGAGGGTTAAACAGAAAGCCGCCAATGATCCCCGCGACGGCAGGGGCGACAGCGTAAACCCACGTTAAGGTGATGCGATAAGGGCCTTGGCCATGAATGATGTTGTCTGCTTTCACCGCCAACAACAACGCGAGCGCGAGCGAAAGAAACGAAACCAACACGGAAAACAGTAAGGTAAAGCCTAAGGATTCCAAATAATCACTCGATGTGAACAGCAGTTGATAGTTTTCAAACCAAACAAAAGTGGAAGAGAGGCCCCATGGGTCTTCCAACATAAACGAGAGGTAAATGGCTTGTGCGGCAGGGTAGATAAAGAACACCCCGATGATCACGATCTGCGGCGCCAGCAGCAGATAGGGGAGCGGAGTGTGGGAAAAGTGTTGTCGGCGTTCCACGGTCATTCTCTATGTAAAACGGAAATAAAAAAATGCCGCCGACTCCAGAGAGCCGGCGGCAAAGGGGTTATTGCACGGTACGAGCAAAGCGGTTAAGCAGTTTTTCGCTTTCGTTTTCCACTTTGTTTAAGCTATTTTCTACCGTCGAACGGCCAGAGAAAATGTTGTCAAATTCACGGTGCATCACTTCACGAACTTGTGGGTAGTAGCCTAAACGGTAACCTTTGGTCCACTCGCCATCGGGCAGGCTAAGCTGTTTTACCCCCACTTCTGCATCTGGGTTTTCTTGGTAGTAGCCAGATTGCTTCGTCAGTTCATAGGCGGCTTGCGTAACAGGGACGTAACCGGTGGTTTTGTGCCAGTACATTTGTGTTTCTGGCTTGGTGAGGTAATCAAAGAAAGCGGCGACGCCTTTATCTTGTTTGGAGCTATGGCCGTTTAAGGCAAACAGCGCTGCGCCTCCAATAAAGGTGTGAGTCGGCTTTTGTGTGATGGATTCCCAGTAAGGCAGATACGTTGTGCCCAAGTTAAACTTCACGCGATTACGCAAGCCACCAAATGAACCAGAAGAGCCCATCCACATTGCCACTTCACCACGCTCAAATGGGGTTTGGTTCGCATCCCAATCACTGCCGTAATACTTGTAGTAGCCTTTGTCTGACCACTCTTTCAACTTCTTCACGTGCATCAGCATGTCGTCGGTGCTGAACATGATTTTGGTAGAAAGGGCTTGGTAGCCGTTTTGTTGATCGGACAGAGGCAAGTTATGGCGAGACTTGAAGTTCTCAAACATGATCCAAGGCGTGAGCGATTGAGAAAAGCCAGCTTTGCCTTTTGAAGCCAACTTCGCGGCGACTTGCTCAAGCTGTTCATAAGTTTGCGGTGCTTTGGCATTTACTTCGGCCAGCATGTCTTTGTTGTAATACAGCACAGGGGTTGAGCTGTTGAAAGGCATACCAATCATTTTGCCTTGGCTATCAGCATAAAAGTTGCGTACGCCAGCAATGTAATCTTGTGCGCTGAATGGGTAGCCTGACTCAATCATTAGCGTTTGGACAGGTTTGGCTACCCCTTTGCTGTTGATGATGGTCGCGGCACCCGCATCGAACACTTGCAGAATGTTGGGCGCTTGGCCCGCTCGAAACGCGGCAATGCCCGCGGTGAGTGTTTCGGTGTACGAACCTTTGTAAACCGGTGTCAGTTTGTATTCATTTTGTGAGGCGTTGAACTCAGTCGCTAAATGATTGACCGTTTCACCCAGTTGGCCGCCCATCGCGTGCCACCAAGTAATTTCCGTGGTCGCAAACGCTGTTGCAGAAAAACCGCTAGACACCGCAGCGCAGAGAAGTCCGTTAACCCATACCTTGTTCATTTGAATGTTCCTTTTGCTTTCGTACGAGACTAATGTTGTTTCGTTTGAAGCTATGCTGGCGGAGAAATGTTGCAAAAACGTGCAAACTAGATGGCAGAAAAATGAAGCTTTAATGAAGTGAGAGCGAAAACTGAAAGCAGAAAGAAACAAAAAGTGAGGGAAAATACGCTTTTACATGGATAGAAAATGGCTTAACACAAGGTTAAGCCACACATCCTTTAGGGAGTTCTTCTTGATCGAGATACCTATCGCGAATGGCGAGGAACTGTTCCAAATTATCGATTAAGGCACTAACGCATTCAGGATCAAACAGACGACCTGTGTTGGCTCTTATGTAGTCCATAACCGCATCCACCGACCACGCGGGTTTATAGGCGCGGCGACTCAGTAGTGCGTCAAACACGTCGGCCAGCGTGACAATTCGCGCTTCTAGTGGAATGGATTGTTCTGCGAGTTGATCGGGCAACCCTTCACCATTAAAGGCTTCGTGATGGTGACGAACAATGTGTTTGATAAAAGCCACTTCGTCATCGGAAACCAGTTCAGCATTGGCCAAATGGATGACTTCTTCAATCATCTCTTCCCCATAAATAGTGTGCATATTCATGATCTGACGCTCTTCGGCAGTAAAACGTTTATCGCTAAAGAGAATGTGATCGGGGATTTTATACTTACCAATATCGTGAAATGGCGCGTAAAGGCGAATGCGATGGATGAATTGGTGGGTAATCTCGGGTTTCTGATGGGCCAGTAATCGTGCCAGCAATTCACTGATCTTACCCATGCGAATGAGGTGTTCTTTGGTTTCAGGATCGCGTGCATGACCCATGTTCAGCGCAATGGAGAGGGCCGATTGAAAGTGCTTTTGGTTTTCATGTAAATGAATAAAAAGGTGCGCGACAAGATTGGAAAGAAAGGCAAAATCTTTTTGAATATTGTCGTTTGAAAAGAAGCTTGATGTCGCCGCGTTGTAAAAAATAAAGCCGAGAGTTTTATTGCGGTAGTTCAGTGGAACGGTATAGCTACTACGGTGGCCGATGCTCAATAAACGAGAGACACGCTCGGTTTGCACCATGGTGCTCAAATTATCCACGATACGAATGCTGTTGCTATACGCAAGACCAGTAAGGGCAGAGTCTATGCGCAACTCATGATCGACATAATCCAACTGCTGGGACGTTTGCTTAGAGAGCAGGCGATCCTGCACATAATAGTTGGAGGCTTTTTTGTCACCGAGGAGCGCCACCGAAAAACGACTGAATGTGGGATAGCGCTCGACACAATGCTGGAAGAGTTCATCGAGTATGGTGACGATGTCTTTATCTTGAGCGGCGATGCTGTTCATCGCGAGATAATCTAACATGGGGCTTCTGTTCCTTTTACAGGCTGTTCCAAATAAAAATGGAACCTGCCTCGCAACTAACAGCTGAAAATGTATCAAAAATGCTACATGTGATTAACGAAAAATATCATGAAGTTAGAATTTCATCATAGAAAATGTGGTTAATGAGAACGGAGATGCAAAATGATGTGCACCTCTGCACAGTTTCTTTGAAATCAGGAAATTAGAAAAAGCCCCCTCCACCATTAATGCGGGTGGAGGGGGCTTTAAGAAAGAGAGGGGGACGCTACTGTACGCGGAATCGGCCGACTACATCGGTCAACGCATGAGAGGTGTTTTGTAACTCATCGCTGATGGAGGTCGATTGCGCCGCATTTTCGTTGAGCAGGCGAACGATTTCCTGAATCGCTGCCATGTTTTTGCTCACTTCTTGTGTCACTTGTCGTTGCTCCATGGCCGATGTTGCCATCAATGTATTGAGGTTATTGATCTCTGCGACTGAGTCGGTGACCACATTCAGTGAATCCATCACATGGTTGGTTCGCTCTGCGGTTTCTTCACAACGAGTGCGAGTGGAGCCCATCTCGTTAACCACGTTTTCGGTTGTGTTTTTCAACTTCGCCAGCATTTCGTTAATTTGAGCGGTACTTTGCTGCGTTCGCGCTGCTAATGCGCGAACTTCATCTGCGACAACAGCAAAGCCTCGGCCTTGCTCACCAGCGCGAGCCGCTTCGATCGCTGCGTTGAGCGCGAGTAGGTTGGTTTGCTCGGCGATATCACCAATCACCTGAAGGACAGTGCTAATTTGCTTGGTATCATCACTCATGCGCGTAATGGTGTCTGACATTGCCACCACTTGAGTCACCAATCCGTTCACGCTCTCCACTGCACCCGTCACCGTTTGTTTTGACTCATCAGCATAACGGGTGGTGGTCTCTGTCAGGTGCGCGGCGTTGTCGGCGCTTTGCGAAATGGAATTAGCGCTGGCGCTCATCTCTTCAATCGCGGTAATGGCCTGTTCTGTCTCTTGGGTATGCTGATTGAGCGTGTGAAGATTTGATCGCGACTGTTCACTCAAATTCACGACGGCGTGGTCGATTTCTTTAGAGGAATCGGCCACTTCAATGAACATCTGCTGTAATTTTTCAATAAACAGGTTAATTGAGTGAGAGATTTGGCCAATTTCGTCTTTGGATTCAATGGCCAAACGTTGGGTTAGGTCGCCGTTGCCTTGAGAAAGATCTGCCACCACCGAGTTGAGGCGGCTAAGCGGTTTAAAGGAAACCTGCAAAAGAATGACGCTGGAGACGATGATGACCGCGGCACACACCAAGAGCGCGAGGGTGATCATCCAGTTGAGTTGGTCAGTATTCGACTGAATGTTATCCAAATCGATGTAGCCGATAAGTTCCCAGCGTTGGCCTGCAAATTCCACTGGTCGGGCGATGGGGGTTAAGTTGCTGCCTTGTTTATTGCTAAAAATAACGCTGCCATTGGCGAGTAATTCAGCGTAGCTGCCTTCTGCCGCATAATCGGCGATGACTTGGCTAAACTGACCCAGATTGAGAACAAAGAAATCAACCGAATCATCAATACGTTTGAGTGAAAAGGTAATGGAAGGTTCTCCATTGAGCATACTCACGGGGCTCACTACCGTGGCATCACCATGCGACTCGGCCAGGTTGATGTACTGTTGAGCATCTTCCTCGCTCATGTTTCCACTGTCATCAAATGCGTAGCCATTGACGATTTTAATGATCTTGTCAAAACCAGAGCTTTCCTTGGTTTCACTGATGTCCATCATGCTGAAATTGAGACTGTTTGCCAGCGCCAATTTACCGTTCAGTTCGTTTTCCAGCTTGCGCTGAATCAGATCCACATTATGCGTGATGTTTTTACTGTCAGTGTCTTGGATGTAACGGCTAATAAAATAGTTAGCGCTAAAGTAAGAGGTGATGATGGTGAGCGAGATAATGGCAATAATCAGCGCAATTATCTTGTTCTTAAAAGAAAGCGGAGTCATAACACTTTACATCCTTAAAAGTGATTAATGAAAACGAAGCATTCCTGCATCGTAGAGTGGCTGTTCAATTTAATAATTGGCTCAATATTAAGTGAGCTGTGCCATTGTTGCAAATAAGTTGCATTCGTTTGCAGAGATAACTTGGAGCTGTGTAAGGATTAATGGTCGCTATGCATAGATTTTTACAAAGAAGTAGCCCGTGATGGCAAAAGAAGTCACGGTAACAAAACGATGGACCCAAAGTTTATTGAGGCGTCGCGCGACAACCGCAGAAACATAGCCACCGAGTAAACTGCCCAGCATGACAATCAAGCCATTCCACCAATCAATTGAACCATCGAAGATAAAGATGATCACGGCGATCAACGAAACACTGGTGGAAATCAGCAGTTTTAAACCGTTCATCGTAATGATATCGCGGTGTCCAGAAAGCGTAAGGTAACTCAACGTGACAATGCCCAACCCTGCGTTAAAGAATCCACCATACGCGGAAACAAGGACCAAAAAGAGCGCGGGCAGCCAAAGAATGATTGGATGCTTAGGGCGGTCGGCACGATGACCGATTGCTTGGTTTATTCTGCCGCCAAACACAAACAGTATGGTCGCAAACAGTAATAACCAAGGGATGGCTTTTAAGAAGTCTGACTCACTGGTATTGAGCAGTAGAAAGGCACCGAGCATGCCGCCGAGAAGGCTACAGACGATGGTTTTGAGCAGAATGTTTTTTTGCGCATAGAGCTCACGACGATATCCCCATGCACCGCTAATGTAACCAGCACAACTGGCGAACGTATTGGTTGCATTGGCCACCACTGGGGGAATTCCCACCGCCATAAGCGCTGGGAAGGTGATGAAGCTGCCACCTCCCGCGATAGAGTTGAGCATGCCACCAAAAACCCCGGCAAAGAAAAGCAAAATGATGTCCATGTGTTGTGAGCGATCCTTCTATCCCTTTATCCCTGACGTTGCAGAGTCGTTGTCGACGTTCTGCTTTCCTCAAGTTAACAAACTGATTACATAACAGACATTAATATTATGAAAAACAGTGATCTCAACAGGCGAATTTTCCAACCTTGTCTTATTCTTTTATGGACAAAGATGCATATGGAAGCAATGCGATGAAAACAAAACTGTCAGTTGGTGTCATAGCGCTGAGCTTGCCTATGATGGCGCAAGCGATTGTGGCGGGTATCGATTCCAGTGAAAACTATGTGGTGAGTGTGGATGCCAGCTCGTTTGCTGAGCAATCCAGATGCGGAGGCACCATCATTAACTCGCGTTGGGTCTTAACCGCGGCTCACAGCTTAATTCAGTCCAAATCGACTCAAGAAACGTCAGATAGTAACCCCGAGTCATTTACTAATTACGAGATCGTGGCGTTAAAAGAAGTCACCGTGAGAGCAGGCATTCTCGACCTGTTTCAGTCACAAGTGGAACACATTTATGATGTCTCCCATGTGGTGATCCATCCAGATTACATGCCTTTAAGAACCACCAAGCAAACGGCTCAAGGAGAGGAGCTAGTCAGTACGGCTTATCAGAATGACCTAGCGCTTATTAGAGTGAAACGGGACTTACCAGCCACACCAGTCACCTTAATTAATACAACCAGTTATCAAGATTTTTTGACGCAAGTGGCAAGCTGGGACGATGCCATACGAAACGAAAACGCGCTGGTATTAGGATGGGGGAGTGATATTCCTAACTCGCCAAGTGTTGACACGCCACCGCCCATTCCTGAGGTGATTCCACTTAAACAGGCCGATATCGCGATGGTTCCCATTGCGGATTGCTTCGATATGTTGGAGCAAGCCAACACGTTGCCGCTCTATATTGCCTCTTCAGCCGATGTGACCAAACTGTGTACGCTGCCAAAGCAGCTAATTCATATTGGCAATGAAACCTACGGTCACGGTGCGTGTTTGGGGGATTCTGGTGGGCCACTAGTGTGGTCGGATGGTGTGGGAAATCAGTTCCAAGTGGGTATCATCAGTGCATCGCCTTTGATCAATACCGTTTGTAGTTCGGTCACTTATCCCACTTGGTATACCAATGTGGTGACCTATCTCGATTGGATAAGTGCTTACACAGATTCGGCAACACTCCCTGCTCAGCAAATCACTAAACCCACGTTTATGACAACGGCTAGCCAAGAAACGCCAGATGACAATACCACTGAGAGTGGAGGCCAAAGCAACGAGTGTTCGAGCAATACGTCTGCCAGTGTTGGCGGTGGAGAGGTGGGTCTAGGCTGTGCAGGATCGGAAAGTAGCGGCAGCGTCAATTGGGTTAGCCTTTTAGGTTTGTTGCTCTTTTGGCGAGCTCGTCGAAAAGCATGTGAATGAACGTCACCTATTCTTTTGCTTTGCTGATTGATGAGTAAAGTGACCTCTTTCGTCGATGACATCAAAAATGATGTCATCGCACGTCTTTTGTTATCACGTATTTTTATCTTCTAACTCTTATCTCTTAACTCTTATCTTTTAACTCTGCTCTTTATTTACGCGACTTGTTTGGGGGCGTTTTTATTTAGACGAGAAAAATATGGGTTACAACTGATTTTATTAAATCTCATTTAAATAAAGCGATATGACAAATGAGTTCTATATAAATAAAAAAGGATTGTGAGGATAATCAAAAACAAAATCTGCTAATAAAGTAGTATGCATAAAGACGGCTTATAGTTCGATAGTACTTTATTTTCATTTCCAGGAAGGATTTACGATGAAGGAATCACATAAGGTATGGGTTATTTCAAAAGATCCGGAGTGGTCGACGTTAGTGGTTGCTGGATTATCACATACCTTTATCCATTATGAGTTTTTGGTGCAGTCGTCACTAGAGTCGCTTTGGCAATTAAGTGACAATACGCTGGTGATTTATGACCGCCTCACCTTAGGAAATCCTTCTCAATATTTAATTTCTCCCACTACACGCGGTGGTGCGTGGATCTTAGCCAACGCGACGCAGCAAGACTTGGATGGCGTGAAAGGGCTGATTTCACTTGGCTGGTTTGGCTTTTTAGAGGCAGAAAAAACGCTGGAAAACTTACATAGAGCCATTCGAATGGTGGCGTCGGGTCAATTGTGGTTCAGTCGAGAAGCCATGTCTTATGCGCTGCGTAATATTGTTCGTACTCAAGCTACATCCAGTTGTTCAGTGGATGTGGTTGGCAGCAAATATGAACTGTCAGGCAAAGAGCAAAAAGTATTTCTTTATTTGCTTCAGGGGTATTCCAATAAAGAAATATCAGAACAGTTGAATGTCAGTTTAAGCACAGTCAAAAGTCATGTATCACATATTTTATGTAAAACAGGAAAACAAAGCCGATCGCAATTAGCGACATTAATGATTGAGTAGTTCTATATACCCAAATGACTCAATTTCTAGGATTCAGAGCTTCATATTCTGATTCAGTCCAAGAAAGAGAATGCAGTGGAATGACGAGTTCCTGCCAAGTTCTTTGTATATTGTTTGTTTTAAATCAATTTTTCCTTCTAATTAGCCCTTCCTCATCCCTTTGCGTGTTTCTAACTGGTCAGATGACCGATGGTAAAAAAGTCGTATGTGCGTAAATTTAACTTGCAACGAACGAACTACACCGCAGGAACACTATGTAAAGGAGAACAATCATGAAACGTTTAGCAACTTGTGTCGCGTTAACCCTTCTTTATTCCGCAGGCGCAGCCGCTAATTCTTGGGTTGTGAGTGACGAAGCACGCGCTGACTTTTTGGTGAAGTTTAGCGGTGAAGTGCCTAAGCGCTGTGAAATGAGAGCAAGTGAAGAGCTCGAAACGCTAAATTTCGATTTGACGCAAAAGTCAGATAAAAAAACTTTCGCGTTTAAAGCTTGGTGCAACTCTTACGGAACAAAAGGCACTTTGCTGGTAGACCCATATGCGTTTAAGAACGGCAACGGCGATGAAATTCCAATGGAATATTCATTCAACGACAAAGTGTCTGTGAAAGATGCAGAAACGGAAACCATGGCAGCGCGTATCGTCGACACCATTGATGTCAGCAATAGCCTTGATAAGCAAATGTCATCCAAACATAAATTGACCATCCGATCGCTTCCTCATAAAGGCGCTCGTTGGGGTAAATACGAAGGCTACATGTGGGTATCGCTCTACCATATGTAATTCACTTTGTGGGGGACGACATGTCCCCCTTTAATTGAGGTGTCGTATGAAACGGATTTGCTTATTGACGATATTGTTCTCATTCTTTCATGGTCAAACACTGGCATTTGAGCTGTTCCCTATGGTGCAGTTTTTGGACGATGCCGGTAAAGGAACCACGGTTTTTTTCAAAATCACCAATACCTCTCTTGCTCCACTACCAGTGGAACTCATTCCAATCAAAAGAGAAGTCTCGCTCAACAACAATGAAACCTTGTCAGAAACCGATGAGCTAATGGTGTTTCCACCACAAGTGCTGATTCAACCTGGCAAATCGCAGAGCATTAAAGTGCAATACATTGGGGAGCCTAAGCTAAGTGCGGAGTCCTATCGTTTAATTGCCAGCCAACTGCCACTAAAAAATGAATCCAGTAACGACAGCATTCAAATGCTTTTCCGCATTGGCGCACTGATTTTTGTCTCACCTCAGGATGTTCGAACTGACTATTCAAGCCATTTGACTCAAGGCGAGAATGACGCGGCGCAGTTAACCATTCGTAATGAAGGCACCAGTGTGCTTGAGCTGACCAAACTGAGCCACGAAGTCACTTGGCACAATCAGAAGATGAACTGGTCTTGGGTTGAGTTAGAACCGTTATTGCCAATGCAATATTTGGTTCCAAATCAAAGTGTTGTCGTTAATGTGCAATCTTTGCTGGTCAAGTAATCACGGCCTTAGGGGCCAAGTAGGTCGATCATGCGGCGATGGTGGTATGCATTCCTATTTCTCTGTTTATGCCCGGTGAGCGGGTTTTGCACGGAATATCGGCTTTCATTGCCAGTTTGGTATTCCGAGACGCAATTGGGCGAATTGCCGATTGAAATTGAAGGCATGACGCTGAAATCTGTGTCAGCAGAGGCGCTAAACGTGCTATTGGCAGACAGAATTTCCGACGCTTGGTGGCGTGAACGATTTGCACACCAAAGTGGTGATTTTATCCACGTCGACAAATGGAACGAGCTTGGCGTTAATTTTCACCTCAACTTAGAGTCACTCACCATTGACCTCACGCTGCCGCAAGAGGCTTTAAGCGAACGCACCTTGAATGCTTCACAACAATATCCGCCTTTTCAAGCATCGGCGAGTGGCAGTGTCAGCTGGCTCAACAGCTTCAATTTTGCTTACAACCGTCATTGGCAAAATGAGAGTGAAAGCTGGTATTCGAGCATCGACTGGCTAAGCCAAATGAACGTGGGTGGCGTCTCTGGCATTAATCTTCAACTGGCCAATCATCTGCAAATGGATGAGGAGAGTCACGACTACGTTCGCGGAGAATGGCTGGCGTTTTACGACGATCCGGACTTGCCGCTTCGCGCATCGGTAGGCGATGTGTTCAGTGGTGAGTCCGGCCATCTTTATGGATTAGCGTTGGGGGGATTTACCGTAGAAAGCCGTTATGCCGATTTACAGCCTGAACGTTCGATCAGCCCCCAAAGCAGCCAACAGTTGTTGCTGCAAGAATCGGCAGAAGTTGAAGTGTATGTGAATGGAGAGCGAGTCTCCTCTGGCCGCTTAGAGGCTGGAAGGTACAACTTGCAGAACTTGATTTTAGATAATGGTGCGAACGAGGTCACCGTCGTGGTGAATTACCTTTCTGGCCGCCAAGAGGTACTGACCTTTACTCAGTTCTACAATGCGCGCCTTTTGCAACAAGGTTTGCTGGATTACGCCTTTTCGGTTGGCCGACCGATTGTTTACCAAGAACAAGGCATTGAATATGAAAACGCATGGCTGGCGACTGGCTATCTAGAGTATGGGGTGGCAGATTGGCTCACTTTGGGCAGCAATGCACTGTGGGCCAAAGAGGGCGGCGTGATCGGAATGCTGGCCACGGTCAGCACTGGATTGGGCAATCTCACCAGCCGTTTTTCGTGGAGCCACAATCAAGAGCAAGGTCGTATAGCTTCTCTGGACTATGAAAATAGCGTGATTGGTAATGGGGAGAGTCAATCTCCCAATTTGCGTCTGGCGTATGAGTATTCCGAGCAATTTCAAAGCAAACCGTGGAGAGTGGGGGAAGAGGGGAATCAGTATTCTCAGATTTTGGGCAGCTATTTTTGGCAAATCAGCGACGCTGTCGATCTCACGTTGTCAGGTCGCTACACCCTTTTTGACGAAAAAGAGGACGAAGTGCAGACCTCTGTGCTGCTTAACTGGCGTCACAAAGGGCTTACCGTTGGCCTTGGTTCAGAGTATGAAGAGTCAGCGCGATATGTTGAGGGCGATAACCGTCTGTTGTTTACGTTTGAATACAACTGGTATTCAGAACAAGAGAGCCACCGTATTGGGGCATCGTACAACAGTTTGACGGAGCGAAGCCGACTCTACTTCAACAACGAAGGGCTCAACTATGTCGATGACATTGGCGTGCGTATTGAAGCCGAGCAGGACCAAAGCATCAAGAGTCAAAAAGCCATGCTCAGTTATACGGCCAACCGTTTTCGAGTGGAAAGCGAGCTTGTTCGAAAACAAAACCGCCTCGATGACCAAGCGCAGTATCAAGGTTCCGTTAGGCTCGCGACCAGTCTTGGTATGGTGGACGGTGAATGGGGATGGGGCCGAGCGCTTTCTGGGCCTTTTATGGTGGCGAGCATGCATCCCACTTTGACGGAGGCGACCGCGTATTTGGATGTGGATAGCGAAGGGAGAGCCACCGCGTTGGCCACACCAAGTATCAACGGTTTGATTTCGATTTCGCAGCCCTATGGCATCAATATCATCGAGTACAACGTGCACAACGCCCCGCTTGGTTATGACTGGGGTTCGGGAAAAATCGATGTGTCGCCAGGGGCTGCGACAGGGCATCGACTCATCATGGGCTCGGATGCCTCGTACACGGTAACGGGTTTTTTGACGACAACCGAGGGTGAAGCGATCGCCTATCGTCAAGCGAGCCTGATAGTGGACGACAAACGAATGGCGTTTTTTACCAATCAACAAGGTCGATTCTACATTCAAGGCATCGCACCCGGAGAGTATCGTTTAGAGCTATCAGGTTTAAGCGCTGAAACTTTGTGGATTGTGATCCCTGAGTCAGACAACAGCTTGATCAATCTTGGTCAGATTAACGTGGTGCTGATGGACAAATCAGCACATTAAATTGGTAAGGAGGAGAAGATGGGTAACTCTCTCACTCGGCGCATCACACGGGTGTTGTTTGGCACTCTGATCTGTTTTGTTTCCCAGCCTCTGGCAGCGGCAGAGCCTGCAACGCAAGCCTGCCAAGGCGAATTTGTTGTGCAGTTGTCCAGTCATCCGGTGGACAACGCTAGCAGTTCCGATAATGTCTTGTGGTTCCAAGGCTATGTTGAGTTGGAAGGGGCGCTGCTCGCTTGCTCTCCTCAATTGGTGATTCACGCCAAAAACGGTTGGAAGGAGCCGATTGTTGGGCCTCAAGGCGCAGTGGCGTCTAACCTATTGGATGGGCAAAGAAAAAGCCTGCAGCGTGATCAGCAAGGCAATTTTATTTTGCCACTCCAAGGGCGAAAGAGAAGTGAGTTTTGGGTACATATTCCTCAAGGAAAAGTGCTACTTTCTGGGCTATATCAAAGTGATTTTGAGTTTAAAGTTAAGGCGGCTAATAACGAATTTGGTCGAGCCGTGTCTCTCAATTACCAAGTTAAACCTTTTGTAAGGGCGCGAGTGGAAAGCCGTCAGGGGGCACATGTCTCGGTGTCTGGCACCAACGTCAGTATTGATATGGGCAACTTAACCGAGAAGAATCAACGCCAACTCGATGTGATTGTGGTGAGCAATGGCAGTGTCAAATTGGAACTGGATTCGCGAAACCAAGGTGACATGGTCAACGTTAAAAATGCACGCTATAAAATTCCGTATGCCACTTCTCTTAATGGTCAGCCGCTAAGATTAAATGTATCACATTACTTGCGTCCTCATCAGCAGCGTGAAACACGCTTTCGCTTACAGTTCGAAAATACGCCTATGCCATCGGCAAGAGAAGGGCGCTATGAAGATGAAATGACCATCATGCTGACGGCTTTTTGAGTCGTCATGTTTGTGGCCGAACGCGAACAAAAAAACCGCCTCAGTTGAGGCGGCATAACGTAGTGCAATATGGAGATGGTTATTGTTATTTGGTTGCTTGGGGGACGTTCGACTTTGCCGTGCTGGGTTTGATTTTCTGGTAGATCGCACCTAATAGCGGGCTGCTGACCATCAAAATCGCAATCACCGTAAAGGCCAATGTTAGCGGACGTTCCCACAAGAAGCTGATCTGTCCATCCGAAATCATCAGCGCGCGGCGTAAGTTTTCTTCCATCAAGCCACCCAAAATAAAGCCAAGCAGCAGAGGGGCGAGCGGGAAGTTGGCAAGACGAAGCGCAATCGCTCCCATCGCCACCAGCAGCATCACAAACACATCCATGGTGTTAAATGACACCAAGTAAACGCCAGTGATGGAGAAGAACAAGATCATCGGTAACAGTACGGTTCTTGGTACTGCCAGCAAGCGCGAGATGTACGGGATCAGCGGCAAGTTCAGGATCAGCAGTACGATGTTGCCGACGTACATGGAGATGATCACCGACCAAAACACATCCGGATGGTCAACAAACAAGCGAGGACCCGGTTGAATACCATAAGCGATCAACGCGCCAAGCATGATGGCCGTGGTGCCTGAACCCGGAATACCGAGCGTTAGCAGTGGCACAAATGAACCGCTTGAGGCGGCGTTGTTGGCCGACTCAGGCGCGACAAGGCCACGGATGCTGCCTTTACCAAACTCTTCGCGTTTCTCTTTCGGTGCCAAATTGCGCTCCATGCCGTAGCTGAGGAAAGCCGCGATGGTTGCGCCTGCACCCGGTAGAACACCGGTAAAAAAGCCCAGAATAGAAGAACGAATGGAGACGGGAGCCGCTTCTTTGATCTCTTCACGAGTCACTTTCATCGAGCCAATGTTGCTCATGCGCTCTTGCTCTTCGGCGCTGTTGTCTTGATCCGGCTTGAGAATGCCCATCAATGTTTCGCCCAAAGCGAAGGTCGCCATCGCCAATAGCAAGAAGCTGAAACCATCCATTAAATCAGTCAGGCCGAACGTAAATCGTTCTACACCAACGCCTTTATCAATACCGACGGTTGAGAGCATCAAGCCAAGAATGGTCATCATCCATGCTTTGATCACTTGTCCTTTACCAGCAAAAGCCGCTACCGCAGAAAGCCCAACCAGCATCAGCGCGAAATAGTCTGAGGATTGGAAACTGAGTGACACGGTGGCCAGTGCAGGTGCCGCCACTAACAGCATGATGGCTGATAGCGTACCGCCAGTAAACGAGGCGTAAGCAGCCAAAGCAAGCGCCTTACCCGCTTGGCCTTTTTGCGCCATTGGGTAGCCATCAAACGCGGTGACTACGGTTGAAGAACAACCCGGAGCGTTGATCAAAATAGAAGAGGTTGAGCCGCCAAAAATCGCGCCATAGTAAACACCCGCCATCAAAATCATGCCCGAAGAGGGCTCTAGGCCGTAGGTGATTGGGATCATCAGCGCAATGGCCGAGATTGGGCCTAAACCCGGTAACATGCCGATAAAGGTACCGACAAAACAACCAATGATCACCATCATCAGGTTCATTGGCATCACTGCGGTCGATAGACCTTGTAAAATTCCGTCTAACATAAAATCAGTTCCTTATGCCAATTACCAAAGGGTAAAAATCAAGCCCGGTTCGAGGTAAACATCCAACCCCTTGGTGAGCAGTAGATAGAACGCCAATACGAATGGGAAAGAAGCACCAAACAAGACGCTTTTGCGTCGTTCGCCAAGTAGGTAGAACCCCGCCAACAGGAAAAATCCCGTGGCTAAGACGAAGCCAAGATAGGTTAAGCCGAAGCCATACAGTGCCATCAGCACCAAGAAAGCGATCAACAGCTTCCAGTCAAACTTGGTCACAGCACCACTTTTGCTGTCTGGTTCGCCCGTCACTAACAGTAGCAACGAAAGCCCAATACCAATCACGGTAAGAATGAAGGGCAGGGTGCGAGCGTTGAACGGCTCGTATTCATCCCCCGGGAATAATGGGATTTGGTAGGTTTGGTAGCCATAGCCCAAGCAGAGTAGAAGAAAAATCAACGCCCCGACACGGTCGCGACTAAGGAGAAACTCTGTTGAGAGCAGCTTATTGCTTTTAAACGAACTGGTTGGTAAATCCGACATATCCAACTCCAATCATTGAGGCAAAGACAAAAGAGGAAAAAGCCGTTATTGAAGCGTCAATGAAAAAGAGGGTCATCAACAAGGCGTGCTACTCGTGATAACAGGGACACAGTAGCAAGCAGGACTTTCAATAAACAAAGGAGTAGTTCTACTGCTCGTGGCAGCTCCTCAATAACGGCGAAACTGGATGGGGTTAGTACATGGAATGAGCCTGTCTAACCCCATATGAGGTGTTGCGAGCTTACTTGAGGAAGCCGAGCTCACGCATCAGGTCACCCATCTGCTTCTCTTGCTCTTCTAGGAAGGCGTAGAACTCTTTGTCCGCTTTGTAGTTGTCGATCCAACCATTACGGTCACGAACCACTTTCCACTCATCGGTGTTGTACATCTTGGTCAGAGCCGCGTTCCATTCGTTGATCTTCTCTTGGCTCGCCCCCGGTGCGGCGAAGAAACCACGCCAGTTAGCAAAGACGGTTGGGTTGCCGTATTCAGTTAGAGTAGGAATGTTTGGCGCCGCTTCGATGCGTTTTGGTGCGGTGATCGCCAGCACTTTTACTTGTCCTGATTTCGACATTTCAAGCACTTCGCCTAAACCCGTCGAAAGCAGTTGTGTCTCGCCAGAAAGCAGCGCGGCCATCGCTTTACCACCTGCGTCATAGGCGATGTAACGTACCTTTTTCGCATCAAAACCTTGGCCTTTAAATGCGGCCGCAGCAACGAGGTGATCCATAGAACCGCGCGCCGAGCCGCCAGCGATTTTCACTTGCAGTGGGTTTGCTTCGAAATCTTTGACCACTTCTTCCCAGCTATTGTATTTGGAATCCGCCGCGACCACGATGGCACCGTAATCAGCCACGGTAGCTGCGACTGGTGTTAAATCGCGGAAGGATTGTGGGAAAACACCGCTCAGTGAACGCACAACGATCGGCGTTGAGTTGATCATCAGCGTGTCTTCTTGACGTTTTGCCGTCTCGATCAGGTGTGCAATGGCTTTACCACCGCCACCACCAGATAGGTTTTGGTAAGAGACATTCTCCACCAAGTTGGTTTTTTGTAGAACATCACCCGTACCACGAGCGGTCATGTCCCAGCCACCACCGGCACCCCCGGGGATGAGAAAGTGGATTTTTTCGATCTCTGCCGCGAAAGCGTTAAAAGAAAAAGAGGCGGCGATGATCGATGCGGCCAGTGTAGGTTTGAGTGCCTTAAACATGTTTCACGTTCCTTATGTCGGCGCTTCGGTGATGAAGCGAACTTATTGTTATCAGTGGTTCCTCACTCGCTGTGGCGGGTTAGGAATGATGAAAGGTTAAAAAGGTGTTAACGAATTGTCTCTAATAGGCAGTTAAAAAAAATAACGGTCATAAAGTCGATTTTGTTCATAAAGTTCACGGAAACTTTGGCAAAAAACCAATATGCACTTGTGGTTATATGAGGTGGAGTAAATACTAAAATGCAACCTAATGCATAAGGTTGAGTAACGATAAATAGGCTTAAAACTCGCATATTTGCCAATGGAGGGCAGCAATTATGAAGAGTTCATTGCGTCAGGCTAGAAAGTTTTCCATACGTTTTACCGTTGGTAGCATGTTTTTGATTGCGACCATGATGACGGCACTTGTCGCCATTTCTTTGCAGTACCACTTCGGTAAAGCCATGTCCCAAGAGCAAGTGATGTCGAAATTGACGCTGGCTTCTGCTGATGTCAGTGACTATGTCAAAGAAATTGAACTGAGTGCCAGTAATAGCGCGCGGATCTTAAAAAGCGTTGCGATGGCCACGGAAAACAAATTCACTCAGCAAGAAATCCAAACTTTGATCACCGAGGTGCTCGAGGACAATCCGATGTTCTACAGCATCTACTATGGCAAAGAAAACGAGGATTTCTATCAAATCATCAATCTGAATTCGTCCCCCATTGTGCGAGAAAAAATGTCGGCAACGGAGAATGAACGTTGGGTGGTGATGGATATCCGAGGCGAGGGCATTAAGCGCACGCGTGTCACCCGATACTATGACGTGAATCGTGCCGTGACTCGCACCATTCGTGAGCCGAGCCGATACTTGCCAACGGAGCGCCCTTGGTATGATGCGGCGCAGGCGGATCGCATTACCAAGACAGAACCTTATCTGTTCCAGCATTTGAAGATCACAGGGCAGACCTATTCCATCCGCAGTAGCCATTCGGTGATTGGTATTGATATCGTGCTTTCCGCTGTTGCTTCTCACATGACGCCAGAAGCGATGGGGCTTAGCGAAGGGCAAGGTATTTCGGCGTTTTTATTCAATCGCAAAGGCGAAATCATTGCAGAAAGCCGTCAAGAGCAACGTGATGAACAACGAATGCCAGCCATATCGCCGATTGCACTGACCGCCGAGCAAAAAGAGGCCATTGTCGCGGCTGGGGTGCTTAAAGTCTCGAACCAACTCAACTGGATGCCGTTTGATTTTAGCCAATCGGGTGAGCCAAGAGGTTACGCGGTCGATCTTTTGAAAATGATTGCCACGATGACGGGGTTGCAATTTGAGTTCACTAACGGTTTCAGTTCGGCAGAGCTTAAGCAGCGTTATCACGATGGTGAGGTGGACATTTTAAACGCGGTGTTTGCGTCCGAATCGTTAAATGGCTTAGCCAGCCAACCGTTGTTTTACTTTGAGCCAGCGGTGGCGACGCTCAATCGTGAAACCAATCAAAGCGGACATTTAATCTCGGATGCCAAGGCGCGCGTCGGCATGGTACAAGGGCAGAACTTTGCGCTGCAAAAGTCGTCAACAGAGATTCGTACCTATGCCGATTTGACCTTGGCGTTAAACGGGTTGCTGCAAGGCGAGGTGGGGAGTGTGGTGCACAGCTATCACTCTTTGAAACAGCGTAAAGAAAGTAGCTTAGGTCGAACCATCCAGTTAGAAAAAATGCCGATGGCAGAGAAAGTCCCGGTGTTTCTTTATCTCAACCAGACGCAACCTGCGCTGCTAGAGGTGATTAATAAGGCATTAAACGAGCTCAGTGAGGCGCAAAAAGCGTGGCTCGCGCAGAAATGGCTCAACCATTATCGCGACAACAGCTTTGTCCCTTACAGTGAGCTACTTGAACTGGCGGCTCAGCCAGATTTACACGGCGAGATGAACGTTGTCGAAATTGGCGGTACGGCACGCTATGTCTATTTGGTGCCCGTCAACAGCAACCAAGAATTTCTTGCTGTTGTGGTCCCAGAGGATGTGGTGATGGGCCAAGTGATGCAGCAGTTATGGCGCTCACTGGCGATCACGATCGCTGCGATGGTGATTCTATTGCCAACATCGTGGATTTTTGGCTCGCCAATTGTTCGCCCGATTTCTGCTTTGATTGCGCAAACACGCAAGATCAAACAACGACGTTTTGATGAGGTAGTGCCAGTTGAAACGCGCATTAAAGAGGTCTCGCAGTTATCTCAAGCGATGATGGACATGGTGGCGGAAATCAAAAAGCATCAAAAAGCGCAGGAAGAATTTGTTGAAGCTTTTATCCAACTCATCGCTGGAGCCATCGATGATAAGTCACCCTATACCGCAGGTCACTGTAACCGTGTTCCCGAGTTGGGGCTGATGTTGGCGAAAGTGGCGGAAGAGTGTCAAGAAGGTAAGTTCAAAGCATTTAAATTCAAAAACAATGCCGAGCGTAGAGAGTTTAGAATTGCGGCTTGGTTGCACGATTGCGGCAAAATAACGACCCCAGAGCATGTTGTCGACAAAGGTTCTAAGCTCGAAGCCAACTACAACCGTATTCATGAAATTCGCACTCGCTTTGAAGTGTTGTGGCGTGATGCAGAGATTGAATATCTCAATCGCCTGATTGCGGGAAGCGCTCCAAAAGAGCAGGCCGAAGCGCAACTCGTACAACGCAGAGAAAAGTTACAAGAAGAGTTTGCCTTTATTGCCCGTTGTAATGTCGGTGGTGAATTCATGCAACAAGAGGCGATTGAGCGAATTGAGCAAATCGCAGCGCAAACTTGGTTGCGCCATTTTGACGATCGCTTAGGTTTGTCTCCGTTGGAAGAATCCCGACTCACCACACCGTCTGCGCCACTACCAGCCATTGAGCCACTATTGGTGGATAGGGTTGATCACATCATTGAGCGCGACAGACCGATGCAGTTTGATGCCAAATATGGCATCAACATCGACGTGCCAGAGCACCTCTACAATTTAGGGGAGATTTACAACCTCTCGATTCGCGCAGGGACATTAACACGTGAAGATCGCTTCAAAATCAATGAGCACATGATCAGTGGCATTAAGATGTTGGAATCTTTGCCATTCCCCGAGGAACTTGCGCGAGTGCCACGCTACGCCTCGACTCACCATGAAACGCTCAAAGGCACGGGGTATCCGCGCAAACTGAGTGCCGATCAGCTCTCCATTCCGGAGCGTATCCTTGTGATTGCCGATATTTTTGAGGCGCTGACGGCGGCTGATCGCCCTTATAAGAAAGCCAAACCACTCAGTGTAGCTGTCGACATTATGTACAAAATGGCCCTTGATGAGCATTTGGACATGGATTTGTTCTTACTGTTCTTGAAAAGCGGAACTTACCTTGAATACGCACAGATGTTTTTGCCTGAGAAACAGATAGATAGCGTTGATATCAATAAATACATTAATGCCACTCTGGCGGCGTAATGGCTAATTAGAAGAGATGGTGAGCGCTTATACCTTAGTCTAAATTGTCGACAATTTACTTGATTGTCGACAATTTGATCGACTATTTTATATTCAGAGACAGACATTGTTGACAGATTGCAGTCAGGAAACGTATTTGAATATGAATGTAGACACCAAAGCCATTGGCAAACTTGCGGGCAGCGACAAGGAAAACACCAAATCCGAATCGCTGACCGAATCCTTGGTTGAAGCGATTGTGAATGGACAAATCGCACCGGGAAGCAAAATCTCGGAACCCGAGTTAGCCAAGCATTATCACGTGAGCCGAGGCCCACTGCGTGAGGCGATGATGCGACTAGAAGGGCTTGGCTTGATCGAACGTGTTCCTCATGTTGGGGCGCGTGTGATAACTCTTTCACCTGAAAAATTGGTGGAGCTGTATGCGGTGCGTGAAGCACTAGAAGGCATGGCCGCGAGGCTTGCCGCTCGCTACATCAGCCAAGAAGAGCTGTTGAGCCTTGAACTGCTATTGTCGACACATTCGAAACACATTGATGAAGTAGAAGGTTCCTCTTACTTCCATCAACACGGTGATTTCGACTTTCACTACCGCATCATCAAAGCCAGTCGCAACCGCGAATTGATCGCGCTGCTGTGTGACGAGCTGTACCACTTACTGCGCATGTATCGCTATCAATCACCGCGTGCCCAATCACGACCCAAAGAAGCGTTGGAAGAGCACAAATTCATTCTGCAAGCGATTCGCAATCGAGATGAAGAGTTGTCGGAAATGTTGATGAGAAGACACATCTCCGGCAGCCGAAAATTAATCGAACAACAGATCCTAAAGGATTAGAGGAAACGTGTTATGAGCTTAACTCCGGGGGCGAAGTTCAGACTCGCCGTACAACAAAACGATCCGCTGCAAATCGTCGGCACCATCAACCCTTATTGCGCCATGATGGCCAAACGCCTCGGCCATCAAGCCATTTACCTTTCTGGCGGCGGTATCGCTAATGCGTCTTACGGCTTGCCGGACTTAGGCATCACCACACTTAACGACGTGCTGGTGGACGTAGAGCGCATCACCAACGCCTGTGATTTGCCTCTGCTGGTGGACATTGACACTGGTTTTGGCGGCGCATTCAACATCGCGCGCACCATCAAAGCGATGGAAAAAGCTGGCGCAGCCGCGGTTCACATGGAAGATCAAGTGGCGCAAAAACGTTGTGGCCACCGCCCAAACAAAGCGATTGTTTCTCAGCAAGAAATGGTCGATCGCGTTAAAGCGGCGGTGGATGCACGAGTCGATGACAACTTTGTGATTATGGCGCGTACCGATGCGCTGGCGGTGGAAGGGATTGATAGTGCAATTGAGCGTGCGATTGCCTGTGTAGAAGCGGGCGCGGACATGATTTTCCCCGAAGCAATGAACAAACTTGAGCAGTATCAGCAATTTTCTGCTGCTTTGGCGCAAGCCACGGGCAAGCACGTGCCGATATTGGCCAACATTACCGAATTTGGCCAAACCCCCTTGTATGGTTGTGAAGAATTGGCCAAATCCAACGTGGATATGGTGCTGTATCCGTTGAGTGCCTTCCGCGCGATGAACAAAGCGGCGGAAATGGTCTATCGCCACTTGTTGGAAGTGGGCAATCAAGAGGCGTTAATCGACTCCATGCAGACGCGTAAAGAGCTCTATGACTATCTCAACTATCACGCGTACGAAGACAAGCTCGATCAGCTGTTTTCAGAAGGAAAATAATCCCAACGCGCTTTTTAGATGAGAGCAAAGTGGGGAAGCCCAAGATAAGAAAAACAAAAAACGGAAGTTCAAGAAGAATACCGTCGGAATTAACTTAATCCAATAACGTGAAACCGTCTGATGATAAACGCTCCACTAGAGAGCAACGTCAGACAGAAAAGGAGTTCAAAATGCCTAGTTCTTTAACGAAGAAAGGTGAGTTAGGTGGCGCAGGCCTGCGTGGTCAAAGCGCTGGAAGCACCGCTTTATGTACTGTCGGTAAAACGGGGACAGGGTTAACCTATCGTGGTTATGACATCACTGACTTGGCCAACCATGCGCAATTTGAAGAAGTGGCGTACTTACTGTTACGCGGTCACTTACCAACGCAGCAAGAGTTGGATGCTTACAAAACTCGCCTGATTGGCCTGCGTGGCTTACCGGTGGAGTTGAAGCAAGCGCTGGAGCTGATCCCGGCGTCTGCGCATCCGATGGATGTGATGCGCACAGGCTGCTCTGTGCTGGGGAACTTAGAACAAGAAACCGATTTTTCGCAGCAGCTTGACGCGACAGAGCGCATGTTGGCGCTGTTCCCTGCGATCATTTGTTACTGGTATCGCTTTAGCCACGATGGCGTGCGCATCGATACGCAAGACCAATCGCAAGATTGCATCGGTGGTTACTTCCTCAAAATGCTCACGGGCAAAGAGCCCAGTGAACTGCATAAGCAGGTGATGCATTGTTCGCTGATTTTGTATGCAGAGCACGAGTTTAATGCCTCTACCTTTGCCGCTCGTGTGTGCGCCTCAACGCTGTCTGATATTCATTCTTGTGTAACCGCGGCGATTGGCACTTTGCGTGGTCCTTTGCATGGTGGTGCTAATGAGGCCGCGATGGAGATGATCGAAAACTGGCAAACACCAGAAGAGGCGGAAAGCAACATCCTGCGCATGTTGGCCAACAAAGAGAAAATCATGGGCTTTGGTCATGCGATTTATCGCGAAAGCGACCCACGTAATGCTCTGATCAAACGTTGGTCAAAAGCCTTGTCAGAAGCGGTGGGCGATACCCATCTTTACGCCGTCTCAGAACGTGTGGAAGCGGTGATGAAACGCGAGAAAGATCTGTTTTGTAACGCCGATTTCTTCCATGCCTCGGCCTATCACTTCATGGACATTCCCACCAAGCTGTTTACGCCGATTTTCGTCATGAGTCGCTTAACAGGCTGGACGGCGCATGTGTTTGAACAGCGCGCTAATAACCGAATCATTCGTCCAAGTGCTGACTACATTGGCCCAGATCACCAAGATTGGGTGCCGATTGAACAGCGCTAGCGCCTAGAGATTGACCTCTCCTCGTCGCGAGGGGAGGTTTTCCGCCCTTTTGCATGGGAAGCAAGTCCATGAGCAATAAAAACAATACCTTATATCGCAAACCTCTACCGGGCAGTTCGCTGGATTACTTTGATGCGCGTGAAGCGGTCGAGGCGATATCTCCAGGCGCGTACGCGCGTTTGCCATACACTTCGCGCGTATTGGCAGAACAACTGGTGCGCCGCTGTGAACCTAGCACGCTCACCGACAGCCTGAAACAGTTGATTGAACGACGTCGCGATCTTGATTTTCCTTGGTATCCAGCACGCGTGGTTTGCCACGATATTTTGGGCCAAACCGCATTAGTCGACCTCGCCGGTCTGCGTGACGCGATCGCCGAGCAAGGTGGTAATCCAGCGAACGTCAATCCTGTGGTGGAAACCCAACTGATTGTCGATCACTCGTTGGCGGTGGAATATGGCGGTTTTGACCCAGAGGCATTTGAGAAAAATCGCGCCATCGAGGAGCGTCGCAACGAAGACCGATTCCACTTCATCGAGTGGTGTAAAACCGCGTTTGAAAACGTCAGTGTGATTCCGGCGGGTAACGGCATCATGCACCAAATCAATTTGGAAAAAATGTCGCCAGTGGTGCAGGTAAAAGAGGGCATCGCCTTTCCTGATACCTGTGTTGGTACCGACAGCCATACGCCACATGTCGATGCCCTTGGCGTGATTGCCATTGGCGTCGGTGGCTTAGAAGCGGAAACCGTGATGCTCGGCCGCCCATCAATGATGCGTTTGCCCGATATCGTCGGTGTGAAGCTGGTTGGTCAGCGTCAACCGGGCATTACCGCCACCGATATTGTGTTAGCCATTACTGAATTTCTGCGTCAACAACGGGTGGTTTCCGCTTATCTTGAATTTTTTGGCGAAGGGGCGAAAGCACTAACGATTGGCGATCGCGCGACCATCTCTAACATGACGCCGGAATATGGTGCGACCGCGGGCATGTTCTACATCGACGAGCAGACAATCAACTACCTACGCTTAACAGGGCGCGAGCCAGAGCAAGTGGCTTTGGTGGAAAACTACGCCAAACACACCGGATTGTGGGCCGACGATTTGCATCAGGTCGACTATGAGCGTGTGTTGGAGTTTGATTTGTCTCAGGTCACGCGTAATCTTGCTGGGCCGTCTAACCCTCATCGCCGTTTGCCCACTTCGGAGTTGGCCAGCCGTGGCATTGCCGGGCAATACCAAGAAAAAGAAGGCCAACTGCCAGATGGCGCAGTGATCATCGCCGCCATTACCTCGTGCACCAACACCAGTAACCCTCGCAATGTTGTCGCGGCAGGTTTGTTGGCGAAGAAAGCCAACCAGTTGGGTCTCATCCGTAAACCTTGGGTGAAATCCTCCTTTGCACCCGGCTCAAAAGTGGCCAAGCTTTATCTTGAAGAAGCGGGGTTATTGCCCGAGCTTGAAAAGCTCGGATTTGGCATCGTCGCGTATGCTTGTACCACCTGTAATGGCATGAGTGGCGCACTCGACCCTAAGATTCAGCAAGAGATCATCGAGCGCGATCTCTACGCGACCGCGGTGTTGTCGGGTAACCGCAACTTTGACGGCCGTATTCACCCTTATGCCAAACAAGCGTTTCTCGCCTCTCCGCCTTTGGTGGTGGCGTATGCGATTGCTGGCACGATGCGTTTTGATATTGAGCGCGATGTGCTGGGGATGGATAGCAGCGGCAAAGCGATTTATCTGCGCGATATTTGGCCAAGCGATGAAGAGATCGACGCGGTCGTGGGCAGCTCAGTGAAGCCTGAACAGTTCCGCCAAGTCTACATTCAAATGTTCAAACTGGATGAAAGTGAACGTAGTGAATCGCCGCTTTACGATTGGCGTCCGATGAGCACTTATATTCGCCGGCCACCTTATTGGGAGGGCGCACTCGCTGGTGAGCGTACGCTTTCAGGCATGCGGCCTTTGGCCATTTTGGGGGACAACATCACCACCGATCACCTTTCACCATCGAATGCGATTTTGGCCAGCTCTGCGGCGGGCGAATACTTGGCAAAAATGGGCGTGCCAGAGGAGGACTTTAACTCCTACGCCACCCATCGCGGCGATCACTTAACCGCGCAGCGTGCAACGTTCGCTAACCCGAAACTGTTTAATGAAATGGTGAAAGAAAAGGGCCAAGTGGTGCAAGGATCGCTCGCTCGAGTGGAGCCTGAGGGGAAAGTCACTCGCATGTGGGAAGCGATTGAAACCTACATGCAGCGCAAGCAGCCATTGATCATTGTCGCAGGGGCGGATTACGGACAAGGCTCCTCTCGCGATTGGGCGGCAAAAGGGGTTCGACTTGCTGGGGTAGAAGCGATCGTTGCGGAAGGCTTTGAGCGCATTCACCGTACCAATCTCGTCGGTATGGGCGTGTTGCCGCTGCAATTTAAAGCGGGTGTGAATCGCAACAGCCTGCAACTGGATGGCACCGAGCTCTATGACGTGATGGGGGAAATCAAACCCGGAGCCGACCTCGCACTGGTCATCACTCGTACCAATGGGGAAAAACTTGATGTCGCGGTGACGTGTCGTCTTGACACCGAAGATGAAGTGCATGTCTATCAAGCTGGCGGCGTGTTGCAGCGATTCGCGCAAGATTTTCTCTCCGAGCAAGGAGTGTAACGATGAAACCTTCTACACAATCCTCTACGCGTAGCTCTGCACGGTGCGATACGCGGATGAGCCAAATGAAAGTGCCTGCCACGTATATGCGAGGCGGCACCAGCAAGGGGGTGTTTTTCAACCTTGCGGATTTACCGCCAGAGGCACAAATTGCGGGGGAAAAACGCGACCAACTGCTGCTGCGCGTGATCGGCAGCCCAGATCCTTACGGCAAACAGATTGACGGCATGGGCGGGGCGACATCCAGCACCAGCAAAACGGTGATTGTGAGCAAAAGCAGCCGCGCCGATCACGATGTTGATTACCTGTTTGGTCAAGTCTCTATCGACAAACCGTTTGTCGATTGGAGCGGTAACTGTGGCAACTTGTCTGCTGCGGTTGGCCCATTTGCCATCCATGCTGGCTTGATTGACGAAAAACGCATTCCTCAAAATGGCGTGGTGACGGTGAAAGTGTGGCAAGCCAACATTGGCAAAACCATTGAAGTGCACGTGCCCATTCAACATGGTTTGGTGCAGGAAACGGGCGAGTTTTCTCTTGATGGCGTGACATTTCCTGCTGCAGAGATCCAAGTGGATTTCGTTGACCCAGCCGATGGCGAGGGGAGCATGTTTCCCACTGGCAATTTGATGGATGATCTTGTCGTACCGGGTATTGGCACCTTTAACGCCACGCTCATTAATGCGGGCATTCCCACCATTTTCCTTGATGCTGAGGCGTTGGGGTATTTGGGGACGGAACTGCAAGAGCAGATCAATAATGATGAGCAAGCGTTAGCGAAGTTTGAAACCATTCGTGCTTATGGCGCGCTAAAAATGGGTTTGATTACTTCGATTGAAGAAGCAGAAGGTCGCCAGCACACCCCAAAAGTGGCGTTTGTCGCGAAGCCGAAAAGTTACCAAGCCTCAAGTGGCAAAGTGGTGGAGGCAGGAGAGGTTGATCTGCTGGTTCGCGCCCTTTCAATGGGCAAGCTGCATCACGCCATGATGGGGACCGCAGCGGTCGCGATTGGCGCAGCCGCTTGCGTGCCGGGCACTTTAGTGAACTTGGCTGCCGGTGGTGGCGAGAAACAAGCCGTCACCTTTGGCCATCCGTCTGGGACGCTCAAAGTCGGCGCTCAAGCAAAAGCCACTGAACAAGGTTGGGTGGTAGAAAAAGCCATTATGAGCCGCAGCGCTCGCATACTGATGGAGGGCTTTGTGCGTGTTCCCTCCGATCTCTTTGAATAAATCTTAGCTTACTTGTTCAAAGAGCAAGGTGAAAAGGACCGTTAAGACATACTGGAGGAAGCACTATGTCTGCTTATCAGAAAGAATATCAATGGGCGAAGCAGCAACCGGAAAGCTTTTGGCAAGCCCAAGCAAAGAACATCGATTGGTTTGAGTTCCCTAAAACCATTCTTGCCAATGATCCCAATGGCATTGAGCGTTGGTACCCCGATGGACTGCTCAATACTTCATGGTTGGCACTCGATTACCACTGTGAACAAGGTCGAGGTGATAAAGCGGCGCTGATCTATGATTCACCTGTGACCGAAACTAAGAAGGTCTACAGCTATTTCGAAATGCGAGATCGCGTGGCTCGTATCGCTGGCATGTTGGCTGACCAAGGCGTGACGAAAGGTGATCGCGTGGTGATTTACATGCCGATGATCCCAGAAGCGGCGATGGCGATGCTTGCCTGTGCACGATTGGGGGCGATTCACTCAGTGGTGTTTGGTGGCTTTGCCCCAAATGAGCTGGCGGTGCGCATTGAAGATGCCGAGCCCAAAGTGGTGCTGACAGCGTCTTGTGGTATCGAAATCAACAAAGTCATCGCCTATAAGCCTATGGTGGATAAAGCGATCATGGACAGCCGCTGGAAACCGGAAAAAGTGGTGGTACTGCAACGTCCTCAGTGTGATGCCCAGCTCAACAGCGAACGCGATCTTGATTGGCATCAAGCGGTTGAAAACGCGCTACCACATGCTTGTGTTCCGGTATTGGCAACGGACCCTCTGTATATCCTCTACACCTCAGGCACGACGGGCAAGCCGAAAGGGGTGGTGCGTGACAACGGTGGCCATGCCGTGGCCATGAAGTATTCAATGAGCGCCATTTACAATATGCCGCAGGATGGCGTGTTTTGGGCCGCCTCTGACGTGGGTTGGGTTGTCGGGCACTCTTATATCGTCTATGCCCCTTTAATTCATGGTTGCACCACGATCTTGTTTGAAGGGAAGCCAGTGCGCACGCCGGATCCAGGCGCATTTTGGCGCGTATGTGAAGAGTATGGAGTGAATGTTCTTTTCTCTGCGCCAACCGCGTTCCGAGCGATTAAAAAAGAAGATCCGCAAGGCGAGCATCTAAAGAACTATGACCTTTCCAAGCTTGATACGATTTTTATGGCGGGAGAAAGGCTTGACCCGCCAACCTTGGAATGGGTTCAAAGCCAAACGGCCAAGCCCGTGATTGACCACTGGTGGCAAACGGAAACCGGCTGGGCGATTGCAGGCAACATGGTGGGTATTGAGCTAATGCCCGTCAAAGCGGGGTCGGCCACCATGCCTATTCCGGGTTATCAAGTGGACATTCTCGATGAAATGGGGTTAAGAGCTGGGCCGATGCAGCAAGGTTTTGTCGCATTGAAAAGGCCTTTGCCGCCAAGCTGCTTGCCAACCGTGTGGCGCAATCATGATCGATTTGAATCGGGTTATCTGAGCCAGTTCCCGGGTTACTATGTTTCGGGCGATGGCGGTTATCTGGATGAAGAGGGTTATCTCTTTATCATGGGTCGCATTGATGATGTGATTAACGTGGCTGGGCATCGTCTCTCTACCGGCGAAATGGAAGAGATTGTTGGCGCGCACCCTGCCGTTGCGGAATGTGCCGTGGTTGGCGTGCACGATGAGCTCAAAGGGCAGTTGCCACTAGGGTTTGTGGTGCTCAAAGATGGGGTGAAAATCGACCCAACCGAGCTGGAGCAAGAACTCGTCGGCAAAGTGCGTAATGAAATTGGCGCCGTTGCCTGCTTTAAACAAGCCTTGGTGGTGGAGCGTTTACCTAAGACGCGCTCAGGCAAGATCTTGCGCCGTACCATCCGTCAAATTGCCGATGGTGAACAATACGCTGTGCCATCCACCATTGACGATCCGACCAGTCTTAATGAGTTGATCAGATTATTTCCAGAAAAATAAACGATTCCCACCCAATATTTATAGCGATATTGGGTGGGGCTTATCGTGTGATAAAACTAATTTATGATTGCCATATGATTTTTGTTCGATTTATATTGGTTCGTGTTTGAGTTTTTATTGCAAAATTGAGATGTTTTTAAATTATAATTGCTGGGTTTGTTGGTGTTGTTAAATTTTTGAGATTGTAAAAATACGTACTTATGACTTTGTTAAAAATGTTAAATGAACGGGGTGTTTAGAAAATAATATTATTCTTTTAATGTTTAAGATGATTAACTAAATTAAAGCAGCACGAGTGTGCTGCTTTGCAAGTGAAAAATTAAAAATCGATAGATTCAACTCTACCAGGGATATTATTGTCCACTGGGGTTGCTGTGGCAAAATCAAGCGGTCCACTATTTGTATCAACAATTACTGCTGGATCGGGTGCAGATGATTCACCTAAAAGATTCGGTGCATTTCTCGGTGTGGTATTAATTTTGTATACCGCAATGCTATCAGGAAGCAGGAGTTCTCCATTTTCGCGGAAGATATCCATAGGCTCAATTGTCGCGTATGTATTATCGTCGATCATCAGAGTACCACTTAGCACAAAGATATCCGGATTAGATGGGTGTTTCTGATGATAGACTGCATGACGTAAAAAATCATTCAAATCACGCTTTTTCAAAGTGCGGGTTACTTCTTGATAATCTGCGTGGTCCATTGTGATGGTGAAGATTTTTTCTAACTCTGCGCGCTTGGCTCGGTCGCCATTTGCGAGTTTATCCATGCATTTTCTCACGCCGCCATCGAGATCAAATGAGCTGTTGAGCATGATGCTGTAGCAAGCCTTATGAGCAAGAGTCATATTATAGAAAGCTCTCGGTGCTTTCTTTTTCAACCATGGTTTTCCGTTTTTTATCACCATACCGTAATTACCAGAGAAAAAGTCTATCGGTAGCACTCTGTCAACGACCATCTGATTTTTGCCATTTACCACTGAGACATTACCCACTTCTTTAGGAATGCTGATGCAAGCTTCTGAGCCATGGGGGACGTTGATGCTTTGTTGAGGCTGAATGCCATTATTTGAGCGGGGAACAATAATATCAGAGATTAAAACCTGAATATCGCTTTTATTAACATTGTCTGTATTCGCGATGCAGAATTTATCTTGAACGAAACTTGGTGGTGTTTCACAATAATTTTCAAGTTGGTCATTACTTTCAGTTGATTGGCATTGAGCTTCAATCGACGCCTCGACAATGATTTTAGTCAGTGTATTAACAACGCCTAACGATGCACCCAACGCTCCGGCTTTTCCTGAAATAAACGAAACTTTATAGGGTGTGATATTACTTGTATAGGCGCTGATATTAGCGACAAATCCACCTACCTTATTGACGGCACGAATAGTTGTTGATGTGGCTGTTTCTTCTACGGGCTTTTGAGCATAAGATGCGGTTGAGAAAAGGCATCCTGATATTATCAAAGATAACGTCGTGTAACAAAATGAACTCTTCATTTTAGTTTCCTATTAAGATTAAATAAATTGATTTTAATCGTTCAAATGTATTGCTATGTAAAATTTACGTTTACTTAATAGCTTGCATTTGACTTGTTTAATTTTCGACATTATTTATTGCAACAGTATTGTTTTAATTTTTGTCTTATTATTTGAATCTGAATGGACAACGAAATGAAATTATCAATATAAAGGTAAGTTGTTAAATGACTTAATTGTTAATTGGCCTCAAGCTCGAAAAAACAACACAAATGGTTAATGTTGCATTTGTCAATATTATCTGATTATAAAATTACTTTATAAGGTGGCGATGCTTGTATATTTTTACGAGAGATAGGACTTTTTGAGCAATTCACGATTTTTCAGTTTTCGTGATTATATTTGTCTTTACTCGATCCTAAGCGGAACTGTGCGTTGTTTATCAAAAGCGAGCACAAGATCTATTCGTTAATCTGCCATCAAGCGAAGGTTTAAATGATGTTCATCGCTGGATAGATTGATAACGCGACTGAAGATTCGAAAAACGGTTGCAAGGCAGGCTACAAGCAAACAGTTCAAGTGCTTAAGAAGGATTTTTACGCTCAGTTTCACTACAATGTAGACTTTATGAATATGTAGCAGATAAGCCATGAATAAAGTCGTCTTATCAGCGGCACGTCCTTCAGACCTTGAAGCCCTTAATGATTTGATGTTCGATTTGCATGATGAGCATCATCTACAGTGCCCTGAATTTTTTAAAAGCGCAGAAGAGATCGAGCAAGAGAAAAGTATTGCTCGCTATCTCGATGACCCTGAATGTTTGGTGTTTGTCGCCAAAGTAGATGAGGAAGTGGTGGGGTTTGTGTCAGGGCATTTTTGCGAGCTGATTTCGACAGTGAGCCGCCCTTTACCTATGGGCAGTGTCGATGAGTTATACGTTGGTAAGCCGTTTCGCCAACAAGGGATTGCTGAGGCGCTATTAGCCAAAATCGAACAAACTTTCCGTGATTATGGTGTTGAACAAGTGTTTGTTGAAGTGTGGGATTTCAACCAAACTGCGATTGCCTTGTACGAGAAGAATGGCTTTCAGCCGCATATCCACTGGTTGAGAAAATCGCTGAAAAACTGAGTGGTTACTCTGGGTGAGATCAACTCCTTTTGCGCTGTTATTGCAACAGTCTCGCTTATGAAAAGACTATTACTGATTGATTTGTAAGATAAATGTGTGAAACGGATCATTTTGTTGTGTGAATGTAACAAGATGTTTAGCTCGAATGTTGCACGTCTCTCGCAAGCTCTATAAATAATTTATAAATCGAGTTGGGAGGTCGGTTTTTATCTGCTTGTCTAATATGTGGCGCAATAAGCGCCCGATTAAACAAGAGGAAATGACATTGAAATCGACAGGGAAACTTACTCTGCTCAGCTTGATGATGTTGTCAGCATCGGTCAGTGCAGAGGTTCTTTCACAGACGCAAACAGACGTTTTTCAACAGAATGACATTCAGCCTCGTATCGTTGGCGGTACTCCCGCCAATGCGAGTGAATGGAAGTTCTACACGCAAATTGTCAGCCGTAACAGCAACCGCTCTTATTGTGGGGCAAGTTATATTGGCAATGGTTATGTGCTGACGGCTGCTCACTGTGTTGATGGCGATTTACCAAGCCAGATCGCCGTCAAAATCGGTGGCGTGGTTTACAACGGTACGGATGGGGTGCGATCCAACGTCAGCCAAATCTACATGCATCCCGCCTACAACAAATCGACCTTTGAAAATGACATTGCACTACTCAAACTTAGTCAAATACCGCAGGGTGTGACGGCGGTTGATATTGCGGCGGGCAGTTTGATTCAATACGCTGCGGTGGGTGACTGGCTGACGGTGGCGGGGCTAGGTCGTACGACAGAAGGTGGCAGCTCACCAACGGTATTGCAAGAAGTGGATGTTCCATTGATATCGGATGCCACGTGTCGCCAAGCGGGGGGAAGTTACGCCAATGTGGGAGACGTAGCATTTTGTGCTGGCGTGCCACAAGGTGGCATAGATTCTTGCCAAGGTGACAGCGGCGGACCGATCGTTATCAATCGAGCGGGTTCCATTACGCAACTTGGCATCGTCAGTTGGGGCATTGGCTGCGCTCGCCCAGGTAAATACGGCGTGTACAGTGATATTGCTGCGCTTCGCAGCTTTGTCGATGGCATTGTCGGTAATGTTACACCGCCTTCAGAGACCGTTTCTGTTGGCTATACGCCTTCTCAAACACTCACGGCATTCAATGTTGGTGAGTTGAAAAATCACACTTTCACGATCAAAAACACAGGCACAGGCAGCTTTACGGTTGGCCGCTTGAGTGTGACCGGATCTGGCGTTGCCACCAAGCCAGTGATCAGTAGTGATCTCTGTACATTATCGACGCTTTCTAATGGTCAAACCTGTCGTGTCTCTATTGAGTTCGGGGCAAGCTCCGCGGGTACGGCCAAAGCGGCGTTATCATTTGA
This sequence comes from Vibrio vulnificus CMCP6, assembly GCF_000039765.1. Classification (NCBI taxonomy): domain Bacteria; kingdom Pseudomonadati; phylum Pseudomonadota; class Gammaproteobacteria; order Vibrionales; family Vibrionaceae; genus Vibrio; species Vibrio vulnificus. Next base: position 2,782,908 of record NC_004459.3, on the reverse strand, counting down.
AATCGACAAAACCTCAACGATCTATCGCGCGGAAGTCTCGGCAAGCGCGAAAGATACCACCACACCACCAGATGGCACGTGCGCTAACGAATGGCAGGCAAGCAAAGTCTACAACACGGGTGACGTGGTGAGCTGGGCTGGTCAATCTTGGAAAGCCGGCTGGTGGACTCAAGGGGATAACCCGTCTGACTCTGGCCCGTGGGGAGTATGGCAAGTTGTCGGTAGCTCAGATTGTTCGGGCTCTGGCACCACACCAACAGAGCCCCCAACGACGCCCGAACCGCCAACAACACCAGAGCCAACACCGCCAACCGATGCCAATGCTTATGTGGCGGGGACAAACTACAGTGCGGGTGACGTCGTGACTAATGTAGGTTCGACATACCAGTGTAAGTCATGGCCTTATAACTTATGGTGTGGTTCAACCCCGAGTGCCTATGAGCCAGGCGTGGGCACTAATTGGCAACAAGCTTGGACAAAACTTTAACTTACCCACAAGCCTCGTTTGCGAGGCTTGTTTCTTTTTAACGGCTAAAGACACAAAGGAGTGAAGTAGGGTGTCAACCGAGAGACGTGGCTATGGTTTGGGACGATAGATACGACGTTCAATACGGCTTTCATCTCGCAGATTGAAGTTAATTTAGGTCGAAAAATATCGAGTTTCCTGTCATTATTGCGCCAACTCTTTTGAGTAAAGAGATCTCGGTGTACGAATCGATGGCTTCGTTCTCAAAAGATACAAATAAAACAATAGGTAAAGTAAAGGTTGTCTGGCGTGTATAAGCGGTCATTTTTCGTTGTATTCAGTCTCATTATTTCATTGGTGTATTCCACTTTCTCTTTTGCGACCTCTTCAACCTCATTACCTGAGGGATTGAAAGGGGCGCTGTGTATCGTCCGTGCAGATGACAAGTTGGTTTTAGTCAATGAGATCTTAACTCATCAAATTTCTCTTCCTGGAGGAACGATCATTGCGGGTGAGGACCCTGCGCTTACCGCGCAAAGAGAAACTTGGGAAGAAACCGGGCTGGTGGTTACCGTAGGTAAAGTGCTTGGCTACAATGAACAGGCGGTATTCTATGACTGTATTTCTGATTCATCGGTAGTGGCGTTCAACTTCAACAATAGTTTAGATGGTAATGAGCTTCCGGTTTGGTTCGCCCCACACTACGGCGTCGAAATTGCCTCTGCAATGCTACTGTCTCCTTTGGCGCTTGAAGCGAGTCAATACCGTTATCCGCAACAATGGCCAATGGTGCAACAGATGTTTGGGCAAGCGACGGATCAAGCGGTGGCCTACGTCAATGATTTGGTTGAATCGGCGCCAAGTTATCATCAAGTGGAGCTGGGTTGGTTAATGCAACTACAAGCGTTTGTTGCATCGTCTCCAGTGCTGAGCGCATTGGGTTTGTTGCTCAGCTACTTCGCGATTTATCTGACTTCGCCTGAAATACTTTTAGTGGTAATGCCATTAGCTATGTGGCGTTTTGGCCGAGATTTTACCTATCAATTGTTTTTTGCCGTTGTTGCTACGTCACTGCTTTGCTTGGTTGCTCAACAAGGGTTTGCTCTTCCTAGGCCACATGTCTATTGGCCAGTGCTTGAGATGACGCAAAGTTATGGTTTCGGTTTTCCGAGCTTACCTATTGCGGTTTGGGCGTGTTTATCTGCTTTGATTTTACGCCGACTAGGCTGGTTGCGAAGTGGACGAGCACTAAGATTGACTTCGTTAGTGATCAGCGTGATGATGTTTGGCAAATTCTACTCTGGCGCCGCGTTTATCGCCGATATGATGATTGGTGGTTTGCTCGGTGGCTTAGTGGCGTGGCACATCATTCGTTTGGATAGCAAACCGAATGTGAACGTCGCTCAGTTGCTTGGCGCAAAAAGCGTTTGGATTGCGATGGCCGTGTTGGCTGCGGTGTTAACCGCTATGTGGCCATTACCGGTGTTTTCCGCTTGGTTAGCCACATTAATTGTGATTTCACTGTTGGTGGTGTTCTTCAAAACCACGCAGGTATCACTCTCTCAAGGTCATACGTTGATCATTGTTGTGGCGTTGCTTTCCTTCAACTTGATCATCACTTTGGCTCAAGGTGTTATCGCTTACAGTGGTCTCTATTCTTTCATTGTCGAGACTCTTCGTTATCCACTCATCGCCTTATTGTTTGCAGTTTTAGCAAAGCGTTTCAATCAACAGAATTAAGTGAAGAAATAAAAACGCCTCGGTTTTTTGTCCGAGGCGTTTTTTTTACTCTTGGCAAATTAGCATTTGAACTGCGACACAAGGCTATCCAACTGACCACATTGCTGTGATAGACGTTGAATGGCGGTCTCGGCATTTTGAACCACACTCACAATCGCGCTGCTGTTGTCTGCGATGCGTTGAACGTTGGCGTTGACTTCTTCACTTACGCTGCTTTGTTGATTCGCTGCGGTGGCGATTTGTGTGTTCATCTCACTCATATTGGCAATCGCGCGCAAAATCTCTTGCAGAGAATGAGTTGCAGATTGCGCTGACTCAATAGTGGAGTCACTGCTGCGTTTGCTTGATTCCATTACCGATACCGCTTGGCGCGCGCCGCCTTGTAAGCGTTCAATCATGGTTTGGATTTCACCTGTACTTTGCTGAGTGCGGCTCGCGAGTGAACGTACTTCATCTGCGACAACGGCAAATCCACGGCCTTGCTCACCAGCACGCGCCGCTTCGATGGCTGCGTTTAGCGCCAGAAGGTTGGTTTGTTCTGCGATGCCACGAATCACGTCCAAAATAGAAGCGATGTTACTCACATCATCGTCAAGTGTGTGGATCACATGACTTGCGTTGTTGATATCGTCAGCAAGGCGGCGGATCGCGTCCACAGTGCTATCAACAATTTGACTGGTGTTTTGCACTTCTTGATCAGCGTTGTGGCTTTCTGTTGCGGCATCCGTTGCGTTGTCACTCACGCTTTGACTGGTTGCTTGCATTTCATGCACGGCAGCGGCCACCACTTCGCTTTCTTGTTGTTGGCGATAGGTTGAATCTGCAACAGAGCGAGTGATTTCCGTTAGCTGGTTCATTTCACTACGGACATTATTGGTCGTATTCACCACCTGCTCAATGGTTGCTTGGATTTTGCTGACAAACACGTTAAACGCGCCAGCAAGTTGGCCGATTTCATCATTGCTATCCATTTCGATGCGTTGACGCAAATCGCCATCACCAGAGGCAATTTCATCCATGGCGGTACGAATATGTTCAATTGGCGTCACGATGGCTTTAATAAGGAACCAACACATCGCAGTCGCAAGGGCAATAACAAATAGAGTGCCTAGTTCCAAAGTGCGTTCAGCTTGTGCGGAGGCATCATTAACTTGCTTTTGTAACTCTTGTTGTGATGCTTCAATCAGCTCTTTCACGACATTGAGTTGTTTACGAGTCGCTGAAAACTTCTTATCGAATGTGCCCTTGTTTTCATCGTAATACGTAAACCACTGATCCTCAGGTAGGCTGAGTAACGTTTCGTAATCCTTTAGCCAGCTATTGGCCAGTGTGACTAACACGTCGAGCTCACGTTGCGCGCTGGAAGGCAAAAGTCCTGAATCGATTAACTTTTGCGCCGCTTTCATACGAGGAATAGCTTTGTGTGCGTTGTCTTTGTATTCAAACTGCTCGCGTTCAATTTCTTGTTTGGTATCAGAAAGAACCAAACCTTGGATCGCGGACGTCGCCTGATACATATCACGATACGCATCTTCAATGGTGAAGAGCGTTGGCATGATGTCATCACGAAGGGTATGAGTAAGCTCGGTTTGCTTTTGAGAAGCGAGAATATTCAACACAGAGCTAATGGCGAATAGAGAAATAATAAGAAAAACAGGGAAGATAATTTTTTGTTTTATTGAAAGATTAACAAACATTTAGTGCTCACTTTGTTGAGATTAAAGTAATCACACTAATGCTATCACTTTACCGGCTAATTGTACGGTAAAAATTAAGTAAAAAAGGATAAAGTATTAACCTGCTCCCAGTTTGAAGGTAGTAGAGAGGGAGACAATCCCTCTCTAGCACTCATCAGGCTTGCAGGACAAACTTCTCAATCGCCGTTGCGACGCCATGGTCATTATTACTGTCAGTGATGTAATCTGCGATTTGCTTGGTCTCTTCCATCGCGTTAGCCATAGCAATGCCAAGCCCTGCGTATTTCAACATGTGGTGATCGTTTTCTGCGTCCCCCATACAAATCACTTCTTCCGCGCGAATGCCGAGATATTCCGCAATCGCAGCCACGCCAATTCCTTTATTACTGGCTGGGTTTAAAAACTCGAGGAAGAATGGTGCGCTTTGAACAATGGTGAACTCATCATGCAATGTGGCGGGTAGGGCGGCGATGGCTTTGGTGAGCTCTGAGGGCTCCGCCACAATCATGGTTTTGATGATTGGGTGGTCATCCGCTAAGGCATCAAAATTCATTTCGGTAATACTGAGACCATTGATGTTGGCTTCAATATCGGTGTAAGGATTGTTTTGCGGAGTAATCAGGCCAAATTCTTTGCTGAACGCGTGTACAAATACCCCCAGTTTATCAGCCAAACGAGCGATTTTTTTCGCCGCTTTGCCATCGATGATCTGCTCATGGATGATCTCACCCGTTGCCACGTTCTTAACCATCGAACCGTTGTAAAAAAGAACAAAGTCTTTGTCTGAATCGATCTGTAATTCTTCCAGTTTGCTTTGCATCCCCTCTAACGGGCGGCCTGAAGCAAGTACCACGGTCACGCCTGCAGCGCGAGCTTGGCGAATCGCTTCCTTATTGGGTTCAGAGATCTGTTTGTCACTATTGAGTAATGTGCCGTCCATATCCAGCGCAATCAACTTGTACATGCTTACCTACACTTAATGAAAATGAAAAAGAGAAAAGAATAATGAGGCGTATGAAACTATAAAATGAGCCAAATTAACAATGAATTTTTTCGTTGAGAAGAGATTCATTTGACCTCGGGGCGAGTCTCATTTAAGGTCTGCGCCTTGCGAAAAATTTTTAGGGTTGTAGTGACGTTGTACAAAGTTAACGAGATGTTTGAAACCATTCAGGGCGAAGGTGTGTTTACTGGTGTTCCAGCGGTTTTCGTGCGCTTGCAGATTTGTCCTGTAGGGTGCTCTTGGTGTGATACCAAGCAAACGTGGGAAGCAGCAGAGCAAGATGAACAAAGCTTTGCTGAGATCATCGTTAAAACAGGGGACAGTCCGACTTGGTGTCAAGCGGATGCCGCAGCTATTGTTGAGCAGTACCAACGTCAAGGTTACAGCGCCAAGCACATCGTCATTACTGGTGGTGAACCTTGTTTGTACGATCTCACTGAGCTGACACAAGCATTTGAAGCCATTGGCTGCCAATGTCAGATAGAGACCAGTGGTACTTACGAAGTCAAAGCAAGCGAAAACACTTGGGTGACGGTATCGCCTAAAGTCGCGATGAAAGGTAAGTTGCCGATCTTAGACAGTGCATTACAACGAGCCAACGAGATCAAACATCCGGTCGGTACCCAGAAAGACATCGACCAGTTAGACGCTTTACTGCTTCGCGCTCAAGTGCCTGCAACAACGGTGATCGCACTGCAACCTATTAGTCAAAAAGAGAGAGCCACTCAGTTGTGCATCGACACCTGTATTAAGCGCAATTGGCGTTTGTCGATTCAAACACATAAGTACCTGAGTATCGCGTAAGAGGGATTGTTTATGAACAAAGCCGTTGTGGTTTTTAGTGGTGGTCAGGATTCGACGACCTGTTTAGTCAAAGCACTCAATGAATTTGATGAAGTGCATGCCATCACGTTTGATTATGGCCAACGTCACCGTCTTGAAATCGAAGTGGCGCAAAATCTGGCGAAAGAACTGGGTGTGGCTGCACACAAAGTGATGGATGTGACGCTGCTCAATGAGTTGGCCATCAGTTCACTGACTCGCGACGATATTCCTGTATCTCATGAACTGCAGGAGAATGGTTTACCCAACTCGTTTGTTCCTGGTCGTAACATTCTTTTCCTCACTTTGGCGGGCATTTACGCTTATCAAATTGGCGCACAGACGATCATTACTGGAGTGTGTGAAACCGATTTTTCTGGCTATCCAGATTGTCGTGATGACTTTGTCAAAGCGATGAACAGTGCGCTTGTGAAGGGCATGGATAAGCCATTAGTGATCCAAACACCACTCATGTGGCTCAATAAAACAGAGACGTGGGCGCTTGCGGATCAAAATAACGCTTTGCAATTGGTCAGAGAAAAAACCTTAACGTGTTACAACGGCATCATTGGTGATGGTTGTGGTGATTGTCCTTCTTGTCACTTACGTAAAGTGGGTCTCAATGACTATTTAGACAACCGTGAGGCGATCATGGCTTCTCTAGTTGAAAAGCAGCACGCCGAATCTTAATAAACGAAACACAAGATGACGGCATTGCTGTTGAGTCGCGATAATTCTCTGGCGCCTTTAGCGCACAGGAATTATCGCTTTTTCATTTTCTGTTCAATCAAATATGGGTTTAAATCGCGGCGTTGTAGGCATCAATGATGGTGTTACGGCCGTTTTTCTTCGCCTGATAAAGCGCTTGATCCAAGATAGAATAGAGCTCATCGAAATCTGAAAGCGCTCTAGGAGTAGCGAGAAAAGAGAAACTAGCACTAGCAGACACTGCGGTATTTGATGGAGAAGCGACACGACACTCACTAATCAGGTCATGTAACTTTTCAACGCGAAATTGCACATCGATATCTTCGACTTCTCGCAGCAACAAGATAAATTCCTCACCACCTAATCTGCCAAGAATATCGCCTCTTTGCAGCTCCCCAAGCAAAGTTTTGCAAATAGTGATTAACAGCTTATCTCCCGTTGGATGACCAAACTGATCATTGACCCATTTGAAGTTATCGAGATCAAACAGAATCAAAACGTTTTTGCTGTGTGGACGCTTTGCTGAGCTGGCTTGCTTAATTGCTTTGATCGCTGAGCCACGATTCAATGCTCCCGTCATCATATCGAGCTGAGATTGCTTTCTTTTTTGCTGACTGGTGAGAAAAAATAACCCAACAACGATAAGCGCTGCCGCGATCAATAAGCTATAAAGTGATTTTTTTTGTTGGTAGTTTTGCAGCTCAATCAGTTTTTTGTCGTTGTCACTTTGCAACTGTGCAATGCGCAACTGGTATTCAAACTGCTGCTGAGCAAGATCCAACGCTTCAAGTGCACTGGTAGTGTCTTTGTCTCTTAATCGAAACTCGATCTCGGCATATCGGTGGTAACACTCGTAGGCTCGGGGAAAATCAGCCAGTGCCTTATAAGTCTCAGAAAGTTGTAGTGATGCTTTTGCCTGAAGCGAAAGAAAATCCATTGAAACCGCAGATTGATACGCTTGGTCGGCATGAGAAAGTGACGCCTGAAGTTCCCCTGCCTGTAAGTAGGCAAGGCTAAAGCGATAATGAATTTCCGCGCTTAAACGGTGATTTTGACCTAAGTTGGCTTCATTTAGCGCTTGATTAAGCAGTTCCTTCCCTTTAGCGAATTCCCCTTGTTCAATATACAGAGAGCCAAGTCCGGAGTAGGTCATCGCGAGACCGAAGGTATGCTGGTCTTTACGTAATAGGGCAAGTGCTTGTTGATAATAACTCTCCGCTTGCTCGTGTTTATGCCAATCAGCATAGAGTTGCGCGAGGCTGTGTAACACTTGAGCGAGCTCTGTTGGCGTACTTGCATTTCGTCTAATTGCCAAAGCATCGAGAAGGTAGTTTTCTGATTGTTGAAATTGGCTGACTTCACGCAACTGGTTGCCAATATCATTAAAAGCGCCTGAACGATCGGCGTTAGCGGGTAGGGTGCGCAGCATCTTCTGGTAGTTTGCTAGCGCAAGATGGGGCTCGCCTCGGTAGCTGAAATTGTTGGCGATGATACGATAGCTCAGGTATTTCGGCAGTAATGTACTGTCATTGCTATCTATCTGCTGTTGCAGCTTTGAACAGAAGTGTTTCGCTTTGTGGAGTTCACCTTGCTCGTTCAGCGTGTAGCAAAGCTGATAGTAAATGAGTTCTTTGGTGTTTTTTTCATCGAGTTGAGCGGCATGATTCAATACGGCTCGGAATTTCTCAACGGCAGAATCGTATTGCCCCTCTTTGCGCAAATACATTGCATCCACATAGAGAGCTTCTTGGCGAGCAAAGTGGCTATCTCGATGCTGACTTGCACCATAGTAGGGCTGATCTCTATTTGAAAGGTAATCAAACAGTAGCCCGCTGACGTAGAGCTTCTCGGCGCTCGGCAATAGTGCTGAGTAACGCTCTTGTAGCAAGTCAAAGGCTGCGCCGTCATCGGCTTTTAGTTTCTGTTGATAGAACTGATACCAATGATGAAAACTGCTGCTTTCTGCGAAAGCGGGTACGGAACAAAACAGCAGAACGATCCATAAAAGTAATTTACGTATAAACATGGTGCTAGAAAGGGGAAGCCAGTCGTCTATCTTATCTTTTACGTACGGAGAACGGTGTGATCCACTCGATAACTAACAATAAAATATGCATATGATTTCAGTGTTTTTCGATAGAGCGAAGAGATTTAATGTTCCAATGTACAAAGACCAGCATTGTAATGCTGGTCTGAAATAGATAAATGAAACGAATCTGAAGATTACAGGTACATTTTTGCCAATTCTGACGGTTCGATTTCTTTACCTTCAAGTTGAGCATTCCAGTTAACACCAACAAGAACACCGTCTTCATCTAAGGTGATCAACCAATCTTCAACGAAGATGTCTAGAGGAATTTCTAACACTTCAAAGTCAGCCCACTCTTCAACGTTATGTGCCATAGCGTCTTCTTTGGTTGACCAGAATGGCATAACTTCACTTTGCTCAAACTCTGTTGAGTCACAAGCTAGCCATCCTTCTTCGTTACGCAAACCCCAAACCAACTTGGTGCTTTGAGTCTCTTCAATAAATAATTCTAGGTTTGCTTGGGTATCTGCGGTCAATTTGCTCATTGTAAAATCTCGTTATGAATAACCGTCGCTAAGAGTATCACTTAATCCAAGAGTTACCAATGCGAGATTAATTTCTGAGTAAAAGAAAAGGGGCGAAATGCCCCTTACGTGAAAAACTACTTCTTCGCTTTCGGTATGCTAGTAAAAATAGTCCACTCTTCTTTCACGTCCCCTTTGTATCCTACAACAGAGGCGACGACACGTCGGTTAAGTGCGTGACTGACTTCATCCGTCCCTTCATTGGCTAAGGCACTATCACCGAAGCCGACGATACGTACTCGGCTTTGAGCAATACCATAACCAATCAACATTTCACGTACGTTATTAGCTCGGCGCTTTGACAGATCTAAGTTATGTTCTGCATTACCTGTGCGGCTTGCGTAGCCTTGTAGTTCGATTGAAGTTGATGGGTAAAGCTTCAAAAACTCTGACATCTCTTTAATCTGTTTACGGAAAACAGGATTAATTTTATCTGAGTCATTCGCAAACAAAACTCGGATTTGCATCTGCTGCGAGGTTTTAACGTAAGTGCCACAACCGTCATTATCGATTTCAGCAGTACTTGGTGTATCAGGGCACAAGTCTCTCGCGTTGATCACGCCGTCTCGATCTTGGTCTTGCAGATCGGCAAGTTGATCGGCGCGTGGTGTCGCCAAGTAGTCGTACTCATCAGCTTTATCGCTTGCAATCACGGGCGTTGCCGCAAATGTTAAACAAATGAGAGGCAAAATAAATGCTTTCATATTAGTACTCCACTCCTTCAACCCATTCTTTAGGAATATCCACACGCAGTGCATTTAACAGTTGGCCAGTTGCATTCATCACACGGAACTTAGCGTATTGCTCGGCATACTTCGCATCCAAGTAACCTTTACGTGCTTCAAATAGCTCGTTTTCAGTATTGAGCAAGTCCAGCAATGTTCGTTTACCAATGCGGTACTGTTTCTCATAAGCAATAACAGTATCTGACGCGGAGTCCACGTGATCAGATAAGAACTCTTTTTGTTGCAGAGTTAAATCCAAGGCACTCCACGCGAGACGCAAACCTTCTTCAACACTACGAAATGTGCGTTCACGTAAATCTTTCGCTTTGTTGAGTTGGTAAGCTGCACTTTCAGAGTTTGCAGAGTCAGTTCCGCCGTTATATAGGTTGTAACGCATGCGCAACATTGCGGTTAACTCATCGCTGTTTCCTTCTACGCCGCCGGCGTCATCACGCCAAGTTTGTGAGGCTTCAAAAGAAAACGTTGGGTAGTTGCGACCTTTGGTCTGCTTGTACTGATAACGAGCAGAATCGACATCTACTTGCGAAACTTTAATCACAGGGTGTTGATTAAACGCTTGACTGACCGCTTCATCCAAAGTGAATGGAATTTGAGTTTGGTCGGCGCGCGGAAAAATAAGCGATTGCGGCGTTTGACCAACAAGACGCGTGAACATGGTGTGTGAGTCAAATAAGTTATTTTGAGCTGCTGCCAAGTTTCCGTGTGCCTTTGCTAGTCGAGCTTCAACTTGTGACAGATCGGCAGTAGAGCCAATACCAGAATTCACGCGCTTTTTAATATCACTATAGATACGTTTGTGGGTAGCGAGGTTACTTTCTGAAAGGGAAAGAATTTCATACGCTTTAACAGAATCTAAGTAAACCTTTGTTACTTCAAGCGCTTTGTTTTGAGCATCTGCGAGTAACTGGTAACGAAGAGACTCGGCTTCGGCCGCAGTGCGATCCATATCGTTTAGCGTCGACGAACCATCCCAAATCAACTGGGTGAAGGTTAAAGAGGCTTCTTTTCGAGTGAGATCGGTAGATTCTCCCTCTGCTGGATTGATGGATTCGTAACCAATACCAGCGTCTAAGTCGATTCGAGGTAAGTACGCGCCGGATGAGGCTTCATTGGCATAGCGTTTACTCACAAACTCGTTAAATGCACTTTTTAACTCAGGATTGGTCGCTAATGTAATCGAGATAGCTTGCTCCAGAGTTTGCCCTGTAGCAGGAAGTGTCAGCATTGCACCTAAGGCAAATGCATTTATTTGGGTCCACTTCACTGTGTTTCTCCTACTAATCTATTTGTACTAATTCTAAAGCATTAACTGTCTTAATTTTGAGATTGTTAAAGCAAATCGTCAATTTTTTAACACTAGTATTACTTGTGTGAATATGCCAAAAGAGATGAAAAGTCTCATTTTCTGACATTGTAGTGGATTTATTGATCAAATTCTAACTTATTGAAATTGAATTATATAGCGTTTTGGCTTTTTTAACGAAGCGAATCAAACTGTGATTCTGCTTCAAAAATGAGACTGCGTGATCAAAGTCGCCAATAAGTGACGTAAATGTAAATTGGACGGGATTTTGAGATGTCACATCTATGTCGGTTTGATATATTATAGGGTAAGAAAATAGAACTAGTCTGCCAGTCAAAAAATTGACGAAAGTACTACAGTCATCTCAGAGGTTATTTATGGATTTCACAGCCTTCCTTGCAGGAGCGTCTCTCACTGCTGGTCGTATTGTTGTTCTGGATTTAAACGGCAACATTAAAATTCTTGCGCCAGGACAAGCCATTGCTCCGGGCGAATTGGTTATTGAAACGCTGGAAGAAACAGATGTACCCCAATTTCGCATTGCAACCGATGCTGGTGAAACCAACATCACTGATGACATTCAACAGATTTTTGCTGCCTTAGAAGAAGGACAGGACCCGACGCAACTGGGTGACGATTTTGCGACGGCCGCAGGCGAAACAGGTGGTTCAAGCTTAGTGGCTGGCGGAACGATTTCGCGTATTGGTGCAGAATCTTTGGCAAGTACGGACTTTAGCACTCAAGGATTACAAGCGCTGGGCTTAAACGAAGCACAAAGCCTCTCTCTATTTGATCTACTAAATGATGCTAACACAGCATTACAAGACATTGACTCCATTGCACCATCGGCGCCGACTATCACACTAGACACGGACAGTGGCTCCAAAGCTGATGACTTTTTAACAAATGATGGTTCATACACGGTCACAGATATCGAAGATGGCGCAACTGTTGAATATTTTGTGGATGGTGAATGGACAACAACTGAACCTGTCGCTGTTGAAGGTGAAAATACCATTATTATTCGCCAAACCGATGACGCAGGAAATTCATCTGAGAGTAGCACGCTGACGTTTACTCTCGATACTACAGCACCAGATGCCCCGCAGATTTCGCTCGACACTGACAGCGGCAGCTTGGCGGATGACTTCCTGACCAATAAAGGCGATTTCACTGTTGCTGGCACCGAAGAAGGTGCGACGGTGGAGTATTTTGTTAATGGTGAATGGACAACCACCGCGCCAACACCAGTGGAAGGCGACAATACGATCATCGTTCGTCAGACCGATGCAGCAGGCAACACTTCTGGCAGCAGCACACTGACGTTTACTCTCGATACTACAGCGCCAGATGCACCGCAGATTTCGCTCGATATTGACAGCGGCAGCTTAGCCGACGACTTCCTGACCAATAAAGGCGATTTCACCGTTACAGGCACTGAAGAAGGTGCGACGGTGGAGTACTTTGTTAATGGTGAATGGACAACTACCGCGCCAACACCAGTGGAAGGCGATAATACGATCATCGTTCGCCAGACAGATGCGGCAGGCAACATTTCAGGTAGCAGCACGCTGACGTTTACTCTCGATACCACAGCGCCAGATGCACCGCAGATTTCGCTCGATATTGACAGTGGCAGCTTGGCGGATGACTTCCTGACCAATAAAGGTGATTTCACTGTTGCAGGCACCGAAGAAGGTGCGACGGTGGAGTACTTTGTCAATGGTGAATGGACAACCACCGCGCCAACACCAGTGGAAGGCGAGAATACGATCATCGTTCGTCAGACCGATGCAGCAGGCAACACTTCTGGCAGCAGCACACTGACGTTTACTCTCGATACCACAGCGCCAGATGCACCGCAGATTTCGCTCGATATTGACAGTGGCAGTTTGGCCGACGACTTCCTGACCAATAAAGGCGATTTCGCCGTTACAGGCACCGAAGAAGGCGCGACGGTGGAGTACTTTGTCAATGGTGAATGGACAACTACCGCGCCAACACCAGTGGAAGGCGACAATACGATCATCGTTCGTCAAACAGATACAGCAGGCAACACTTCTGGCAGCAGCACACTGACGTTTACACTAGATACGACAGCTCAGGCAGGTACGGTTTCTGTCGATCCAATTACCTCAGATGATGTAATTACAGAAACAGAGAAAAACCAAACTATTACAGTGACTGGTTCTGCGACTGGTGGTGACATCAAAACTGGAGATATTGTTACCGCAATCATTAACGGTAAAGAGTACACAGGTAGCGTTTCTGAAGACGGCGCGTGGGAGCTATCAGTAAGTGGTTCAGACCTTGCTGTCGACACAGCTTTTGAAGTTACCGTTAATTCAACTGATGCAGCAGGTAACGAAGTCACGTCTAAAGGTGAGTCAGTTCATAGATTTGATGACACGCCAATTAACGTGAACATCGACATTGATCCAATCACCTCTGACTCTGTGATTAATGCCCAAGAAGTAAACTCCTTAGTCACAGTGACCGGTACGGTAACTGGTGAATCTTTCTCGTCGGGCGTTGTTACTCTCACTATCAATGGCGTTGAATACACTGGTGAAGTTGTCGACGGTAAATACAGTATAGAAGTTAAGGGCTCAGATTTAAGCGCAGATTCAGATAATGTCGTCGATGCCAAAGTAGATGTTGTAAACACGGCGGGTAATATTGGCTCAGCGACTTCTACGGAATTCTACCTAGTGGATACGTTTGCACGTGGAACGATCAAGATCGACCCAATCACAGATGACAATGTGGTCAATAAAGCAGAAAGCGAAGGCCTAGTAAAAGTAACGGGCTCCGTTGGAGGCGATGCAAGGCCTGGTGATCAAGTGACCGTTGTGGTGAATGGTGTAACCTACACTACTTCGGTATTGAGTAATAAAACATGGGAAGTGTCTGTTTCAGGATCTGACTTAGCTCAGGACGACAAAGTTACCGCTACTGTAACGGGAGACGACTGGGCGGGTAATCCGTTTAGCGGCTCGGGTGAGCGTGATTATGTAGTCGATACGACCGCGGCGGGAGCGCCAGGCGTGACCATCACAGAAGATGGGGACAACGACGGCTACATCAGCGCGGCAGAGCTATCTGGTGACGTGAATGTGACCATCTCCCTAACGGGCACCAATGCGGTAGCAGGCGATACCCTGACGGTGAACGGCACGGACATCGAACTGACTCAAGCGCAAATCGACGCGGGCGAAGTGTTGACCACGGTAGCGGCGCCAGCAGAAGGCGCGACGTTGACCGTTGAAGCGACCATCACCGACAAAGCGGGCAACGTGTCAGAGAAAGGCACTGACAGTGCGATCCTAGATACGACCGCGGCGGGAGCGCCAGGCGTGACCATCACAGAAGATGGGGACAACGACGGCTACATCAGCGCGGCAGAGCTATCTGGTGACGTGAATGTGACCATCTCCCTAACGGGCACCAATGCGGTAGCAGGCGATACCCTGACGGTGAACGGCACGGACATCGAACTGACTCAAGCGCAAATCGACGCGGGCGAAGTGTTGACCACGGTAGCGGCGCCAGCAGAAGGCGCGACGTTGACCGTTGAAGCGACCATCACCGACAAAGCGGGCAACGTGTCAGAGAAAGGCACTGACAGTGCGATCCTAGATACGACCGCGGCGGGAGCGCCAGGCGTGACCATCACAGAAGATGGGGACAACGACGGCTACATCAGCGCGGCAGAGCTATCTGGTGACGTGAATGTGACCATCTCCCTAACGGGCACCAATGCGGTAGCAGGCGATACCCTGACGGTGAACGGCACGGACATCGAACTGACTCAAGCGCAAATCGACGCGGGCGAAGTGTTGACCACGGTAGCGGCGCCAGCAGAAGGCGCGACGTTGACCGTTGAAGCGACCATCACCGACAAAGCGGGCAACGTGTCAGAGAAAGGCACTGACAGTGCGATCCTAGATACGACCGCGGCGGGAGCGCCAGGCGTGACCATCACAGAAGATGGGGACAACGACGGCTACATCAGCGCGGCAGAGCTATCTGGTGACGTGAATGTGACCATCTCCCTAACGGGCACCAATGCGGTAGCAGGCGATACCCTGACGGTGAACGGCACGGACATCGAACTGACTCAAGCGCAAATCGACGCGGGCGAAGTGTTGACCACGGTAGCGGCGCCAGCAGAAGGCGCGACGTTGACCGTTGAAGCGACCATCACCGACAAAGCGGGCAACGTGTCAGAGAAAGGCACTGACAGTGCGATCCTAGATACTATCGTCCTCGCCGAAATCGACATCCTAAACATAGCCGGTGACCACAAGATAAGTGCTGATGAGTCTAATGCCGATGTGACCGTTGTTGGTTATGTTAATAAGGATGCTCAGCCTAATGATAAAATCGACTTTTACGTAAATGGAGAGCTTATTGGTTCAGGTTTCGTATCTAACGAGCCTCATTTGGATGCTCATGGTAACCAGATTGGGTATAAATTTGAGTTTGTAACCAAAGGCTCTAACTTGATCCCGGATGGAGAAGTAGATGGTGGAGCAATTCTTACAGCTAAGGTGACTGTATCTGATGTTGCAGGAAACACGTTTGTCGCGACTACAACTGAACCGTATTTCTTTGATATAGATGCACCAGACGCGCCAACTATCACAAAAGTCACTGATGATTCATCTGGGTCTGACTATTCTGTCGTTACTCTTCATGGCACCGGTAGTGAACCTGGTAATGAGGTTGAAGTATTTGCTAAAGATGCTAACGGTGTATATGTCACTATTGGAACAGCAACTGTTCAACAAGACTTGTCATGGACACTGGATATTTCGAACGAATCAGCCATTCCACTGAATGATAACGAGTTCTTGTATGCAAAAGAGAAAGACTCTTTTGGCAATGTCAGCGAAGCGTCTAATACGGTTCATTACTACCATGGTACTTATGATCCAGCGCTTGCAGAATCAACGGATGACTTTGTATTACTTGGTAGCGGTGATGATCTATTCAAATCAAACCAAGATGATGCCAACAACAAGTTAGTGGTTGATGGTGGTGCTGGTAATGATACAGCTGAGTTGAATTTCGCATCTACAAACGCTTCGGTTGCACTTAATACCGATGGCTCTGTCACAATCACTGAAGCCAATGGTGATGTGAACACTTTCATTGAGTTTGAAAACTTTAAGTTTACCGATGGTACGAAAACGACTTCAGAGTTGTTTGCGCCTAAAGTGAGTTTGGAAAGAGATCAGGATGACGTGATCAACAGTGATCGCTCTACGGTGGGCTATACGATAACGTTGCCTGTTGGCGCTGTTGTTGGTGCGATGCTCACGATAGTTATTGAGGGTGTAACACAAAGCTTTGCGCTAGAACCTGAACATATTGCAGCAGGGACGATCTCTGGTTCTATTGACTCTGGTTCAGTCGTAGGTGACGAGCTATCAATCTCAGCTGAAATTACCTATGGCAATCAGCCAAGTCATTTGGAGTTTAAAGATAGTGACCAGCTAGCCGTCAATGAGGGGCCTCAGGGTAATGACTTCGTTGTTACATTATCTCCTGATTCTTCTGTTATCGGTTTTGACTTTGAAACTGAAAGCACAGCAGATGGCCAGCAAATTGATGTTGTTACGGATCGTGAAGATGATGCCAACTCAACGGACGCAAAAGAAACAACGATCAGTTTCGATTCTCTTCCTGTTTTGGGAACCGTTTACGTTGTCAACAGCGATGGCAGCCGTACAGAAGTCACGAAAGACACAGTTGTAAAAGTGACGGATAAGCTTGAGTACGATTTACATGATGATGTCAATGACAAGCTGAGCTTTGATGCTCAAACTGATTTCAAAGGGGTATATGCAGACGATACCGTAACGAGCTTTGTTCTTGATAGCGGCGTCATTATCTCTGGCGGACACTATACGGGTTCAAGACCAGATACAGACAGTTCATTAACCCCGGATGAACTATTTTTCGATAATGCGGATAATGAAAAAGGCCTTGGTGTTGGTAGCTCTGAACTTGATGTCAGCACGAAAGATTACATCAGTGTAGATTTCTCTCAAATTTCACAAGGAAAGACGGATGTCTTGGTAAAAGAAGCCAATGTTACTTTTGGTAGCGTTTGGGGGAATTACAACGACACAAGTTCGGCGGATGCTCAAATCCATGTGCTTGTCTTTAAAGATGGGCAAGTGGTTCAAGAGTTTATCTACGATGATGATCAACAGCCTATTTATGACGGTTCGGGTGTCTTTACAGCCAACATCAAAGTCGATGGTGGATTTGATGAAATTCGAGTCTACACCACTCATGGCACAGATAATCCAAACGACAACGGCAACTCCAATGTCACATTGCAGTCAGTTGAAGTTGTTGATGCTGCTGTGTCTGAAGAGGTTGTTTATGAAGCGACTGATAGCGATAAGGGTACCGATAAAGGAACGATTGATTTCGTTACTGACTCTACAGAAACATCGACCAACAATGCACCACATCTTGCAGACACTCGATTTAGTGAGGTAGGCACGGAAGATACTGAGATTTCGCTCAATTTGGGTGCATTGAATCCGACCGACCCTGATGGTGACGCAGTTTATATTAGTAATGTCAGTGTCGACCCAAGCTACGGAAGCTTAGTGCTAACACATGATGCAAATGGTGTAGTGACAAGTGCAGTGTTTAAACCAGCTGAAAACAAACACTTTGATGATGTGCCATTTACAGTGACGGTTTCTGATGGTCATAAAACGGATACTGCAACAGTGATGTTGGAAGTAAAAGCGGTGGCTGATGCGCCTAATGTAACGGTAGTGTTCGGTGATAGCGTTACAACTAACGTAACGATGGACTCTACCCTTCATACTAAACTGGTTAATGGTCAAGTATTGTCTGAAGCTGATAAAGCTGCATTGGGTGTTACAGGGGTAGTTGTTGAAGTAAACCGAAATGCTACCGGAACGAATGGCTCAGAAGTTCTATTCGGTAGTGCTCAAGCTGACACTATGTACGGAAAGTATGGTAATGATGTCTTTGTTGGCGGGGCCGGTGATGACAAGATTGACGGTGACGACTCTTTGTCCACAACTGATCATGATGGCGTTGACACCGTTATCTACTCAGGTCCGTTATCTAACTATACCTTGGTTAACAATGGTGATTTTGGTGGGAAAGTTGATCAATGGGCTGTATTTGACTCAACAGGTAAAGACGCGTCTGCTCGAACAGGAACGTCTTGGGAGCTTACGGGTGATCATCTTTATGAAATCGAACGACTAGTGTTCTCGGATGCGATAGTGACTTTAAATCCAGATGGTACCTATCACGTAGAACAGATCACAGAGACAGTGCTGAACCTATCTGCATCAGTCGCCGATCGTGACGGCAGTGAGTATCTTGATGAAGTCCAAATTAAAGGACTTCCTGATGGAACGATGATTATCGATAAAGACACAGGCGAAACTTTAGGTGGCTTCCAAAATATAAATGGTGAGCAAGTTTGGGTCATCGATATAGAAGGTAATTCTACGCAAAGCATCAACTACGATAATTTGGTGGTTCGTACTCCTTCATCAGAAGCGCTAGACGTCGATGTTCATGTTGTGGCTAAAGAGAATTCGCTACCGCAATCAGATGTGGGTGCAAGTACGGAAGTCAATGCGGCTGCAAGCAATGATGTGCTTGCTGATCAAGGTGGTGAGGTTCCAACGACGCTTATTTCGCTTGTGATTGATTCGTCGGGCTCAATGGCTTCTAAGCCGACTGGTCTAACAGAATCAAGGATTGAGTATGTATTGGAAGCGTCTATTGAGCTGCTTAAAAACGTTAAGTCTCAACAGGGTAGCGAAAGCGTATTAGTACAAATGATTGACTTTGATACTGATGCGACTCATGCAACGAATGGCTCATCAAGTGTATGGATGACGGTCACTCAAGCTATTTCTGTGTTGAATAGTGCTTTGGCTAATGTTGACAATGATAACTACAACGGTATTTTCGATGCGGAAGGTTGGACAAATTACGACCAAGGCGTTGACGCCGTTATGGCGGGCTATCAAGATGCTACAGTTAAAGGTATTACTGGTGATACAAACGATGTGATCTATTTCTTGAGTGACGGGGCTCAAAACCAAGGAACAATAGGAAGTGATTGGGCTGCGTTCATCAAAGGGAAAGATGTAACAGCTGTTGGCGTGGGTAGTGAAGCCAATGTTCCATCATCTGGTTTGATTCAAGTATCTGGAAGTGCAGATAATATAGTTTACATACCAGACGAGAAGTTAGTTACCGATTTGCCGAAACTTCGTCCTACTATTGGTACCGCTGGTTCATTGTTGATGTCGGTTTCGGGTGATGATGCAACAGAAGTGGTTATTGATGCGACGAAAGCGCAAGTCATTCAGATGATTGACACTGACTCTTCTGTAATCAATATGCCTGATAGCTTGTCATTCAGTGTGGATAGCGTTAGCAATGAGTTACTTGTTTCCACTCTGTATGGTGACTTCCGTATTGGACAAGATGGTTCTTACTACTTCCAGCCTGATTCAAGTGCTCCGAAGATTAACACTGGTCAATCAGTGGCCTTTGAAGTGCTAATGACAGTCAAGGATGTGAGTGGTGTTGAATCAGAACAGCTAGTAACACTCAATGTGAGTCCAAATGGCGAGTCTAATGCTGCAGCAACCTCATCGTTCAACGCTTCTACTGGAGATGACCAAATCCGAGGTACAGACAACAACGACATTATCCTAGGACATGCTGGAAACGATGTCCTTGATGGTGGCCTTGGTGATGACCTCTTGTTTGGCGGTGCAGGAAGTGACCTTCTTATCGGCGGTCTTGGTAATGACATCCTAACCGGTGGCGATGGTGCGGATATCTTTAAGTGGGTTGATATGGAAACGGCGAGAGATCGTGTTACGGACTTCAACGCGTCGCAAGGCGACAAGCTGGACCTAGCGGATCTCTTTGACGATATGTCTAAAGCGGATATCGATACCTTGCTGGCCGATCTCGGTAGTGGTGACAATCAAGGGGCGGTAGGAGACGTGTCTATTCGCGTTTCCGATGATGCGAGTGCATCACACCTCACTATCGTCAAAGGAGGGCAAACCTTAACGATTGACTTTGATGGTGCGTCGGCAGCGGATATCACCAGCAGCTTGATGGATAACCTAAACCATTTAAAGGACTAAAATAACGAAAACCGGAGCTTGTAAGAGCTCCGGTTTTTTGTGCTGTCTGCAATTTGGTCTAAGCAACTGGTAATATAAGCAAGCAATAAAAAAGAGCCTCGATTTTTGTCGAGGCTCTTTTTGCTTAAAGTGCGATTCAGAATTTACAACACCTTACACGCAAAGCCTTTGAGGTAGAAACCTTCTGGGTAAGCGGTGTCGGTTGGGTGATCGGCAGCTTGCTCAAAACGCTCGACAAATTTAACACTGCGGCCTGCATCTACCGCCGCATCGGCGATGATTTTTTGGAATAGCACTTGGTCCATCAAGCCTGAGCATGAGTAGGTTAGTAGAGTACCGCCTGGATTCAGTATTTGCATGGCCAACATGTTGATGTTTACAATGGTATGCCTACATCAAATAACTTTACATGCAAAGCCTTTCAAGTAAAAACCTTCTGGATAAGCCGTATCAACTGGGTGATCCGCAGCTTGCTCGAAACGTTCCACAAATTTTACAGTACGACCCGCGTCAACTGCGGCATCAGCAATGATTTTTTGAAAAAGAGCTAAATCCATCAAACCAGAGCATGAATAAGTCAGCAATGTACCACCGGATTTGAGTATCTCAAAGGCTAGCATGTTGATGTCTTTATAGCCACGACATGCGCCATTGAGCTGCGCTTTGCTTTCAGCAAACTTTGGTGGATCCATGATCACCACGTCAAATTTGGTGCCTTGATCTCGATATTCACGCAAAAGTTTAAAGACATCTGCGTTTAGGAAAACAGCGCGTTTCTTAGAAATATCGAATTCATTGAGCTCAGCATTAAACTTTGCCGTATCGAGTGCTGGTTGAGAGACATCAGCGTTAATCACGCGCTTTGCGCCACCTTTTAGGGCATAGAGGCCAAAACCACCAGTGTATGAGAAGCAGTTGAGAACCTCTTTGTCTTTGACGTATTTCATCGCTTGTTGGCGACTGTCACGCTGATCTAAGTAGAAACCGGTTTTGTGTCCACCGACAATATCAACGCTAATTTTGACGCCATTTTCTTCGATAACAACAGATTTTGGTGGCATTTCACCATGTAAAACGCCGGTTGTTTCTTGGAGACCTTCTTTCTTACGTACGGAAACATCTGAGCGCTCGTACACATTGCAGTCAGGGAAAACTTCAATTAATGCGTCAACAATATTTTGCTTTTGATGTTCGGCGCCAGCACTGAGAAGTTGGCAGACGAAGAAATTTTGGTAACGGTCGATGGTCACACCAGGCATGCCATCAGATTCTGCTGCAATAAGGCGGTAGCCAGTTAAGCCATCTCGCTCAATCACATCTTCGCGAAGAAGTTGAGCGTCTTGGATGCGTTTTACAAAAAACGCTCTGTTAATATCTTGCTTTTCAAAGCTCCATACGCGAGCTCGAATTTGAGATTCAGGAGAATAGGCTGCTTTGGCTAACCATTTGCCATCGTGACCATAAACATCAACGGTTTCTCCTAATTGTGGATTACCTTCGACCCTATCGATCCCACGAGAAAAGATCCAAGGGTGGCGTCTAACAACAGACTTCTCACGACCTTTGACTAAATAGATGGCAGCAGACATTGAAATTCTCTTAAGCAAAAATGAAAGTGGGGTATTTTCAAGGAATCAGAGTAGAAAAGCAAATAGCAAAAAGGCCGCATTGGCGGCCTTTGCTCAGTTTTATCGCGGTTTATGCTTTCAACCCGGTGAGTAAGCTTTCCATTGCATCACTCTGATTTCTTAGTTGCTCGACATTGCGCGAGGTCATGTTGATCATTTCGCATACGTTATTGGACTGCATCCGAATTTCCTCCACGCTTGCTGCGATATTATCGGCAACCACACCTTGCTCTTCAGCGGCGGTCGCAATCTGAGTGCTGCTGTCTGAAATGGTTTGGTTTTTATCTGCTAGAGAAGCAATCTCATGATTGACTTCCGACATCAAGGTTTGACCTTGGTTAGCATTATTTACCGTCACTTCCATTAGTTTGGTGAGTGACTGACTGTTACGTTGTAATGCTTCAATCATCGCTTGGATCTCAACCGTTGCTTGCTGAGTTCGTCCGGCTAGAGCACGAACTTCATCGGCAACCACGGCGAAACCACGACCTTGTTCGCCTGCACGGGCTGCTTCAATTGCTGCGTTTAATGCAAGTAGGTTGGTTTGCTCTGAGATACCATTGATGGTGGTGACAACTTCATCGATTTGCGCTGCGTTGGCATCCAACTCTTCTACCGCCTGAGAAGCGGATTGGATTTCAGAGGAGAGTTGAGAAATCGAATTCAAGGTATTTGCCACTTTCACCTGGCCAGATTGCGCAACACTGCGAGCATCTTCCGTTTGTGTGCTCGAATCGTGGGCAAGGTTGGCCACTTCGCGAATCGTCGAGGCCATCTGTTCAGTGGCACTCGCCAATGAGTTCAAATGTTCTTGTTGTGAGTTTGAAATATCAGAACTGCTGCAAATAGACTGATTAAGATCTGAGCTTATTTGTTGCATTAAAGCGACAGACTCTTGGATCGACAGCACCATCTTTTGCTCTCGCTCCGCAACCTTGTCTATAGTGATAGCGATGGTACTGAATTCATCCCTGACTTGGAAAAAGTTCATTCTCGCTGTGAGATCACCATTGGCAAGCGTACTCAATGCTTTGTTCATTGTGAACATCGCGCCACCAATGAACGTCATAATGTAGTAAACCGCGAGTGCAACAATGAAGAGAGAGACAGAAATAATGGTCCAGTGGACGCTGGAAAGGGCAGTCCACAAGTCTTGCTCGTGGGTGGCCACCAAGTTAAATGAGCCATTGAGAACAGAAACTGAGCCTGCGCCAGAGCCCAATGCAATGGTATTGGATGAAGCCAAAATATCCATCACTTGAGAGCGTGATAAGTTGCCGGCTTCGATAAAGTTTTTCATCAATATCAACTCATCTTGATAGAGATGATTGAGCATGGCGTCTGCCGCGTTATCAAGAACGAGCGTAAGGATAAGTAATGCAATCAGAGGAAGTAGGAAAAGCAGATAGAACTTTTCTTGAATTTTTAAATGGATGAGATATTTATCAATCCAACGAAATGGTATTTCTTTCATAATTATTATGCTCTTAGTAACCCACGGTCCTTTGTGGGGTGAATAGACTTAATAAATATATCACTCAAAAAAACGGAGAGGTATACGGATGGCAATAAGATGCGAAAAATTTGTGGTCTCTGGCATAGTTCAAGGGGTTGGATTTCGATACCACACCTCACATCAAGGCCTAAAGCTAAATTTAGTCGGTTATGCAAAGAATTTATATAACGGAGATGTCGAAGTGATAGCCTGTGGTGAACCACTGAAGATAGAAGAGTTTGCCAAATGGTTAGAACAGGGACCCAAAACGGCTCGCGTTGATGAGCTTAAAAGAGAAGAAATTACCTGTCGTGAATATCAAGGGTTTGAAATCCTGTAGCTGAGCGCTACAGGATAAAAATAGGGAGTTAGAGGCACTTTGCCGGTTTGGGTAAACCTGCAAGTTTGGTCGCTTGTTTTGCTGGTCCTTCTTTGAAAAGCTTAAAAAGATACTTGCTGTTGCCTTTTTCAGGACCGTGCGATTTTTCCATGGCTTTCACCAGCATTCTCACCGCTGGTGAGGTATTGAATTCTTCATAAAAGTCACGCACAAAGTGGATCACTTCTAGATGAGCATCTGTGAGCTCAATGCCTTCTTGCTCGGCAAGTATCTCAATCATCCCTTCTTCCCACTGAGTGTGGTCTAGTAGGTAGCCTTGAGCATCGGTTTCAATTTGTTTGCCGTTGTAAACGAACATGCGCTATATCCATCGAGTCAATAAAGATGGGTATAGGGTAGCGTACACGTAAGGCGCTTCTCAACAAAAGAATCCCATTATCACACCGAGCGAAGCAAAAGCATCCAATCCCGGATTGATTTTTATTAACCGTTGACCACATAGCCGCAATGCGTCGTTATTCAAGGAGCTAAATAATTATGCGCTGTGTTAGAAAATTGTCGGGGCGGGTAATGAAAAATTTGCATGCCTAGTAAGATTTATTCATGTTTATTGATCTCGTTTACATGTGATGTCTCAGATAAAGAGCACTTTATTGCAGTATAGGCTGCTTACTTCGTTGTGTTTGTAATAGTGGGTCGCTATTCTTTTGTTTTTGTTATAAATTTCATTCGATATTATAAATGGAAATTATGACAAGGAGTCAGTCATGTCAAAACAGCGTTACATTGAAATTAATGACAACGAGAAATCTATTTGGTCTATTGAGCGCATTTGGGCACTTGCTGAATCACTTCCTGTAGAGGAGCTCCCCATTGATGAGAT
This sequence comes from Vibrio vulnificus CMCP6, assembly GCF_000039765.1. Classification (NCBI taxonomy): domain Bacteria; kingdom Pseudomonadati; phylum Pseudomonadota; class Gammaproteobacteria; order Vibrionales; family Vibrionaceae; genus Vibrio; species Vibrio vulnificus. The sequence continues at coordinate 2,758,273 of NC_004459.3, read as the reverse complement.
AAAAGGGCCAGATGAAGTGACTTGGTTTAGCATGGAAGGGCCTATGCCTACATGTCGAGAGATAGCAAAGCACTGCCAAAGAATTAACAACGCTGACTTGTCGTACCCTGTGATTTTAACCAGCGATTACAAAGTCTTTGATGGTATGCATCGAATTGCTAAGAAAATCATGTTGGGAGAGGAGACCATTCAAGTGAGGCGCTTTAGAGAAAACCCGCCTGCGGATGAAGTGATTGTTCTTGCGGTCGATCAAGCCTAGATTTCCTATCGCAAATCAAGAAAAAGCCCGAAGCAATGCTCCGGGCTTTGAATTGATTTAACACTAAACAATTAGTCGTCGTTCATAATGCCGAGGATTTGAAGTAGGCTGACGAAGATATTGTAAATTGATACGTATAGAGTCACAGTTGCTGAAATGTAGTTTGTTTCACCACCACGAACAATGCTTTGAGTGGTCATTAAGATTGCCATTGTAGAGAAAACAATGAACAAGCTGCTTAAGGCTAGGTGAAGTACTGTTGACTGAATGAAGATGCTTGCGATCATACCAACAATCAAAACTACAAATAGTGAAAGCATCAAACCGCCCATCATAGATAGGTCGCGCTTAGTTGTCAGTGCGTAAGCTGATGCCGCTAAGAATGAAAGAGCGGTACCGCCTAGTGCTGTTACGATAAGATCACCCATTCCTGCGCCCACATAAGCGTTTAGGATTGGTCCAAGTGTATAACCCATAAAACCGGTTAGTGCGAATGTGAATACAAGGCCAAGACCGTTGTTGCGGTTCTTCTCTGTTAGGAATAGTAGGCCATAGAAGCCAACTAATGTAATGATTATACCGGGGTGAGGGAGGTTCATCACCATAGCGACACCAGCAACGATAGCTGACCAAAGTAAAGTCATAGAAAGTAGGGCGTAAGTGTTACGTAGTACTTTGTTTGTCTGTAGAGCACTTTCTTGTGTAGAAGTACGGGTAAACATAGGACTGTTCATAATCTTCCTCTTGAGAGTATGTTTAATTTATATGTCTATATATGAGGCCGATCGTTCCAAAAATCAAGCCTGACTTTATTCGTTACTAGCCAAAATGATAGTAGAAATAATGAGTTATGCATTATCCAGTTTGTAACACTTTATTTCCACTATAGACGAAAAAAAGAGGCGTTGAAGACGCCTCTTTTCAGTCGTGCTCACATTAGTGATGCAGAATTTGTGCAAGGAAGTTTTGCGTACGATCGGATTGAGGGTTCTCAAAAAACTCTTTCGGATTGTTTTCTTCAATGATTTCACCGGCATCCATGAAGATAACGCGATCCGCTACTTCTTTGGCAAAGCCCATTTCGTGGGTAACACACAACATGGTCATGCCTTCTTCTGCCAGTTCAACCATGACATCCAATACCTCGCGTACCATCTCTGGGTCGAGTGCAGATGTTGGCTCATCGAAAAGCATGACTTTAGGGCTCATACAGAGTGAGCGTGCAATGGCGACTCGCTGCTGCTGACCACCGGAAAGTTGGCCTGGGTACTTATCTGCTTGCTCTGGAATCTTAACCCGTTCAAGGTACTTCATTGCAATGGCTTCCGCTTCTTCTTTAGGCATTTTCTTTACCCAAATTGGTGCCAACGTGCAGTTTTCCAAAACCGTTAGGTGAGGGAAGAGGTTAAAGTGTTGGAAACACATGCCGACTTCTCGCCTTACTGCTTCGATGTTTTTGAGGTCTTCGGTTAGTTCAGTACCAGAGACCAGAATTTGCCCTGCTTGGTGTTCTTCCAATCGGTTAATGCAGCGAATCATAGTGGATTTACCGGAACCAGATGGGCCACAGATAACAATCTTTTCGCCTTTTTTAACATTCAGATTGATGTTTTTTAGTACGTGAAACTCACCGTACCACTTATTCATATCCTTCAGTTGGATCATGTAATCTTGTTGTTGCGTCATAATACGTCCTTGAGTTTTCTGAATTATCGTTTGTGACCGGTGTGTAGTTTATTTTCTAGCCATATCGAGTATCTCGACATGCCAAAACAAAATACCCAGAACACTAACGCGACAAATACATAACTTTCTGTAGCAAAACCAAGCCACTCGGGATCGGTGTTTGCGGCTTGTCCAATGCCCAACACATCGAACATACCGATGATCAGCACAAGACTGGTGTCTTTAAAGAGTCCAATAAAGGTGTTTACGATGGACGGAATGGTAATTTTCAACGCTTGCGGCAGAATAATTAAGCCCATTTTTTTCCAATACGTTAACCCTAGTGCGTCGGCCGCTTCGTACTGGCCCTTTGGTATGGCCTGTAAGCCACCACGAACCACCTCAGCCATGTAGGCGGCACTAAACATCACCACACCAATCAATGCGCGGATCAGTTTATCCGTCTCTGAGCCTTCAGAGAGAAACAGAGGTAGCATCACCGATGCCATAAACAGCACGGTGATTAATGGAACACCACGCCATACTTCGATATACACCGTACATAAGCTACGAATGATTGGCATATCTGAACGACGACCCAGTGCCAAAGCGACGCCAATCGGTAGTGAAACCACAATACCCACTAATGCAATGATCAAGGTGACCAGCAAGCCGCCCCATTTATGGGTTTCTACTACTTCTAGTCCAAACACACCACCGTAAAGAAGCGCAGCAACGATAAATGGATAGATGTTGACAAAGAATAGCCAAATCCACATTCGTTTTGGTGTTTTCTCATAGGCGAGTAGCAGAGTGAAAATCGCCAGCGTAATGTAGAACAGGCGAGGGCGCCACAGTTCGGCTTCAGGATAGAAGCCATACATGAATTGCTCCCAACGCACGCTGATGAATACCCAACAAGCCCCTTCTCGAGTACAGGCATCCCGTGTGGAGCCGACCCAGTCAGCACTTAAAAAAGCCCAATCGGCGACATACCATAAAGTGCTGATAGCAAAGTATGCCAACACCAGCGTCAGTACAGAATTGACCGGACTGTTGAATAGATTCTTCCTCATCCAACCGATAACACCTACGGTGTTTGCTGGCGGTGGAAGATCAGGTTGAAATTGATGTACTTTCATCTTATCTCTCCACCAAAGCAACTTTCTTGTTGTAAATGTTCATCAGTGCTGATGTGACCAAACTTAGCGTCAGGTATACCCCCATCGTCATTGCAATGATTTCGATCGCTTGCCCTGTTTGGTTGAGCGTTGTACCAGCAAAAACAGAAACCAAATCTGGGTAGCCAATTGCCATGGCTAAAGACGAGTTTTTGGTCAAATTAAGGTATTGACTGGTCAGCGGTGGAATGATGATTCGTAACGCTTGAGGAATGATGATCAGTTTCAGGGTGCGAGTCCTTGGTAGGCCAAGGGACATCGCTGCCTCAGTTTGACCATGGCTTACAGCATTAATACCTGAACGAACAATTTCTGCAATAAACGCTGCAGTATAAATGCTCAGCGCCACCAACAGTGCTGCCAACTCAGGGATGATGCTGATGCCACCTTGGTAGTTGAAGCCTTTCAGTGCAGGATACTCCGCTGAGACTGGCATTCCAGAAACAAAGTAAACAAGCGCAGGTAAACCGACAATTAAGGCTAAAGCGATTCGCCCCATCGGTGTTTGTTGTCCGGTTAACTTTTGCTTATTTCTGGCCCACACGCCAATAAATATTGTCGCAATGATGCCCGCGAATAGTGCGGCAAAAATAAACGCACTTCCCGCTTCAAAAACCGGTTTTGGGAAAAACAAGCCTCGAACATTAAGAAAGATTGCTTCACCTAAACTGATACTTTGTCTTGGCGAAGGTAACGCTTGCAACACTGCGAAATACCAGAAGAAGATTTGCAGTAACAACGGGATGTTACGGAAAATTTCAATGTATATCGCCGCAAATCGACTCACCAACCAGTTTGAAGACAAACGAGCGATGCCGATAACAAAACCGAGTACGGTTGCTAATATGATGCCAAGAAATGACACTAAGGCCGTATTAAGGAGGCCGATAACGAACGTTCGACCATAAGAAAAGGTTTCATCATATTCAATCAGCGTTAAACCAATGCCGAATCCGGCTTCTTGCGAAAGAAAATCAAAGCCAGTGGCAATGCCTCGAGCATTTAGGTTTGTTAACGCGTTATTGACGATGGTGTAGAAGAAAAATACCAGCGCCAGAATGGCGATGACCTGAAAGACGACCGAGCGAAAAGTGGGATTATAAAGCAGGTTGGTGCTCGAAGACGGTTTGGCACTAACACCTGAAGACGTGTTTTTATCGGGTTTCATACAACAATAACCTCTAATCCATTTTTAGAAAAAAGGGCGGCACTGGTCCGCCCATTTCATCACAGATAACTGTTAACGGATCGGTGGCGCGTACATGAAGCCGCCAGCATTCCATAGTGCGTTAACACCACGAGAGATTTGCAGAGGAGAACCTGTACCGACAGTACGTTCAAAGCTCTCTCCGTAGTTACCAACTTGCTTAACGACTTGGTAACCCCAATCATCACGGATGCCTAGGCCTTTACCTTTCGGCCCATCAACACCTAGGATACGTTTCACGTTTGGATCATTAGACTTAAGCATCTCTTCTGCGTTTTTAGAGGTGATGCCGTACTCTTCTGCGTTGATCATCGCATTTAGTGTCCACTTCGCGATGTTGAACCATTGATCGTCACCTTGGCGAACCACAGGGCCTAGAGGCTCTTTAGAAATAATTTCAGGAAGAACGACCGCAGAGTTTGGATCTTGCAGGTTTAGACGAAGTGCATACAGGCCAGATTGGTCTGTCGTCAACACGTCACAACGACCAGCGTCGAAACCTTTTGAGGTTTGAGCTGCCGTATCAAATACAACAGGCTTGTAGCTCATACCTGAATTACGGAAGTAGTCCGCTAAGTTAAGTTCAGTGGTGGTACCGGATTGAACACAAACGGATGCGCCATCAAGCTCTTTGGCGCTCTTGATGCCGAGGTCTTTTTTCACCATAAAACCTTGGCCGTCGTAGTAGTTCACGCCAACAAAGTTCAAACCAAGCGCGGTATCACGGTGTAGCGTCCATGTCGTGTTACGCGAAAGAACATCAATCTCACCCGATTGTAGAGCGGTAAAGCGTTCTTTAGCAGTGAGGGGAACATATTTCACTTTCGTTTTGTCGCCCAACACTGCCGCCGCAATCGCTTGGCAGTATTCAACGTCAATACCTTCCCATTCACCTTTTGAGTTAGGGTTGGAGAAACCTGGTAGGCCAGTACTGACACCACAAGTTAAGAAACCTTGTTTTGTCACTTTGTCTAGAGTGCTTTCAGCAGCGAATGCATTTGACGACAACATAGCAGTAGATGCCGCTACCAATGAAGCCAGAATAGTGAGTTTATTTGCCATTTGTATCCTTCCTGTATGATCCAAGTTAAACCAGGTAACACCTGATACAACGTGCTCAATTGTTGTTGTGTGTGTCCTAACTGATTGACCTCCGTTCAAAACGGCTGTTCGGAAATCAATTATTTATAAGCGTAGGAAAGGATTTTTGATTTCTCAACTGTATAATTTAAAAAGATTTTTGAGAGGAATCACAAACCCTGTGGTAATTAGAATGACCAAATGTTAACTGAATGTAAATAGTGCAATTGGTTACTGAAGTAGTGCAAGAGAGCTTTTGTCAATTATATTAATAGTATTATGGAATCAAGGGCTGTATGGCGGTTGTTGTTTGGAGTTATTCACTGCTTTGTGTTTGAAATTCGAACAAAAATTATTTGTTACATCGGTTTGTGATGATATTTATGCACCAAATCTGCTACGATGAGCGCTTTAGTCATAAAGAACAAACAGGGATTTAAATGCGATATTTTCCTCTTTTCATGGATCTAGAAAACAAACCCGTACTTGTTGTCGGAGGAGGGGAAGTTGCCAGTCGTAAAATTGAAGCGCTGTTAAATGTCGGGGCGAAAGTAACGATCGTCTCGCCGACATTGGTGGATGAGCTTCACCGTTGGGTGGAGGAAAACCGCTGTTACTGGGTGAAAAATTTCTATTCATCTGAGTTGATGGATGGGGCCTATGTTCAAGTCTGGGCGACAACCAACAATCCGTCTCTCAACCATCAAGTATACCGTGACGCTAAACAGCGCAATCTGTTGGTGAACGTCGTGGATGATAAACCGTATTGTGACTTCATTACGCCTTCAATGATCTCGCGTGGGCGAGTGCAAATTGCCATATCCAGTGGTGGTGCTTCCCCTGTGTTGATTCGTAATCTCAGAGAATCATTAGAAGCGGTTTTGCCACAAAATCTTAGTTTGCTGGCGGAGTTCGCCGAGTCAAAACGTGTGGCGGTTAAAGAGCGATTCCCGACAGTCGAAGAACGTCGCATGTTTTGGGAGCTGTTTTTTGACTTACCAGAGGTCAAATCGTCACAAAATCATAGAGAGCTTGAAACCTTGTTTGCACAGGCAATCAAAGGGGAGCTTCAACGAACTGCGCAATGCACATGGATTGGTTGCACAGAAGATGTTGAGCTGTTACCTATTAAAGCCCTTCGTTATATGCAAAAAGCGGAGCTTGTGTTGGCACCAGAGCAGATTCATCCTGCTTTTCTAGAAATGGTGCGTCGAGATGCCCAACGTTTGAGTTATGAAACTCCGGCACAACTCTCGGAAAAGATTCAACAAGCGAAGCTCGAGCCGATTAAAATCTGCGTGTTATTTGCTAAAAACAGCCAAGAATTCAGCTTTCTTCAGCAAGGTGATCTGATTATCTGATCGCAGTGCTTTTGCTCTTGCTGGTTCCTTCAATCCTTCAATCCACGGCGACGACACCATGACGGAATGCCTTACGGTGTTGCTCTAGTGGATTGATTGCAACATTCCTTCACCCGTTTTAATGCTCGCGGCTTTCATCTTTAGCAGGCAAAAATCGTGAGCTTAGTGTCAGAGTTGAATAATGACGTTTGATCTAACTCAATCAAGTGTTTGATTACCCTTTTGGGGTGATAGAAAACGAACGCCATCCAGTTACATTACGCCTATATCTTCAGCGATTTTGTGCGCGGACAACTAGTATAAAACAAGTGCGACACATGAAGGCGATAGGTGAAGCAATGAGTGTAAGCAACAGCAAAAAAACATCCGAAAGTCGAAGACGATTTCTTCGCGATTCCGTTAGAACATTTGCCGGCGTTGGCGCAGCGGCCACCGTTCTCGGCCTGCAATCTAAGCAAAGCCAGGCTCGTGGTGGTACTGGCGTTCCACTTCGCCCGCCAGGTGCCTTACCCAAAGGGGAATTTGAAAAAGCCTGCACCCGTTGTGGTTTGTGTGTTCAGGCGTGTCCGTATGATACCTTGAAGCTGGCGACGTTACTCTCCCCAGTGGAGTCGGGCACACCTTATTTTCATGCACGGGAGATCCCATGTGAAATGTGTGAAGACATTCCTTGCGTGGTCGCCTGCCCAAGTGGAGCGCTTGATCCGAATCTCACGGATATTGATGATGCTCGTATGGGGTTAGCAGTCTTAATTGACCATGAAAGCTGCTTGAACTGGCAGGGATTGCGCTGTGATGTCTGCTACCGAGTTTGCCCTGTTATCGACGAGGCCATTACGCTGGAGCACGTTCGAAATGAAAGAACCGGTTATCACGCGAAGTTGATCCCGACCGTTCATTCGGATAAATGCACTGGCTGCGGTAAATGTGAGCAGGCGTGCATTACCGAAGTCGCTGCGATCAAAGTCATTCCGCATGATCTCGCCCAAGGAAAAATAGGCGACCACTACCAGCTTGGATGGGAGGAGATTACCAAGCCATTGCAAAACACCGCCCCAGATACCAGTGATATGCCAACTGGCGCGTTGGAAACCTTGGGAGGATCAAAATAATGGCGAAGAATTTAGCAAAAGATGCAGGTTGTGAAGCAAGACAGAAGTTAGGTTGGTGGCATGCTCACCGTTTCCTTATATTAAGACGTTTGGCTCAGTTCTCCATTATTGGTCTGTTTTTACTCAGCCCAACGGTAAACATACTTAAAGGCAACCTTTCATCGAGTATGTTGTTTGACACCATTCCACTGACTGACCCTCTGATTTTCTTACAAATCGTCGCTTCTGGGCATATTCCAGAATTCAATGCGCTACTCGGCGTTCTGATTGTCGTTGTCTTTTACGCCATCATCAGCCCTAGAGCATTTTGTGCATGGGTGTGCCCGCTTAATGTGGTTACAGACCTTGCAGCTTGGTTAAAGCGTAAGCTGGAAATCAAGGCGAGCTTTCGTTGGAACGCTCAACTGAGATATTGGCTCCTGGGCGCACTGCTTATTGGCAGCGCAGCTTCAGGCAGTGTGCTTTGGGCTTGGATTGATCCTGTCGCCACGCTGCATCGAGGCATTCTTTTTGGAATGGGCGCTGGCTGGGTGCTGATCCTGTTGGTATTTGTGCTTGATCTTCTGCTGGTCGATCATGGTTGGTGCGGCCATCTGTGCCCACTCGGTGCAACTTATGGCGTGATTGGACGAAAAAGTGTTCTGAGAATCTCAGCGGAAAATCGAGAAGCATGCACCAAGTGTATGGATTGCTACAATGTTTGCCCAGAGCCAGAGGTATTACGGCAGCCACTAAAAGAAGGGGACAGAAGAGTCATGGATCAAAACTGCATCAGTTGCGGACGTTGTATTGATGTTTGCCCCGAGAACGTGCTGGTATTTACACATCGCTTCAAAGACAAAGACAAGGCGTAACGTCCGTTACGCTAAAACAATCCTGCCGTTAATAATAATGAGCCCATCCTAATTGATGGGCTCATTATGTTCACATTAAGCGTTGGCTTGATTTCTCGGTGATCTTTGCTCAGCTTCGAGTTTTGCCACCTCTTCATCCAGTTCGCGTATTTTTGTCTCCATGATTTGATGACAATGATCAGCCAACTGACGAGCTTGCTGGAGGGTGTAGCCCTTTGTGTCTATGGGGGGCAACATTTCAGTGATGACAACCCCATTTTTCCAGCGATTGAGCGCAATTTTGTTGTGCGTGGTGCTGACACACATTGGAATAATAGGAACGCCAGCTTCTATCGCCATACGAAAGGCTCCCGTTTTAAAAGGGAGTAACCCGCGGCCTTTACTACGAGTTCCTTCAGGATAGACCCACACAGACAAATCCCGCGTTTGAATTGCCTCTGCCACTTGCGCGATGGTATCGCGAGCTTTCGACTTATTCTCTCTATCGATCAAAATGTTACCGGTTATCCAGTACAGCTGGCCAAAGAACGGCACCCACAGTAGGCTTTTTTTGCCGATCGTCACCGTTCGAGGAGGTAACATCCCAGGCGAGGTGACAAAATCAAAAACACTTTGATGGTTGGAAACGTAGACGGCATGACCATCTTGGCGAGCATGTTCAGCGCCACGCTGAATCAAGGTCATTCCAACGATTTTATGCAGTTGATTAAACCAGCGACAAAACACATGCACGTGTTTGGGATCCCTTGGACTAAAAAGGCAGTAGATCAGTGCGGAGAGTGTTGTGACCACCACAAAGATCGCGGCAAGTAGAATGCGAATGAATGCGAGCAAGAGGCCCCCTGATATGAGAAGATTTGCTCGCAGTCTACTAAAGTAATCGCTCTAATAAAGTAATTTGTTCACATTTTTGTAACGAAGGTAAAAGAATTAGAGTAAGAAGATTATTGGTAAAATGATTAACAGAAGGATGGCAACGTAATGAAAATAATAGGTTTTGTTTGTGCATAGAACAAAGAGCAGCGATGGCTGCTCTTTGAAGGGGATCAGCTACAGATAACGAGCTTGTAAGTGTGCTTGGAAAAACTTCGCATTGAGTGTTTCTCCGGTTGCCTGCTTAACAAGTTCGTCCGTGGTCAACAAGCTGCCTTTGCTCCAAATATGGTCTGATAGCCACGTGAAGATGGGTGTCAAATCGCCAGAACGAACAACGCTGTCTACATCAACGCTTTGCTTCATCGCTGCCATGAACTGGGCCGCATACATCGCCCCTAATGTGTATGAAGGGAAATAGCCAAATGAGCCATCTGTCCAATGGATATCCTGCATACAACCATTTTTGTAGTTGCCTTCGGTTGATAGGCCGAGATAGGACTTCATTTTCTCGTTCCAAAGCTCTGGCACGTCGGTGTGCTTAATCACGCCATTCATCAAATCTCGTTCGATTTCATAACGCAAAATCACGTGCGCTGGGTACGTCAGCTCGTCGGCATCGACACGAATATAGCCTTTTTCTACACGAGTATAGATTTTAGCAAGGTTGTCGGTTTTGAACTCGTCACCTTGGAAGTAGTTGGTGGCGAGTTGTGCTAAATGCTCAACAAATGCAGGGCTACGGCCCAATTGCATTTCAAAAAACAGTGATTGTGACTCATGAATGCCCATCGAGCGTGCTTGGCCTGCGGATGTTCCAGCGAACGCTTTGGGCAAACCTTGCTCATACCGAGCGTGACCCGTTTCATGCACAATGCCCATCAGTGATTGCACAAACTCTTTTTCGTCGTATCGAGTGGTGATACGCACGTCACTAGGCACGCCGCCACAGAAAGGATGAACGCTCTCATCGAGACGCCCGTGTTCGAAATCAAACTGAAGCAATTTCATTACATCGAGGCCAAGTGCTTTCTGTTTTTCTGCAGGGTAGTGGCCATTTGGCAATTGGATCTGACCGGATATTTGCTTTTCGATGGCTTGATCAATCATCGATGGCAACCACGTTTTTACATCACTGAATAATTGGTCAAGTGACGCTGTGGTGGTGCCAGGTTCGTAGATATCCAGCATTGCATCATAAGCCGATACGCCTTTTGCTTCAGCACGAATTTGTGCCTCTTCACGTGACAATGTCACCACTTCCGCCCAGTTTTTTTCAAAACCTTGCCAATCGTTGTTGCCACGCTGAGTGCGCCACGCGTGCTCACACTTAGAACCCGCTAGAGATTGCGCTTGCACTAAGGATTCTGGCAGCAGGTTTGCTTGTTGCCAGTCTCGTTTCATTTCACGCAATACCGCGCTTTGTTCGACAGAGAGATTTTCTTCTTCTGCCTTAGCAAAAAGATCACCAAGCTGTGGTTGGGTCATTAGAGAGTGGATGTGTACTGACAGCTCTGCCATTGCGTTTGAGCGCGCTTCAGCGCCTCCGGATGGCATGACTGCGGCTTGGTCCCATCCTACAATGGCACTTAAATGTTCAAAGTGAGAGACCTTCTGGGAGTGGTCTAGGAGTTGTTGAAATGCGCTCATGTGACGTCTCTTTATCGTTATTCTTTCCATATCTCCCTAATTACGTTGTGCGCGTTTTCGCTGAGTGATTAGGGTTCCTGTAACGCTTTAAAGCTTATAACTTAAAGCGAAAAGTGCATTTTCCATAATTCATCTCATTTATACAACACTCTGGCAACGCCGTGTTCCTTGATTTGCTTGCGTAACGAATCAATAAAGAGTATTGATCTTCACACTTCCAACATAATTCAGACAATATATGGACATTTTAAATTTTGAAGCCTTTTTAATCGCCATTACCATCTTAACGTTAACTCCGGGGCTAGATACGGCATTGGTCATTCGCAATACGACTCGTGCTGGCTTGCAAGATGGCTGCATGACGAGTTTAGGCATTTGCTGCGGTTTGTTTGTGCACGCGCTGTTTTCTGCCATTGGGATTTCAGCCATTTTGGCGCAGTCAGCGGAGCTGTTTCAATTTGTAAAAATGATCGGGGCGGCTTACCTTATTTGGCTGGGCTTTAGTAGCTTGAAGTCTTTGATGACAAGTGGTGCAGGGTTAAGCGTCGCGCAGATGGCACAGCAAAGTTACGACGCAAAACGCTCGTTGCGAGAAGGTTTTTTGTCGAATGTGCTCAATCCTAAAACGGCGGTCTTCTATTTGGCGTTTTTGCCACAGTTTGTTAATCCAGAGGGTTCACCTCTCTTACAATCAATGACGATGGCGGGAATTCATTTCGTCATAGCGATGGTGTGGCAATGTGGGTTGGCTGGTGCGTTGAACTCAGCGAAAAATCTTTTGAAAAATGCGCAGTTCATGAAATGGATGGAAGGCGCAACAGGGGCCGTTTTGGTGGCTCTTGGTATTAAACTTTTGGTTGAAAAGCCAGTCTGATGCGTTTACTCACCAGTGTTTCTTTGGTATCGGTGATCTTTCTAAGTGGCTTTGCTGCCTTTGTCGCTTTGAAAACTGTGCCTCAGTTAAATTTTGCGTCGAAAGGTATGGACTGGCAGTGGCATTGGGCGTATTTCCTGCCATTCTCGAATGGCATTCAACAGACTCGGACTCAAGACACCAAACAATTGCTATTGAGGCGAGTCTATTTGGAAGATGACATTGCGGTTTTTGTTTCAACCACGTTGGACAACAAGTTCGAAATTGACGTGTTTAAAGCGGCTAAGTGTAACGCGACTTCTAGTGAGTGGGCCTCGGTTTCGGTAAATGGGGCGCCTATGACGCACGTCCCGTTGAAGTGTGAGGCTAGTGGTGACGGTTATCTCTTTCGCCATGTTGGGAACAAGTTGAAGTCCTTGGAATTTGGCTTTGAAGATGACTTCATTATCGAAAGCTTTGCACAATGGCCGATTAACGAAATCAAAGCGGATCAATTTAAACAGCAACATCCGACGTTTTTCAAAAAGCAGGGCGTTGAGGTGGAGCAGTGGCTAAGAGATTAAACAGACAAGATTGTGCTTGAGAGCATCTATCCACAACAGCAATAAAAACGCCCGCGATCACGAAGTGACAGCGGGCTTTTTTGTGTTAGAACTTAACGATTAGGCTTTAACGGCGTCAAAGTCGTCTGACTGAGAAGAGGGATTGAAGAACAGCTTCGTTTCTTCAATCACCACATGGCGCAACGCGATCAAACCAATAAGGTTAGGAATTGCCATAAGACCATTGACGATATCGGCCAAGATCCAAATCATATCCAATTGCATAAACGCGCCTGAAGCCACCAATGCGAGAAAGATGATCTTGTAAGGCAGGATTGCTCTGGTACCAAGTAGAAATACGACGCAACGCTCACCGTAATAGTTCCAGCCCAAAATGGTGGTAAATGCAAAGAACATCAGGCCAATTGACACCAACATTGGTCCCAAGGTATCTGCTTGTAAACCCACAGCAAAGGCATGTGTTGTCATCGCGGCACCAGCAAAGTCACTTTGCCAAGCACCCGTCAAAATAAGAGCAAGACCGGTCATCGTACAAATAACGATAGTGTCGAAGAAGGTGCCTGTCATTGAGATTAAACCTTGTTTCACACAAGAGTCAGTTTTGGCTGCGGCTGCTGCCATCGGCGCACTTCCTAAACCAGATTCGTTTGAGAATACACCACGAGCAATGCCCGATTGAATGGCCAACATGATACTCGCGCCCAAGAAGCCACCCGTGGCCGCCGTGGAGGTAAATGCCGAAACCAAGACCAACTCAATCGCGTTGAGCAATTGATCGGCGTTCATGATGATGACACTCAAACACGCCAACACATAAAAGAGTGCCATGGCTGGAACCACTTTGCCCGCGACGCTTGCGATAGATTTAATGCCGCCTAATGTGACAAATGCGACAAGCAGAGTCAGTACCGACGCAGAAATCTCTCGAGATACGCCCAGTGAAATCTCACTCGCGTCTAAAATCGCGTTAACTTGTGGGAAAGTACCGATACCAAAACAAGCAACGCCTAGCGCAAAAATAGCAAACATGATTGCTAATGCTTTAGAGCCGACACCGTATTGAAGGTAGTACATCGGGCCACCAACCATTTGGCCTTTATCGTCTACTTTGCGATATTTAACCGCCAGCAAGCACTCCGCGTATTTGGTCGCCATACCAAACAAAGCGGCGAGCCACATCCAAAAAAGAGCACCAGGGCCACCCAATTTAATCGCGGTGGCCACGCCAACAATATTACCTGTACCAATGGTGGCAGAAAGGGCGGTACACAACGCGGCAAAGCTAGAAACATCACCTTGCTGTTGTGTGGATTTGTCTTTACTAAACACCATCGCAAGTGCAGTCGGTAGGTGCTTAAACTGAATTAAGCCTAGGCTAAATGTGAAATAGACTCCGGTGCCGACCAGAAGAATCAGCAAAGGTGGTCCCCAGACAAAGCTATCGATAGTTTGTAGTAAAGATTGAAGGTCGTTCATGATTTCCCCTTAATAAAACAACTAATAAGGAGAAGAGGGAAAGGTAAAGATCGAGGATCTAAAATGGGCCAACAAAGCAAAACATTGCGGCCGAAAGCTCAAGCCACAAAAGAAAAGGTGCATGTTGGGGTATAACTTTCCACTCCTCTGTCCTTTTGCCTGAGAGTTTCACCCTGCACATGGGCAGGACTTGCTCCTTCGGCGACCGATTTAACGGTTCTCTCCAGAGGTTCCTCCAACTACAGTCCTCGCATATTCTCTTGATATAACCAATAAGAATATTGCACCTGAAAGATTTACTTCTTCGGCGGGTATGACTAACCAAATGTTAAAATATGGTTAATTACCACTCTCCTGTAGCCTTCATCGGAACAATTGCCTGAACTATTCAGGCAATCTGTAGGCGAATCCTAACCAATAACTTTTGTGATGTCATCAACAAAAATATCGTTTGAGTAATTATTACGCGAATCGAGAAAAAACTACCGGAAGTTGACGTGTTCACTGCGAGAAATAGAGTACAATGCAAAGGCTAATAGATTGGTTTTGTTCGGTAAGGATGAAGAATGATAAGACTGATAGCAATTGTGGTTCTCATTGTATTGGCTTACTTTTTGCTGAGATATCGCACCAACGAAAAAATTCAGAAAGGGATTGTTGTGACGTTGCTAGGGATATTTGCCGTCTATACGATTGTTCTGGTTGCGAGCGAGCTGATTAAGTAGCTTAGTAATTCATATTGGAGTGAAATGTGGTGACATCGTCAAATAATCATCATGACGATCAAGATGATGTGGTCGTGATTGAAGAGCGTGATAACAAAACGGTTGTCTATATAGCGGTTGCAGCCATTTTAGGCATGGCCTTTGGTGGATTACTCGGCTCACATTTTACTGCCAAGAAATGGGAAGCAAATTACCAGACGCTAGAACAGCAATATAAGTCGACCGTTGATGATCGAAGTACGCTGGTGGCAAATTTGCAAACGCGTGAAGCCGAGCTAGATAAAGAACTGGATGCGAAGTTGGAGAGTGAACTTGCAATTCGTCAGAAAGAGCATCAGGCAGAAATCGAAAAGTTGCAGAATCAACTAACAGAGATGGAAAAGCTTAACATCGCTCTGGAAGGGCAATTGAAAACACAACAGTCTCGCATTGATTCTACCCAAGTTGAGAATGAAAAACTCAACCGTCAAGCGGATATGCAGGCGAATATGTTTGAGCGATCTCGCGAGCTGTTTCGTCGTGAGATGGAGATTAGCCAAGATCTTGAGAAGTTGGAAAAAGAGCGCGAGACTTTGGTGCCCGCTTTTGACAAGCTGAAGAGTGAATGTGAAGTCTATTTGGCTGGGAAATCCTGGGATGCTAAGTCAGATGCGTGTGACAAACAAGATGAAGCGTCGTCCCGTTTAAGCCAGATCGATCAGCTTATCGAAGTGTACAAAATGGATTTGAAACAAATTCGAACCATTACGCAAGATTTAGGATTGCAGTAATTTTCTTTTTGATACCAACAGAAACAACAAGGCCCAGCGTAACGCTGGGCCTTGTTTATTCCGCTAGCCAATGACGGTGTTATTTTTATGCTTGGCTACTTGTCTTCCATGTCACATTGATGATGGAGTAAGGCAGCAATACGAAGGTGCGGAAATTCGTCATTCACATCTATTTCATGGCAAGAAAAAATTCAGTGGCTCTGTGCCGGAGCCACTTAGAGTAGAACCCAATATCCAGAGCGAAATGTGAGTTCTTCAAATGAGCCATCCTTGCTCAATTTCCAGCCATCTACGCTAAAAAATCAGTGAATATTTGCACTTACATTAATTCATTTTGTCAATATGAAACATCCCCCATTTAGGGGGTATGTGCTGGACTGGTCAGAATGGTGGCAATCAGATCAGATTGTTTGCCTGTGCCGGTTTTACTGTAGATAGATTTGATGTGATCTTTGATGGTGTGAGGAGAGCGGTAACTGAGTTGAGCAATTTCATCTCGGCTGTAGCCTAACGTCAACAATTGGCAAACTTCGGTTTCCGCATCGGTAAAATTGAAAATCGGCTTGAGGAGAGTCGGGTTGAGTGTCGCACTTTTTTCTCTATCGTAGAGATAAATGATGCAGCCAATGCCTTCTTCCATAAGCTGATTGGATTCCGCGGCGAGAGGATAGCCTTGTGGAATAGTTTGCGCTTCCAAGCCGATTGCGACAAACAGTAGCGTTAGCCCACCACGTTGTGAAGACAGATGCATCACCTTACACGCATCCTGGTTTTTGACTCTGACAAGATGCAGTGTTTCTTGAATATTGAGCAGAAACTCATGGCGTAATCTGGCGTCACGGAAGCTGAGCTCACTAGGTAACAACTTAACGTTTTCCTGCAACGCGATGAGATCTTTCGCTTTGTGATTAGCGGCAACGTAAGCGCCTTTGCTGTCATAAAGCAGCGCTGCGTGAGGCAACTGGCTGATGATTTGGGTAAGATTATTAGTGTATTGCTGTGAGGTTTTGAACTGCTGATAAAGCGTAAAGGCACGTTGAATGTGAGGGACCAGCTTTTCCAATAGATAAAGTTCGGTTTCATCCAGTGGTGACTCACTTTGGTTTCGATGCACAGTGAGGAAGGCAATGTTGCCATCTGCATGGCCAATCAAAGCGGTAGCAACATCGCAAAAACCGTGGCGGTCAAACCAGTCTTCGACTTTCTGCTCTTGCGGGGTTAAGTCGTGTTGTCTACCGATATGTTTATCTAAAGAATAAAATCGCCCGATGGGGTTTGTGGCGATGAAGTCGTTAATGATATTGCCGCGCGCGAGGTCTTGCTCTATGTATTCAATGACGGCATCAATTTGTGGGCCGGCCATCCAGCCTGAAACCAGCTCTCCGCGGTAGTTTGACTGAATATGAAAGACTGCGTCGGCCAAACGAAATTCGCCCACCATTTGCTCTAGAAACGGTTCGAATCCACGAGGATGAACAGGAGCTTGGTAGAGAGAATCAATAAGTTGGCTAAAACGACTAATCGATGAATGGATATCCTTTTCCATAAAAAATGGTCGCTCTTCTACTTATCATTATGTGTGGTTTATAACTTATAGATATTCTCAATGGATCGAAGTTTTTACTGTGAGAAGTGTTAAGTCACTCGATCTTTACCTGTCTCACAATTGATAAAGGCTCAAATTAGTGAGCCTTTTTGCATATCAATGGTCGGGTGTTAGACCGTTAAACCAGTCTTTTAGCTGCGCGTCGTTGTTGAACGGTTTGGAAGAGACAAAGTACCAACCAAAACGCGGCCACTAACCACAAGGTGCTCCAATAGTTGGCGATTTGTTGCCAACTCGCGCCCATTTGATTGAGGGCTAAGAATCCTTTGATCGCGTTGGTGCTTGGGCTCAGTTGTGCTAGCCATAGTAGCGGTGTTGGTATCATCTCTACAGGCCAAATGAAACCTGCTAAGAAGATCAGTGGCATTGAGCTAATCAGCACCACGAGGGTGACAAGCTCTCGTCGCGGCAACAGCTCGCCCAACCAATAGCCAGCCAAACACGACGCGATGAGGAAGGGTAACAAGAGCGCCAACAGCTGGGTAGCGTGGCCTAAAGTGTTGACCTGATGCATGGTAAAGCTGGCACCAAAATAGTACGCGCTTAAAAGGTAGTACACACCAACCAATACCAGAGTTCTAACAGCGAGTAGCTTCCAACGAGGTTGGCTAGTCCAGTATCCGTGACCATGTTTTTGCGTGCCAACCATCAAACCCGCCGCCATGATTAAGGTCTGCTGAAGGATCAGCACAAACACCGCGGGCACAACATACTCAACGTATCCCATGGTAGGGTTAAAGGTCGGTTTCAGATTTAGCTTTACCGCACTGTATTGGTTGGCTGCCAGAGAAAGGGGCACACCGTCCATGATCAGTTTGGAGACTTTCACTTGTGCAGCTAAAGTGCCTCCGGTCTGGGCCAGACCTTCAACCACCGTGCCATAGACCAAAAAGTAAGAGGCGTCGCCTGCATAGGAGAGTGTCGGGCTTTTTCCAAGCAACAAATCACGATAAAAATGCTCTGGAATTACCAATATGCCGCTGATTTTTCCCTCTAGGAACGCTTGTTTTGCCGCTTCAATCGTATAGTCGCGACGGACAACATGCACTTGTGGTGTTGCATCGACCATACGTTCCAGCTTGAGACTCGTGGCGCTCATGTCGAGATTTACGACGGATATTGTCTGTTCCCGAGGGGTTTGATTCGCGTACGGAAGCGGGTATAGGAATGAATAGAAAACCACACCACCAAAGACGGTGAGTGTCACCACCGGGTTGGTGAAAAGGGCTTTTATCTCCGCTTTGAACAACTCAAACAGGGACATTTGTCGCCTCCGTTTTCTTTAGATGGCGTTTTGCCAGCGCCACAGCCAAAAAGGCGGGCAGTACGTAACCGACCATAGGTAGCAAATGAGTGAGCGAAGTTAACGCGCTCGTCCCGTAGCTGGCTTGTGCGACTTGTACTTCGATGTAGTGACTGATAGGCAGCAAACTACGCCAAAATTGCGCCAATGAACCCATGTCTGAAACTGGGAAAGTAATGCCCATAAACGCTAAGCTTGGGGCAGTAAACGCGCCCGCGAAACTCATGGCTCGCGCTGCATCCAATGTCATGAAGAAAAAGAATGCGCCCATGATCATACAAGCGATGGTGGTGGCTAACTGGGCGATCATGATCGGAAGTAAATGGCCTTGGAATGGCCAATCAAGCATGAAATAGAACCAAAATAGGAAAGCAAAACCATGCAAGAGGAAGATGGGCAGGTAAGCCGCGAGTGTTTTGCTGATGACTTTGAATGGTTGAGTACCCAGCCATCGATCAAGATGTTCCGGTTTTCTCGCATACACACGCAAATTGGCGGCGAGAATTAGAATGGAACAGACAACGATCATGATTTGCCAAATCGCCGGTACGACAGCAGAAACCAAAAACTGTGCATAGTTGGTGTTTTGGTTAAATAAAGGGGAAATTTGCGTGGAAATGGTGACAGCGTTCCCCAAAGCGCCTTGTACCGTGCTATTGCCATGACTCAAGGATTTCATGGTCTCAAGGCTTGCATTAAAGAAGCCTTGGGCTTGCACTACGGCAGAATTGATCAAACGGCCAATCAATATGTATTGACTGTTATAAAACACCGAGACTTGTGGTGCGCGTTTCAGGTAGATATCGCGATCGAAATGGTCCGGAATGATGACATAGGCATAAACCTTTCCTTCGATCATGGCATTTTTGGCTTGCAGTACATCGCTAAACTGATAGTCGACACTCATCGTGGATGACGCATCCAGCATGTGAGTTAGCTTTCTCGAGAGTGTGCTGTGTGCGTTATCCACCACGCCGATAGGCAAATCTCGAGCGATGCCCGCTGAGAACACGCCCCAAATCAACAGCGCTAGCAGGATAGGGATCCAAGTGAGACACGACAACAACCATTTGTCGTGTCTCAACACATGCAATTGTGAGAGTTGTGGTTTCATTGGCTAACCTTTACAGCTCAACCACTAAACTCATGCCCATGCGCAGATCGTTTACCGGCGTTACTGGACGCGCTTCGACTTCAAACGTGCGCAGGTCAAAGCCTTTGGAGGCATCGGTTGCGCGCCATGTCGCGAAATCACCCATCACAGCGATGTGACTCACCTTAAACTCGATCTTTTTGTCCAGCGCAGGTAGGTAGGCTGAAAAGGTTTGATCTTTTTGGAAGTGTTTCAGTAGGTCTTCTCGAACATTCAGCACCGCCCAAGCGTCTTGTGTATCGATCACTGTGACGACAGGAAAGCCCTGAGGTGCAAGCTCGCCACTTTGCAATAGCACTTGTGATACTTCACCATCAAACCAGCTCTCGATGCGAGTGTCGTTGGCGTAGGCTTCGACTTCCGCTACAGCGCCTGCTGCCATGCGCGCTTTTTCAGCGGCTGCTAGTTTGGTCTCGTCGCGGACACCTTCTTTTGCCATTTCGTACATTTGAAATGCTGCGCTTTCGGTGTACTTGGCGGCTTGCCATTGTGTCATGGCTTCATCGCGTTTTTGCTCTGCAACAACACCATCGTTATACAGATTGTTGACGCGTTGGTAGGTCTTCTCCATCAAGTCTGCAGCGGCTTTGGCTTTTAGCCATTGGTCTTTCGCGGCTTGAATCTGTTGGCTACGAGCCCCTTTTTCGGCTTCTTGAGCGAGGGCGTCAGCCGCTTTTTCACCGGCTTTCGCTTGTTCGAGCTTGGCTTCGATTTCTGGGCTATGCAGGGTAAAAACCAGTTGGCCTTTGGTGATATTTTCCCCTTTCCGTACTAAGACTTGGTCGATACGGCCTGGTACTTTAGACGAAATACTGTACTGTTGTGCTTCAATCATGCCTTGCAAGCGGACTGGTTCTGGTTGATAGGCTTGATAAAAGCTGTAACCGACCCAGCTCACGACACCGACAGCACACAGTGACAGCAAAACAGGTTTAAATGATTTCATAGCGACGCCTCTTGAGTCGGTTGGTAAGCAGAAGATTGATATTGATTGAAGCTGTTCATTTCGCTACTGAGCGCCAATAACTTGGTCAAAGAGAGTAGGTAGCGAAATCGTGCAGCAGATTGCTGGGTTTCGACGCTCGCGAAATAGAGCTGCGCATCAACCACTTCCAAAGAAGTGGATAGGCCTTGTTTGAACGCTTTTTCTCTTAAATCTAGGTTCTCTTTGGCTAGGCGAATACTTGATTCAAGGCCGATAACTTCGTCGATGGCTTGTTGCGCTTCCAAATAGGTTTTTTGTACCAGTACCGAAAGATCTTCTTTTGCTTGTGCTTTGAGAGATTGAACTTGAGAGACCATACTGTTGGCAGCTTTCACTTTGTCGCTGCGGCCAGTGTTTTCCAATAGTGGAATATTCACGCCCACACCAACCAGCCAATCCGGCTTCATCTCACTGGCTAACGAATCATCTTCGTAAAGGCTGTAATCACCGTAAAGATAGACCTCAGGGTAGTATTTCCCTTTTTCAGCCTTGATCAGCGCGCTGGCTTGTTTCTCTTTTGCACTGAGTAAATCCAAGCCTGGGTAGGTGGCGAGTGTCTGCTCAGTAAAGGCGGTGAGTGGAGGAAGATGTTGGTTGATGAAGAGCCCTTCCGCGGGTTCGACCATGTCATTTTGTGCCAAGATTTTGCTCAAGGCTGATTGTGCGATATCGAGGTTACTTTGGGCTTTTCGTGTCTCGACCTTAGCTTTATCCAGTGACGCTTCTGCTTGTAAGCGTTCAACATGGGCGATCTGGCCCTGTTTTTCGAGCTTAATAGCGAAATCTCGATGCTGTGTTAAGCCTTGTTCCACCGCTTGACGTGTTTGTAAGACTTCCTTGGCTAACACGACCGAGAAATAGTATTTACTTAAGTCCTCGTATCTCGCTTGTGTCTCCATCGCCAGTTGGCTTCTGGCTTCATCGGTTTTCCCTTCCGCTGCTGTTTGTGCTGCGGAAATTCGACCGCCAGTGAAAATTGGCCAAATGGCACGGATCGAAGAAGTAAAGATATCTCGCTCTGTGATGGTAGACGTCGTATTGGCCAACGCCCCAAAAATGGGTTGAAAGGCAGGTGGAACCGCAATATGTTGGCCTGTGCTGTCGAGAAGTTGTTGTCCAGATACAGTGACATCGGTGTCTAGTCGAGTGTAATTAGCGCCAACACTAATAGAAGGCAGATTTAAACTGCTGGAGGCGCTTTGCATATGTTGCTGGCTTTCAACATTGGCGCGTTGCGCTGCAAGAGAGTGGTTGTTTTCTTGCAAAAGTTGCCATGCCTGCTGGAAGGTAATGGGTGCCGCCTGACAGGCGAGCGATATGGAGCTCGAGAGCAGCCCAATCATCAATAGCTTACTGTGTCGTTTCATGATGGATATCGCAAAATAGAGTAATGACTCTAATATATAGTAATTGTGATCCACTGTTAAGTTGTGGGTTTATCTTTTCGCCAAGATTGCGAAATGAGCAGTTGCTATCTTGGTAAGGAAATGTGTCTATTAAAACATGAAGCCTCACCTATGCAAATTGGAACTTATTATGGGCAAGGTACAGATAATAAAAAGCACAACCCGAAAGCTGTGCTATTTTGCGTAGAGGCGAGCTATCTTACTTCATGGAAGGGCAGAAGAATTCTGCTCTCCATTCAAGTTGTCGAGAACCTTGCATGGTCTGCAA
This sequence comes from Vibrio vulnificus CMCP6, assembly GCF_000039765.1. Taxonomy (NCBI): domain Bacteria; kingdom Pseudomonadati; phylum Pseudomonadota; class Gammaproteobacteria; order Vibrionales; family Vibrionaceae; genus Vibrio; species Vibrio vulnificus. The sequence continues at coordinate 2,735,902 of NC_004459.3, read as the reverse complement.
CAGATCCCGTCCGCTCATTTGCGGGAATGATAAAAGGACTTTCAGGTCACTCGGACTCCGTTCGTCTTTTTCATAAGCCCTGACGTGTGTAAATGTTGAATGCATATTCTTCGACAGCATTGCCTTATTCAGACAAATTCCAAAGGTATCGCGTTCCATATTGATCGTTCCTTATCAATTGACACCACCTTGTCGTTATTATTGTAATCAAGTTTGATGTTGCTTCATTGCCCAAAAAGTATACGCCCTACGCCCTAAAAAGACCTCAAATTTAGCTAAATTCGCAGTGATCTAGATCAATAACTGGTTCGATGGTTATGTAACTTGTTGTTTATTTAAAATCCACTTCTCACATTTGAGAGGTATTACTTGCAGGATAATAAATAGTCATTTCACGAGGATTTATTTCTTGCGATTCACACTTCCGGAGGGTGGTAAGAGCTTGCATGTTAAAACGGTGTTAAGTTAACTGAGTTTTCGATGTTTTTAAGTGGTGCAAAGAGGTAAGCATGACGTGGCAAAGCATCAGTTTTCGTAAAAGAATGCTGGTCATTATGACGCTCTCCGGATTAATTGAGTTGCTTATCCTCGTAGCAGCGGGCTTTGCCTACCTCAAATACTCGCAAGAGCAAGAAATGGGGCAGAAGGCACTCGGTGTCGCGCGATTTCTTGCTACCTCTACGACGGTTATCGAGTTGATCGAAAATCGTGACGATGTCACCTATCAGCAAAAATTTCGAGAACTAACCCAAGCATTGGGCGCAGCCTTCATTGTGGTGGGTGATCGTGAAGGTATTCGGTTGATCCACCCCGTTGATGAACGCCTTGGTTTGCCGATGCGTGGTGGTGATAACGCCCGAGCATTGGAAGAAGGCGAAGCGTATATCTCGACAGCAAGAGGTTCACTGGGCTATTCGGTGCGTGGCAAAGCAGCGGTTTTTAACTCGGCGGGTGAAGTGATCGGTGTGGTTTCTGTGGGTTATCTGCTGGATCGATTACAAGACAGAATAGAGCCATTTGCGTGGTTTTTAATTGCTATGACGTTACTGGTGGTTGCTGCGAATGCCTTGGTTTCCAATTACGCTTCTCGTAAATTTCAGCGAGCGATTTTGGGGTTTGAACCGGAAGAAATTGGTCGGTTATATGGTGAGCTTGATGTGACCATGAGCACCATTAAAGAAGGGGTGTTAAGTATTGATTCGAGTGGCGTGCTGCGTTCCATCAACCGCAGTGCAGCGCAGATTCTCGGGTTAGATCCGGCCCAAGTGCTGAACAAACCGCTCTCTGATGCGTTGCCCGCCAGTGATCTGTACCGTGTATTAGAAACGGGACAAGAAGATCACGATATTGAACTTTACCTCAACCAAAAGAGGTTGATTGCCAACCGAAGCCCGGTTTACGTAGAGGGAAAGATTGTCGGCGCGGTGTCCAGTTTTCGTTTGCGTGATGAAATTTCTGAGCTCACTGAACAGCTTTCTCAAACCAAAGAGTATGCCGATTTATTACGCTCACAAACGCATGAACATCGCAACAAACTTAATACCATCAGTGGCCTAGTTCAGATGGGCGAGCTTGATGCGGTTCAACAGCTTATCGGGCAGGAGACGGCGCACTATCAGGGGTTGATCGAGTTTCTACGCGATACCATCAAAGATCCGTTGGTCGCGGGCATGCTGCTAGGAAAAACGGAACGCGCGCGTGAGCTTGGCTTAGAGTTAGTGGTTGAAGAAGGGGCTCGTTTAGAGCCGCTAAGTGCTTGGCTGAACCCAGAAGACATCACGACAATACTCGGTAACCTGATTGATAACGCTTTTGACGCGACCATGAGCGCGATCGCGCAAGAAGGCAATTTTGCCCGTTCACGCAGAACCATTGAAGTTTCCATCAGTGACTACGGAACGGAAGTGATTCTTGAAGTGCAGGATCAAGGTTGTGGTTTGCCCAAACAATTTTCCACCGAGCAGCTGCTTGAGAAAGGGATCTCGAGCAAAGCGACCAGCACTCGGGGTGTTGGGCTCTACTTAGTCAATCAATTAGCCGCACGTTATTGCGGCTCGATAGAGATGGCTGAGAATGACAAATTTGGCACAAGAATGACGGTCTATTTACCCAAGGAAGAACAAAGATGAATGCCGATACCCGAGTGATGATAATTGAAGATGATATGGCGATTGCTCAGCTTCATCATAAGTATTTGCAGCAAATGGATGGTTTCGAGGTGATTGGCATTGCGACCACACAAGCCGAAGCCGAAATGCAGTTGTCCGTGTTCGAGCCTGATTTGGTTTTGCTCGATGTTTACCTTCCTGATGGCAGTGGGTTGGAGATCCTCAATCAAATTCGCGGCAGCAATCGTCATTGTGACGTTATTTTGATTACCGCAGCAAGAGATGTGGAAACGCTACAAACCGCAATGCGTGGCGGTGTGGTGGACTATTTGTTAAAACCCGTGATGTTTCCGCGGCTGGAAAGTGCTTTGAACAAATACCGTGCGCAACGAGTGCAGTTGGGAACCGTGTCCGACCTTAATCAAGGCTTGGTGGATAAAATGCTGCAAGCAAGCAGTACGCAGGAAAGCGTATCCAATCGGCTACCCAAAGGTATCGATGGGGTTACCCTTGATAAAATTCGAACCTTATTTCAAGGCGAGGTTTCCTATACTGCAGACGAAGCGGGGGAGCAAATCGGGGCCAGTCGCACCACGGCAAGGCGCTATCTTGAATATTTGATCAGCTCGGGTGAGCTTGCTGCCGATTTGAATTACGGTACGGTTGGTCGCCCTGAACGAACGTATCGCAAAGTTCATCGTTAATTTGCTGGTTATGCGGCAAATTTAATATGTGAGCGGTGTTTTTGTTACTTATCGTGCAATGGATTACATTTGGGCGGATATTTGCTGATTATTTGCCCACATTTCAATTAAACTGGTCTAATCAGTTTTAAATTAAATAATCTTTTAATAACAAATAGATATGTCATTTTCGAGTCATAATTTAAACGATTGCGATTCTAACTATTGATGTATGTCAAATTGTCGTAGACAATACGCCCCCGTGTCGGGCAAATCATTCTTATTACCAACCCACACTCACTGTTTTGTAAGGTTTTGTCTATTAGTGGAATAGGCAGGGCCGATTATCAATTTTTAGGTGTCACTGATAGGGTGGGCTCATCCTTTAAGCCGTATCCAGGCACACAACAAGTACCTCGTTTTTAAGGGAAAGATGATGGTAATACCAGAAAACAGCAGCATCGTAATTTTTGGTGCTTCAGGTGATTTAACATATCGCAAGTTGATCCCTGCTTTATACCACCTCTACGCAAGTAAGCAGCTACCAGAAAACTTTGCTATTTTAGGTGTCAGCCGCACTGAATACAGCGATGAATCTTATCGCGAAAAGTTAAAGCGCTCTCTTCAGGAAATGGAGAAAACGGAACCAGCTATTCTGGATTCATTTATCGACCATCTTCACTATCAAGCCATCAACACGTCAGACACAAAAGACTACGCGAAGTTGGTTGTACGTTTAGATGAATTGGCCGCTCAATACCAGTTCGAACAACGTAATACACTGTTTTATCTGGCCACACCGCCAAGCCTTTACAGTGTTATTCCTGCAAGCCTTGCTCATCACGGTCTCAATAGTGAAGAGGATGGTTGGAAGCGCCTGATCATTGAAAAACCGTTTGGTTATGATTTGGCTTCGGCACGTCAGCTCGACAAAGAAATACACGATTGCTTCCAAGAGCATCAGATCTATCGCATCGACCACTACCTTGGAAAAGAGACCGTACAAAACTTACTTGTTTTCCGTTTCTCTAACGCCATGTTTGAACCTCTGTGGAACCGCAACTTCATTGATTATGTGGAAATCACAGGTGCCGAATTCCTTGGTGTGGAAGAGCGCGGTGGTTATTACGACGGCTCCGGCGCTGTGCGCGATATGTTCCAAAACCACCTACTGCAAGTGTTGGCGATGGTGGGCATGGAGCCGCCAGCACAAATTAACGCCGATTCCATGCGTGATGAAGTAGTGAAAGTTCTGCAGTGTTTAAAACCGCTTGAGGAAGATGATCTGCGTAACAACCTAGTTTTGGGTCAATACACCGCATCAGACGTGCGCGGACAACATCTGCTTGGCTACCGTGAAGAAAACGGCGTAGCGGACGATTCTCGTACCGAGACTTACATTGGTCTTAAAGCGTACATCAATAACTGGCGTTGGAATGGCGTACCATTCTACGTGCGCACGGGTAAGCGTCTTCCAACTCGCGTGACAGAAGTGGTTATCCACTTCAAACAAACACCGCATCCGGTATTTGGCCAAAACGCTCCAGAAAACAAACTGATCATTCGTATTCAGCCTGATGAAGGCATTCAAATGAGCTTCGGTTTGAAAGAACCCGGTGCAGGCTTTAAAGCCAAAGAAGTGAAGATGAACTTCCATTATGCTTCGTTGCAAGAGACGCAAATGCTGACCGCCTATGAGCGTCTGCTTCTTGATGCGTTAAACGGCGACGCAACGCTGTTTGCTCGCAGCGATGCGGTCGAAGCGTGTTGGAAATACGTTCAACCTATCCTCGATTTCAAACAAGATCCACAAGCACTCTTTGGTTATGCTTGCGGTACTTGGGGGCCAAAAGAGTCGGACGATTTGCTGCAGCGTGATGATCGCGCGTGGCGTTTCCCATGCAAAAACCTAACAGATACGGACTACTGCGAACTATGATCAATCACAAGATCTACCAAACAGCAGAGCAGGTAGTAGAAAGCCTAGCAAACGACATGAAAGCGTTTAGCGAAATGGGCCGACCTGTTCATATCTCACTTTCTGGTGGCAGCACGCCTAAAATGCTGTTTAAGCTTTTGGCATCAGAGACGTACGCAACCTCCATTCAGTGGCAAAATCTTCATTTTTGGTGGGGCGATGAACGCTGCGTGGCACCAGACGATGCTGAGAGCAACTACGGTGAAGCGAATGCCCTTTTATTCTCTAAACTAAGAGAATTGAGCCAAGTGAGCATTCCTGCAGAAAACATCCACCGCATCCGTGGCGAAGAACAGCCAGAAGTGGAAGCGGCACGTTTTGCAAAAGAAATGGCAGACGTTATTCCAACCGATAATGGCACACCTGTGTTCGATTGGATTTTGCTTGGTGTTGGCGCAGATGGTCACACGGCGTCGCTTTTCCCAGGTCAAACGAATTATGACGATGAGAACCTGTCAGTATTGGCTTCTCATCCGGAATCTGGACAAATTCGCGTTTCGAAAACGGCACGTGTACTGGAAGCGGCTAAACGCATTAGCTATTTAGTACTGGGTGCAGGTAAAGCGGACATTGTTGAAGAGATCAACAGCAATCCAGCGGAAGAACTTCCTTACCCGGCAGCAAAAATTCATGCGAAAGCAGGGCTGACGGAATGGTATTTAGATTTAGACGCAGCAGCGAAAATCGCTTAACCGTCGCAGAAAGAAATATATTGGAGAGAAACAATGAAAGGTGATATCGGTGTAATTGGCCTAGCAGTAATGGGTCAAAACCTTATCCTGAACATGAACGACCACGGCTTTAAAGTGGTGGCTCACAACCGTACTGCGGCGAAAGTAGATGAGTTTCTAGAAGGCCCAGCGAAAGGCACCAACATCATTGGCGCATACTCACTTGAGGAACTGGTTGAGAAACTGGAAACACCACGCAAAGTGATGTTGATGGTTCGTGCTGGCGCGGTAGTGGACCAGTTTATTGATGCACTTGTACCGCTTCTTGATAAAGGCGACATCATCATTGACGGTGGTAACACGAACTACCCAGACACCAACCGTCGTGTAGCGGCGCTGCGTGAAAAAGGCATCCACTTCATCGGTACTGGTGTATCTGGTGGTGAAGAAGGCGCACGTTTCGGCCCTTCTATTATGCCTGGCGGTGCTCCTGAAGCATGGGAAGCGGTTAAGCCTATCTTCCAAGGTATCTCTGCAAAAACTGACGCTGGCGAGCCTTGCTGTGATTGGGTTGGTAACGATGGTGCAGGTCACTTCGTTAAAATGGTACACAACGGCATCGAATACGGCGACATGCAGCTGATCACCGAAGCGTACCAGTTCATGAAAGATGGCCTTGGTATGTCTGCAGACGAGATGCAAGCCGTTTTCGCAGATTGGAACAAGACTGAGCTAGACAGCTACCTAGTCGAAATCACCGCTGACATCCTTGGCTACAAAGACGAAGATGGCGAGCCACTAGTAGAAAAGATCCTCGACACGGCTGGCCAAAAAGGTACTGGTAAATGGACAGGCATCAACGCACTGGATCTTGGTATTCCTCTAACGCTTATCTCTGAGTCAGTATTCTCTCGCTGCCTATCGGCACTGAAAGATCAACGTGTTGAAGCTGAGAAGCTATTTGGCAAGACCATTACTCCAGTGGAAGGCGACAAGAAAGAGTGGGTTGACGCACTTCGTCAAGCGCTTCTAGCATCTAAGATTATCTCTTACGCTCAAGGCTTTATGCTGATGCGTGAAGCGTCTAATGAAAATGGTTGGGATCTCAACTACGGCAACGTGGCACTCATGTGGCGCGGTGGTTGTATCATCCGTTCTGCGTTCCTAGGCAATATCCGTGATGCGTACGAAGCGAACCCAGATCTTGCGTTCCTAGGTTCTGATGACTACTTCAAAGGCATCCTACAAAACAGCCTAGTGGCATGGCGTAAAGTGGCGGCGAAGTCGCTAGAAGCGGGCATTCCAATGCCATGTACAACGTCTGCACTGACGTTCCTAGACGGTTACACAACTGCGCGTCTACCTGCAAACCTACTGCAAGCACAACGTGACTACTTCGGTGCTCACACTTATGAGCGTATCGACCGTGAGCGTGGTGAGTTCTTCCACACCAACTGGACCGGTACCGGCGGTAACACAGCGTCGACGACTTACGACGTTTAATAGATCGTTAGTAAACCAATAAAACGCAAAAGGATGTCCAAGTGACATCCTTTTTTCTTGAATGACTTTTAAAGCTAATGAACAAGCTTACGCACGCTTTTCTTTGGATGTGCTGGAATGGTATTTTTCGATGAACTTGTCGCGAAGGTAGAGCAATAAGCTCACAACTAAAGCAACGATAGAAACCGTAAACAGAGCATACATACTCAATATCCACGCAAACGTTGCGGTAAGAAAAGCGACGAAAGAGAACATTCTGCTGAATGACATGACATGACCGAGTTTCTGTTGCATAAGAACCTCCAATGGTTTCTGTTTGTCTCTGCCTACAATGTCAGTTGGTGGGGATGGATACATAAAATGTCGGCTAAATAAATCTCAAAAAGTGTACATCTTTGATGAAGGTAGTGTTTTTATTCAACATGAAAGGCGGTATTTCGTAAAAATGTTGTCAAAAGTCTCACTTTGTCTATCTACGCCCCTGAACTCATCCTATAATTAGCGTGCATATGGAGGATGTTTAATATTTAAACATCCTCTATTTTTTGAAACCGCCAACATGGAGTCGATTCGTTTGTGAGTCGATGTTGTTAAATGCTTACCGGGAAGGTGATTTAAATTACAACCGAGGTTCTTAAGATGACTATTAATAAGTACTTTGTATTTGTTCCACAAGCTGTTGAACAAACTCAGGAAAAGGAAAATAAAGTGGTAACAGATAAGGAAACTCAACGTCAGGCATTAGTAAAGCAAGCTCAGCAGGAAGGCGGGCTATAACGGCTAGGTTTCATAATGAGAGAGCACCCATCGAGGTGCTCTTTTTTTGTCTTTCGCGTGCGAAGAGTGCGTTGGATCTTGCCGCTAAAAAGCAAATTTTACCGCGGTTTGCCCATTAAACTGTTCAGAATCTCGGTAGGTATTGTAGCCTGCTGATACCTCTAACGAGAAAGTCGATCCAAACATAAACTGCCCAGTGAGTTTGAAGTCATTCATTACATCTTGGTCAAGATAAGAAATTCGATATCTTGGCGTGAGGGCTAAAAAGGGCGCAAGCTGGAAACTCACGCCGAGATCGGCTGCCGGGCCAAACTCTCGGAACCTCGCAGAACCTTCACGGGAGCTGTATTCACGCTCTACGTCGTATTTACTGACACCAACTGTGTAGAAAAGCGAAGTGGTATTGAAATTGTTGTAACCGCCTAAGCCAGCAAACGAGCTGGAGATGTCGGTATTTCCTGATGTGGTACCTTCAAACTCGTATTTGACATAAGCATCCATGGTAACGGGTGAATAGCTACCAGTGAAGTTAACACCAAAAAGATCTCTTGAGCCTTTACCATCGAACTCAGAGCCTAGAAATGATCCTAGACTGTCATTCTTCTGCTCGCTGTATTGCAGACCGACACCGATGTAAGAGTATTTGCCAAAAGAGTTTGCGTGTGCAGCTGCGCTAAGGGTCAGTAGCAGTGCTACTGTGGTCAATGTTTTTCTTTTCATTGTACTTTCTATGAAGATGGTGAATCGAGAAGGCGACCTTAACAATTAATAAAACAATGTTCAATTGCAATGTTCATAGCGAGCGTAATTGTTCTAAGCAGCGCTTTGTTGATGGTTATATTAGTTTAAGTGAATGTATGAATGTAATAGGCGGGATGCTCATTATTAAGACGTAGAAAACTGGCAATTAGGTCCTCATCGACTAGTGTTATGGCGAACATAACAACGTGTAGGAGGCAAAATGGATAAGAATCCCATCGGTTGGTTTGAGATTTATGTTGATGATGTAGAGAGAGCCAAACATTTTTATCAATCGGTTTTTCAAGTCACGTTTGAACAAATGATGGATCCGACAGGAACAGATATAGAAATGTGGTTCTTCCCATCGGATATGGAAAGCTATGGCGCAAGTGGAGCATTAGTGAAAATGGACGGTATTAGCGCCGGAGCAGGCGGTACGCTGGTGTACTTTTCTTGTGAAGACTGTGCGGTTGAACAGGAGAGAGCAACGCAACATGGTGGCGTTGTCGTTCAAGCGAAAATGGCCATCGGCGAGTACGGCTTTATCTCGTTAGTGCAGGATTCGGAAGGCAATATGATCGGCTTACATTCTATGCAGTAGTGGAATTGTTTTGCGCTCTCATTAAATAGAAAAGGCATCTAACAAGATGCCTTTTTGTCTTTGTGATTCGTTTATTGACGAATAAGGCGTCGCTTAAACACCTGCACGTTTAAGTAGGCCGGCCATAAGCGCAGAGCTTGAGCGCGCTTGTTTGCCTTTGCCTTGTAGGGATTTTGCAAGTGAGACGTTATCAATGCTCTTAGCAATGTACGCCATTGAGTTGTACAAATCCGTCGCAGATTTGATCTTTGACTTGTCATTCATAGGCGCAAGCAGTTGCACCATCTGAGTACCACTCATCTGTTTCTCTGTTGCGTATTCCTCAACGGCATCTAAAAGAAGATCAAGGTCGACCATGGCTTCTGCGCTTTCGATACCTTGTTTTTTCATCTCTTTTTGGTTGCGTCGACGCATTTGCTTGATGATGAAAGCAGGCTTGTTGAGCTTTTTGAAGCCGAAATAGCCGATCAGCGCGACAACCGCGATACCGCCAATCACATAACCCCAAACTGAACCTGTAGATTCAACAACAGGTTGAACAGTTTCTACTGCGTATTCAACGGTAGTAGGTGCATCAGACATAAAATTTACCTTTGAAAATGGCTTCTAAAATGAAGCGTAATACTAAATCTGGCTAGCGAAGCACCGCATTGCGGTGAATCAAAAATCGTTGGATAAGCTACTTTTACTCAAGTAGACAAAGCATTTGTTTTATCTCGCTTGCACATGTTATTGGGGCCACATACTGAAATACAAGGCATGAGGAGACGCTATCTTTTAAAGTGCAGCCATTGATCACACTTTTATTGAGCATTGAGACACTATTTGAGCAATGGCTTAGCTCGAACTGGTGGATGAAAAAGACGTGGTGCCAAAATTGAACGATACTTTAGTGAGGTTTGCAATTGAGGTGGCGCGGATATGGAAGAGCGACGATTCGATAATCCATGCATTCGGCACTGTTGTTTGAATGAGGAAGATGTCTGTTTAGGTTGCGGTCGGCACCTAAACGAGATCTTAGGCTGGACGCAATCGAACGCAGCGCAGCAGCAGGAAATATTGGCGCGCAGCCAAGCGCGTTTAGCCACACTGAAGGCACGCGTTTATTTCCATAACCCCAAATGAACTTCACAGCGGCACGCTCTCTGTTTGTTAACGAGAATACCGCGACAAAAACTGATAATATGTCCGCCTTATGCTTTATTTCTACTCTCTGTATCTCTACTCGCTATGTCTCAACAAGCCAAATTGACACTCATTCGCGGATTACCAGGTTCTGGTAAAAGTACGCTGGCGCAACAACTTGCGAAGCAAACGCATGCCGTTCATCTCGAGACAGACATGTATTTTGTCGATCAGCAAGGCCGCTATCAATTTGACCCAACGCGCTTAGAGCAAGCCCATCGTTGGTGTTTAAACAAAGTGTGCCAATACCTCAAACAGGGCAGAGCGGTGATTGTGAGCAATACCTTTGTTCAGCACTGGGAAATGAAGTCTTACTTGCGTTTTGCAGAGCGCCATGGTTTCAGCGTGGAGATTCTTGTCTGCACAGGTGAATATGGCTCGATTCATGATGTGCCAGCACAGACGATAGAAAAGATGCGTCAGCGCTGGCAAAACTAGCTCAACGACCTCGTCCATCCACCATCACAATGATGGTTTTGACGATAATGGCTATGTCTGTCTGCAGCCAGTTAGAGAAGGAATTGAGGCTCAACGCATAGCTATGATCAAACCCCACTTTTCGGCGAACATCTTCAATACTGGTGTCGTAGCCTTGATTGATTTGTGCAAGCCCTGTTATTCCGGGTAAAACCCCATAGGTGCGATCGGCAAAATAGGGGATCTCTTGTTCAAGGCGCTGATAAAAATCGGGTCTCTCAGGTCTTGGGCCAATCAGAGACATCTCACCTTTTAAAACATTAAATAGCTGCGGCAATTCATCTAGGCGCGTTTTGCGTAAAAATCGGCCCACAGGGGTAATTCTTGGGTCGTTTTCCGTTGCCCACACTGCGCCAGAGCGTGATTCTGCATCGCAGTACATAGTGCGAAACTTCATGATCTCGAACAGTTCCATTTTCTCGGGGGTCGAGCGTCCGACACGCAACTGTTTATAGATGATGTTGCCTTTCGAGGTGGCTTTGATTGCCAGTGCAATCAGAGGAAAGAGAGGCAAGGTCACGAGCAATGCTAACGAGGCAAACACTAGGTCGAACAGACGTTTTGCTCGAAAGATGTGCGATTCAAATAAGCCGTTACGTTTCATGAGCGTTCTCCATCGTGATGAACTCGAGTCCAGTGTCCATTTTCTTTACCCAGCAGATAGCGCAAGCCGCCGAGTAAATTGGCAAGGTGGCCTGTGACGAGGTAGTGGATCAGTCTGATTGGTTTGAATTTGGCCGCAGTCGGCCAGCAGTGGCCAAGCATCGCACCGAGATAGATGGCCAACTGTAAACCCAATAACGCGGCAAAAATGACATGCTGCATCAGCCACAATGACGTGATCAAACACAGCAGCATTAAGTAAGGGGTAAGCAGTCTGAGCCCTTTGCCAGAAAAGAAGGTAAAAGCGGTTCCCCCAAATTTTGGATTGAGTAACGCCGCCAATGCGATCAATTGTTGCATGTTGCCCGCAGAAATGCGTAAACGGCGCGCATAATCTTGTTGAAGCTCGCTGCGTTCAAGCTCAAGTGCCACCATTTCCGTCTCATAGTCTGCTTTATGACCTTGTTTCACGATGCTCATTGGCAAAATGAAATCATCGTTAATGGTATTGCTGCTCAGGGGTGTAAATAACTTAGTGCGAAAAAGATAGAAGGCGCCGTGTGAACCAATACTTGAACCGATTGAAGACTCTGTCGCCTTGATGCGAGTTTGATACTGCCAATAGGCATTCTCTGCCGAATTTTCATGGCACCAAATGCGATAGCTGGCGTTGACCACGCCAGTTTCTTGCTGTTCAAAATGCGCGGCGGCCAGCAGCAATGCATCGACGGAAATCAATGCTGAGACGTCACTGAGCGCCGTAATCTCGCTACTGATTTGAGCAACTTCGTCATTAATCACCGCCACCTTACCTCGGTTGACGGGATAGTCGTGAATTTCGAACAGCATCTCGGAACAAATCGCTTCTTGGATGGTGTCTTGAGCAATATCAACGGTGTTGTCGGTGCATCCATCACATGCGATGACCACGCGTAGCTTGTCGGCTGGATAATCTAGGCTCGCAAGGTTACGTATTTTGTCGGCGATCCAATGCGCTTCGTTATAGGCAGGAATAACAATCGTAATGCTGGGTAACATCTTGTCTTTTTGCTGCACGAGATAATGGCGTTGGAGAGTGTTTGAACTCAGGTTCGACGCCTGTTTTTTTCGTCCGGCCATCCATTTAAGTAAAACCGGATAGCCGACGTGGTGGTAAACAATCAAGCTGGCTGATGTTGCAAAAATGCCCGCCATCATCCACTCAAAGAAACTCAATGTTGCCATCATAGAGATGCTCCTAATGCCAATTGGTTGTACTGCGCCACCATGTGACGAATATTATGATGACGAACGACAAAATCACGCAAAGTGTGGGCAAAAGCAGATCGGTCCATGACCAATAACGCATTGATTTCTTGCGCTAACGCAGCGGCGTCAGCAGGAGGGCAGAGCCGACTTAAATGGGGGCATAAGGTTTCGTGGGTGCCGCCTACGCTGGTGGCAACCACCGGAACGTTGCACGCTTGCGCTTCTAGCGTCGAAAGAGGAAAGCCTTCGTTGAGTGACGGTAAGCAGAAAAGATCAAGCGATTGATAAAAAGTCGGCATCGTGCAGCAAAGGCCAAGAAACGTCACGCGATCTTGCAGTTGCATGGTAAATACCAAACGCTCTAACTCTTGGCGTAAAGAGCCATGACCAGCAATCGCCAAGTGCACATTGTGAGGCAGCATGGGCAGCGCTTGTATCAGCCACTGCTGACCTTTCACCGATTCCAACCTTCCTGCACAACCGACAATACGCTTGTCCAATGGCAGATCTAACTGCTTACGAGCCCACGTTTTATCTGCAGGGGCAAAGTAATCGCAATCAATACCGTTTTTAATGGTAATGATGTTTTCATGATGCAGATGTTGTTCAATGCTCAGTTTTACTTCGGTTGCGTCGGCCACCAAGATGGGTTGAACCAGTTTTAACGCCCATGTTTGCAATAACGCGTTTTTGGTCTGGGTAAGGTGCCAACCGTCATGCTCAGTATGAATGCGGCAAGCAACGCCGCTTAAACGAGCCGCGATCCCTCCATACAGTAACGGACCAATATGATGGGTATGAACCACATCGGGTGAGAACTGGCGAAACAACTTAACGAGATAGTGAATGGTCTGAACGCGGATACCGGTCCCTTTGTCGAGAAAGACACATTGGCGAGCGTACTTGCGCAGCTTAGGCCAATGCAATACCGCATCTTGCTTTGTGCCCTCTAGGCTAATGATGTAGACATCGTGATCCGTCGAGCAGACATTCATCATGTCCAGGACGAGCGTTTCTAAGCCGCCGGGAGCGAGATGTTGAACAACATGAAAAATGGTTTTTCTCGGCTTATCTTTGTTCATGGCCTATCCCCATTTCAACTGATTAACGTAAAGCGTCGCGTAGTGCTTAAGGGATTTAGCAGGTTGTGTGCCAACGATTTAGTTGAATTAAAACATGGAGTTATGTCGATTGGCTGTAGTGTTCTCATATTGAGAATCGCTTTGACGAGCGATTAAAAAATGCCCACCGAAGCGGATGCTGTGGTGGGCGAGGCGTGATATTCAGTGGGATCAGTTACGCGGGGCACGAATACGAGGAATCACCGTTAAAACGGGCACATTGATGAGACTGCGTAACTGTTGTTGACTGCGTATGGTTGAGTCAAAGATCTCAAAGAAGATCGCCATGCCTGCGCCGAGTGCGATGCCGCCAAATAGCCCTGCCAGCACGAAGAGAATCACAGGCAAGTTGGCGGTGGAAGATGGCGTGTAGGGGACATCGATCACTTTCACACGTTTATTTTGCTCAAAAATGCCTAATGAGCCTGTCAGTTGCGCCATTTCATAACGTTGAACCAATTCTTCATACAGTTGGCGCTTCACGGTGACGTCGCGCTCCAGCCGTGTGATGTCTTTCGCGGTATTGCCGAAGTGATTGGCTTTTTGTTCCAGCTCGCCAATCATGTTTGCGAGGCTGAGGGTTTCTTCGTTCAGTGCTTCATAACGGCCTCGTATCACCTGCAACTGCTGCAGCTGAGTGACCAAAAGCGGCTGGCTGTCATTGGTATCGTTGATGGTGCTACTGGCGATATCCCATAGTTGAGCGCTATTGAGCGTTACACTGCGGTTACTCAGCAGTTGATGCCGCTCTTGTTCCAAGCGCGAAAGCTCGCGCATTTTGGCTTGAACAGAGCTGTGCTGATCGGTGTACTTAGCACTTAGCAAGGCCAGTTCACTGCGGATGGTGATAATTTGTTCTTCAATTTTGCCAATCACAGGGTTGGTTTTCGACAATTGTTGGTCAAGCGAACCTAAGGTTTTTTCCACACCAGCAAGCTCGGCTTCTTTCTCTGCAAGGCTCTGTTTAAGAGAAGCCAAGCGCGTTAAGTTCTGCGCTTGCATCGCTGGTGTGTCGGCAGAATATTGGTTTTGAAAGTCTGCCAACGCTTGCTCAGCCGCGAACAGCTCTTGTTGGCGTTTTTCAATATGTACGGTGAGAAATTCGCTGGAATCGCGGATGGACGAACGCTCTGGAGCCAACAGTTGGTCGATAAATTGATCGCTGACTGCCGAGAGCAGTGAAGCCATGCCTTTGGGCGAGTTGGCGACCAGTTCAATCTGGATAAAATCTTTGCCTAACTGCTGAACGTTGAGCTTTCCAGCGAGTTGATGAATGATGCGGTCCTGCTCGGCGGTGGTCATGTTGTCATCAATCAGCCCCTCTTGTTTGGCCACGGAATAGAGTACATGGCGGCTTTTTAGCAAGGTGCTGAGGGCACTTAGGCGATCTTTGAGCATGGTGGAGACAGCAATATCCTCAAGAAACGGATTCATTTTGGCGGTTTCTTGGATCAGCATGCTGGTGTGTGAGCGGTAAATCGGCGTCGCAGTCATACCAATCAACGCACCGACGATTGGCAAAATCACAATGGGCGTTACAATAACGTATCGACGTCGCCATGCGGCCACCAAAATGGAATAGAGGCGCAGTTTTAGTCCCATCATAGCTGTTCCACCAAATGTTCAACGTAACGAGCGCGCGCTTCCCAGCTTTGCTGGCTTAGCTGCTTATCGAGTGGATGGCGTGCTTTGGGTTGGCTTTGTAATGTGAGCAGTAGCGTCACCATTTCTTGTGCGTTTTCAGCCAACCAAAGATGACTATAAAACTTCTCTACTGCGGGAAAGTTTTTACTCAGTACAGGCGTGCCTGCCGCCAAATATTCCAATAACTTTAATGGATTGCAGTATTTGATTTGCTGGTTGATGACAAAAGGCAACCAACTGACATCCCAATGTTGTGAATACCGAGGCAGTGCATGGTGCGCTTTCTTCCCGAGATAAATCACATTTGGCAACTTGGGTAACGGATTACTATCAAATTCACAGGGGCCAATGAACACAAAGCCCCAGTGTGGTAGCTGAGAGGCAACGCGTTCAATTAAGGGGTAGTCCAGCCATTGAGAGAGTGAGCCATAAAAACCGCATAAATGGGTAAAGCCTGTGGGCAAATCATCGGCGCGATGGGCTGGGCGAGTAAAGAGTTCAAGATCGACGCCATGAGGGAGTAAGAAGGTTTTCTGCGCCGGGAATTTTTCCAACAAACGCTGGCTAGCCACCAATATGCAGTCGCAACGCTGTGCGAGCTTCGTTTCGTGTTGGCTCACCGTATGATGATCTACGCCAGCCAGCGATGCAAAATCATCACCACAATAATAGACCGAGCGAAACAGCGGAAAACTGTCGAGTAAATCGGCGGCCGTTGGCAGTGAAGTCCAAAAGATCGGATCGTGCATTCGTAATTGTTTCAGTTTTCGTTGCAACTGTAGCGTCAGCATCTTTTTCGCCAACCAGCGAGCCCAGCGACTGGAGGGAGCAGGAATAGTCAGGAAAGAGACGATCTCGATGTTGCTTGAAACCGTATTGGGCTCATCAAACGTTTCGCTATTTTCGCCGTTTTCGCCATTCCCATCGTTTTCGACAAAGGGCTGACGTTTTTGTAACGCGATGGCAAACAGTTTGGCCAAAAGACGTTTGGCGTCTTTTAAACTCCACTTGGGTTGACGAAGGCCAATCGAATTGACCCACAAAACGCGATGGCGCTTAGCGAGCTGTCGCACGATGTGCTGCGTTGAAGAGGGCAGCCCTCCAAAGTCTTCAGCAAAAACAATCATGTCATTCATGATGCTCTCCTCAACGAGGTATGTTCAATGAACGAATCACGTGGGCGGGATTACCGCCTGCGATCACACCTTCAGGAATAGAATGTGTCACCACACTGCCTGCGGCGATCACACTGCCAGCTCCGACGGTGACGCCCGCCATGATCATCACGTTGCTGCCAATCCAGCTGCCGCGTTGTAGGGTAATTGGGCGAATCTGGCTGGGATCATCGCCTTCACCCGCGGCACGACGTTTGGGATCTAAGGGGTGGCCTGAATAACCAAAAAACATGCAGCGTCCGGCGATCGCGACGTCGTCTTCAATCGTGATCAGGTCGCCCACCGCGATGGTGGTTTGCCAGCCAATCGAGACACGATTGCCGATGTTCAATCGAGGCTCTTTGACAGAGCTGCAGCCTGTGATGGTTGCTTGACCGGAAAGGTTACAGTCATCGCCCATGGAGATACGAACATTGTTGGTGATGAGCGGTAATCCGCCATACAAGTAGAGCTGTTTGCCGCATGCCTTGACCCTGCCTTTGAATGCTGGCGTGGTGATGAAGGTGCGATACACATAGTCGCTTGATTGGCGAAGCAACACCATCAAACGGTAGAGCAAGGCATTGTAAAAATGTGGTGTGGGTAAGTTGGCACAACGGATCTGTTTGAGTGTGCGAAAAAGCGCTCGCATAAGAGGATTGGGATGATGTTTGAGCCAAGATTTTACGTCGCTTCCTTGAAAGGTTTTCGTGTTTTTCTCGCTATCTGGTTTGACTCCGAGTTGTGATTTATTCACCAACATAACGCCTCCTACCGAACATTGAATGTTATTTGTTCTCTAAGCTTTTGTATCAACAACTATGCCACTTGGAGATTATCGATAATTCAATAGCTTAGCGTTTGCTGCTGCGTTGGTGTTTAGGCATTCTCATTTTGAGAATCAATTTTAATGATGTGGCTGATGGCGATAGTGAGGGCGGTAAGAATATAAATTGGCCAAGTAAACCCTTGGGTGAGAAAAGTACCGGAGACGATCGTTCCCAAAAGCCCGGCAAAGACCGCGTTGGCGGCAATATCAATGGCGGTCGGTTTTTGGCAGTGAATTTGCCGAATAGAGTGCAAAGAGGTTTTGATTAAGCAAACAATGAGACCAAGAAACAGAGTTAGGCCAACAAACCCTGTTTCGGCAAGTACGCCAAACCAAGTGCTGTGTACGGCGTGATTGAGCCCATCCCAGTGCGGGCTGTAGAAGAAATAGTTGTAGTAAAAGTTTTGTAACCCGACGCCAAGTAAAGGATGGGCCAATGCCATTTTGAAAGCGGCCTCCCAAGCGTAGAGTCGCCCCATGGCTGAAGCATCAATGCCTTCTTCGGCTGAGCCGCCAGAAGCGCGATCGGATATCCCCGCCACCGCATAGAGAAGCAAACTGGCCACACACCCAAGGAGGATCAGCACCGTTTTATTGCGAATGGTTTTGTTGGCGAAGTAACCCAGAACCGCCATGGCACCGAGCAACCCACCACGGCTTTGTGTTTCCAGTAGTGCCAGGAAAAGGATCGCACACGTCACGCCCGCGAGAAGGCGCACCGCCACGTGGGTTCTGCGATGAAAACTTAAGCTAACGCTAAACGCAAATGGAAACATCAGCACTAACGCCAGGTCGTTTGGATCACCAAGCATAGAACCCAGATCGCGCCCGATGGTCACTCGTGAGCCTTCCACTAGGCCAATCCCTTGCATGGCGTTACTCAGTGCCACGCAACCAATCAGTAAGCCAGAGAGCGTGATGGTAATCGAAATAATGTTGAGATGTTTAGCGCTGGTGACGAGCCACATGATGGCTAAGGTCATCACCATGATTTTCCAGTAGACACTGGAAAAAGCGCCAAATGCCACTCCTCGATTGCCTGCAAAGAAAAGACCAATGACAACCACAAGCCAAAAGGCGACTAACCAGTTCATCACAGGGTGCCAGTAGGGCTTCAACTGTCGTGTAATGATAAGATGCCAGCCCAATGCCGCCAAAGCGCCAAATGAAAGCAATAAGGGAATTTTCAGAGAATAGAGCTGTGGAATGGCTTCATGGATACGAAAAAAAGAGAACACCACAAACAACAGTACCAACCAAAAGGTTTGATTGAGCACATAAAGCGTTGCGATAGGGAGTAAGCAAAGCGCTACCACCACAAGTGGGTTGGGTTGCCAAGCCCATACCAGCGCCACCACCATACAAAGTGTCAGCACAAACGCCAGATGTGGGTAGCGAGGGGTGACGGTCATAACGCCTCCTCATGGGCGTTCAATGACGGTGCTGCCTGCAAGCCTTGTTGGGTGGATTCTCGTGGGGTGGATTGAAAGTGCAGAATCGGCCATGCCAACACGATGATCACGCCCAAGCAGAGTAAGATTGAAACAGCCCCCGTTAGCCAGTCGCTTGCGAAATAGAGTGCGCCAACGCCAATTAACGCGCAGAGAAAAATCATCGCCAGACGGAAAAACTGCCATGGAAGAGCAAAGGCTCGTTGGCTTAACACCATCACGCCAATAGCTCGCACACCTTGCGTGATCGCAAGGGCAAAGCAGACACCGACCACGCCAAAGGATGACAGCCCCCAAAACAAACTCACGGCCAACAGCGCACAGACCAGATTCAGTATCAGCAACTGCCGAGTTTGATGACGATAGAGTAGGCCGAGATTCACTAGCTCATAACTTTCTTTGAACATCGCCGCTGGGATGAGCAATGCTAAAAAGGTGATCGCAGAAGCAAAGCTGCTGGGTAAGGCGTAGAGAACAAACACTTTTGCAATTGCAAATACCGCGACCGCAAGCAGTGAGATATACACCAGCCCACATTGACTGATCTTGACGGCTTTCGTCTCGCCTGAGTGGGCAAGGCATTCGAAACGTTTTGGCATCCACCACATGCCAAAAGGCTGCACCAAAATACACAAGGCGAGCGAAAATTTCGCGGCAATCGCGTAAATACCCAATTGAGCAAGAGAAGAAAACCCACCAATAAACCATCTTTCTGCCCCATTTAACGTAAAAGCCAGCAATGCGGAGAGCATCAGCGGTGCGGCGTAGTGCAACCAGCGCTTAAGCTGCGCCGATGAGATGGAAGCGATCCGATAGCGATTTAGCCAGTGCAGCGCTACGCATTGATAAAGTGCGCTGAGTAAGCTGCAAAGCAATAGTCCAGTGACACTCGGCCGATAGTGCAGCACCAGCAATACACAAGAGAGCTGGAGAACGAGCGCACTCAGCGTTATCGTGACCAGCGCTTTGGCTTTGTCATCTTGAATTCTTAACCAAGCGGTGCCGATGGCAATCAAACATTCAAGGCTGATGCAGGCGAACAGAAGTGACAGTGTGATGCTGTTGAGTTCTCCATTCCACGCGATGTTTTGGACGATGGCGAAAGCGAGTAAGAAAAACGTCAGCGCGATGATCGCTGCGAGCGAGTAGACCTGATTCACCACCTGCTTTTTCTCATTCATCGATTCACAGGGGGCTGCGAAACGGTAAAGCACTTCATGCAAGGAGAGCGAAACCATCAGCGCGGAAAAGGTGCCAATGGACGCCAATAACTCCAACGTGCCCAACTGAGTGGTGGAAAGATAGTGCGCCATAATGGGCAGCATCAACAGTGCCGCGCCTTTTTGTAAAATCAGAGCCACGCCAAACAGTGACATATTTTGCAGTGAACGGGAGTGGCGCAGTTGTTGTAATCTCATAGCGCACCTTTTTGTCGAGTACGGCTAAGTGGGATGACATTGCGTGTGAGTTTTCCCCCTAATGAATCGATGATTGGCTGGTAACAAAGATCGGAACGATAGAGCTTGGCTAAGGTTCTGCCATTGCGTGATAAACGTTGACGGTTACAGGGTGAGGCGAGCAGCAGCTCAATTTTCTGCCGCAAATCTTTTGCACTATTGGGTTGGTATTTAATGCAGTGTTCGCCATCTGTCAGTTTTTCAGCCCAGAAAGCACCATCGTCGGGGATGATCACACACAGACCCGCAGCCAGTGCTTCGAGAATGGATAAGCCAAAAGGCTCATTTTGGCTGGTGGAAATAAAGATTGAGCACTGTGAGCGGATATGATCAAGATGGCTTGGCTGTTGATACCAATGGCAGCGCGTGAGGGTGAGATCCGGTTCACTTACCGCCAGTTGAGTCTGCTGAGGTTGGATATAGCAAACGTGGCAGTCGATGTCTTGAGGATGAATTTTTAATGCCTCAACCAGCAAATCAAGCCCCTTCCATTTGAGTAATGACGCCGCCCAAAAGAGTTGATCCGATTGTGCATCGCACTCTGTTGGCCACTGCTCTGCACTTAATCCATTGGTAAAAGGGACAAAGTTGTTGCGCTCAAACACCATTCTAGCTCGGTCTGTGTTGGCCATTGAGGGGGCTGTTTTTTCGTAGTAGCGACACAGCGCCCCGAAGAGGCTTTTTTTCGCACAAGGCAGATAAAACACCTTTTCCGCTACCGAGAGGCAATAGCCAATTGAACGCGACCGCGCCACTTTGCCATGAATCACTTGAGTAATCGGTGTTTTGAACATGAGTTTGAAAAGATAAAGTGGCATATCAAGCCCTGGGCCAGAAATGCCCATGAGCCGATGGATCTTAGGCAAACGCAAAGTGATCACCAGCAAAACCAGCCAATGATAGGTTTGCAGCAGCCAGTACTTTAACCCTTGTTCCGCGAGCAACATGGCTATCGTCGGGTATGAATAGACTGAACAATTGCCATGAGCCAATGCGCTTTGCCAGTTATCGCGATTAGCGGTGACGATATAGAAATGGATTGAGCGCTGTTTGGCGACGTGCAGCATCTCTTGTGTGGCGATTTTAGACCCGCCTAGATAGCTTATGGGATCAAAAATTAACACGTTCTGTTTCATGACAGCAGCTCCTTACGACGAAAGAAGTAAAGAAGGGGACGCAGCATCGCACGCCATTGAGGGGCGGGTTGGTCGCGCTTCATCAAGGCGAGATAATGCGCTTGCAACGTTTGGGTGTTGCAGTGAATCGTCAGGTTTTCATGCGCATCCACGTAGGCAGTTTGTTTGAGCTTGTGACTCAGCGCCGGATTCAGCATCAGCGTTTGCATGGCTTGCACCAGTGAAAATACGCCGCTGTTGTGATACAGCAGCCCATTTCGGTTATGAGAAACGAATTCGGGAATGCCTCCAGTGCGTGGGGCAATCACAGGCAACTCCGCCATCATGGCTTCTGCAATCACCAATCCAAACGCCTCTTGGTAAGCGCCGCTAACAAAAGCATCCGCATCGGATTTCAGCCACATGGCGGCGTTGGCTTTTTCGCCTAACCAGTGCACTTGCTCGCTTAGTCCCAATGTCTCGCTCAAGTGCTTAAGGGTTATACGTTCAGGGCCATCGCCAATGATCACTAAATGGGCTTTCTCGCCATTTTTTTTCAGCAGATAGAGCGCCTTGAGCAAACGATCCACGCCTTTTCTCGCGATCAAGGAGCCAATCGTGATGAAGGTAAAGGCTTGGCGTGGAATCGAAAGTTGAGTTTTGAGGGAAGTGTCAAGTGATGAGGAAGGCAAACCCACGCCGTTGTGCACCACACTCAATTGAGGCAGTGTGAGCCCTTCACTTTGCATTGCTTGGCTAATGGCGTTACTTACGCAAACAATTTTATCGGCGAGATGAAAGCCCATTAAAAAGCGCTCGCGGAGTGGGTAGTCGCCATGGAGTTGAAGCAGCTGTGGGCAGTGACAAAGTCGTGCAGCAATACTCATCCATTGGCAAGGCGCGCCACTGTTGACGTGGATAAGCGAAACATGGTGGCGTTGTATTAAGGTGATCGCCCGGGCGACCAATTTCATCGTGTTGAGGGGGTTAAACTTGTTTGCCCCTATGACACCCAATACCGAAAATGGGTCTTGATAGGTGGTGATACCACATTGAGCGAAATGATCGAGCAGAGGCTGACAATTTGACCATACGATAGGCTCAAACTGTTGGGTGTCTAACGTTGCCAGTAGATGGATGAGTGTTGTCTCGCTGCCTCGGATCCAGTTATCCCCATAGTGGACAAATAAAATGGGTGTTCTTGTTGTCATTGTGATTCCCTATCCACGATTTATTCTCATGTTAGCTAGGGAGTGCAATGGCAGTGCCAAAGAAATACTCGATTTATCTCACTGAAAAATCGAGCATTTCTTGTTGGCTAATGGTGAGGCGTCAATTTGATTCTCAAATTGGGAAAAGCGTTGTCGATATGATAGGACGAGAGAATTTGCGGCAAAACAGCTTGAGGCGAATAGTGTTGCATTATGGTCTCGCGCGCCTGAAACAGTAGGCGTTGCTGTTCCGCGGACGGCATCTCCAACCAACTCTGCAAATGCGCCACCAAATCTGCTTCTGTTTGTGCAATAAAACCGTTTTGACCATGTTCGATAAGTTGGCCTAATTGGCCGACATTCATCGCAATGACAGCGACGCCGTTTGCCATGGCTTCTAACGCTGCCATGGGTAGGCCTTCAAAGCGAGAAGGGATGATCAACACGGAAATCTTAGGCCAAACCTTCGTCATGTCGCTGACAAACCCAGAAAACTCGACGTTGTCGTTCGCTAACGTCTCCAACGGCTCGCGTTCTGGTCCGTCACCGTACAGATGGAAGATCAGGGAAGGAAAGTGCTCCGCCAATTCGACAAAACGATCGGCGGCTTTTTCGTAACTCAAACGGCCAACGAAGCCGATGTGTTGCGAACAATTCTGATGCGATTTTGCCAGCTCTGATACCGGGACAAAATTGTTGATTCGCTCTCCAGCAAAAGGCAAAGAGTGAAGAATAGCATCGCTGACGGCAAAGCGATGATCGCTAATGAAGCTGGTCAGGCGATCGACCCAATCGTACAACCACAGCTTACCCGTTTTACTTTCTCCTGCATGATAGGTGCTGACTAAACGCAGATGCGGAAAGCTCATCATTCGTGCTAAGCGCGCGTAGATATTGGCTTTGTAGCCATGGGTATGTACGGCGATGGGTCGATAGCGCTTTAGCGCAACGGCTAACTGCATAATGGGCATGGGGTGATTACCGGATAACTGAGAGATGTAGTTAACGCGGATCCCTCGCTGTCTGAGCTGCTGCATAATCGGTGGGCGACGGACATATTTGTTGGTTAATAAAACACGTACCGAATAATGCTGAGCCTTGAGTGCCGAAGCGAGCTCAATCACATGGCTTTCAATCCCTCCGTAAACGAGAGAGTCGAGCAGCAGCCATATCTCTTTCCCGACGCGATGACTTTTGGCTGGGCGTTTTTTGCCGAGTGTGGCTTTGTTGTCGTCAGGCATTTTCTTCTGCCTCCCACGCTTGTTTTTTGCGATACACCGTCGAGGGGCTTAGTTCCAACATCACCGCTGCACTGATCACGTTGCCATCGCAAAAGGCGATAGCGTTTTGAATCGCTTCGCGTTCGATTTGCCACATTGGACGGATACTGCCGTCAGAATGGTGGAACGCATTGTGGGTGAGTGGATTGGCCTTGGATGTTTGCGTCTCAAGCGAATGATGGTTTAACGCCTCATGTCCGTTGTGCATCTCGTGTATGACCGCTTGAGCAGGTTGAGGTGGGGTTGAGAGTTTAGCGGGTTCTTTGACGGTTTGCGGTTTGGTGGTGAGCTGAGCCGGCAAATGTTCCACATTCAGTTGGTTGTCATCGTTGAGAACGACAATGTTGCGAATGATGTTTTGCAACTGACGAACATTGCCCGGCCAGTTGTATTTTTTGAGTATTGATTGCGCTTCTTTGCTGATTGAGTTGAATTTTTTGCCGTCTTCTTTGGCGTAAGTTTTGAGGAAGTGATTGGCCAGCTCAACAATGTCATTACCTCGTTCTCTAAGTGGCGGCATTTCAATGGGAACCACATGGACACGATAGTAGAGATCTTCCCTAAAACGGCCTTCTTCGACCTCTTTGAGGGGATCGCGATTGGTGGCGCAGATGATGCGAACATCCACCTTGACTTCTTTACTGCCGCCGAGTGGGGTGAAGGTACCAGTCTGAAGAAAACGCAGCAGTTTTTTCTGCATCTCCAGTTCCATTTCGCACAATTCATCGAGAAACAACGTGCCGCCGTTGGCCAGCATTGCCGCACCTTTGCGGTCGGTTGTCGCTCCAGTAAACGCCCCTTTTAAGTGACCAAAGATTTCGCTTTCCATTAAGTCACGAGGAATCGCCCCACAGTTGATTGCGATAAAGGGCTGCTCTTTGCGTAGGCTCTGTTTGTGGATCGCTTCAGCACACACTTCTTTCCCTGTGCCACTCTCTCCGTTGATAAAAACACTGGCGGTGGTTGGTGCCACGGAATCAATGGTTTTATAAACGGCCTGCATTGGCAGGCACGCGCCGATAAAGCCATGATAACGTGGCCTGTCGAAGCGAGATTGCATGTTCTCAACCAAATGCTCTAACTTGGCGCGTTTTAGATGAACGGCAATGGATGTTTTTAAACGGTCGGCTTTTATTGGCTTTTCGAGAAAATCTTCCGCCCCTTTGTTCATTAAGCTGACGGCGATGTCAACGGAACCATGAGCGGTGGCGATGATAACCGCGGTCGGAATATCGTTTTGGTTGATCCAGTCGAGCACATCTTCCCCGGACATATCGGGCAACTTGAGATCCAAAATCACCAGTTGAGGCGTATTGCGCTCAATAAACTGAATCGCGTCACGTCCGGTTTCTACGTGAAAAATATCATAGGGCTCATCTTTGACGTATTGCTTATATAAAATGGCAAGTGAAGTGGAATCCTCGACTAACAGTACTTTTGCTCGCATCTCTTCTCCTTACCCATGTCACCGTCTGTTGCTCGTATATTAATAATAGTTTTAGCACATGGGTGGCGCTTTGCTGGGTTAAGCGACTATTTTTGATTGAAATTTTTTCAAATCGTTGTTGTGCGATCTCGTATTAGGACAGCAATATTCAACGCGTTAAATTGAGTTTGGCTCTACAAACCCAAGTTGTTTGCGCTCGTTTAGTGCAGACAGCGAATCGTGTGCTAGCTGAGCAATACCAGACGCGTCTTCCATCACAGCGTCATACTCCTTTGCCACGCACAGCCGCTCAAGCTTTCTGGCTAGGTTGGATAAGCGTCGATTGCCCAGCGCCAGTGATGAACTGCCTAGCGTGTGTAACTCAAACTCCAGTTGTTGAAAATCGCTGTGAGCGATCGCCTGATCAATCTTCACCAAGCGCCGCTCCGATTCTTCAATGTAATGCTCAATGAGCATCGGCATCACCTCAGCACTGGTGTCACGAATCATTTGTTGAATGATCAATTCATCCACCAATGGGGCGGTGGTGTTTTTTTCTGACGTTAAGGTGATCTGCATATGATTGGTTTTCTCCGTTTCAAGGGGCTTATGAGCAGTATCGTGGTGATTGGATGCGCTTAAAATATTGTTCAACTCCTCAATTAAATGACGGCTACGTAGCGGCTTAGAGAGGTAGCCATTCATGCCAGAGCGAAGAAACTTCTCTTTATCGCCATATAGCGCGTGTGCGGTAAGCGCAATAATGGGCGTTGCTGCTTGTTTGGCATCGGGCAATTGACGAATCTCTTTGCACGCTTGCATGCCATCTTTGCCAGGCATCGAAATATCCATAAAAATAATGTCGTAGTGGTGATTTGATGCCATGCTCACCGCTTCATAACCATCGTTGGCTAAGTCGATCGCCACGCCAAGGCGCTCAAACATGGCTTTAATCACCATCTGATTCGCGGTGTTGTCTTCCGCTACCAAGATGCGTTTGCCTTGAAGCAATGTGCAGACGCTATCATTGTCAGGCTGAGCCTGTTGCGTGACAGTGTCATGTTCTGCCAGTGGCATTTCCACACTAAACACAAAGCAAGAGCCTTTTCCCACTTCGCTTTCAACGTTGATTTCACCTTCCATCAATTGAGCAAGACGTTTACAAATCGCAAGGCCAAGCCCCGAGCCTTCGCGAGTCCGTGAATAGCCCTGATCGACCATGGTGAACTCTTCGAACAAAATGGCCATGGCATCGGGCGCAATACCGATACCGGTGTCGTTGATCTCGCAGCGGATATAGAGCTTATCGCCTTCGTTTTGTGTCGTCACATGAAGGGACACGCTTCCTTTTTGGGTAAATTTGACGGCGTTGCCGAGCAAGTTAAGCAGCACTTGGCGATAGCGGTTTGAGTCACCCACCACCACGTAGTCACACTCATCGTTGAAGGTGAGAGACAAGTACAACCCTTTGGTTTTGGCGAGGGGTTCAAAGCTGTTGACGATTTCCTCAACGCAGCTTTTTAGCTCAAACGGGCGAGGGTAAAGAATCAGTGTATTGGCTTCCATGCGAGAGAAATCAAGAATGTCGTTGATGATGGAAAGCAGCAGCTCGCCAGATTCTTTCGCCGTATGGACAAGGTTTTGCTGATGGTTGTCCAGTTTGGTTTCACCCAAAATGCCGAGTAGCCCAAGCACTCCATTCATCGGCGTGCGAATTTCATGAGACATGGAGGCCAGAAAGCGGCTTTTCGATTCATTGGCGAGCTCAGCTTGGGTCCGGGCTTGCTCAAGCTCTTGGTAGCTGGTGGCGAGATTATGCGACATGGAGTCAAACGCGGCGGCCACTTTGCCGATTTCATCTTTCGCCTTGAGTTGAAGTTGGAAGCCGGGGCCATCATTGGCAACGCGCTCTGCCGCGCGAGTGAGTTGATAGAGATTTTGGCTGAGATAACTCCCTAAAAAATAGGAAAAGAGAGCAACAAGAATGATCTCTAATACGGCGATAAGGACGATGGCTTTGCTCGCTTCATCAAGCGCGGTTTGAATCGCCGTGGTGTTAAAACCCATGCGAATTTCACCATAGGTTAGGCCATCGACGGTGATCTTTTCACTCACATCAAACACCAAATCGCCTAAGCTGACGTGGTCATCGGCTTGCCAATCGGCACTCACTTTTGGCAAAGCACCTGCAAACGCCAGTTGCTGATCGTTGTTGCGGATATCCACATAGAGGATGTCTGGAAGAGAGAGGATTTCTTGAGTCAAATCATCCAAAGTGGCGAGATCGAGGGAAAGTAGGGCATCTTTGGATGCACGAGCAAACATCTGTGAGGTGGCATTGGCTTTTTGAATAAACTGCTCTTGATTTGATTGGCGCATGAAGTTCATGGCACTGAAAACCAGCAGCATCAACATGATGATTTCAATGCAGGCAATGCCGATGATGGTTTTAATTCGAAAAGACATAATGACCTCCTGGCGAGATACCTTTAGTCCGTCAGTAACTTAATATCGAGCTGGCGAATATCGTTCCAATCAGAATCTTGCGCCGCGACAAACGCAGAAATCTTGAGTGGGCTCAACAATGACTCTCTCCCGTTGCGCTGATTGAGATTGAGCAGGGCGTTTTGCAGCGCCAATACGGTGTTTGCATCAAGGTTCGGTTTTACGGCGATAGGGTGTGGCGTGTAGCCATCGCTGGTCCAAAGTATCTTTAATTGCTGACGAACATCGGCAGGAGCGGCGTTCAGTGTTCTGGCAATGCCACCGCCAGCAGGTAATAAGCCACGCGCTACATTGAGATAGACAGAGTCGTGGGATGAAACGTATTTGGGCTGATATTCAATACCTTGTTGGTTTAAATACCCTTGCGTCAGTATCGTCGCAGCAAAAGCGGCTGGTGACGGAAACGCCAATGTTTGTCCGTTCAACTGAGCAATGGTGTTAATGGCGTCATTGGCATTCACCACAATTAAGCCATAAATCAACGTATCTTTGGCTTTGGCGATGGCTTGGTAGCCAACTTGCTGGTGGAACACCACATAGTGATAAGGGTTCATGTAAGCGATGTCGTAATGGCCCTCATTGAGGCGTGCTTCAAACGTCGGAATGTCGGGGGCGGTGGCAAAAACAATCTCGAGCCCGATATCCTCGCTGAGTGCTTTGATCACTGGCGTCCAATTGTCGGCCAGACGGCTGGCGGATTGCTGAGGTACCACACCAAAAACCAGCGGTTTACACCAACTGAGGGTGCAAAGAGGAGCAGTGCGGTCAGTATCCATTGCTTCATCGTCAAGTCTCCAATCAATAGGGCAGATTCAAAAATTCGTTTTTATACAACCAGTTTTCTAAGCGCTTTCTTAAGCGTAGTGGAAGAAATTTGAATTTATTCAATTGTCTGACCAATTCTTCTGAAAAACTTGGCGAATCTTTCATGTTCAAAATGGTGCCAAGTAGATGAATGGATCGGGCATCGAGCAGACTTTGTGCCTGCAAAATTTGGTTTTCTGTTGTACTGCCATAGCAAGCGACAAGAATGGTGGCATCACACGCACTGGCGACGCTTTGTGCTGGCACATTTCCTTTATTGAGATTAAGTAGCGGCGAGGTATCAATAATGATGCGCTCATAGTGGCTTTGCCATTTATTGACGGCTGAGCACAAGTTGGCCGGATCTTTGTAGGAAAGCTGAACGGCCGTCTGGGTGGGCGCTGGCACGCCGACCAATACTTGATGGGTTTCATTGTGTTCGATGAGCATTCCTGGCTGCGCTTCGTGCTCGAAGCTATGCACATCGTGAAAAGCGGGCTTAAACAGATTGAGGTCGACATACAAGGTATGATGGCCCGCAAGAATGAATCGTTCAGCCAGCGCAGTCGCAATTGAGGTGACGCCGTCACCAGAGCTGCAGCCCGTGAGACAAATGGAGCGAATCTGTTCAAGCTCTGCTTTGAGATAGAGCTGTTCAATTTCGGCGTGAGTCGCGGGAATCATCATCATAATGCTCCTATTAATACCAAGGTGGTGGTGATTTGCAGCACATCGCGCAAACCTGCGCGTGCTTTTTCAATCAAGCTTTCATCGCGGCTCGGAATATAAATCGTGTCGCCTGCACGGATCACGGGAAGGTGGTAAATATTCGCGGTTTTGCTGAAACTCACGAGATCGAAGGTGCGCGCCTGCCCTTGGCAGCAAGACATATTAACCACGCTGATTTTCTCTAAATAAGCGCTTGAGCTTGGTCCACCAGCCTCCGCGAGTAAATCGAGGATCGTCATGTTGTCGTTAAAGGCGTAGCGTCCCGGTTTGTTCACAGCTCCTAGCACTCGAACGGTTGATTCTTTGCTGGTATCGAGCCAGTTTTTCTCCTTCTCTGGAATGTAGATGGTGTCTCCGGGCTTGACGTGAGGAAGAAGAGATTCATCTCCGGTTTCAAAATAGAGTGAGAGATTGAGTTTGCTGACCAGCGAGTAGCTTTTATCTCGGTGCGTGACGCGGATATTGTGAATATCAGCATCTTTGGTTGGCCCGTCAGCGGCAGACAAAATGTCAAGAAAGTGCATTTCATTGGTAAAGCGATAGCGCCCTGGCGCATTGACTTGACCAAAGACATAAATCGAGGCATCTGAGCTTTGTCTCACCCACTGTGATTTGTTGTCGGATGGGTCTTGTGGTAAATCGTGCACACGAATGATCGCGCCTGCATCAATGCGAGGCAGGGCTTTCGTTGGCGCACCTTGGCGAATAAAAGCATCGAGGTCAAACACTTGCATTTTGCCGCCGTTGACAACTTCGATCTTCGTTGTGTCAGCCCGTAATGTTGGGCCACCGACATGCGCCAGCAGATCCATCAAATCCATTTCGTCGGACCACTCGATGCGACCCGGACGAACCACTTCGCCCATGACAGCAACGGCGCGATCGGGGGCCACTTTAAGCCAGGACTTCTCGTTCATGTCGGTTTTTTCTGGGACAAAAATGGCGTCACCGGGCTGGATTTGTGGCACCTTGGTTTTGCCCAATCCTTCGGTGTGTGCGGTCAAATCAAATCGGATCACGCGTCCATCCGCTTTAAGCACACGAATTTGACGAGACTCAGCAAATCGGGTGGGGCCGCCGGCATTGGCAAGAATGTCCATAAAGGTGGCCCCAGGTTTGCCTTCATACGCGCCGGGGTGAGCCACTTCGCCCATGATATACACGGTGTTGGAGCTGGACTTGATCTCCTCTTCTTGACGAGGAACGAACACAGTGGAGCCGGGGGCGATATCGGGTAAAAGAGAAGAATCGCCGCTATCGAGGTATTTTTTTAGATTGAATACTTTGGGCTCATTGTTGGAAATCACTCGGATCTGTTCTACGCCAGCGTAACGTGTAACCCCACCTGAGCGCATCAAAATATCAACCAAGTTGGTGTCTGGTTTGTAACTGAACGAGCCCGGCGAGTTCACTTCACCGAACACTTTGATGCCTTTGGCAGAATCTGCGCTGTCACCACTGTCTGCCAGTTTTGCAGGATCAAACGTCTGCTCAATGTTGCCTACCAAAGGAGAGGCGGGAACGAAAAGCACGTCAAGCGACATCAACTGTGGTAACAACTCATCGTTGCCAGAGTCGAGAAATTGTTTGTAGTTAAACTCGCGACGGTCACTGCCCCGTTTTAACTGCATTTTGTCGAGTTGAGCGCCAGAGCGTAATCCCCCCGCGGCATGGAAAGCCATCTCAACGCTTGCGCCTTGCGGCAAAGTGTATTCACCCGGCTGTGAGACATAGCCTTGTACGGAAATCAGCATCTGCTGTTGTTTGACAAACACGCTGAGGTTACTCACATCACGAAAAACGGTGGCTAATGACTGTTTGACCGCGTTTTCCAATTGTGCCGATTGATAACCTGCGACATAAATCGGGCCAATCTCTGGCAGAGTGATTCGGCCACGTTTATCGACTTGGAATCCGCGATTGAGGCTCTCTTCACCTGGTAGGTTAATTTGGATCAGATCGCCCACCTGTACGCGCTCATCGGCAGCATGGCTTAGGATTGGCGCAATCATTAACAGCAAAAGAATGAGAGCGAGATAGCTTTTTGCGATGTTCATTGTACGCCTCCTGCATAGGGAGATGGTTCCGTATTCGCTGGCGATTGAATTTCGATGCTCACACGGCGATTGGTCAGGCGCACGGCGGCACTTTCACCATCAAACAAGGGCAGTTTTTCTCCCAGTGAATAGGTGGTGATGCGGTTGGGATCCAAACCGAAAATGGCTAAGTAACGTTTGACTTGCTCGGCTCTGTCCATCGCTAGTTTTTCGTTGTATGCCTCGTTACCGGTGGCATCCGCGTGGCCCGTCACGGTGAGGGTTAACGCGGTGTGCTCGCGCAATATATTGGCCGCTTTGGCAAGGTGGCCCATGTATTTGGGATTAATTTCCGCGGAATTCACCGCGAATTGATTGTCAATATTGAGGATGTCATAGAGCTCGTTAACGATATCCAACTGAAAACGGAAGGCGTCTTCATCACGTGGGGGAACGCATCGAGTGTGTGAAAGTACGTAGTCGAGCTGCTGTTCTAGTTGATGCAGACGTTTACGTTGAATGACCAAATCGTTCGCCGCATCGAGCAGCAATCCGCCTTGCAATTCACGAGCGATGCGATTTTGCAGCTCTAAGGCTTGTACCACAGAGGCAGGAAAGCACCATTTAGCGCCTTCGCGGATCAACGAATCTAAGTGCAATTTCGCCAGTTGCCAATCGAAGCGCATGCCATGTTCAGGACCGAGAGGTTCATCAGGCATGACCGGAGAAAAGTCGGCGTTTTCATAACTGATATTTTGATAACTCTCTGCCAATCCACCGCTGCCATGCTCAGGGTAGCTTGCACAACCTGAGATGAGCAGGGTGAAATAGAGCGTTGTAAACAGTAAGTGTTTTTGCATGCCAACCTCCGACGAATTTTTATTGTTATGGCTAAAACTGCTTGGAGTTAACGGGAATCGCGTGGTCAATACGCAGTAAGCTGATGATTTCGAGTGGCTGGCCGCGTACGTTTTCAATGCGCATGGTGCGTTCACGTTCAACCAATCTTTTATAGAGATAAACGATCGCCCCAATACCTGATGAATCGAGAAACTCAACACCACTCATATCGACTTCGATATCGGTATGGCGATCATTGTTGATCAACTCATCAATGTGAATTTGGGCTTGGCGGCTACCGTGGGCATCAAAATTACCAACGATAGACAGTGTGAGTGTTTGTTGATTGAGGTCGAGTGTGCTGAGTTCCATGTGACGTTCTCCTGTTGGGTGTCTTCAACAAAGAGCAGGTTGTATGCCAAAAATTACACTATAAAAATCAATTGGATAGATTGGAGTGTTTTAGGCTTCTCAAATCGAAATGATTTTTTCTCAATTTGAGAATCAGGAAAACACGTCTGAGAGCATGGAAAAATTGTAATTAATAGAACCCTTTTTCGATTTTTACTGAGTGCTGTCGCACATCATTTATGAACCTTGATACTGGACGTGAACATGGCGGGGAAATGCGATAAAAAACGCTAGAAAGGAAAGGATTAGGGGAAGCAGGATGCGTTTGACTATATTATCGATGGCGATTCTCGTCGCCATCCCTGTGATGGCTGAGGAAGAGCCATTGCCAATACCAGAGGTGATGCTTGCACAAACTTATGGGCATGGAGTGAAGATCAACGATTATTGGTATAGCGAAAAATTGGATGGTATTCGGGCGTATTGGACTGGCACTCAATTGCTTACTCGCAATGGCAATCGAATTTATGCTCCGACGTGGTTTATTGAAGCATTACCACCGATGGCGCTCGATGGTGAGTTATGGGCCGGACGAGGTAATTTTCACATTGTGCAGCAGACAGTGCTGGACGCCACGCCCGATGAGCATGCTTGGAAGCAGATTGACTTTATGGTTTTTGACCTGCCAGAGTCAGCGGGTGATTACCAAAAGCGCTACTATACCCTGATCGATTTAGTGAAAAACATCGACGCGAGGCACATCAAATTTGTTGAGCACAAACCGATCGTCAGCGAAGCACAGCTTTTTGAAAAACTGGATGCCATTACGGGCATCAGTGGTGAAGGGGTGATGCTTAGGAATATCACCAGCCGCTACCAAGCGGGGCGGGGCAATGATCTACTGAAACTGAAGAAGTACAGTGATGCAGAAGCGACGGTCATTGGTTATAAGCCAGGGAGTGGCCGTTTAATGGGTATGCTAGGCGCATTGTTGGTGCGGCTCGATGATGGTACCGAGTTCTATATCGGTAGTGGTTTCACCGACGAACAACGCAAAAATCCCCCTGCTATTGGTGCGACTGTTACTTATCGACACAATGGTTTCACTAACAGCGGCAAACCCAAATTTGCCCGATATCTGCGAGAGCGTCTTCCAGAATAAAGGGCTTTATTAGCAGAACTTTTAACTGAAATGCATTGGTTGTGTGACGAATGTCTTGCGTTATAGAGTTGGAAATTATATATAACGCAATCACCATGTTTTTTGTGTGTTTATTATCCGTGTGCGCTATGAAATGATGGTTTTCATAGTTCCGCTTTATCGTTTTGCTCTGTCGTCAGCGTTACTTTGATAACGTGGCACTGCGATAACCCCATATTCAAGGAAGAGCGAATCTGAGTCAGTAATGCCGAATGTCATCAAAAGCTAAACCGTTATTCATATCACTTTTTTCTGCTCTCATTCCAACTGTGGTTTTTGCCGAGCCTCATGCTTTACCTTGCGATCTCTACTTAGATGAGTTCATCTCCGAGCAAGATCACATTTACCTTCAGTACTACGTGGATTCGCTACGCTACCCACAAATCACGGCAAATAAAGCGTTCGTTTATCCAGAAAATGGCAGTGATAACGCCAAAGCCTTGTATTTGTTTGCTAAAAACAATCTCTTTAAGTACGAAGGAAAAGAAAGCTCCAACTTACCCGAAGTGCTTGAGTTGGCAGAGCAAACGGATCAGCAATGGATTAAGGCTGAAGCGAAGTTAACGCAAGGTCGCGGGCTGATGACCCAAAATCAGTTTCGCCAAGCAGAGGCGTATTTTCTTGAAGCGCAAGAGATGGCAAATGCGATTGGCTACCAGTCTTTAGAAGGGCGCGCGCTAAAATGGCTCGGCAATGTAGCCTATGAGTTTACCGATTTTACGGTGGCGCTGAATCAGTATCATCGTGCGTTAGAGATTTTTGAACAGAATGAAGAGCCGCTTCAGGCTTCTATGGTGCTCAATAATATCTCCACTGTGTACATGGATAGCAAAGATTGGCAACGTGCGGAGCAGTTCAATCGTCAGTCTAATCGACTCTATGACTCCAATCATTTCAAAAACACTTTGTTTGAAGCCATCTTACTCACGAATGCCAGTGTGATTGATGGAGCCATGGGACGTAAAGAGTCTGAGCTAAAAAACATCAGATTGGCATATGAAAAGGCCGGCGTGGCAGGGGCCAGCTATCTAAAAATTAAAACCCTAGTTAACATGACGGAAGTATTGCTGAGGCAAGAGCACACGCAACTCGCCATGGAAACAGGTTTAGAATGTCTCAAATTTTCACAGCAAAACGGCACTGAGAGTCAAATTGCTCATTGCCAAGACATTCTTGCGGAAGTGTTCCTTGTCGAAAATGAACTCAAAGCTGCCACCAGCTATATCCAGTTGGCATTGAAGCAGTTTGAAGAAGATAAAGAGACCATTGCGATCATCGAAGCGCTAAAAACATTGTCGCGAATTCAACAGCAATCGGGTGATCTCAAGTCTGCACTGCAAACTTATCAAACCGCGTCGCAGTTAGAGCAAAAATACCTAACCGAATCGTTTAACTCTGACGTGGCGATTGTCAGAGGTCGGCTCGATGAAAAACTCGCTTCGCAAGAGCTGATGTTGCTTGAGGCGCAAAACGCCTTGCAATTGACCCAACTGGAAGCGCAAAAATTACGTGAATGGGCCTATATGCTGGCCGTAACTCTATTCTCGTTTCTCGCATATCTGCTTTGGCGTAAGCTCAAAGCAAGCCAACGTTTACAACAAGCATTGACGCAACAAAACGTGCAACTAGAGACGCAATCTATGATTGATCCTCTCACGCGGGTCAACAATCGCAGCTATCTGGATAAATGGTGGCAAAGCATCAGCAACAAGTCAGACACCATGAACACGCCGAAATGCTTGGCCGTAGTTGATATCGATCATTTCAAACAGATCAATGATACCTATGGACATCAAGTGGGGGATGATGTGCTGTCAAAAGTGGCCGACATGCTTAGCTGCTGTACACGCGGTGACGACTTACTGCTTCGATGGGGGGGAGAAGAGTTTGTTTTGGTATTGAATCTAACTTGCCAACAGGCCCATCAGACATTAACTAGGCTGCAAGAAGCGATTTCGCGCACTGAAATTGCCGCGTCGGATGAGGTTGTCGCCGTTACGGTTTCGATTGGTGCGGTTTGTGTCTCTTCGGCTCATGAATTGCAGCAAAATTGGGAACCCTATTTATTTCAAGCCGATGAAGCGTTATATGACATCAAACGCGGTGGCAGAAATGGCGTAAAAGTCATCTGAGTCCATTTTCTTTTTTCCTTTCTGCGCAGTGTTTATTATGTCGCAGATAAACAAAAAGCCTCATCAGAGGCTTTTTTCGTTGGATATGATCGCGATATCGCGATTAATCACGGAAGTTATTGAACTGGAACGGTTGGCCAAGTTCTGCGGCACGAATTGCTGCAATAGTCTCTTGCAAATCGTCGCGTTTTTTACCCGTTACGCGAACTTTGTCGCCTTGGATAGAAGCTTGTACTTTCAGTTTGGCATCTTTAATCAGCTTAACGATTTTTTTCGCCATTGGCGTTTCAATGCCTTGCAGGAAAACAATGTCTTGATGCCAATTTTTGCCTGTCTGCTCAGCCGTTTTCGCATCCATAGAGTTTGCGTCAACGCCACGCTTAGCAAGGTGACCACGTAAAATATCGCGCATTTGCTTTAACTGGAAGTCACCTTCAGCAGAGACTTTTACCGTTTGCTCTACTAGCTCAAAGCTAGCTTGCACGTTACGAAAATCAAAACGAGTCGAAAGCTCACGGTTTGAGTTGTCTACAGCGTTGCGTAGTTCAACGGTATCGATTTCAGAAACAATGTCAAATGACGGCATGGTTTAAGTTCCTATAGTTATTATCTTAACGGCTTTCTTTTACAGCAGTCGCAAGCATGTCCAGCATTTGCGCTGTGTGTTCCCAGCTTAGGCAAGGGTCAGTGATCGATTGGCCGTAGGTCAAGTTATCAAGGTCAGTCATCGGCTGATTGCCTTCGGTAATAAAGCTTTCTGCCATGATGCCTGCGATATAAGTGCTGCCTGCTTTTAGCTGGTTACAAATGTCTTGCGCGACATCGAGCTGTTTACGATGTTGCTTTTCACAGTTCGCGTGACTGAAATCAACGATCAAACGCTGTGGCAAATCGAACTCAGCCAGTGATTGACAGGCAGACTCAACCGATTTTGCATCAAAGTTAGGGCCGGTATCACCACCACGCAGAATAATGTGTCCATATGGGTTACCACTGGTGCGGTAAACGGTCATGCGGCCATTTTTATCTGGAGAGTAGAAGTAATGCGAAGCTTTTGATGCTCGAATTGCGTCAATCGCAATTTTCACGTTGCCGTTGGTGCCGTTTTTAAAGCCAACCGGGCAGGAGAGTGCAGATGCCATTTCACGGTGAATTTGCGATTCAGTGGTTCGAGCACCAATCGCGCCCCAAGTGATCAAATCAGCAATATATTGACCAGTGATCATGTCAAGAAACTCAGTTGCGGTAGCAAGGCCAAGTTTGTTGATGTCGAGCAATAGCTTACGTGCTTTATGCAGGCCTGCTTCTAGTGCGTAAGAGCCATCCAGATTTGGGTCGGTAATGAGGCCTTTCCAGCCCACCACAGTGCGTGGTTTTTCAAAGTAGGTGCGCATAACGATGAACAGCTCATCGCGATACAGCTCTTGAATCGAGCTTAAACGCGTCGCGTAATCAATCGCGGCTTCAGTATCGTGCACAGAGCAAGGACCGACAATCACCAAAAGGCGGTTGTCCTTACCCGTTAAAATATCTTCAATTTGTCTGCGAGATTTCGCAATTCGCTCGGCCACATCGTCGGTAATCGGATGGGCTTGGCTCAACTCAGCGGGAGTTGGCATTGGACCCAAAGGTTGGGTTCTCAATTCATCTGTTTTTAGTGGCATGTGATAGCTTTGTATTTTATTACGAAGCGGTAAAGATAACGGAATTAGCCACAGGAATAAACCATTTAACGGGATTCTTAGCCATCTATTTACGTGTCAAACTGTAAAGCTGGCGTGAATTAAAATGAATATAAGCGTAAGTGAAACAGTATGAGTAACTGTTAATAAATAAAAGCCTTAATGAAAAGGGAGTTAATGAACATTTTCCACTGAATTGATGATGAATCGCGGGGATAAATTCGTGATGGACTCAGCGACTTGATGATTTTTGTTAACAATTCTTTGACAACTGGCGCTGTGCGCAGGAAACTGGTCAGACTAGTTATGAGGAAACGCCACTATGCTTACGTCACTACAAAAAGCCAATCTTTATCTCAATATGTTTGGGTTTTCTAAAGTCCCACTGATCTGGTTGTGTCGCCCCAAAATCATTGCCATTGATGAAAAAATGGTGGAAGTGAAAATCCCCCTTAGAAAACGAACAAAGAATCACCTGAATAGCATGTACTTCGGTGCATTAGCCGTTGGTGCGGATGTGGCAGGTGGTTTTTTGGCGATGAGCAAAGCCAAAAATCAAGGAGAGAAAATTTCCTTGGCGTTTAAGGGCGTAAAGGCGGAATTTCTAAAAAGGCCAGAGGCGGATGTGCATTTTGTTTGCCATGATGGCCCTTTGATCG
Source organism: Vibrio vulnificus CMCP6 (assembly GCF_000039765.1). Classification (NCBI taxonomy): domain Bacteria; kingdom Pseudomonadati; phylum Pseudomonadota; class Gammaproteobacteria; order Vibrionales; family Vibrionaceae; genus Vibrio; species Vibrio vulnificus. The sequence continues at coordinate 2,697,700 of NC_004459.3, read as the reverse complement.
ACCAAATGCTGGCTCAAACCATGCAAACAGGTGAAAGGGTTAATCAAGATGTTCGAATTACCGCGCTTTGTCCCACCTTGCATGGGGATGAGCCGATGGCCGAATTTGATTTAACCCTATCGATTAAAAAAGTGACGCCTAGGGCGTAACGCTAGGTTTCAGGTTGTTCGATTTTCTCGATGGCAACAATTTTCGAGCGATTCATGACAATTTTCCAGCGGTAGTAAACGGGCTCACCTTGGTGGGTGTTTTCTTTCACAATCAGATTAAAGAGATGGCGTTTTTCCACTGATTCGCGACTGACTTGCCCATCTTGTAGCCGATAGATACGGTTGCTGCCTTTGTCCATCAAACGTGTAAATGGTCTTAAACTGATGTTGAACGTTTCGCGTGTTTGCTCATAGCCACTCAAAAAGCGAGACGTCGACATTTCCGTTTTGGCGTGGTAGTGAAGAATTTGCTCTTCACGCTGAACCACACGTCGTTTGCGAATGGCTTGAATGCGATCCGGCAGTTTATTGATGACGGTGTAATCTAACCATTCCAACTTGTGGCCGACCTCTTTCCCTGTTGTGGGGTCGGTGTATTTACGACGCCACTTCGGCTTACCTTTGCGGATCCAACGCCACATCATGTCACGTAAGTCATCTTTAAAGATTTCACGTAAAGCATAAATGATCGACATGGCGACGATGAATGACGCAGAAATTTCGCCAAGATAATCTCGCGCAGAAATGACCGTGGTTGTGACAAACACCATCACAAGACCCGTTGCCAAGCCTTTGATCATGCGTTTGATGTTCTTGCCTAGTGAGGTGGTTTTTTCATTCAACACAATCGGGTGCTCAATCAAGCGGCGCAGTAAACGCATTTTGTTGGTCATGCGCGTTGCATCGTCTGCTGCGTTGGATGAGTTGTACTTATTGAGTTTTCGATGTGCTTGCTCTTTTTCGCAGAGAGTGATTAAGCGATCCTTGATGGTGCTGTAATCTCCTTCACGTGGTAAGTGGGCAACTAAGGCAAGAAATTTTTGTTCTGTGTACCAAGAAAGATAGTTGTCGATGTTGACGTAATAACGCTTAAGAATCTCTTCATACGGGATAGAGCGGCGTAGCCGTTTGAGGATATCGAGAGAAATCTCAATCACCTCATCGACTTGATCTTCGGTGACGCCGTCACTGGATTGCTCATTCAGTTTAGCCACGGCTTTATCGAGTGCAATAACGTATTGATAAGCAAACAAACTCAAGCTAACACGATACTGAGTGTTGGATAAACGCCCCCGCTGCGCTAATCGGCTGTGTACCAGCGGAAGTAGCGTTTTGTCACTGTAATAAGAACGCTTTTGCACCACAGAGGTATAGTAAAACTCAGATTCAGAGAGCACTTCAGGCGTTAGCCCAAGCTCTCCAGGTACGAATAGGTAGAAGTCGAGATCGAGTTTTTTACTTGCCCCCATAATATGGCTGATCTTGAGGGTGATGGAGTCTTGTTTATCGACTGAAATCAACGAAATACCCTATTTGATAAATAATTGTATTGAGACTTGCGCAAGAATAGCAGAGATCACGTATAATCTCTGCAAATTTGCAGTGAGATATATTCAATGATTAAAGTTGGTCAAATTAACAACTTAGAAGTAACTAAACGCACAGATTTTGGTGTATTCCTAGATGGAAAAGACTACGGCAGCATTTTACTGGCAAACAAACATGTGCCAGAAGGTTGTGACGTCGGCGCTCAAATCGATGTCTTTATTTACTTTGACTCCGACAATCAATTGGCTGCTACAACTGAAACGCCAATCGCACAAGTGGGCGAATGGGGCTTGATGAAGGTTGAGGGGGTCAACAGCACGGGTGCTTTTGTTAACTGGGGCATCAAAGAGAAAGATCTGCTAGTGCCATACAGTGAGCAACGCAGTCGTTTTACCGCTGGTCAATCGATTCTCGTGTATGTATACACCGATAAAGCCTCTGGCCGAATTGTCGGCACCACCAAATTCAATAAGCTGCTTGATAAAACGCCAGCGAATTACATCCGCAACGAGCAAGTGGATCTGATCATTGCTGAGCGCAGTCAGTTGGGCTTCAAAGCGATTGTGAACGGTTCACACTGGGGCATGATTTTTCCATCGGATGTTTTTGGCAAGCTGTTTATTGGCAAGAAACTGAAGGGATACATCAAAAACGTTCGTGAAGATGGCAAAATTGACCTTGCATTGCAAAAAGTGGGCGTTGCCAAAATGGACGATCTTTCTGAAAAAGTCCTCGAGCTACTTGAAAAGAAAGGGGGCTTTTTGCCACTCAACGATAAGTCGACTCCAGAGGCAATTTTTACGGCTTTTCGCACTAGCAAAGGGACATACAAGAAAACCATCGGCGGATTGTTTAAAGCAGGCAAGATCGTCATTGAGAAAGATGGTATTCGCGCGGTGAAGTAATCACTGGTCATTCTTGCCAGAAAAAAAGAGGCCCATCGGTTCCGTCGGTGGGCCTAGGGGAAATGGCTCTTAAGAGCCTGCGCTAAACGGTGTTGCTATGTGAATGGTAAGAATGTTACTGGAGGGGAGATTCTTACTTGGGTTTCACATCCAACTGATCCTAAGTGTAGTACAGGCTTACTGCGCTGCTTGGTTCTCAGACTCACGCAGCGCTGATTCTGGAAGCAGTCTTAGATTTAGAACAAATTCTTATCTCTGACTAATTCTCGCGGTAATCCATTCTTAATTTTGTTACTTACCCACTTACCCAAACCAATAATTGCGCCTTGGTAGCGAACGAAAACTTCGCCTTTGCCACTGTTTTCTGGGTAGATATCGCGGCCCATAAACCATTCGCGTGCGGCATCGGTGTCAATGTCCACAACGGTTTTCTCATCGCCACTGGCTAGTGTTGTCGCAATCTGATGCTGCCAACGATAGCCATTCTTGTGCTTTTCAGCCAGCTTGATCCCCATGCGAGAGAAACGCAGTTCACCCAGCATGGGTTCTAAAGCATTAGGGAAGAGCCAAACATCGTTGTCTCGTAACCAAATGGTGCTGTCCGCTGGTAAACTGATATCGAGTGAATCAGAGAGGGATTTTTCAATCAAAGCGCTCTCTTTTTTACTCGCTTTTTGAAATGGAAACTTACCCATTTTCTTGTTGACGTCTGGACTGTTGACCGACGCCAGTTTGCGAATACGCGCGACGAAGAAACCTTCACTGTCGTACACTTGCGGGAAAATATGCAGAAACCCATCTTCTGTTAGCGCTTTCTCTGCGCCATCAAAGAGCGAGCTCAAACTTTCAAACGCCACTGCATCGCCAAAAGTGTGTTTTAGATGGTGACAAACTTGCTGGTTTTCTTCTTCGCTCAATGTGCAGGTTGAGTAAACCATGACACCGCCCGGTTTGAGCGCTTGAAACGCACTTTCGATCAAATCTTTTTGTGTCGCGGCAATTTCCAGTACCGATTCTTGGGACCAGTTTTTCATGGCATCTTCGTCTTTACGCACGGTGCCTTCACCTGAACAAGGGGCGTCAAGCAACACGGCGTCAAACGATTCCGGTAGCCAACCACCAAACACGCGGCCATCAAAGTTACTCAATGCTGCATTTCGAACACCACAACGTTCAATGTTGGCGTGAAGCACTTTCACTCGGCTTGCAGCATACTCGTTCGCGACCAAAATGCCTTGGTTGTTCATTAATGCTGCGATTTGTGTGGTTTTAGAGCCAGGTGCCGCGGCGGTATCCAGCACCGATTCAAATTGGTTTTCACCCAGAAAGAGCGCGCTAACTGGCATCATTGAGCTGGCTTCTTGAATATAGAACAAACCGCACATATGCTCAGCCGTGTTGCCAAGCGGCACTTTGCTTTCATCTGCCTCAATCCAAAAACCGGTTTCACACCAAGGAACAGGGTGAAGCGTCCAACCTTTCTCTTGCGCGATGGTCAGAAAGGCATCAACGGAGATCTTGAGCGTGTTGACGCGGATACTTTTACGCAGTGGCTGCTGACAATAGGCGATAAAGTCGTCCATGTTCAAGGCGCTAGGTAGGATGGTTTTGATTTTTTCCAGAAAGGTTTCTGGCAGATAGACGTTTGAATGCACAGTAGGGTTCCAGGTGCCAATATGGGAGGGGAATGATAAACGAATTGGCGAGCAGACAAAAATAAAAATGCAGCCCGAAAGCTGCATTTAGAGTCACACTAAGGTTTAGGAATGGCCGTTCGCCACTTTTTCCAATCTTCCTCGGCTTTGTCGTAGAGGAAAAATGCTTGGCCTTGCTGCGCGATAGGCTCTAATTGTTTTTGCGGTGGAGTTGCGAAGGCAATGCCACCTCGAACCAAGCTATCAAATGAGCCAGCTTTAATGTTGGCACCGGATAGGCCTATTGAAACGTCTACGCCAGACACATTCCAAAACAGGCTGTTTTGTCTGACCAAATAAGCGTATTCGTTTTGAATCTCGATACTAAAGACAACACGATCAGCAAACTTACCAAGCTGGACATCGGTCACGCTGCCCACTTCCATATCGCGATAAAGAATCGGCGTTCCAACACTGACTGAGCCACGATGCTCACTTTGTAGTGTAAACACAGTTCCTGTTGGATGAGGTGGCTTATTGGCTAATTCAAAACTGAATGCCGCTTTCCCTTTGCCTGGCTCTACCTGGATGTATTTGCTGATTAGGGCGTCGATGTTTTTTACCCCATTTAGGCCAATTTTGGGTTCCGCTAACCAAAAATGCGAACCTTGCAAAGCAACATTGGCGACGTATTCTGGCAGAATTCTTGCTGATGCCTCTACGATGCCTTTGTTGAAATCAGGCGCCACCAGCGTGATTTCTCCTACCTTGACCCCTTGATACTGGATCGCCATTCCTTTGCTGAGGGATTGGCCTCCATCGGTTCTGAGTGTAATGATTCGACCAAATTTACGCGCTTGGTTTTGGTCCGGATAGAGTTTCCAATGCTGCCCAGTTTTGTTCTCAATGCCAGCAACCGTGTCAAAAGCAATCCCACCTTGTAGTAGTGTTTTAAGCGGAGCGGCTTTGATCGCCACACCAGCCAAGCTGGCGTCCACTTCGACGCCCGAGCGGTTCCAAAACACCGTTTGATCATTGATGAGATGCTTATAACGATTCTCGATGCTGATAGTGACTTCGACGCCACCGTTGGCTAAGGAGAAGTCCGAGACGCTACCGACGGGTAGGTTACGGTAGAGAAGGGGGCTTCCTTTTGAAATCGGCGGTAATTCTGCAGCAAACAGGGTCAATGTTTGCGAGCCTGTTTGATTGAACTTTGCCAACTCGGCAAGTGAGCGACTTTGGAACAGCTGATAGGTTGGATTTGCGTTGTTTTTTCCTTCACTGACGAAGCTAATCGAGCCTGTGAGTAGCTGTTTAGCGGGCGGTACAGTGACACTCAGGCCAGATTCAGTCAGCTCAGCGGTTGCACTGCCCGTTACGAAAAAGCGGTTGTTGGCGCGAATTAAATAGGCGTATTGTTTGTCGATGAGGACATCAAGATACACTTCATTGGCAGGTTGACGGGCTGTTTTTTCGTCCAACAGGCCGACTTTGATCACCGAACCAACAACAATCCCTTTGTAAAGGATGTTCGCACCCGCATCGAGACCGTACGAGCTGTCGGACAAGAGACGTACAGACAAGGACTTAGCTTGTTGTTGTGAATATTCCTCTTTTTTAATCGCAGTAAAGCGGCGAGATTTTTCCCCGTCACCGGGAATGATGGTAAGGAAGTTACCGCGAACCAAATTGCTGATGTTTTCGACACCAGAAAGCGACACTTTGGCTTCTTCTAATACAAAATCACTGCCTGTTGTCAGCATGTCGCTAAAGGCGGGTTGAATAGCGGCATTGGCAATAATCACCTCACGCCCTTCTGAAAGCGAAAGATTGGTAATTTCACCTACTTCAATGCCTCGGTACATAATCGGTGCGCCGTTAGAGCTAATGTTATGACCATCGGGGAGGGTGATTTGTACCGAAATCCCACGGCCAGCGGTTTTGAGGTCGCGATACAAACGAAACTGAGCATTTTTCTCCACGGGTTCACCATCATCTGGCGAATCGACCGCGATGGCGCCGCCAAATAAGGCGCTCATGCTTTCCAAACGTACATCCACACCTTCAAAGCCAATGCTGGCCCCAATGCCACTGACGTTCCAAAATCGGCTCTGCTGGTTAATGATGTGGCGATATTCATCGTCAATTCGAGCAAGAATGGTCACCGATTTACCGTTTTCCGCTAAGCGGTAACTGTACACTTCGCCGATAGGGATCTTCTTGTAAACAATTTTAGAACCAATCGAGACGCCACCCAAATCGCGGGCACGTAAGGTGATCGTCAGCCCTTTTTCGGCAAGAATATCGGTGGGCGCGCTATCAAGAGCATAAAACACGGTTTCGGCTTCATCGTCGTCATTGCCGGGTTGAATAGCGATGTAGTTACCAGAAACCAAAGCATCAAGACCAGAAATACCGGAGAGACTGGCCGTTGGTTTTACCAACCAAAAACGGGTGTTTTTGTTGAGGAGCTGAGTCGCTTCGGGATAAATATCGGCATCGACGTAGATATTAGAAAGGTCTTTGGAGAGGTTAATATCTCGCACCATGCCAACTTCTAAGCCTTGATAGCGAATCGTTGTACGACCTGCAACCAATCCTTGTGCGTCAGAAAAGTAAATTTGAACTCGTTGCCCTGCATCGTGGATCGCCTTCGCGACCAACCATCCCGCAAGCAGCATGGTTAAGATAGGCAAAATCCAAAGGGGAGAAATCCCTTTGTTCTTTCGCACATCAGGAGTGTAAGATTTTTGCGAACTATTTTGTTTGCTCATGCAATGACTCATCTTTATTTGCATCTGAGTAGTTGTCCCAGATTAATCGGGGATCAATACTTTCTGCGGCCAACATGGTTAACACAACCACCATACCAAATGCGACCGCTCCATATCCGGGAGTAAAATCGAGAATTTGACCTCGATCGACTAAGGTCATCATGATCGAGATGACAAAAAGATCCATCACAGACCATTTACCAATCCATTTAACAAAGAAGTAAATGGTCATTCTCTGCCGATGGTAAATCGTACGTTTGAAATGGATGCACAAAAGTATGTAAGTCAAACCGAGTATCTTAGCGACGGGCACCACAATACTGGCGACAAAAATGATCACGGCGATGCCATGCATGCCGTTTTTAATTAAGGATGCAACACCCGAAAAAATCGTATCTTCTAGCCGTTGCCCATTAGTGATCAGAATCGAAATAGGGATCAAGTTGGCAGGGAAAATCGCGACAGTGGCTGCGATTAAATAGGCCCATGTTTTTTGTAACGAGTGCGGTTTGCGATGGTGTAGAGGGCTATGGCAGCGAATGCATTGCTCTGCTTCGGGTTGAGACATGTGACAGCTGTGGCAGTGGACATGCTTTTCTTCGAGCGAGTAGTGGCTCTCTGCATGCCATGTTTCCCAATATCGCCTGACACTGACGCGAGTTATGAGCAAGACACTAAAAAGTTGCAATAGGAGCAAGCCAATTAAGCCTGGCCCAACGAAAATATCGGAATAGTCTTGCAGTTTAAAACATGAGATGGCGATGCTGACGAGGAAGACATCCAGCATCATCCAGTGTTTAAGATTTTGTACGATTTCCAGTGAATACTTGAGCACTCGAAACCAGCGATAACGCAACGCCATATGAGCGGTTACTACGGCACTGCACACTAATAAGGGGGCTAACGAGCTGCAAAACATGATCAGCAGTGAAAGCGCGACAAAGCCTTCATCCATTAATGTCAACATACCGGATGGGAGTGTTGCAGGGATCATAACGCCGAAAAGTCGAATGCTGATAAAGTTAAAAAAGTGAGAAGGGATAAACAGCATCAAGCAGGTGATCGCGATGGCGAGGTTACCAGAAAGGCTTGGGTTGCCACCACGATAGAGCTGGGTACCACACCTTGGGCAATATGCGCTGCGGCCTTTGGCAACATGCAACACATCGACGGGAAGTTCGCACCCTTGGCACAAACGGACTTTTTCAATTTGGGTTTGATGCTGATGAGTAGTAGGAGAGGTCATTGCGACCTCTCAAAATGGGCGATAGAGGACGTGCTGCCACTAGCTGGCATGCGATTGGACACTGCCATAAAGTGTTTGATACAAGCCATCTTGCTCAACCAGCTCAGTATGTGTCCCGCTTTGTGTAACTTGTCCATCTTCCAATACATAGATCAAATCCGCTTGTTTTACCGCAGACAATCGGTGTGCCACGATAAGCGTTGTCTTTCCTTTCAAATATTCATTAAGCGCTCTATGGAGCGCCGCTTCGGTTGCGGTATCTAACGCTGAGGTTGCTTCATCCAAAATCACAAATTGAGGATCACTCAATACCATGCGAGCAATAGCTAAACGCTGTCTTTGGCCTCCGGATAAACGTATCCCATTTCGGCCCACTTGCGTATCCAACCCAGCAGTTAACTGCGAAATAACGTCTTGCAGTTGAGCGATTTCCAACGCTTGCCACAGCGCGCTTTCGTCATAGTCGCCACCAAGGGTCAGATTATGCCTTAGGCTGTCATTAAATAGTATAGGTTGTTGTAATACAACAGCAATTTTTTCACGAATTAACTCAAAACCAATATCATCGCTGGACTCATTATTGTAACGAATGACTCCGCTGTCTTGCCGGTAGACACCAATAAGCAGCTGAATTAATGTGGACTTTCCACCACCACTTGCGCCAACGAGAGCGACTTTCTTTCCCGCTGGGATTCGTAAATTCAACTGATTTAATACAGTGGTTTCACTGTTGTAAGAGAAGCTGACATTTTCGACCGAAACATCAATTTCTTTGCCATCAGTGAAAGGATTGACTTTCGACTCAGGTCTATACTCTTCCTCCAGTTCCAAAAGCGCGTTGATGCGAGCAAGCGCCGCTTTCGCGCTATACCAAGAAAACTGGATACCTAGCAGTTCTTGAACCGGAGTCAGCATGAACCAAAGATAACCAAAAACAGCAAAAATTTGGCCAATCGTGAGATCACTAAAGAGCACCATGAGCATCGCAACGGCACGAAACAGCTCAAAACCAAGTAAAAAGAGCAAAAAGGAGACTCTACCCGCGGCTTCGGATTGCCAAGCATATTTGTCTGCGTTGAGTCGGACTTGATCAGCTTGCTGTTTGAGCTCAGAGAGAAACTCTCGTTCCTTATTGGCTGCTCTCAATTGATAAATGCCATCAAGGGTTTCAACTAGGCGATTTTGAAACTGCTCAAATGCTTGGTTTTCACGCTTTTTGAGATGTTTAACTTTGCTGCCTAGTTTTCTAGAGAAGTAAATAACGATAGGGTTGACTAAGAGGATAAACAAGCCAAGTCGCCATTCCAGCCATAGGAGAACACCTGCAGTGCCGATGACGGTAAGCAAGCTAATCACGAACTTCGCTAAGGTGCTGCCGATGAATTGGTCAATGGTCTCGATGTCTGTGATGAGGTGTGCGTTGATGCCTCCGCTACCTCGAGTCTCATATTGACGAATACTGATGCGACCGAGTTTATCGATCATCTTAGCGCGCATTTGATAAGTAATGGTTTTTGAGACCAAGGTGAACTGGCGGCTCTGTAAAATGTTTAATGCTTGGCTGGTGATACGCATCAGAATCACCAGTAACAAAGTCAAGAAGATATACCCTGTCGGTGTTTGCCAGGCTTGAGGCAATAGGGTATTCATGGCTGCTAATCCTTTACCAGGTTGATCAAGTAACACTTCGTCAACCATGAGTGGCATGAGTAGAGGAATAGGGACGCTAACCAAAGTGGCAACAATGGCAATGAGGTTCGCAAACACAAGCTTAGATTTGTGTTTTTTTGCTTGTGTTAAAAGCCAGGAGCGGCTAATAGTGTCGGATGTCGATAACATTATAATGAGAATAAGTCCTATTTATATTAGAGTCAGCATTCTAGCGGCTGTTGATTCTATTCCAAAGTAAATTCAGGAAATTATTAATGCACGCTTCAGCTGTGCAATAAACAATTGGAAGCTTTATATGACCATAGAACATTACCAAACACTCACCAAACAAGCAGTCGCACTTATTGAATCAGAGCGTGACTTAATCGCCAATCTTTCCAACATTAGTGCGTTGCTGAACATGGGAATGTCCGATCTCAACTGGGTTGGATTTTACTTATATAAAGAAGACGAGTTGGTTTTAGGGCCATTTCAGGGAAAAGTAGCGTGCGTGCGAATTCCTATGGGTAAGGGCGTATGCGGAACGGCAGCGCAAACTTATACTGTTCAACGAGTGCATGATGTGCACGAGTTTGAAGGACATATTGCCTGCGATGCGGCGAGCAACTCAGAAATTGTGATCCCATTCTCAATCAATGGGCAATTGGCTGGCGTTCTGGATATTGATAGCCCAAGTGTAGGTAGATTTAGTGAAATTGATGAACAAGGGTTAACATTTTTCATGGCAGAAGTAGAAAAGCTGCTTAATTCACACGCGAACAACGCATAAATTGGGTAACGAGAGTGGTTTTTCGCCCGCATCTCTCTATAATACGAGAATATTTTTATCTTAATGCTCGCGGGCAGGCCGCTCAAACCAGGACAACTCATGACTGAAAAGTTAAAAAACAGCAAAGAAGTTATTGCATATATTGCTGAATGTTTCCCCAAGTGCTTTACTTTAGAAGGTGAAGCGAAACCTCTTAAAATTGGTATTTTTCAAGATCTTGCTGAACGTCTAAGTGAAGATGAAAAAGTAAGCAAGACTCAGCTTCGAGCAGCGTTAAGACAATACACTTCTTCTTGGCGTTACCTACACGGCGTTAAACTAGGCGCAACTCGTGTTGACCTAGATGGTAACGAGTGTGGTGTACTAGAAGAAGAACACGTTGAACATGCGAAAGCAACGCTAGCGGAAAGCAAAGCTAAGGTACAAGCTCGCCGTAAAGAACAAGCTCAAAAAGCTCGTGACGAAGAGAAGTCAAAGCCAAAAACAAAGAAAGCACCTCAGCAACGTCGTGCTAACAAACCTCAGGCGCAAAAGCCTGCGAAACAACCTGTGGAAACACGTGCGCTAAACGCAGATGAATTGATCACTGGTAAAGCGGTTAACGTAAACATGGGTAAAGGAAACATGGCTGCGACTATCGTAGAAATTAATAAGGATGATGTGCGAGTTCAACTGTCTAACGGCCTTCAAATGGTTGTGAAAGCGGAGCACCTTCGCGCATAAAGGAGACACTCCTACGCATGAAATGCCGTTCAAAAGTGACTCTGATTGCTGCTAGCCTTTGGCTAGCAGCGTCAGCTCAGGCTCTAGAAGCCAAACTATCAGAAAAAGATCTCCCTTTACTTGCACCTGAAGTTCAACACGAAACTGCAAGCAAAAGGGTCACTTCCCGTTTTACTCGTTCTCATTACAAGCATTTTAATTTCAACGATGATTTCTCTCGTGCGATGTTTAATCGCTATATAGAAATGCTTGATTACAATAAGAATATCTTCACCCAAGCAGACATTGATTCATTTGAAAAGTGGTCAACAGAGTTGGATGACCAACTCAAAGAAGGCAACAATCAAATCGCGTTTGATGTTTACAATCTCTCAATGAAAAAGCGTTTTGAGCGATTCTCTTATGCTCTCAAACTGCTCGATCAAGAAATCACCTTTGATACGGATGATGAGATTGAACTCGATCGCACTGATGCGGCTTGGCCAAAGGATCAAACCGAGCTTAATGAACTGTGGCGTCAGCGAGTAAAATACGATGCGCTGAACCTCAAGTTGACTGGCAAAGATTGGCCAGAAATTAAAGAAATTCTAGAAAAACGTTATAACAACGCGATGAAGAGAATTACTCAAACGCGCAACGAAGACGTTTTTCAACTTTACATGAACGCGTTTGCACGCGAAGTGGATCCTCATACCAGTTATCTTTCACCAAGAAACGCTGAACAATTCCAGTCCGAGATGAACTTGTCACTGGAAGGCATTGGTGCTGTTTTACAGATGACGGATGATTACACTGTCATCCGTTCTTTGGTTGCTGGTGGCCCTGCGTCTAAAAGTAAACAGTTAGGCGAGGGGGACCGAATCATCGGTGTTGGCCAAGATAAGAAAGACATCGTCGATGTGATCGGCTGGCGTCTTGATGATGTTGTCCAGTTGATTAAAGGTCCTAAAGGAACCAAAGTTCACCTACAAGTTCTGCCAGAAGGTAAAGACTCTAAGAGTTACGTTGTCACCATTGTGCGTGACAAAATTCGCTTGGAAGACCGAGCGGTGAAGGCCGAGGTGATTGAAAAAGATGGCAAAAAAATCGGTGTTCTAGAAGTACCGAGTTTTTATGTGGGTCTTTCTGCCGACACCGATAAGCTGCTTACTGATCTCAAAGGTAAGGGTGTTGACGGGATCATCGTTGATTTGAGAAACAATGGTGGTGGGGCATTAACTGAAGCCACTGCGCTCACGGGTTTGTTTATTGAAAAGGGCCCTGTGGTTCAAGTTCGTGACAGTTATGGGCGAGTGAAAGTCAACGCTGATACGGATGGACAAATCAGTTATTCAGGCCCGATGACGGTGTTGGTGAATCGCTATAGTGCATCTGCTTCTGAAATTTTCGCCGCTGCACTACAAGACTATGGCCGCGCCATTATCCTTGGTGAAAACTCATTTGGTAAAGGAACCGTACAACAGCACCGCTCGCTGAATCATATCTATGATTTGTTTGACAAAGAAATCGGTTATGTTCAGTACACCATCCAAAAATTCTACCGAATTGATGGAGGCAGCACGCAAAATAAAGGTGTCGTGCCAGACATTCCTTTCCCTACCGCGATTGATCCTGAGGAAACAGGTGAGAGTGTTGAAGATAATGCTCTACCTTGGGACAGTATTGAGAAAGCGGATTATCAAGTGTTACAACGTAATGATTCTTTGATTGAACAATTGCGTGTAAAACATGATGAGCGGATCGCTAACGAGCTAGAGTTTAAGTTTATTGCGGAAGACATTGCTAAGTACAAAGCAGAGAAAGACGACAATACGCTTTCTTTGAATGAAAAAGTGCGTAAGCAAGAATCTGAACAGGCTGATAAGCAGCGCCTAGATCGCATCAATCAACGCCAAGCATTAGCGGGTAAAGAAGCGTTTAAGACTTTAGACGATGTACCCAAAGACTATGAAACGCCAGATGCATATCTTGATGAATCTGTTGCTATCATGGTAGACATGCTGAAAAAACCGTCCTAAAAACGGTGTGATGATAAAAAGCGAGCATTAAAGCTCGCTTTTTTCATTCATAACCCATAGCAAAGTGAAGGAAAGATGACGTATAGATGAAGTTATTTTTCTCTGAACAATAATGTGATTTAAGTCAAAAAAATTCGCCATATGATGACTCCATGCCTAAGCTTTAAGAAAACGGCATACAGCCCTAGTGTGGAGATGAACAATGAAATGGCTCTTAACTTTGCTCGCTGCGCTAACGCTATCTTCGGTTTACGCTCAAGATACGTCCACTAAATCCGCTGATTTAACCTACTTTGACACCCCTTTATTACTTGGCGATTGGTATTTGGTGAATCCGAATGTTGAAGAAAGTCGTGAAGACTTTAGGGCGATTAAGCTCACGTTAAACTCTAAGTATGAGTTCCAAATCGATATCCAAAAACGCGACTACAGCATTGACCATTGGGAAGGGATCTACACCGCAAATGAAGACACCATCATATTAGGACTCAATACGGATGAGCCTCAAGTCTATCAGTATGAAAGTAATCACAATATGCTCAATCTCAACGGCGTGACGTTTACCAAAGGTTTACCCAATGCACTGGCTGGTATTTGGTCGAGTGCGCAATTATCTGGAGAAGGGATGATCGCGAATCAGATAAACAAAATGGACTTAATTTTACAGCCTGATTTTGTCTTCATGTTTAGGGTGACATCTGAGGATGGTGATGAGTCGGTCAAGAAAGGGGTTTACTACACCGAAGGAAATCATTTGGTGTTGTTATACGAAAATGGTGAGCATGATACAACTTATGTCTTAGACACAGATCAGTTAACGTTACAGGAAGAGAGTGGGGAAATGCTCGCAGTACTTAACCGAGTACGTTAACCCAAGTGGCCTAATAGAGGCTGTCTAAATGGCAGTAAAAGAGACATATTGATGGATTTTTCATCGGAAAAGAGAGGATTTTCAACGAGTCTTCTCTTTTTTTGCGTCAAGCCTTGTTTTATTCGTTTCCAAACCGCATCTAACAGAGGTAATTTATCTGTGCCCGAAATAACAGACACACAGATGCACAAGTGGATAGTTGCGGTTAGCGTAAACCTTTAAAGCAATTATGAAATAACGACGGGCACATTCTGATTCACTGTACAAGGATTTATAGATATGTCTCAAACCCCACAGGCTAAATATCGTAAAGATTACAAGGCGCCTTCGCATACGATAACCGACATCGATTTAACCTTTGATCTTTACGATCACAACACCGTCGTCACGGCGGTTTCTCAAGTTAAGCAACAGGGTGAGAGTGATGTCCTTGAGTTAGACGGTGAAGCTCTAAAACTGATTTCTGTTGCTGTGAATGGTGAAGCATGGTCGGCGTTTGAGGTTAAAGAGAGTTCCTTGCTTCTCTCGAATCTTCCAGCAGAGTTTGAGCTTGTCATCGTGACCGAAATCGATCCAGAAGCCAACACCGCGTTGGAAGGCCTGTATAAATCGGGTGGTGCTTTCTGTACACAATGTGAAGCTGAAGGTTTTAGACGCATCACATATTACTTAGACCGCCCTGATGTCTTAGCGCGTTACCAGACAAAAGTGATTGCCGACAAAGCACAATATCCTTATTTGCTGAGCAATGGTAACCGCATCGCAGAAGGAGAACTGGAAGGTGGCCGTCATTGGGTTCAATGGCAAGATCCGCATCCAAAACCTGCATACTTGTTTGCTCTTGTTGCAGGCGACTTTGATGTGCTTCGTGATAAGTTTGTCACCAAGTCTGGTCGTAGCGTAGATCTTGAAATCTTTGTCGACAAAGGAAACTTAGATCGTGCGCCACATGCGATGACTTCTCTGATCAATTCGATGAAATGGGATGAAGAACGTTTCGATCTCGAGTATGACCTAGATATCTACATGATCGTCGCCGTTGATTTCTTCAACATGGGTGCGATGGAAAACAAAGGTCTCAATATCTTTAACTCAAAGTTTGTTTTAGCCAACTCTCAAACCGCGACTGACGCAGATTACCTCGGCATTGAGCGCGTGATTGGTCATGAGTATTTCCACAACTGGACAGGAAACCGCGTGACTTGTCGCGATTGGTTCCAATTGAGCTTGAAGGAAGGTCTAACCGTTTTCCGCGATCAAGAATTCTCTTCTGATCTTGGCTCTAGAGCAGTGAATCGCATTCAGAACGTGCGTACCATTCGTGGGCCGCAGTTTGCGGAGGATGCTAGCCCAATGTCTCATCCAATTCGCCCTGATAAAGTGATTGAAATGAATAACTTCTACACGCTAACAGTGTATGAAAAAGGCAGTGAAGTTATTCGCATGTATCATACTTTACTAGGTGAAGAAGGTTTCCAAAAAGGGATGAAGCTCTACTTTGAGCGTCACGACGGTACTGCTGCGACTTGTGAAGATTTTGTCTCTGCCATGGAAGATGCAACGGGTGTTGATTTAACACAGTTCCGCTTGTGGTACAGCCAGTCGGGTACACCAACGCTTCGTGTGAGTAGCCAATATGATGCCGAGAAACAAACTTACGCGTTAACGGTTGAGCAGTCGACCGAGCCAACACACGAGCAAGCGGAAAAGCAACCATTGCATATTCCATTCGATATCGAGCTTTACGCAGCAAATGGTGATGTGATCCCAATGATCATTGCTGGTGAGCCTGTTGGAAACGTGCTGGATGTGAAAGCCGACAAACAAACCTTCGTGTTTGAGAATGTGGCAGAAAAGCCAGTGCCTTCTTTGTTACGTGAATTCTCAGCACCGGTTAAGCTTGAGTACGATTATTCAGACCGTGAGCTGATGTTCCTTATGGTGAATGCTCGTAACGAATTTTCTCGTTGGGATGCCAGCCAAATGTTACTGGCAAAATACATTCGTCAAAATGTTGAGCGAGTTCAGGCGGGTAAAGAAGTAGAACTGCCTGAGGCGGTTGTTGATGCCTTCCGTGGTGTGCTTCTTAATGCAGAATTAGATTCCGCGTTTATCGCTGAAGTCATGTCATTACCAAACCACAATGAAGTGTCTGGTTGGTACAAGCAAGTGGACGTTGATGCGATTGCTCAGGTCCTCAAACAGTTAAAAGTCATTCTTGCGACACAGCTATGTGATGAGTTGAGTGCACTTTATCATAGCTTGAAGCAAGCTGAGTATACCATCGAGCATGCGGCGATTGGTCAGCGTGCGTTACGTAATATCTGTCTAGCGTATCTGGCATATACTCAAGAGGGTAATGATTTGGTATTGAAGCAATACCAAGAGTCGAACAACATGACCGATACAGTTGCAGCGATGGCATCCGCCAACCAAGCGCAATTGCCTTGCCGTGAAGCACTGATGCAAGATTACAGTGATAAGTGGAAGCATGATGGTCTCGTTATGGATAAGTGGTTTATCCTACAAGGCTGCAACCCTGCTGCCAATGCACTGGACGTTGTTAAAGAGACGATGAAGCATGAAGCATTTAGTCTTAAAAACCCCAATCGTACACGCAGCTTGATTGGTTCTTTCCTTGGTATGAACCCAGTGAACTTCCATGATAAATCTGGCGCGGGTTATCGTTTTGCTGGCGAAATCCTACGCGAGTTGAACAGGACCAATCCTCAAGTGGCATCGCGCTTAGTGGATCCTTTGCTCAAGTTAGGTAAGTACGATAGTGATCGCCAGGCGTTAATTCGCCAAGAGCTCAAAGCCCTTCAAGGTTTAGAGGATTTGGCAAAAGATCTATTTGAAAAAGTGTCAAAAGCACTAGAAAGCGAATAACCGTGATCGTGAGATAGCTGGCACAATGCCAGCTATCTTGTTCAAACTATGAATTACTATTACTTCACACTCAATATTAGCTATCAGGCATTTTTAGCTCACTATTCTGGTGCGGCGAGTGCTGTTCAAGTGGTGACAGAGCAAGGACTGAGGATTCAATTACCAGCGGTTAAATTTCGGCCGTTTCTCAGCCAGTTAGGCTTAAAAGGGCGCTTTAGACTAACAACTGACCAGAATCATCGATTTATTAAGTTAGAATCACTATAAGAACCTAGTTTAACAGTGAGTTAAACACGAATCTTAATCACATTATCAAACATTTCACCTCTATTCTTCGTTAATTTTATTAACTAAATTTCAATATTGCTTTTACAATAAGCGCATGCATTACCTATGCTTAGTTATTGAGTCTCCTAGCTAGATTTATTGCTAAGTGTCCCCTACAAAAAAACTATTCTAATGTGGAGTGTGAATATGACCGCGCGTGAAAATGTAGTGCCGGTTCTGCTTGAAAAAGTTTACCAACTGATTCAGGAAAAACTCGAGCTATCCCACCAGCCTTTCGTTACTAAATTAGCTCAACACCTGTTTAGTAACATGTCTATGGACGACCTAATCCAACGCAACGAGTCTGACCTTTACGGTGCGATTATTAGTCTTTGGCATCATATTCAAGAGAAGAAACCAGACGACGTCTCGGTTCGAGTATTTAACCCGACAGTCAGCCGCCACGGTTGGCAATCAACCCATACCATCGTAGAAGTGGTGGTACCTGATAGTCCGTTCTTGGTTGATTCCATCAAAATGGCGTTAAGCCGACTGGATCTTAACTGTCACTTAATGCTCAACAACCCGACGCAAATCACTCGCAATGAAAAAGGCGAAGTGATTGATGTCAATGGACTGGGTGGGATCTTACAGTCACTGTTCCACATCGAAGTTGACCGACTAAGCAAAAAAGATGAGATGCACAAGTTGAAGCAAGAGCTGCTTGATGTGCTCAACGATACTCGCTTGGTGGTGAACGATTGGTTGCTCATGGTAGAGCGACTAGAGCAAGTGACAGCACAACTGGAAGCGCAAAAATCAGCGGTTTCCATGGATGGTGAACGTTTCGATGAAAGCATTGCATTTCTACGTTGGTTAGGGGACCACAACTTTACGTTCATGGGATACAAAGAGTACGACTTGGTGAGTGTGGATGGCGAAACTGAGCTCGTACCAACAAAAGAAAAAGGCTTGGGCCTTTTTGCGGAAGAATCTCGAGTTCGCAGTGTGAAGTTATCACAACTTTCAGATTCAGCTCGCCTCGAAGCCAAGAAGCCAAGCGCACTGATTATCACTAAAGGCAACAAAGCGTCTCGTATTCACAGACCTGCATACAACGACTACATCGGCATTAAAAAGTTTGATGCCAAAGGAAAAGTGGTTGGTGAGCATCGTTTCACGGGCCTGTATACCTCGTCGGTGTATAACCAAACCGTTTCTTCCATTCCACTTATCCGCGAAAAAGTGGATCGCATTCTCGATGCTAGCGGATACCGCGATGGTTCCTATGCGTTTAAAGCACTACACAACATTCTAGAAAATTACCCTCGAGATGAGTTGATTCAAGCAAAAGAAGAAGAGTTACTTGAAGTCGGCATGGGCGTGGTGCAAATGCATGATCGCGATCTTCTGCGTCTGTTTGTACGCAAAGACCCGTTTGGCCGATTCTTTAGTGCGATGGTGTATGTAACAAGAGATCGTTACAACACAGAATTGCGTCGTCAAACTCAACGCATTTTGAAACAGTACTTTGGCAGTGAGCAAGAAGTTGAGTTTACAACGTACTTCTCCGAAGGGCCGTTAGCACGTACCCATTATATTGTGCGTGTAGACAACAATAACATCGACGTAGACGTGAAAAACATCGAGCAAAATCTAATGGAAGTCTCTTCAACTTGGGATGATCGCCTTAAAGATTCTATCATTGCCAACTTTGGCGAAAGTAAAGGACTGCCACTTTCAAAAGAATACATGAAGGCATTTCCACGCTCGTACAAAGAAGCGATGATGCCGGGCAGTGCGGTTGATGATATTGATCGTTTAGAGGCACTTAGTGATGACAACAAACTGGGTATGCTTTTCTACCGCCCTCAAGAGTTGTCCGCAGACTCTAAAGCCGTACGCTTAAAACTGTTCCATCGTGACGAACCCATTCACCTTTCTGACGTCATGCCGATGCTCGAAAACTTGGGTCTGCGTGTGATTGGGGAGTCGCCATACGAGATCCACAAGACCAATGGTCAAACATTCTGGATCCTCGATTTCTCGATGTTGCACAAGAGCGACAAGGTAGTGGACTTAAGTGAAGCGAGAGATCGTTTCCAACAAGCGTTTGCTGCGATTTGGGAAGGGGAATTAGAAAGTGACGGTTTCAACCGTCTGCTATTGGGGGCTTCGCTGACTGGCCGAGAAATTTCAATTTTACGTGCCTATGCTCGTTATATGCGCCAAGTGGGTTTCCCATTCAGTCAACAATACATCGAAGACACCCTGAGTCACTATCCAGAGTTGGCCAAAGGGTTGGTTGATCTCTTTGTCAAACGTTTTGATCCTAAACACAAAGGAAGCGAAAAAGGTCAACATGAGCTGATCAACAAGATCACCGAACAGCTAGAGTCGGTGGATAGCTTGGATGACGATCGTATCATTCGTCGTTACATGGAAATGATCGTTGCAACCGTGCGGACAAACTATTTCCAACTTGATGATCAAAAACAACCGAAACCTTGGTTATCATTGAAGCTAAAACCTCGTGATATTCCAGAGATTCCTCAACCCGTGCCAGCCTTTGAAATCTTCGTCTATGCTCCCGACATTGAAGGTGTTCATTTGCGTGGCGGAAAAGTGGCTCGTGGTGGTTTGCGTTGGTCAGATCGCCAAGAAGACTTCCGTACAGAAGTGCTTGGCTTGGTGAAAGCGCAACAGGTTAAAAATACCGTTATCGTGCCTGTTGGAGCTAAAGGTGGCTTTGTTTGTAAACGTCAACATACCATGACCAACCGTGATGAGATTTTTGCAGAAGGCCAGCGTTGTTATAAACGTTTCATTCGTGCGCTATTAGATGTCTCTGACAACATCATTGAAGGGGAAGTGATTCCACCGAAGAGCGTTGTAAGACATGATGAGGATGACCCGTATTTGGTCGTTGCAGCGGATAAAGGCACCGCAACCTTCTCCGATTTAGCGAACTCTGTGTCTGCTGAATACAACTTCTGGTTAGGTGATGCATTTGCGTCTGGTGGTTCTAACGGCTATGACCACAAAGCAATGGGTATCACTGCAAAAGGTGGTTGGGAGTCCGTGAAGCGTCATTTCCGTGAAATGGGTATTGACTGTCAAACAACAGACTTCACGGCGATTGGTGTTGGTGATATGGCAGGTGACGTATTTGGTAACGGTATGCTGTTGTCAAAGCACATTCGTCTACAAGCGGCCTTTAACCATCTTCATATCTTTATTGATCCAAACCCGGATTCGGCTTCTAGTTGGGAAGAGCGTGATCGTTTGTTCCAGCTTCCTCGCTCGAGCTGGGAAGATTATAATCCTAAGCTGATTTCAAAAGGCGGCGGCGTCTTCTCACGTAAGGCGAAGTCGATTACCTTAACACCAGAGATCCAAAAAATGTTGGGTACAAAGAAAACTTCTTTGGCGCCAAACGAATTGATCAAAATGATCTTGAAAATGGACGTAGATCTGCTTTGGAATGGTGGTATTGGTACGTATGTGAAAGCATCGAGTGAGACACATACCGATGTAGGCGATCGAGCGAACGATGTGTTACGTATCGACGGTCGTGATCTCAACGCCAAAGTAGTTGGTGAGGGCGGTAACTTAGGTATGACGCAAAAAGGTCGTATCGAGTACGCTCTAAAAGGCGGACGTGTTAATACCGACTTTGTTGATAACGTGGGCGGTGTGGATTGCTCGGATAACGAAGTCAACATTAAGATCTTCTTGAATGGTTTGGTCTCCAATGGCGACATGACCGTGAAACAGCGCAATAAGATCTTGGAATCGATGCAAG
This sequence comes from Vibrio vulnificus CMCP6, assembly GCF_000039765.1. NCBI lineage: Bacteria > Pseudomonadati > Pseudomonadota > Gammaproteobacteria > Vibrionales > Vibrionaceae > Vibrio > Vibrio vulnificus. Next base: position 2,676,587 of record NC_004459.3, on the reverse strand, counting down.
ATGAAGTCGGAGATATCGTTCTAGATGATGCTTACCGCCAATCTGAATCCATCTCTGTGACCGAGCAGCAAGGTGTTAGTGTCGTTAAAGAGCAAATTCGCTTTATTCATACTATGGAAAAAGCAGGCTATCTGGATCGCGTTCTAGAAAACATCCCTGATGACGAAACGTTACTAGAGCGTGAGAAGCTGGGCCAAGGCCTAACTCGTCCTGAACTGGCAGTGTTGGTTGCTTATGGCAAGATGGTACTTAAAGAGCAACTGGCCAATGACGAGATTGCGAATGATGAGTTCCATGGGCAGCAATTGATCCAATACTTCCCAAGTGAATTGAGAAACAAATTCGCGAATCAGATGTCTTCACATCCACTGCGTGCGGAAATCATTGCTACATCACTTGCGAACCAAATGGTTAACGAAATGGGGTGTAACTTCGTCACTCGTCTCCAACAAGAGACTGGCGCATCGGTGGTGGATATCGCCAATGCGTACAGTGCTTCACGCGAGATTTACGGCTTGGGTGAGATTTTGGCTCAAACACGTGAACTGGACAATATCGCTAGCGCAGATGCTCAATACGAAATCATGTTCCATGTGCGTCGAATGCTTCGTCGTGTTGCACGCTGGCTACTGCGAAATCGCAGTGGTAAGAACACGGTGAGCGAGCTGATTGCTAAGTACCAAGCTGACGTTGATGTGATCACGCATTCTCTTGACAACATGCTGGTTGTCTCTGAAGTGGAAGAGCATGATGAGTTGGCAGAAAGCTGGATTTGTCGTGGGGTAGAAGCGAAGCTAGCAAGCCGCGTTTCTCGTCTAACCAGTCTCCAATCAGCGTTAGACATTTCTTCCGTTGCTCGTGAAACCAATAAAACGGTTGAGGAAGCAGCGAAGTTGTACTTCAACTTAGGCGATCGTTTATCACTACATTGGTTCTTGAAGCAAATTAATGGTCAGGCAGTCGATAACAACTGGCAAGCCTTGGCTCGCGCAGCTTTCCGCGAAGATCTCGATTGGCAACAACGCTTGCTGACTGCTCAAGTGCTCAACTGCATGCAGGCAGAGAGCAAGGGAGATGTTATGGAAGCGCTGGAAACATGGATGGAGCGCAATGAAACCTCACTACATCGTTGGGAAAGCATCCTCAACGAGTTCAAAGTGGGTAGTGTGCATGAGTTTGCCAAGTTCTCGGTCGCGTTGAGAGAACTGGTTCTTCTCAACTTAAATTGCAGCTCAAATAGTTAAAGTTTTGAGTCTCTGACATAAAAAAGCCCCTTGAATGGGGCTTTTCTTATATCGGAGTGCAAAAAACAATCAACAATAAGTTGCGTTGTCACTTTTTGAGTGTTGGCAATCGTTACAATCACTCGTGCCTTTCGCTAACTTTCAACAAATAAAAACTTTAACCCTATGTTTTAAATCAATTTAATTCTACTAATGCATTTGGAATGCAATATCTTTGACGTTTTTGTTTGAAAAGTTGTTCTTTTAAGTAAATAATACCAACCCGTTTACACGGGGCTTTTTTCTTTCGGAGGCACAATGCTTTACCGTCTTGCCAGAGCTGGCTTTTTTCAATTGGATGCAGAAAAGGCACACGATCTCGCTATCCAAAACTTCAAACGCTTTACCGGCACACCAATTGATCTTTTCTATCGTCAACAACTCCCAAATCGACCAGTAGAATGCATGGGACTCACTTTCCGAAACCCAGTTGGTCTTGCGGCTGGTCTGGATAAAAATGGTGAGTGTATAGAAGCATTTGACGCAATGGGATTCGGCTTTGTTGAAGTTGGTACCGTTACACCTAGAGCACAATCAGGAAATGATAAACCACGTTTGTTCCGCTTAGTAGGGGCGGAAGGGATCATTAACCGTATGGGTTTCAATAACCTAGGTGTTGACAATCTCATTGAAAACGTCAAGAAGGCCAAATACAGCTGTGTATTAGGCATCAATATTGGTAAAAACAAAGACACACCAATCGAGAAGGGCGCGGAAGATTATCTCATCTGTATGGAAAAGGTATATGAGTATGCGGGATATATTGCCGTGAATATTTCTTCTCCAAACACGCCTGGGCTAAGAACACTTCAATATGGCGAAGCGCTTGATGAATTACTGGTTGAGTTAAAACGTAAGCAAGCTGAGCTTGAAGAGAAGCATGGAAAATATGTACCTCTGGCATTAAAGATCGCACCGGATCTTACCGACGATGAGATTAGCCAGATTTGCCAATCGTTGATCAACAACAAGATCGATGGTGTGATCGCAACCAATACCACGCTTGATCGTACGATGGTTGAAGGCATGAAACATGCGCAAGAGGCTGGGGGCCTTAGTGGTCGTCCACTGCAGTCTCGTTCTACTGAGGTCGTGCGATTACTTCGTAAAGAGTTACAAGGTAACATACCAATTATTGGCGTCGGTGGTGTTGATTCTTATGTTGCTGCAAAAGAAAAAATGTTGGCAGGGGCGGATCTTGTACAAGTTTACTCTGGCTTCATCTATCACGGCCCTGGCTTAGTACGCGATATTGTTAAAAATCTATAGAATGATTCGCTAACATACTGACATAGCAGCTTTTCTAACAGAAAAAAGAGGACTTGGTTTCCTCTTTTTTTTTATTCATTCGTTTGTAGAATCAAAACAGTTGGAGGGTAATTAAGCGTTTACCTCTGTGAATCAGTCAGTGTGAGAATAGAACGATGCTTAAACCAAGTGATAAATGGAGCTGGTATTTTGATAAGCCGTCAGGCCGTCTAATGCTTGACTTAGGCGATAGATATCTATTTCAAACCAATCTTAGTGATAAATTGCTGGTGGACTGCGCTTTCTCCTATAACGACTTCACAGTTGATGACGCGAGTGCCTTTCAGACTTTCAAAGAATGTCTGTCGTCGCTTGATTTGAGTGAATATCGCAGAGATGAGCTAACGCTCTACTGCGTTGCTGCTAAGCGCTTTCATAAGCCAGTCCAACCCAAGAGTTGGTTTTTCCATTCTACAGGTTCGGATTACCAACCCAGTGAAGGGGAGCTTGTACAGCTGCAAAATGGCTTGAATCAAGGGCTGTTTATCGTATTGGAAGCAGGGGACAATGCAAGCTTAGTCAGCTGTGTAGAGCTTGAAGGCTTTATGCTAAGCGGTTCAAAGAGCTTAAGTTATGGTGAAGCCATCAAAGTCATGCACGATCGCATGTCTACTGCTGCAAGAATGAATACGCTAATGCCTATGGCGTTAGTCGGATAACCTTTCCTAATTTTCGTTCCTATAAATTTTTCATCGGCCTTTTGGCCGATTTTTTTTGCCTTCTCCTACCTCTGTTCATTGTGTTAATTCGTCTAAATACTGCGACTATGAGAGCTTGTAGTGCAATCAGGTAGACATTTTTTACACATTTTTAGCACGTAAAATGTCCACTTTTGCCGGCGAAATGTCATCGATAGAGTAAAAAATTCCCTCTTTTAAGTGGTTTTGTAATTAAATTACCAACATAAATTTCATTTGGTATAGTCCAATTTATATGTGAATAAGTATTCACTATCGTAATTTGAACCGAATTTTCGTTTAAGATTGCGTACGTTTCGTTCGTCACCGCTGAATTGGTGTTATTAATTCACGACGATAAAACGACCAATTAACACACTGGCTCATAGGGAGATGAGAAAAGTCCTTGAAATGCGAGGCATGGAGTAGATTTGTCAGGTATAATCAACGCCATTTTTAATAGCTAAAGAACACTATGAACCAATATCTTGCGGTTACCTCAAATGGTCTTGAGAACCTTCTTGCTGAAGAACTAACAAAACTTGGAATTGCAGACGCTAAGCCAGTACAGGCTGGAGTAAGATTTAAAGCCTCTAATGAACAGGTTTATCGTTGCTGTCTATGGAGTAGGTTGGCATCGCGTTTTGTTCGCGTGTTGTCCGAGTTTACCTGTCAAAGTGATATGGACTTGTATTTGGCAACGTCCTCTATCAATTGGGTAAATCAATTCCACAGCACTAAGAAGTTTGTGGTTGATTTCAACGGCACGAACCGTGAGATTCGTAACAGCCAGTACGGTGCGATGAAAGTGAAAGATGGCATCGTAGATTGTTTCGAAAAGAAAAACCTACCACGTCCAAATATCAGTAAAGAGCGTCCGGATGTACGTATCCATGTTCGTCTCCACAAAGACAAAGCGATTCTTGGTGTTGATATGGTCGGGAATGGCTTGCACCAACGTGGCTATCGTCCTGCATCTGGTAAAGCACCACTCCGTGAAACCTTGGCTGCTGCCATCATCCTTCGCTCAGGCTGGACAGAGGAACAACCGCTTTTGGATCCAATGTGTGGTTCAGGTACGTTGTTGATAGAGGCGGCCATGATGGCAGCAAACATGGCGCCTGGCGTAAAACGCGAAAAGTGGGTCTTTGAATCACTTGAAGATTTCGAGCCAGAAGTGTGGGCAGAAATAAAATCAGAAGCAAATGTCATTGCTCGAAGAGGTGTCAAAAAAGTTGGCGCAAGATTCTATGGCTTTGATAATGATGAAAAAGTGCTGAAAATTGCCCAAGATAACGCTCGCAGAGCAGGGGTTGCGGATCTTATCGAGTTTAAGTTAGGTGACGCCGCTACAGTGTCACGTCCTCAAGAATTTGAGAATGGTGTAATTGTTTGTAACCCACCTTATGGTGAGCGACTTGGCACAGAGCCAGGATTGATTGCACTATACACAGCGTTTGGTGGCCAGTTAAAAGCCCAGTTTGGTGGGTGTACGGCATCTATTTTCTCCAGTTCAGATGAGCTGTTGAGCTGTCTTCGCATGCGTGCGGAAAAACAGTTTAAATTGAATAACGGTGCGTTACCTTGTCACCAAAAAAACTATACGATCGCACAAAGAAGTGCAGAGCAGATTGAAGGTGCGGATGGCCCGCTTTCTATCGCACCAGACTTTGCTAATCGCCTAAAGAAAAATATCGGTAAGATTGGCAAATGGGCTCAAAAAGAACAGCTCGATTGTTACCGCATCTATGATGCCGACCTGCCAGAATACAACGTGGCGATAGACGTCTATCAAGATCACTTGGTGATTCAAGAATACGCCGCGCCGAAAAACATTCCAGAAGAGAAGGCAAAGCGTCGCCTGACGGATATCATTCGTGCTGCGATTCAGGTAACTGGCGTAGAAGCCAACAAAGTTGTGCTGAAGGTTCGTGAGAAACAAAAAGGCCGTAACCAATATCAAAAATTGGGTCAAGTTTCTGAGCGAATGGAAGTCAACGAGTATGGTGCAAAGCTGATCGTCAATTTGTACGATTATCTGGATACGGGGTTGTTCCTGGATCATAAGATCACGCGCCGTCGTTTGGGCGAAATGGCAAAAGGAGCCGATTTCCTTAACCTGTTTGCTTATACAGGGAGTGCCACGGTACACGCTGCTCTTGGTGGTGCCAGCTCGACAACAACGGTTGACATGTCGAACACCTACCTTGAGTGGGCAAAAGACAACATGTCTGCAAATGGTTGTGTCGGACGTCAACATAAGTTTGAGCAGGCAGATTGTTTACAGTGGTTAGAGAAAGCGCAGGGGCAGTACGATTTAATCTTTATCGATCCGCCTACGTTTTCAAACTCAAAGCGCATGGAAGACTCGTTTGACGTTCAGCGCGACCATATCAAACTGATGAAAAACTTAAAGCGTTTGCTAAGAGAAAACGGCACGATTGTTTTCTCTAATAACAAGCGTCATTTCAAAATGGATATGGAGGAAATGGAAGAGTTGGGTTTAGACGCGAAGAACATTTCTTCTCAGACGCTGCCACTCGATTTCTCAAGAAACAAACATATTCATAACTGTTGGGTCGTCACCCACAAAAAATAGGAACAAGGAACGTGATCACCCTATACAGTACCGAAGGATGCCATCTGTGTGAGATGGCCTACGAGTTGGTGGAAAAAGCAGGCATTGCTGAACAAGTTCAAGTGATTGATATCGCGTTTGATGATGCGTTATTTTCTCGTTACGGGGTCACGATTCCTGTCTTAAATTCTCAAGGGTCAGAGCTTGGCTGGCCCTTTGATCTAGAAAAATTAAAACAATGGTTGGACGATAATGGCATTACTTACCATTCATAATGGTCAACTCGCCTTTGGCGATAATCCTCTACTTGATAAAGCTGATTTTGTACTTCAAGAGCATGAGCGAGTTTGTTTGGTAGGACGCAATGGGGCGGGTAAATCGACCTTAATGAAAGTTCTAGCGGGCGAGGTGATTCTTGATGATGGTAAGCTACAGATCACTCAAGATGTTGTAGTCTCGCGCTTAGAACAAGATCCACCACGAAATGAACCAGGAACGGTTTACGATTATGTCGCAAGTGGGCTAGCTGAAATTGGCGAACAATTAAAGATCTATCATGATCTTCTCGATCTTGTTGCTCAAGAGCCAACGGAAAAGAACATTAACCGTTTAGCGAGAGTGCAAGAACAGCTTGATCACGCCAACGCGTGGCGATTTGAAGACCGAGTTAAGCATGTGTTGGCGGCATTAAAGCTGGATGCTGAAACGAAGCTCACCGATCTGTCGGGTGGTTGGCAACGCAAAGCTGCGCTGGCGAAAGCGCTAGTATGCGATCCAGATGTCTTGCTGTTAGACGAACCAACTAACCACCTTGATGTTACGACCATTGAATGGCTAGAAACGTTCCTCAAAGATTTCCGTGGCTCCATCATTTTTATTTCCCACGACCGAGCCTTCATCAAAGCGATGGCAACGCGTATCGTTGACCTTGACCGCGGTAAACTCGCTTCTTTTCCTGGTGATTACGACAACTACCTTGTTGAGAAAGAAGAAATGCTTCGTGTTGAGGAGATGCAAAACGCAGAGTTTGATAAAAAGCTCGCTCAGGAAGAAGTGTGGATTCGTCAAGGTATCAAAGCACGCCGCACACGTAATGAAGGTCGCGTTCGTGCACTTAAAAAGCTGCGAGAGGAACGCCAGAATCGAGTTGATGTACAAGGCAAAGCCAAAATCCAAATCGACGACGCCGCACGCTCTGGCAAGATCGTCTTTGAAGCAGAAAAACTGCAGTTTTCATTCGATGGAAAGAAAATTGTTGATGATTTCAGTTTTAATATCATGCGTGGCGATCGAATTGCGCTTATTGGTCCTAACGGCTGTGGCAAGAGCACAGTCCTTAAGTTACTGCTGGATCAGCTAAAACCGGAATCTGGCCGTTTGCATTGTGGTACTAAGCTGGAAGTTGCGTATTTTGACCAATATCGAGAAATTTTGGACCCTGAAAAGACGGTCATTGATAACCTAGCGGATGGTAAACAAGAGGTCACTGTGGGTGGGCGAGAACGCCATGCATTGAGCTATCTTCAGGATTTCCTTTTCTCACCGAAGCGTGCTCGTACACCCGTCAAAGCACTTTCAGGTGGTGAAAAAAACCGTCTGCTTCTAGCTCGTATCTTCCTAAAACCGAACAATTTATTGATTCTCGACGAACCAACTAACGATTTAGATATCGAAACATTGGAACTTTTAGAAGAATTGCTTGCCAATTATCAAGGTACTCTGCTGCTGGTCAGCCACGACCGACAGTTTGTGGATAATACCGTCACGACAAGCTGGATCTTTGAAGGTGAAGGGAAAATCGAAGAGTTTGTCGGTGGTTATCATGATGCTCAACAGCAGCGCAAACAAGCGATCGAAGCTCGTGAAGTGATGGAAAAATCAGCGCCTAAAGCAAAAGTCGTTGAGGAAACTCCCAAAACTGCGCCAGCTAAGAATACCTCTAAGAAGTTATCATATAAGCTCCAACGAGAACTTGAAGCACTACCTGCCAAGTTAGAACAGTTGGAAGTGGATATTGACGCGCTTCAAGAGCAAGTAAACTCCGCAGAGTTTTTTGCTCAACCCGTAGAGACAACGCAACCAGTGCTAGAGCAACTTGCCGCACTGGAGCAGGAATTAGAAATTGCTTTCGAGAGATGGGAAGAGCTCGAAGCTATGCAACAGGACAGTTAATAAATAGATGAATTGCAGTATTAGATTCAAATTAACCACAGTCGCGCTACTCGTTGGTAGCGCCATGAATGCCAACGCCGCTTTGTATAAGGTCGTTGAAGTTGATCCTGCACTCAATGGAAGCTCATCAACCTATAACGATGCTTATGGTGTTGCAATTCAACAAGGTGATGTCGCTTTCGAAACCGGTTGTTTCGCAAATGGTGCTAATTGTACAGACGATAAGTTCAAACTCGCACTTGAGACTCGTGTCAGTGTCGATGGGGTGAGCTATCGAGAAGAGCTTCCGTTTGCGATGGATGCGACGTTTGGCTATATCCAGGAGTTTGATGACTTTGAGCGTTATTGCTACAACGAGCTGCGTTATTCGACGTGTGAAACGTGGGCATCGATTCACTGGGCTCCTTGGTACAAAGAACTAAGCAAAGACTATACTTCAAACGCACTGGCTTTTGTGGAAGGTAATCAAAGCGCCTACACCAATAAATTCAACAATGTCATTAACAGTTTAACGGAAAGCGGCTCACCCGTTGGGAATCAAAGCATTGTCAATGGTGAGGGGGTGTTACAGACCCGCAATAAAGTCGTGGCGCCAGTGATGCCTGTGTATGAAAAGGTCAGCGACACAGACACGGAAACTGATTTCTATCAATCACGAGCTTGGAAGACGGATGGTACTTACACTGTTGGCAGCGTGTCCTCTAAAACAGGTAATGAAAACGGCACACACTATACGAGTAAAGCGGCCATTTGGGACGATGCTGGCGTAGTGAAACAGTTGGATTGGCCTCAAGGCGTAGATAGAGATGGCGAACGTTTGGCGCAAGGAAGTATGCGTGATGTGGTTGTCGATACAACAAACAATAAAGTTTACGGCGTTGGTTACAACACTTACGCAGATGACAACTATATTAATGCCAGCGTGTTTGTTGGTACGTTTGACGCTAGCGGTGCATTAAAAGACTCTACTTGGCAAAGCAAACAAGTTAGTGGCGCGCAGATGAAGATCAGCGGTGATATCATTCACAGTAATTCTGTTGTCACTAACGTAAACAGTAATTTTGTCGCAATAGGCGAAGCAAAGCGCGCTGGTGGTAAACCGTCTGAAGGTTCAGCAGCCAATCGACTATTCTTGTTAAAAGATGTTAGAGCCGAAAGTGTTTCGGCGACATTTCTACCTGAGTTAGGGGGGATCTTCTTCTCTGGTGCAGGCGGTAAAATGGGTGGCATCAACAAATACAATGAAATTGTTGGTCAGTTAGATGCAGAAGATACCCGAGAGATCGATGGCAAGCCGCGTCGTAAACGTGGATTCATTCTGCCTTATGAGGCTAATGGTTCTGTTGAAAGTAGAAGATCGATATTTGATAACAAAGCGTGGTATTTGGATGACCTTACCAATGGTTCCAACGCGCCTGTTGAAAACAACCAATATCGTATTATCGACGCAACGGATATCAATGATGCTGGTGTAATTTCCGCGACAGCAATCAAGTGTGACGGTGGCTACGATACAACCGCACACAACTCATATTGTGGTGAAGGTTCCAAAGAGGAAACAGTGGTTGCCGTTAAGCTAATTCCTATTGCAGATGCGGATGCAAGTAATATTAATGCGCGTCCAGTTGAAAAAGCTTCAGCAGAGCGTAGCGGTGCAGGACTTGGTTGGTTGTCTTTGACATTACTGGTTTTATTTGGTTTCCGCAGAAAATAGGCTATTTTTTAAACTAGGCACAGCTTCACAATTTTGAAGTTGTGCCTTTTTTATCGCTTGAGAAATCCCTTCATTTGATCGATTCTTAATTGTGGAGTCACAAAAACTCCATCAAAGTTTCACAGTAGTACGTTAGTTCTAATGGACCTGTATGAGGTAGAAATTATGAAGAGACAAAAGCGTGATCGCCTAGAACGAGCACAATCCCAAGGCTACAAGGCAGGCTTAAACGGTAGATCTCAGGAAGAATGTCCTTATCAACAGATGGACGCTCGTTCGTATTGGTTAGGTGGTTGGCGTGATGCCAGAAGTGACAAACTTTCTGGTCTCTATAAATGATGTCCACATACAACACAGAAGGATTTTAAAGAAGGGCCCACGATGTGGGTCTTTTCTATTATTGGGCGGAATAAAAAATGAAAGGCGCAATAAAAAACGGCCCAAAGAGCCGTTTCATCAAAATCACTGGAAAGTGGAACAACTTAGAATGCTGAGGTGTCTTGGAAAAGACCCACTTTTAGATCCTTAGCGACGTAAATCTCTTTACCGTCGACAAGAACTCGGCCATCCGCTAGACCCATAACAAGCTTACGATTGACAACTCGTTTCATGTGGATCTCGTAGGTCACCTTTTTCGCTGTAGGGAGGATTTGACCAGTAAATTTAACCTCACCAACGCCCAAAGCGCGGCCTTTGCCTTTGCCGCCAACCCAACCAAGGAAGAAACCAACTAACTGCCACATCGCATCCAAGCCAAGACAACCAGGCATCACTGGGTCGCCAGGGAAATGGCAGTCAAAGAACCATAGATCCGGTTTGATATCTAGCTCTGCCAAGATGAGGCCTTTACCAAAGTCGCCTTCAGTTTCTGACATTTTGGTTACTCGGTCCATCATTAACATGTTTGGTGCTGGTAGCTGAGGGTAACCAGGGCCAAACAGTTCACCTTGACTAGAGGCTAAAAGATCTTCGCGGGTATATGATTCACGTTTATTCTGCATTGTTTGTAAACTCCAATTTTAGACACAGGCATGTTAGTGAACAGGTGTACGCTAAACAACTCCGATCAGTACTAGACAAACCAGTTTTTAATCCATTGAACAAAGCCTTGCGGATGATCATGCTTCGCAAAGTTATCGATTCTTTCCGCAATTTTGTTGAGCACGCTATCTTCGTCTTCGCCACAAAACGGCTTATTCATAATGATAGGGATCACGTCTTCAACATCGGATACCGCCCAAATATGAAACTCACCGAGCTTAATACTTTCGACCACTTCTTTATGAAGTGCCAGATGTTTTAAGTTCGTTTCTGGCAAAATAACCCCTTGTTCGCCAGTGAAACCTTGATGTTTACAAACCTGATAGAAGCCTTCAATTTTTTCATTTAGGCCTCCTACGGCTTGTACACGGCCAAATTGGTCCACTGCACCCGTTACTGCGATTTGCTGATTGATGGGGTACTCAGATAGGGCGCTGACTAGGCAGCAAAGTTCAGCAAGTGACGCACTATCTCCATCGACTTCACTGTAAGATTGCTCAAATACGATAGAAGCAGAATAAGGCAGTGGCGCATCTAGCTGAAGCGCACTGCTGACAAATGCTTGCATGATCATCATACCCTTTGCATGAAGATTTCCGCCGAGCTCGGCTTTACGTTCAACGTCAGAAATATCACCGTCACCAAAATGGATAACACAAGAAATTCGCGCTGGCTCACCATAAGAAACCGGGTGACCTGCGACATCAATAACGGTTAGGCCGTTAATCTGACCGATTTGTTCGCCGGTGGTTTCAATGATCACTTGGCCATCTAGGATATCGTCGATAGCGCGTTGGGGGAGATAAGACTCTCGGAAATATTTTTTCTCAATGGCCGCATCCATGTGCTCGCCGTTGATCTGATAACCTTGCGATTCAATGGCGGCCAGAGATAACCATTGATGAAGCCAAATTGGTGAGAGAGGCAGATAATGTTGGTCCTCTGTTTCACGAACACCGGCAATCAACAAACGTTGTAGGGCGTCCTTATCAAAACTGGGCAGATGGTAACGATCACATATCCATTTAATGTATCCAACATAGGCATCTAAATTCTCTTCACCTAAGTGAAAATCTTCTTCGAGTTCAGTGAATAAAGTCATTGGAGAGAAGAGATCAGGATCAAGATACTCAAGATCTGCTAATTGCCCACGATCACCAGTAATAACCAATTTTATGTCGTAGCAAGTCGGTTCCAGGTGTGATGATTGCCACTCGGGTTTTAATGGAGAAATGAGTAGGGATTCGCCAAGCACTGCCGCCTTAATCGCTGGCCAAGAGCCCGGATTTGCAAGCAGCAAATTCGCAGAGACAGTGACAATGCCACCACGAGCTTTAGAGAACAGTCCTGTAATGATTTCGACGTCACCATTAGCATTAAGCTTATAGCGGTCAAAGAGATGAGAAGGAGAGAGCGTCTCTGTTTTTAGGACCACTAGTTCAGGATCAATAGAGTTCAATCCTTCTTCAACCAAACCACGATAGATAGGGTTATCACAACAATTAATTACCAAGAAACGAGCCATTCCAGAAAGAAGGGTAAAGTGACGGAATGTTGCTAATGCACGCTCTTGTAGCTCAAAATAATGGGTTAACTCAATAGAGTGAAGATTAGCAAAAGACGATTCAAATTGATCGAATTGTGGCGTAACGGCTTGCCAGTTAATTTGGTTCATTGACTTTCTTCATAAACTTTAATTGCAGCGGAGTATATCAGAACCAACAAAATCTGCAGTTAAATCCGGCTAAATAGAGGGTGAGGGAGGAAAAAGTTGATCTCTCTCTATCCTTCGACCACGTTTTGTTGAGAATTAAACCCACATGGGTTACGCTGTCACCCTAAGTAGCGCTAGGACATGGAAAAATGAAATATCAACAACTCGAAAACTTGGAATGTGGGTGGAAATGGCAGTATTTGATCAATAAGTGGAAAGATGGAGAAACCATCACTAAATATATTGATTCGAGTGAAGCTGACCATGCAGTTTCTGAACTAAGAAAGTTAGAACATGAACCGACCAAAGTCCTCGAGTGGATTGATTTGCACATGGCGGAGGAGTTGGACAAGAAACTCAAACAAGCCATTCGTGGTAAACGCAAGCGCCATTTCAATGCTGAGCAGATCCATACAAAGAAAAAATCCATCGATTTAGATTATCGTGTGTGGGAAAAGCTATCGACACGTGCGAATGAATTGGGTTGTACTTTGTCTGATGCCATTGAATATTTACTGAGTGAAGCTTCTCGTAGCGAAAAAGCGAGTGCAGCCGTATCGACTCTGAAAGAAGACTTAAGCAAGTTATTATCCGATTAGTGCAGGAGAACACACATGTTGTATGTCATTATCGTTGCCGCTATCGTTATCTTTTGGCTAGTGGCCATTGACCGCCCCGTATTGAAAGTTTCCTTTAAAGAAGGACACCTTCAGTCAATCAAAGGGAACTTGCCACCGTCTTTTCGCCATAATTTAGTGGAGATTGGTGAGAAGACGCCTTTTGATGGTGAAATGAAAGTTTACAGCTTACGTACTGGTGCAAAGTTGGTGTTCAGTAAACAAGTGCCAAAGAAAGTCCAACAAAGAATTCGTAACGTATTTCCACATCAAGGATTTAAGTCTAGCAAAGGTAAGAAACACGCCTAACAAACATATCAATTGCAACAACCACTAATCCTCCACGCAATTGAATAGAATCGACGTATATCATCCAGTCTGAGCACTGTATTGTATTTTCATTTGGAAAAAATATGCGATACAGTGTCACTTTTCTTATTTCATCTCTTTTACTTTTCTATCCAAGTGCAATTCATGCCGATGATTCCACTCGTAACCCAATAGCGTTAAAGCTAAAAAAGTCAGTACAAAAGAAAATCGACAAAGAATTTGTCCACTATTCGGGCTATTGCGACGTTGTCGTTTATTTTAATCACACTGACAAGCATGCGGTGGTTGAGAAGGTCAATGGGACGGGGGATGCCAAAATATGTCGCTTTGCGAAGCAAACAATCAAAGTCGGCAGTAAATTTCGCTATAAGGTACCGGAACGAATGATTGTCATTCACATCTCGAGCTAATTAATAATTGATTGAAAACATGGTGTGTTGTGAACGTTTACTACTCAATGTGATGTTCAAGAACGATTGTCGTCAGTGACTTATAGTGACAGAGTAGGCAATTTCAAGATTAAATAATGGAAGCAATATCACTTTGGTTTCTCATTTTTGGTCTCTATGGAATAAACTAAAACTAGTGATAAATCTTTAAAGGGATACAGATTTGCTACTCGCCAACAGACGGTATACACAAGAAGCGATTGAAACAGCGGAACAAGTGGCAAATGAGGTTAATGTTAGACATGCCAAGTGGTTAGTGAGTATGAAATACATTCTCGATCAGTCTAACGTTGATAACCTACTTAGTTTACAAGGTCGCTATTGCGAAGACGTTATTTTTTCTGAAGATGAGCGTATCACTCGCAATCAACGCATTTTATTAGAATGTGAGCAGGCAAAAGTGGTTGAGCGGCGTGAACAGGTAAAAGCAAGACAAAATACCCATAAACGTGTCGTTGTGGATGTTACCCGCCATGCTGAGCACATGATGATTGAGAAACTACTCAATACGCCTATAGATAAATTGTTCAATGGTATACCCAACTTTGATCATCTTGCTTCGTTTGCTTACTCACCATCCTTGAGTTTCTCCAAGTTGAGTACTTTGACAACCTTGAGTCATCAGCTTAGTTCAAGCGTTTTAGATCTCGTTACAAACCCCAAATTCTGCGAACGCATAGGGAAATCATCAAAAAGTGCGACTGATGCGAAAATAGCAATAGGGCAGATGGGCATAGAAAATTGCCGTTTACTTTTCCCTGTTCTGATGGCTAGGCCGATGCTCAAATGGTCCGATGCGAATACCAAGTTGATTGCTCCTAAAATGTGGCAACACATGATAGTCACCGCGAATGTCACTAGAATGCGCTTACAAGATGCAAATTTCAAAGAGCCCGATGCAGGCATCTTGATTGGTGTGTTGAGAACGGTTGGTCAGTTTCTCGCATCAAACCATTTTACACATACATTTGAAGATGCTTTAGTTGAGATGATGCTCAAATACCGTGAGCAAGATATGCGTGAAGAGTATTACGCTTGTGCAGAGGTCGTCGCCAATATGTCTTTTTTACCCAAAATTATTTTCGAACTTGAGGGACAACTAGCCAAACGAGTCTTGGAGTCCATGGATTGGCCAGCAAATGCAATGTTTATCAAAAATGCTGTGATTGAAGATATAGACAATGTGCCTGTTGAAGAAAGAAGTATTGCAGGAGCTGCATTAGCACAAAGTCGGGCATTCTCAATCTATGATGGATTACAGCACAGCAATGCATTCGTAGAAAAACACAAACCATATTGGTTTGCTCAAGTACAAATGCCAGGAACATCGCTTAAAGATATTCAAGCAAGAATGCCCGGACGCTTAACATTGTCTATGTGATTTGTACGCAATTTCAATGGTTTGCGGTGGCTTGGCTATGTGGATTGGTAGCCCTACGGAAGCGTTAGCTAAGTGCGCATTATGTATATTATGTTAAATTAAATATAACGCTACGTGAAATGTTTGAACCTCTACCACCCTTTATTGATATTGTTGCGCTTATTCATGATTAAACATAATTCGTATTTACCATAAAATACCTAATATAGAACCTTATTAATCAAAGATTTAAGGTTCTATATTGGTTATACGATTAAGGCTTCGATTGCGTTGGCAAGTTCTTGTTTTCGTACAGGCTTGGCAACGAAACTGTCCATGCCAACGTCTAGGCAATTTTGTTTATCGCTGGCTAAGGCATGGGCTGTTAAAGCGATAATTGGCACTTCAAATCCCTTTGCTCGTAGAATTTTAGTTGCTGTGAGTCCATCCATGACTGGCATTGACACATCCATAAACACCACATCCAGTGACTCAGTGTTGGACTCGATGAACTCTATCGCTTCGCTGCCATTGTTGGCAATAAACACGTTGTGGCCAAGTTTGTTTAAAAGCAGTTGGATAACCATTTGATTGGAATGTGTATCTTCTACGACTAAAACATTCAATGCTCTGTCGCGTTTGTTAGTCGTGCCGTCTTGGCTCAAACGAATTAGCTTGCGGCTTTTAACCGGAATTTTCACAACGAATGTCGAGCCCTTGCCAAACTGACTAGAAACACGAACCGTTCCTGACATGAGTTCAACCAAATGTTTTGTAATAGCAAGCCCTAGACCCGTTCCTCCAAATTTTCTGGTGATTGAACTATCTGCTTGTTTAAACGCAGTGAACAAAGAGCTAATTTTGTCTTTCTCAATGCCAATCCCGGTGTCTATGACAGAGATAGATAACTCATCATTCTCTAGGTTCACACGAATATCAATCTGGCCTTGCTGAGTAAACTTCACCGCGTTACCAATGAGATTAAATAACACTTGAGACAATCGGCTGGGATCAAGCCAATAGTGACGCTTGTCGTCAAGTTCGATGCTGAGTTCAATATTGAGCCCTTTTGTCGCCGCGACTAATTGCTGTTGCGATACCACAAAAGTGACAGTGTCATTTATGTTAATCCATTGAGGTGAAAGGGAAAATTCGCCAGATTCAATTTTGGATAGGTCAAGTATGTCGCTGATGATTGCCAGTAAAAGCCCTGCCGAACTTTCCATATGGGAGAGCAAGTTGATGTGACCTGCTGACATGTCGGACTGTTTGAGAACATCCAGCATTCCCAAAACAGAGTTCAATGGTGTTCTTAACTCATGGCTCATCATGGCTAGAAACTCGGATTTTGCTCGGTTGGCTCGTTCAGACTCTTCCCTGGCCAATGCCAATTCTCGGGTCCTTAATTCAACGATACGTTGTAACTTCTCTTTGTTTTCGATATCAATAACAGCTCGTTCTATCAAAGGCAAAAAGCGCTTGAGAGTTTCTTTCGCTTCAATACTGAACTGCCCTTTTGTATTACCGATCAGGAGAATAACGGATTGTGTGACCTGAGCATCAATACCCGTTAATAAAACAGAGTTAATGTGGCTTTTGATAAAGCTGTTGAGCTGTTTAAACTCTGACAACTCGGTGGGTTCGAATAGAATGATGCATTCGCCATTGAGCACTCGGCTAAATTTTTTTCCATCACACCAAGTTGTATTATTGAACACTTGGTTTGTCGTGAGCAACGTTGCGAAACTCTCTTTATCGCAGTGCCGGGTAAGGACCACAAAATCATCAAAGTTGATGTATTTCTTCAATACATTATTGAGGCCTAAGAAGATTTCGTGACGATTTTTTGCTTCACTCATTGCAGAGATTGCGCTGAGGATGGCTTTGTTTTCTTCAGCTAGTCGTTTTTCGAGTTCCCTACTCTTTTTAAGCTCAACTAATGCGTCGTGAAGGGCTTCTTTTTCAAACGTTGTCATGTTATTTACTTTCATCCGGTGAATGGAAAATAGCTGAAGAAATCATTAAGTTACCGTGCCCGTTTTCACCGCCAACGAAGCGCCCCTGCTCGCCGAAAGTAAACGGGCAAATAAAAGGTTTATCATCTAATTCATCTAGAAGTTGTTTCAAAACACTGTCGATATCGTGTTTTAAGTGAATCATAGGGCCTGCACAAAAAATGTTAATAACACCTATTTTTCGAGAGTCTTCTAGTTTTTGCCAAAATGCCGCATTGATAACTCGTGCTGCTCGGCTGATAAGCTGATCTTTACATCCCTGCATGAGGTAGATGCGCTCTCCCAGATCGACGGTAGAAAAGAGTTCAATACCATTTTCAGTCGTTTCTCTGACTGGGTGTGAAAGCTTAAAGTAAGGATAATCGTAGAGCTGCCCTGCAACTCGCCCTAACGGATACGCAGTTGCAATATCAAAGATCAATTGTTCTTGGTTGTACTCATCAAGATGAATTTTGGTCCAATCTTTGTACACGGAACTTGCGGGTTTACCATCAATCTCCAGTAGAACTCTATCGCTGACTTTCGTAACGAGCCCCGATAATTCTGTTGGCGTGTGGCCTGCACTAAACGCAGTGAAGATAGATTGTGAAGAGAAAAATACCGTGAGGCTAATGCCTTTTATGCTTGTTCCCTGCGTTGTGAAAATAGACCAGTTTCCTTTGACCTGATTGTCGGCTGCGCTTCCGCCGATAATAGGTACTAAAGTTCCAAACTTTTGGTCAATAGCTTCGATGATTGACTCCTCATTCCCTGGAGTCGCATGAAGTAAGATCAGACTAGGTACTTCCCCAACTCGGTCTGCATTGTGAAGTGCCATATCCAACGTTTTAAATACAATTTCCGTGACGCTGTCACTGCTTTCGTCGATGTCTGATATCCCAGTGCCATAAGCGTTGCTACCACTGTCATAGATAGCAAAAACACCAACAACAGGCCCTGGGTGAAATCCCTTATCGGTCATGATCGCGCGACATGAACTTGCACCATGTACAGGAATCGCAGGAAAATGTTGTCGGAAAGAATGTTGAAGTTTATGGCTAGAATACTCTTCGGTATAGTAGCAAATGAGCATCGCTAAGTGATCATGAGCGATCTGCTCTTTGATTGCAGCGACAGCGTGTTCTTCGTTGGTCAAATGACTAATAACAGATTGGCAAAGCATCACGTAGTAACGATTTCTAAAACTCCCCTTACTTTATACCAATCTAGTACTCCACTTCTATTAATTTGAATGAGAAGTACTGAACCAGTCTATAACAACGCGTGCCAAGTCTGATTTATAGAACAATAACCGCAATGGTCGTATTGTCTTTATTACGTATTTTTATTGATGTAGCAGTGCTTGCATCTAATAAAATGATGTTATCGCTGAATGGTATATTTGATGCTTTATTTTGATCTAAATCAATTTTTAAATTATTGTTTTTATCTGTTTGGATCTTAATTTGGTGGCTAGCGCGATAAATAATCATTTTACTGTTATCAAGTGTTAACTCGCATCGTTCTTTTTGTGAACAATCAATCTCTTCCAGCGGTTGATAACTCAACGACCTCCATATAAACGCCACCACTAATATCGTGAGCATGATTAATATTTGTGCAAGCCTTGCCTTTGTTAACTTTTGTGCCGGCATTTTTTCAGTTTTCCTTGTTACAAACTTCAAAGTTTTTAAATAAAAGATGATTTCCAGAGCGTCAGTAAGGTTACTACTCTGTCATTGAATTGTTAATTCAAGTATAGTGTGCCACTGAAAATGCCACTTTTTCTTAAAGTCGGCAAGAGGAATAAAGTGATGATAACGCAGTATTTCTTGAGTTGATTTGGGTGGTGTTACGACGCAAGTCGTGTTGGAAGTAAAGTGTAGTTAATTAGAAATTGGAAGCATGCAAATGAGCCAAGAAAAGCAGCTTGAACAAAACTACAACTATACAGTCGTTCGTCAATTTACCCTTGTGACCATTTTATGGGGTATTGTTGGCATGGCTGTTGGTGTTTTGATTGCCGCTCAATTAGTATGGCCACAGCTCAACTTTGATACGCCGTGGTTGACGTACAGTCGTTTACGTCCCCTGCATACTAACGCGGTCATTTTCGCGTTTGGTACAAGTGCCTTGTTCGCAACGTCATACTATGTTGTACAGCGCACCTGTCAAACTCGTCTATTTGGTGGTCCTCTCGTCGCCTTCACCTTCTGGGGTTGGCAGGCTATTATTCTTGCCGCTGCAATCACTTTGCCACTGGGTTTAACCTCCGGTAAAGAATATGCAGAACTTGAATGGCCAATTGATATTGCAATCGCAGTCGTATGGGTTTCATACGCGGTTGTTTTCTTTGGAACCTTAGTGAAACGTAATACTTCTCACATTTACGTAGCAAACTGGTTCTTTGGTGCCTTTATCATTACCGTGGCAGTGCTTCACATTGTGAACAGCATGGCAATCCCTGTTTCACTTGGTAAATCTTACTCGATTTACTCAGGTGCAGTAGATGCGATGGTTCAATGGTGGTACGGTCACAATGCGGTAGGTTTCCTTCTTACAGCGGGTTTCCTTGGTATGATGTACTACTTTGTACCAAAGCAAGCTGAGCGTCCTGTTTACTCATACCGTTTGTCAATTGTCCACTTCTGGGCTCTTGTTTCTTTGTATATCTGGGCTGGTCCTCACCACTTACATTACACAGCACTACCTGACTGGACTCAGTCTCTAGGTATGGTTATGTCTTTGGTTCTATTCGCTCCATCTTGGGGTGGTATGATCAACGGTATTATGACCCTGTCTGGTGCGTGGCATAAGCTACGTTACGACCCAATTTTGCGTTTCTTGATCGTTTCACTTTCTTTCTATGGCATGTCGACTTTCGAAGGTCCTATGATGTCAATTAAGACGGTGAACGCATTGTCACACTACACCGACTGGACTGTTGGTCACGTTCACTCAGGTGCGTTGGGTTGGGTTGCAATGGTATCAATCGGTTCGGTTTACCACTTGATCCCTCGCCTATTTAACCAAGAGCGCATGTACTCAGTAAGCCTAATCAATGTTCACTTCTGGTTGGCGACTATCGGTACAGTACTGTACATCGTTGCAATGTGGATCTCTGGTGTTATGCAGGGTCTGATGTGGCGTGCAGTCAACTCTGACGGTACGTTGACTTACAGCTTCGTGGAATCTGTTGAGGCTTCTTACCCATTCTACTTCGTACGTTTCTTAGGTGGTTTCATCTTCCTATCGGGTATGTTCCTAATGGCATACAACACGTACAAAACAGTGACTGCACCTAAGCAAAGCTTAAAAGCAGTTGCACAGCCGGCATAAGGAGATTGAAGAATGAGTTCTAATTCTAATAATCGCCACGAGATCATTGAACGTAATGTCGGTTTGTTGGCTATCTTTATCGTTTTTGCAATCAGTTGGGGTGCTCTTGTTGAGATCACACCGTTGATTTTCCAAAAACAAACAACTGAGCCTGTAGAAAATCTACGTGCTTATTCTGCTCTAGAGATGGAAGGTCGCGATATTTACATCCGTGAAGGCTGTAACGTTTGCCATAGTCAAATGATTCGTCCTTTCCGTTCAGAAACAGAACGATACGGTCATTACTCAGTCGCTGGTGAAAGCGTTTGGGAGCACCCTTTCCTTTGGGGTTCTAAGCGTACAGGCCCTGATTTGGCACGTGTTGGTGGTCGTTACTCAGATGAGTGGCATCGCGTTCACTTGTTAGACCCTCGTGAGCTAGTACCTGAATCAAACATGCCTGGTTTCCCATGGCTAGCTGAGAACGTACTAGATGGCAAATTGACCCAGAAAAAATTGGAAGTGTTCCGTAATCAGTTTGGTGTTCCATACACTGATGAGCAGATTGCAAACGCATCCAAAGATGTTGAAGGAAAAACGGAGATGGATGCCATCATCGCTTACCTTCAGTCTCTTGGTCATGCGATGAAATAAGGGGGCATATCATGGATTTCGGTACAATTCACAGTATTTATACCGTTGTACTTTTCGTTAGTTTTATTGGCATTGTTGCTTGGGCATACAGCAAAAAGCGTAAAGCGAGTTTTGATGAGGCCGCCAACCTTGTTTTTGCTGATGAAGAGAAATCTAGCCCAACTAAACAAGGAGTGACGAAGTAATGACTACATTCTGGAGTCTCTGGATTATCGTGATTACTGTCGGTACGCTTGTTGGCTGTGCTGTACTTCTTTACTGGTGCGCTAAAGATAAAATGGGCGTGGAAGAAGGTGCAGATATGGGCCACGAGTACGACGGTATTCGCGAGCTAAATAACCCACTGCCAAAATGGTGGACTTACTTGTTCGTAGGTACATTTATTTTTGCAGCGGTTTACCTAACCCTGTTCCCAGGCTTGGGTAATTTTAAAGGTGTTTTGGGTTGGCAAAGTTCTGCTCAGACAGTTCGAACGGTTGAAGAGTCTAAGCAAGCCATCGCCAACGCTCAATCAAACAAACAACTGAACCAATACGCAAAAGAGTTGGATGATGCTGATGCATACTTTGGTGAAGCATTCCGTCGCTTGGCGTTTGATGACAACGGCTTACGCCCTATCCCAGCTATTGCAGGTGATGATGAGGCGTTAAAGGTAGGCCAACGCCTATTCCTACAAAACTGTTCTCAGTGTCATGGTTCCGATGCGCGCGGTCAGAAAGGTTTCCCTAACCTTACAGACAATGCTTGGTTGTACGGTGGTGAACCTCAAGCTATCGTAACAACAATCATGCATGGTCGTATTGGCCAAATGCCAGCGTGGAAAGATGCACTTGGTGAGCAAGGCGTAGAAGAAGTTGTGAGCTACGTTTTGAGTTTGTCTGGTCGTAAAGTGAATGCGCGAGAAGCCGAAGCAGGTAAAGCTCGTTTCGTTGTCTGTGCAGCGTGTCACGGTACTGATGGTAAAGGTAACCCAGCAGTAGGTGCGCCTGATCTAACAGACAAAGATTGGTTGTTTGGTGATTCTCGCGCAGACATTACTGAAACCGTTATGAACGGACGTTCTGGTGTCATGCCAGCCTGGAAAGACATTCTAGGCGAGGACAAAGTTCAGCTTGTTTCAGCGTATGTTTGGAGCCTAAGCAACGGCGAAAATAATAAGTAACATTTCAATAACAGCCCCTTTTTAAGGGGCTGTCTTTCCTTTAAATTAAAGCCCTTATCTTTCATTTAGTTGTTGAGAACTTTTTTATGGTAAAGCCTTGGTATAAACAGTTTTGGCCGTGGTTTCTGATCATTTTGCCACTGACAGTGGTAGTGTGGACGATCGTGACAGTGGTAATTTTTTCACAAAACTCAGTCTCTCTTGTCGCGGAGGATTACTATAAAAAAGGTAAAGGGATCAATATAGACATTAGTAAACTGAATGTCGCGAAAGAACTGGGGTTGAATGCCACCGTTTCTTCAGATAACAATGTCATTGTTATCGAATTCAGCAAAGGTGATCTTCCTCATTTTCCTGCGTTGACCGCAACATTTACACATCGCACTCTACCCGACCGAGATTTCACACAATTGCTCACGGCGGATGCCAAAGGTGTCTATCGCTTATCGCTGGATCACAAAATGGAAGGGCCTTGGTTTATTGAGCTTCAACCACATGACCAAAAGTGGTTAGTTCAAGGTCGCGTTACTTTCCCTTCTTCCGCAACTGTTTTGATGAACTAAGACTATGACACAATCCTGTTATCACTGTGGTGAAGATGTACCGGTCAACACGGATTTTAAAGTTGAAATCTTAGGTGAAACTCGCGAAATGTGTTGCCCAGGTTGTGAGACCGTGGCGCAAACAATCGTGGATAATGGCCTCGTTTCTTATTACCAATATCGAACCGCGCCAGCAGAAAAAGTGGAGTTGGTGCCTGAGCAACTCAAGGCCCTCATTCATTACGACAACGAGGAAGTTCAAGCCGAGTTTGTGCGCAGCAACGACAATTATTGTGAAGTGATGCTTTCTTTAGAAGGCGTTTCTTGTGCGGCGTGCGCGTGGTTAATTGAAAAACAAGTGAATGGTCAAACGGGTGTGGTGTCAATTAAGGTAAATACCACCACGAATCGAGCACTGCTCTCTTGGGATAAATCCAAAACAAAACTGAGTGAGCTTCTTTCCGGCATTCATGCTCTAGGCTACAAAGCCGCCCCTTTTGAAGCGGATAAACAAGAGGCCTCATATCATGCGACGATGAAGCAGTATCTTTATCGACTCGGCATAGCGGGACTGGCGACAATGCAAGTGATGATGCTGGCCGTTGCATTGTATTTGGAAGTTTTTGGCGATCTTGAACCAGAGTTTAAGAATTACTTTCGTTGGGTGAGTTTGATTTTTGCAACACCAGTGTTGCTTTACTCTGCCCTACCATTTTACCTAAATGCTTGGCGCAGTATTAAAGGAAGAACCTTGGGGATGGATGTGCCTGTATCCATTGCCTTGATTTTTGCATATTGTGCGAGCTTAGTGGCAACCGTCACAGAACAAGGGGAAGTGTTTTTTGAGTCCATCTCAATGTTCACTTTTTTCTTGTTAGTTGGGCGCTTTTTAGAAATGCGAGCTCGTCGAAAAGCGGCGGCTGCAAGTGGTAATTTGCTTAAACTGATTCCTGCTATCGCCACAACGTTGGATGGCAAGCAAGTGCCGGTAAAGAGCTTAAAAATTGGTGATCAAGTCCGAGTTTTACCCGGTGAGCATATACCCGCCGATGGTTTTGTCGTTGAAGGACGAATCCATATTGACGAATCAATGCTAACTGGAGAATCAGTGCATGTCGTCAAGCGCGCTGATGACGCTGTTTTTGCTGGTACCCTCAATGGCGATGAGTCGTTTGTTTTGCAGGTAACGAGCTCGAAAGCGGATTCGGTGATTTCTAATATCGTTCGGCTTCAAGATGAAGCGCAGCACTCTAAGCCCAAAATTGCCGAAGTGGCAGACGTAGTGGCGCGTTATTTTGTTGGTGCTATTTTGCTTATTTCCGCAGCCACTTGGTTCTATTGGCACCAAACAAAACCTGAGGACGCATTTTGGATTATGCTGTCTGTTCTTGTGGCGACTTGCCCATGCGCGCTTTCTCTTGCAACACCAACGGCACTAACGTGCGCCACGTCTCGAATGGGTAACTTTGGTATCCTATTGCGAAAAGGACATGTATTTGAAACCTTGTGTAAAGTTAACCATTTAGTGATCGATAAAACAGGCACGCTGACCAAAGGCGACATTGAAATCGAAGATACAAAAACCTTCGATGAGTTCAATAAAGGAACGTGTCTTGCGTTAGCAGCTAGCTTAGAAAGCCATGCCAATCACCCTATTGCCCGTGCTTTCAAACCTTATTTTGATACAGATTTCCAGGTTAGTGATGTGGTCAACATCATTGGCTCCGGCATTTCCGGAACTTGGGATAATAAGGCGATAAACATTGGCAGCGCGGCGTTCGTTCTAGGTAGAGCCGCATTAGAAAAAAATGCGGTTTATATGTCCATTGATGGTAAGCATGTGGCAACATTCTATTACCATGATCCAGTTCGGAAAGAGAGCCACAAGCTCATTGAAAAGTTTGCCCAAGCAGGTATCAAAACCACTTTGTTAACGGGAGACTCGGCTGCCAATGCTGAGGGTGTCGCAAAGGCCGTTGGAATTGAGCACGTTATCGCGTCAGCGAAACCGGAGGATAAACTAGCGTATCTCAAAGGATTGGAAGAGAACGATATCACGATGATGGTTGGTGACGGCATCAACGATGCTCCAACACTAGCTGGTGCGCATTTATCTGTAGCAATGGGCAGTGGTACTGATGTCGCTAAGGCGTCTGCTGATATGACGCTGCTTGGGGATCGTTTAGATAAGCTCCTAGAGGCTCGAGAGTTGGCGTTAAGAGCTCGACGAATCATAAAGGAAAATCTCGCTTGGTCATTGGGTTATAACCTATTGATTCTACCTTTGGCTGTCGCTGGTTTGGTTGCGCCTTATATTGCGGTTGTAGGAATGTCTGGTAGCTCTATAATAGTGGTCTCTAACTCCTTAAGACTGCTCAAAGAGCGTGGAAAGTAAACAATGGAAAGTTTGTATCTTCTTATCCCAATTGCAATTGTGTTGGTTTGTGTTGCTGTAGCGATATTTCTTTGGGCGGTAAAAAGCGAGCAGTTTGAAGATCTCGAAAGGCAAGGCAGTAACATTTTGTTCGATGAAGAGCATGTCAAGCCGACGGAAAAAGAGAAATCTTGATGGCACCAGATGTTATTGGAGCCTTTATGATCGGCCTTGCCGGGGCCGGTCATTGCATTGGAATGTGCGGCGGTATCGCTTCTTTACTTAATCTAGGACAGCAACAAGCCTCTCCTATTCGCAACACCCTTCTTTATAATCTTGGACGCCTCACTAGCTATGCATTATTTGGTGCATTGATTGGTGGAGCTGTCTCATCATTAGCTGAGCTCAGTGGCTTAAATCAGTCTTTAGCTTGGCTAAGGTTGATTGCGGCATTTTTCATGATTCTCGTTGCTCTGTATATCTCCAAGATATGGAATGCACTCTTGTTCGTCGAAAAAGCTGGGCAATCTATATGGGGATGGATCAAACCAATAACCGCTCGCCTCCTACCTATTCAACATCCCTTACAAGCATTCCCTTATGGCTTTGTTTGGGGATGGTTACCATGTGGTTTAGTCTATTCTGCACTGACGTGGTCGGCGGTATCTGGTAGTTATTACAATGGTGCGATTATCATGCTGGCTTTTGGATTTGGAACTCTGCCAGCTATGTTACTTGTTGGCGTCGGTGCGCGATTTATTGCAAAGCTTCAGTCATCGTTAACATTTCGACATATCACTGCGTTAATGCTCATGATCTATGGTCTTTACACCGCTTACGACGCACTAAAATTGTTACACTTGATCAACTAACCTGAAGATGACGCACTTTTTTTTACTATCCTTTAGTATTAACCAGTGCTAAAATATTGACGTATATCAAATAGTGAAAGGTTGTTATGATTTCTGAAAAACCTGCGACAAAGCGCATCCAATCAGGTGGTTGTGCGATTCATTGTCAAGATTGTAGTATCAGCCAACTGTGTATTCCGTTTACATTAAACGAAGCTGAATTGGATCAACTCGATCAAATTATCGAACGTAAAAAGCCGATCCAAAAAGGCCAAGAGTTATTCAAAGCCGGTGATGATCTAAAATCTCTTTACGCAATTCGTTCTGGTACGATTAAAAGCTACACAATTACCGAGCAGGGTGATGAGCAGATTACGGCTTTCCACTTGGCTGGAGATTTAGTTGGTTTTGATGCAATTACAGGTGATAGCCACCCTAGTTTTGCTCAGGCACTAGAAACTTCAATGGTTTGTGAGATTCCTTACGAAATTCTTGATGACCTTTCAGGAAAGATGCCTAAGCTTCGTCAACAAATCATGCGCCTGATGAGTAATGAAATCAAAGGTGACCAAGAAATGATTTTGTTACTTTCGAAGAAGAATGCAGAAGAGCGTTTAGCCGCATTTTTGTACAATCTATCTACCCGTTTCTCGCAACGTGGCTTTAGTCCGCGTGAGTTTCGTTTGACCATGACTCGTGGTGATATTGGTAATTACCTAGGTCTTACTGTCGAAACGATCAGCCGCCTTCTTGGCCGTTTCCAGAAGTCAGAGATTCTTAGTGTAAAAGGTAAGTACATTACGATTCTTGACCACGATGCACTGATGGAACTTGCTGGCGTATCAAAAGAGTAAATCTCTACTGCGACGTAGCTCAACCCTGAGCTACGTCATGTTTTTCTTCATTATCTTCCTAATGTCCTAATATTTCTCTCTTTTCTACGCTAAAGTATTCATATGGTTCTACAACATAAGTGGGCTGAGATATGAGTATTTACAGTAAAATCCTCGTTGTTGCAGACATCAATAAAGATGAGCAACCTGCGTTAGCAAGAGCAGTTCAACTTGCTAGGAAGAGCGTTTCAAAAAGTCACATAACCTTCTTTCTATCGATTTATGATTTCTCGTACGACATGACATCAATGTTATCCATTGATGAGCGTGACGCGATGAGACGGGGTGTGATTTACCAACGTGAGCAGTGGTTGAAGAAAATTGCAGAGCCCTATCTCGATGACTCCGTAGAATTCGAAATTAAAGTGATTTGGCATAATCGTCCGTATGAAGCAATCATTGCTGAGGTCTTTGCCAGCGGCCACGACATTTTGATTAAAGGAACTCGTAAACACGACGTTCTTGAGTCGGTTATCTTTACACCTACTGATTGGCATTTATTACGCAAGTGCCCTATCCCTGTGTTGCTGATCAAAAATGCGGATTGGCCTGAGCATGCCAATATTCTTGCTTCAGTCCACGTTGGTTCTGAAAACGAAACTCACCTTGAATTGAACAATAGTATGGTTGAAAGACTAAAAGAGATCACGAACCGTTTGGATGCGGAAGCGTACCTTGTCAATGCGTACCCAGTGACGCCAGCCAATATTACTATTGAGCTACCAGAGTTTGATCCGACAACCTATACAGATGCTGTTCGTGGGCATCATCTAACAGCCATGAAAGCACTGAGACAGCAGCATGGTATTGATGAAGAACACACTATTGTAGAACAAGGCTTACCAGAGGATGTCATTCCTTCTGCCGCCGAAAAGCTGAATGCAGCAATGGTGATTCTTGGAACCACGGGGCGTACTGGCCTTTCTGCCGTCTTCATCGGTAACACCGCCGAGCATGTGATCGATAAAATCAACTGTGACGTTTTAGCGCTGAAACCAAAAGGCTACGTGAGTCCATTAGATCCAACGACGGCTTCATAACTCAAACTCCCGGGTAATTAGCCCGGGATTTTTTTGTCCGGTACTGGCATCTTGGAAATTTATCCGTATCATACGCACTTCATTTATTTTGATGTGTTTTAAGACTAACAGCCGATGACAGAGCAAATTCAAGAGCGCACTAAAGCTCAACAATATAACTTCAACAAGTTACAAAAGCGTATTCGTCGTAATACAGGCCAAGCGATTGCTGACTTCAACATGATCGAAGACGGTGACCGTATTATGGTGTGTTTGTCTGGTGGTAAAGACAGCTTTACCATGTTGGACATCCTGATTAGCTTACAAAAAAGTGCCCCAATCTCCTTTTCTCTTGTCGCTGTTAACCTAGACCAAAAGCAGCCGGGCTTTCCAGCGCATGTACTGCCTGAATACCTAGAAAGCTTAGGTGTGGAATATAAGATCGTAGAAGAAGATACTTACTCGATTGTTCAAGATAAGATCCCTGAAGGTAAAACGACCTGTTCACTTTGCTCTCGACTACGTCGTGGTATTTTGTACCGCACAGCCAAAGAACTCGGTGCAACAAAAATTGCGCTAGGCCATCATCGCGACGACATTTTGGAAACCTTATTTCTAAACATGTTCTACGGTGGAAAAATGAAAGGCATGCCACCTAAGTTGGTTTCAGATAATGGCGAACACGTTGTGATTCGTCCACTGGCATACTGCCGTGAGAAAGACATCATCAAATATTCAGATATGGCTGGCTACCCTATCATTCCATGTAACCTATGTGGCTCTCAGCCAAACTTGCAGCGTCAAAATATCAAACAGATGCTGAATGACTGGGATAAGCGTTTCCCAGGTCGTATTGAGACAATGTTCCGTGCAATGCAGAATGTGGTGCCAAGCCATTTAGCGGATTTTGAGTTGTTTGATTTTAAATCGATCAACAAAGATTCAGGCGTGATTAACGGTGGTGATATCGGTTTCGACAAAGAAGAAATGCCTGTTGCAACCGTCGAGGATGAAGATATGGTGCAAGAGTTTGATCCAAGCTTAAAGCTAGATGTGACCAATATTTAATCAGCTTACAAACACAATAAAGGCTACCATGTTGGTAGCCTTTATTTTATCACTTGAGTGTTCAACTCATTATTTCTTTGCCGCAGGTAAGTAAGGCAAAACGCGCATAGTGGGCTGTGGTAACACCATATAGCCCGCTTCGCCTATCTCACTAAGTGCCACTTGTACCTTACCGTTGATGATCGCTTTTTTCTGCCCATTGGAGAAGGTAATCATGTCGTTTAATTGATCGGCGAACTCCATTGTCACCCCTTCTACATCAGGCGTAAACCAGCTAGAAAACATGCCGCCTAAATCATCCAACATGGTTTTCATCTGTGGCATGAGTGGCTCTAGCTGCGCATACGTCACTTTTCCTTGTAATGGCTGCTTGGTCATTACAACGAGCGAGTAGTCACAGCGCATATCTTGCGGTGTCTGAACAAAAACCAGTGGATTTGCTGACTTGAGGTTGTTGTCTATTGGCAGCGGTAACTCTTTTGATGCGGGAATCATAAATTCTTCGTAATGCTCCTCCTTTTCCATCCACGCTTTTTCAATATCACAAAGCTGTTTGGTTTGAGGATTAACGAAAAAAATGCCGACCTTAACGTCTTCATGCCCCTCTTTGGTATTGTTTTTTAATTGAGAGAAGAGCTTTGAGTAGGTAAACATGTATTCTTGCGCAGCGACGGGTGTCACCACGAAAGAGGATAAGGCAGTACAGAGTAAGGTGAGGCCAATCTTTCTCATTCTATTTCTCTTATTGTTTTAGTTTGTCCAAAATTCTGCATTGTGGCGGATCATCGCTTGCAGATCATCAACATAATCCTGCCCTCTCTCTGAATAGGAAAGCAGGCCATTCGTCAGTTCTGTCGCCACGGAGACGCTTTGTAGATCGCGACCTTGCATATCAAGAGTGGCGCGAATCTCACGCAGCTCTCTGTATGCACGATTACGATTAACGTTCATAAAATAGCCATGAACCGAATCTTGAACCGAAGAAAACTTCGCCACTTCGTGGAAAGCACCTTGATTACGTTCAAGTGGAACCACACCACATCCTGGGGTATAGCACCACTGGCCAAAGAGATTGTTTGCTTGACGAGCAAAGCGCGAAGTTCCCCAAGCGGACTCGTTGGCGGCTTGAATCATGACGAGCGCTTCTGGCAACACATTGACTCTTAACATCAATTCATTCAAAGAGTCTTCATTAGCTTCTTCCGCTGAAAGTGTGACATTGTAACGAGAGGCTAACTTGTCGAGTCGAGCGTTCTGCTTTTCCGATAAGTTGGCTATATCCAAAGATTCTAGAAAAGAACGCTCTTCAAGCACGCGTTGGTTTTCCAGTGCCACCATAGGTCTTAGATAGTCGAAAAAGGCCCTTTTTTTCTCGGCGACACTTTGAATCGCAGCGAAGTCAGGTAAAGACTCAATAGCTTGCACTTGTTCTTTAGGTTGATGGTCTCGATAGAACACATAAGGACCGACAGCAGAGAAAGCAACAAAAGCCGCAACAGCGGTCACTTTTAAAAATGTAGATTGTGATGGGTTAAGCATTAAATACCTGTGAATTGTTATCGTTATTGTCGTCGGAACCGGAGGTAGCCACTATTTTCAAACGGATACCAAACATCTCGCGGTAGAGAATACCTTTGAGATGGAAGAAAAATGGCAAAACAAAAATCAACCCGATGCCATAAAAGATCGTTGCTACCGCAAACATCACCATCACCAGCAGGTACAAACCTGATACGACTAGAATTTTACGGTTGATCGCACGTAAAGAAAGCAGCAGAGATTGCATTGGTGGAACATTCTTTTCGCAGATAAGCAGAATCGAGTGACTAAACGCCATTGAAAGATAAAGTGAAAGCAAAGGAAAAATCATGCCCAGTAAGCCTTGAAGCATCAAGCTGAACAAGGTGGCAAGAATAACGGGAATCGTGTATTGAAGCCCTTTGCTGATGTGGCGAGTTTTCGTCTGTAAACCTGCGGCATGGCTCATCGCCATCAAGCTGACACCGGCAAAAATCGGCGCGCTAATCACTTCGTAGCTGAAGTTTGCTACATAAATAGCCGAAACAATTTGTTCAGTCAGTAAATCGGGATTGACGATGGCATCAAGGATCACACTCGGCTCACCAAGTTGCAGTTGAAGTGCGATATAGAAAATCAGCAACTGTAGCGCGAGTAACAGCACGATAGCTGGAGAAAAGCTGAAGAAATGCGACATCGTTTTCTTCCAAGCTTCACTAAAAACGGCTCCAGCACTCAGCTCATATTGACCAGAGAGCGCACTTTCAATAGTACCGCCAATGTTAATCTCTTTTTCGAATTCGTTTTTCATAGTTATCCTAAGCTGACTTACTTATCCTCTGTAAAATCTGCATTAATAGAAGGACGTTCATTATACTGAAATCTCTCTTTAGCTAAACTCTGTTTCTCTATGTATATCTTGCTTTATTCGCATTTTGATTGATAATTAACCACTTGAAATCTATAGGCGACAGATTAGTTTGTAACGGGATATTTTGGTCTCCATTCAATTACTTGTGAAAGCCGAATAATCCTAATAACAGTATGGTAAGTAATCGTCATTTTTACCTACAAAACTTTTTCTGTTTCGGGATGAGAAAATACTTTGAATTCACACTTTTGGTGATTATCATGCGCGCCTTATTGTGAATTACTACAGGTCATACTTGTTAGTTGGCCAATGTGGGAGAAATACAGACGTTGAACGCTAAACAAAATGCAGGACAACCAGTAATCCGTTTATCTGGTATCAGTAAGAGTTTCGATGGTAAGGAAATCATCGGTAATTTAAACCTGGACGTTAATCACGGTGAATTTTTAACGATTCTAGGTCCTTCTGGCTGTGGTAAAACAACCGTTTTACGCATGATCGCAGGTTTTGAAACTGCAGATAATGGCCAAATTACGATCGACAATCAGGATGTCACTAACGTTCCTGCAGAACAAAGGCATGTCAACACGGTATTCCAAAGTTACGCATTGTTCCCACATATGACTGTGTTTGATAATGTTGCGTTTGGCTTACGCATGCAGAAGGTCCCTGCTGCTGAAATCGAACCTCGCGTAATGGACGCGCTTAAAATGGTTCGTCTAGAGAGCATGGCTCAGCGTAAACCTCATCAGCTTTCTGGTGGTCAACAGCAGCGTATTGCAATTGCGCGTGCTGTGGTGAACAAACCAAAAGTACTATTACTTGATGAATCCCTATCAGCGCTTGATTACAAATTACGTAAGCAAATGCAGATTGAGCTTAAGCAGCTACAGCGACAGCTTGGCATCACCTTTATTTTCGTGACGCACGATCAGGAAGAAGCACTATCGATGTCAGACCGCATTATCGTCATGCGCTCAGGCGTTATCGAGCAAGATGGCTCTCCTCGTGAAATCTACGAAGATCCGAAAAACTTATTTGTTGCGCGCTTTATCGGCGAAATCAACGTGTTTGAAGCAACGGCCAAAGAACGCCTTGATGAAAACCGTATTCGTGCTGAGATTGAAGGCGTCGACTCAGTGGTTTACTTCGATCAACCGGTAACGGAAGGTCAGAAACTGCAAGTGCTACTTCGTCCAGAAGACTTACGTATTGAAGAGATCAAAGAATCCGAAGAGAAAGGTATTGTCGGTCATGTTACCGAGCGTACTTACAAAGGGATGACTCTTGATTCTGTTATTGAAACGGAATCTGGCATGCGTGTAATGGTAAGCGAGTTCTTTAACGAAGATGATCCTGATGTGGACCACTCTTTAGGACAAAAAGTCGCCATTACTTGGGTTGAAAGCTGGGAAGTGGTGCTAAGCGATGAGCAAGAAATTTAGTCTTCAAAACGCCATTATCACGCTGATTGTTGGTTGGTTGGTTCTTTTTGTTCTTATTCCAAACCTGATGATCATTGGCACCAGTTTTCTGACGCGTGATGAAGCCAACCTCATTGAAATGACGTTTACATTGGATAACTACGCGCGTTTGCTCGATCCTTTGTACGTGAAAGTGTTGCTGCACTCCTTCTACATGGCGATTGTGGCAACCCTTATCTGTTTGGTTGTGGGCTACCCATTTGCTTACATTGTGGCGAAAATGCCACACAAATGGCGTCCATTTATGCTGTTTTTGGTGATTGTGCCTTTCTGGACCAACTCCCTGATCCGTACCTACGGCCTAAAAATCGTGTTGGGTACGCAAGGCATTCTCAATAAAGCGCTATTGAGCATTGGTCTTATTGATACGCCTATGCGCATTATGTTTACCGAAACCGCAGTTATGATTGGTTTAGTGTACATTTTGCTGCCATTCATGATTTTGCCGTTGTACTCAGCCATTGAAAAGCTGGACGACACGTATATCGAAGCGGCAAAAGACCTAGGTGCAAATAAGTTCCAGACGCTAACAAAGGTCATTCTGCCATTGACAATGCCTGGCATTATCGGCGGTTGTTTGTTAGTTCTCCTCCCTGCTCTGGGCATGTTCTACATTTCAGACTTGCTTGGCGGTGCGAAAAACTTGCTGATTGGTAACGTCATTAAGAGCCAAGTGCTCAATGCACGTGATTGGCCATTTGGGGCTGCGACCAGTATCGCGCTGACCATCGCAATGGCGATTATGCTTTATGCCTACTATCGCGCGGGTAAATTGTTGAATAAGAAAGTGGAGCTGGACTAATGGGGCGTACAGTTAGATTTAGCTTTATGACGTTGGTTTATGCGTTTCTGTATTTACCAATCATCGTATTGATCGCCAACTCGTTTAACGAAAACAAGTTTGGTATGAAATGGGGCGGATTCACCACCAAGTGGTATCACGCGCTAGTGAATAACGACAGCTTGATGCAAGCTGCATGGCACTCGTTTAACGTTGCGATTTTTTCAGCAACTGCAGCAACGATTATCGGCAGTTTGACGGCGGTTGCCCTATTCCGCTACCAGTTCAAAGGCAAAAGTGCAGTCAACGGTATGCTGTTTGTCGTAATGATGTCTCCAGATATTGTGATGGCTATTTCGCTATTGGCGCTGTTTCTTGTGCTGGGTGCGCAATTGGGTTTCTTTACGCTTTTGGTTGCGCACATCACCTTCTGTTTGCCATTTGTTGTGGTCACGGTTTATAGCCGCTTAAACGGTTTTGATGTGAAAATGCTTGAAGCAGCAAAAGACCTTGGTGCAAGCGAATGGGTGATTCTAAAGCAAATTATTCTGCCATTGGCGAAACCTGCGGTTGCAGCTGGTTGGTTGCTGAGTTTTACCCTATCTTTAGATGACGTTATCATCAGCTCGTTTGTAACGGGCCCGACTTATGAGATTCTATCACTGAAAATCTACTCAATGGTTAAAGTGGGTATCTCTCCAGAAGTCAACGCATTGGCAACCGTCATGCTGGTCGTGTCACTCGTATTGGTGATTACCTCGCAAATCCTTGCGAGAGAAAAAGTTAAATAAACCGCCTTCTGGTTGTGTTTAAACGCGAAGCAGAATGGTGATTCACCATTCTGTTTTTTTATCGGAATGCCTTCGGGCAACGTTTGGTTTGGAGCTAACGTAAATGAAAAAATGGGCTACTTTATTAGCTGGTAGTGCATGTGCGCTTTCACTGTTTTCTGGTTCGGTTGCAGCGGAAGATAAAGAATTGGTATTTATGAACTGGGGTCCTTACATCAACAGTAATATCCTAGAGCAATTTACGAAAGAAACAGGTATCAAGGTGATTTACTCGACTTACGAGTCGAACGAAACCTTGTACGCCAAGTTGAAAACGCACAACCAAGGCTATGATCTGGTAGTACCTTCTACCTACTTCGTATCTAAGATGCGTGATGAAGGTATGTTGCAGAAGATTGATAAATCGAAGCTAACAAACTTCAAAAACTTAGATAAGAACTATCTAGATAAACCTTACGATCCAAACAACGACTACTCTATCCCACACGTTGTTGCGATCACGGGTCTTGCTGTGAACACCGATATGTACGATCCAAATGACTTCCAAAGCTGGGCAGACCTATGGAAACCTGAGCTTAAGGGCCAAGTCATGTTGATGGACGACACTCGTGAAGTGTTCCATATCGCGCTACGCAAATTGGGTTATTCGGGTAACACCACCGATGAAAAACAAATCGATGAAGCGTACGCAGAACTGCAAAAGTTAATGCCAAACGTATTGGTATTCAACTCTGACAACCCAGGCGCACCATACATGTCTGGCGAAGTTGGCGTTGGCATGCTTTGGAACGGCAGTGCGGCGGCAGCACAAAAAGAAGGTTTACCTCTAACGCTTGTTTTCCCTAAAGAAGGCGGCATTGGTTGGGTAGATAACTTTGCAATTAGTTCTGGTGCGAAAAACGTGGATGCGGCGCACAAGATGATCGATTTCCTACTTCGTCCAGAAATTGCAGAGCAAATCTCTAACGACACGGGTTACTTGACCGCTGTTGCTGAGTCAAACGCGAAGTTCAAAGATGTTGCGCCACTGTTCCCGTCACAAGAAGATCTTGACCGCGTAGAGTGGCAAGACGCCGTTGGTGACAAAACAGTGAAGTACGAAGACTACTTCATGAAGCTTAAAGCTGGCCAATAATCAGCACAATTGCTTCATTACTCATCATATAGGCAGCGGAAAGCTGCCTATTTTTTTACTTAGCTGATATAATCCGAGGCTGTTTTTTCTGGCGATACCTCATCGTCAGTTTTTATATAACCACCTGCCCTTTAGGGCACGCTGATATGAGCGGAACAGTAATGAAAAAAGCACTGTATACCGGCGCATTGTGTGCTGCTACTTTTTTTTCAACTTCTTCATTTGCAGCAGATCAAGAACTGTATTTCTACAACTGGTCTGAGTATATCCCAAGTGAAGTGTTAGAAGATTTCACTAAAGAAACGGGTATCAAAGTCATCTATTCAACCTACGAGTCTAACGAGAGCATGTACGCAAAGTTAAAGACTCAAGGCAGTGGCTATGATCTGGTCGTTCCTTCTACTTATTTTGTTTCTAAGATGCGTAAAGAAGGAATGCTACAAAAAGTGGATAAAGCCAAGCTGTCTCACTTTGCCGAACTAGACGCGAACTATCTAGACAAGCCATTTGACCCAGGTAATGACTACTCTATTCCATACATTTGGGGGGCGACTGGTATTGGTATCAATGTTGACATGCTGGACAAGAGCTCAGTAAAAAACTGGGGAGATCTTTGGGATACTCAGTGGGCTGGTCAATTGATGTTGATGGACGATGCACGTGAAGTGTTCCACATCGCGCTTTCAAAGCTGGGTTACTCGCCAAACACAACCAACCCTGACGAGATCAAAGCCGCGTATGAAGAGCTGAAAAAACTGATCCCGAATGTATTGGTGTTCAACTCAGATTTCCCTGCCAATCCCTATCTAGCGGGTGAAGTTTCACTGGGTATGCTTTGGAATGGCTCTGCGTACATGGCCCGTCAAGAAGGTGCAAAAATTGACATCATCTGGCCTGAGAAAGGTGCAATTTTCTGGATGGATAGCTTAGCCATTCCAGCGGGTGCGAAAAATACTGAAGCCGCACACAAGATGATCGACTTCCTTCTACGCCCAGAAAATGCGGCAAAAATTGCGATGGAAATCGGTTATCCAACCCCTGTGAAAACCGCTTACAAACTGCTCCCTAAAGAGTTTGCCGAAGATCAAAACATCTTCCCTCCACAATCTGTGATGGATAATGGTGTGTGGCAAGACGAAGTCGGTGAAGCCAGTGTACTTTACGATGAGTACTTCCAAAAACTCAAAGTAAATAACTAATTTTATTGGTTAAAAAGAAAAAGCGGCTGTGGCCGCTTTTTTTGATCCTTCTTTCAACGGGCATTATGCGCTTTCAACGTTACTCTCTAAATGCGCAAGCAGCTCCTCGACCAACTTAGGCACTTCAACACTCGCCTTACCGTAGCGTTTTTCCACAAACTCACTTTCGATCGCACTGGGTTCAAGGTTAATTTCAATCGTGTGTGCGCCGTGCATTTTGGCGTCATGGACAAATCCGGCGGCGGGATAAACCACCCCGGACGTGCCAATTGAGATAAACAGGTCGGCGGTTTCTAACGCTGAGTATATCTCCCCCATTCTCAGAGGCATTTCACCAAACCAAACAACATGAGGACGCATCTGCGATGGCATCTGGCAACAATGACAAAGATCCCCTGTCAGAATATCCCCCGTTTCCTCAATCACTTGGTTTGAGACACTGCAGCGAGATTTGAGCAACTCACCATGCATATGAATAATATTCTTGTTACCACCACGTTCGTGCAAATTATCGATGTTCTGAGTCACGATCGTTACCTGACCGTCGAGCTCCGCTTCGAGTCGGCCAAGTGCGAGGTGTGCGGCATTCGGTTCTATATTAGGGTCTTGCAGTTTTTTACGACGTTGATTGTAGAAGTCTTGGACTAAATCGGGGTCTCTGGCGAAACCTTCCGGAGTTGCGACATCTTCAATACGATGGTTTTCCCACAGTCCATCTTGTGCTCGAAAGGTTTGAATACCTGACTCTGCGGAAATTCCAGCTCCGGTCAATACGACGATATTTCGATATGGGAAGTTCATAACCTATCCTTGTAGTTCTTTTGTCACAGCTTACCACTGAACGAAAAACAACAGTAGTTATGAGGATTAGACCATAGTCTTAAATATTCGGAGTAAGATACGGTTTTGAGAGATAAGGCAAAAATGGAGAGAAAAGAGCGACGCAATGCCGCCGCCCTTATAAGAAGTTTGATTCTACTCAGCGTTAACGGAAGAGATCTTATGAATAGCTAAGTCTGCGCCATTAAATTCATCTTCTTGAGAGAGTCGCAAGCCGCTGAGGCGGTTAATCGCACCATAGACAATACCAGCGCCAATCAGAGCAACCGAAATGCCCAAAAGCGTACCCAAGAGCTGAACGGTGAAACTGACGCCCCCTAGCCCACCGAGTGAGGATTGGCCAAAGATGCCAGCTGCAATACCGCCCCAAGCGCCACAGACACCATGAAGTGGCCAAACACCCAACACATCATCAATTTTGGTTTTGTTTTGCAAGTAGGTAAACAAGTAAACAAACAGAACACCGGCGACCGAACCCGTCACCAAAGCGCCAAGAGGATGCATGAGATCCGATCCTGCACACACAGCGACCAATCCTGCAAGTGGTCCGTTGTGAATAAAGCCCGGGTCATTTTTGCCAGCGATGAGCGCGGCGACAATCCCGCCCGCCATCGCCATCAGTGAGTTCATTGCAACCAAACCACTGATGCCATTCAGTGTTTGTGCAGACATCACGTTAAACCCAAACCAACCGACGCACAGGATCCACGCTCCTAAGGCGAGAAAAGGAATATTTGAAGGGGCAAAGTTAGTGTGTTTCCCTGCACGCACACGTCCTCGGCGCATGCCTAAGAAAATCACCGCAACCAGTGCAATCCATCCTCCGACACCATGCACAACCACAGATCCTGCGAAATCATGGAAACCGACACCAAAGGTGGCTTCAAACCAAGCTTGAATACCGAAATTTCCGTTCCAAATAATGCCCTCAAACAGAGGATAGACAATCCCCACGGTGAAGAATGTCGCAATCAAAACGGGATAAAAACGCGCTCGCTCGGCAATACCCCCCGAAACAATGGCAGGAATGGCTGCAGCAAAGGTCAGCAAGAAAAAGAACTTCACCAACTCATAGCCGTTACCTTGAGCTAACGTTTCCGCATCGGCAAAAAAATGCGCCCCATAGGCGACCCAATAGCCGATAAAGAAGTACGCCAAAGTGGAAATGCCAAAATCCGCTAAGATTTTAACCAGGGCATTAACTTGGTTTTTATGTCTCACCGTTCCAACTTCTAAGAAAGCGAATCCGGCGTGCATAAGGAACACCATGATAGCGCCAAGCAATAAAAATAAGGTGTCTGAACTTTGTGTCAGGGTTTGAACGGCTCCGTGAACCTGACTGGCAGTATCGCTCATTATTCGATCTCTCCGTTATTTTTGTAGTGCACTTATCCTGTGCATCAGTAAAGTTTGATATCACCATGTTGGTGAGAAAATACGTCGAATGTGAGATAGAGCAAGGAGCATTCCAATTATTATCAATTTGATAAATAAATTCTATCCAATTGAATATACGTAATTTATTTCACTAGCAGAGCGATACTTAGCTCGGGATAGAACTTGAATTGAAGTAAATGTGCACTTTATTAGTTCAGTTGCACCAAAAGAAAGCGCACCTTCTGCGTGCAACAACAATCGGTTCACGTTAAATGCCATCATTCGGCTTTGATACAAACACGATAACACCTACTAATAACGGTATAGAAAATCATAATTATCATTATTAAAATCATCTACTTACACTGCATGCTTCTTAGTTTACTTGAGGCATAACAATGACACGCACTCTAATGACAATGCTAGTTGTAGCCAGCATTGCTGGTTGCAACTCATCCGACGATAGCCGTTCTACATCCCCTTCCCCAGCTTCGGCAACGCCATCCATTCAAATTGAAAAAACAGATGAGCTGATTGCAACACTAAAGAGTCAGAAAACCATTAACGACCAGCTAATGGTGATTTATGAGCGCTATGAGCCCTTGTTAGATCGCTCTGACTCCTTGACAGGACCAGATACTAACCAAGATGGCATTCGAGATGACGTCGAAGCGTTTATTGATGCGTTAGAAGTAGCAGAGCCTGTTCGTAATGTACTTAAGCAAAAAGCTCGGTATAGCCAAGAAGCTATCAGCCACGACTTTGAAAGTGCCACTGATGAAAATGAAAGGCTTTCTTATAAGATATCCGAGAAGTATAACAAGGTTCTTGCTTGCTATGACTATTTAAAAGTTCCCGTTGAGGATAGTACGCAAATTTCTCGAACAGTTAGAGCGTTAACGTATAACACAAAGGCAAGAACTTTAGCTTACTTAGCATATAACAGATTGTTGAGCGGCACTGGCTCTACGCTGCTTTCTCCAGAGGAAAAATATTGTGAGTGAGAAGTTGGCACCAACTGTGCCTTCAATTAGTTAATAACGAATTCTAATTTCCTTATAGAAAATCATAATTATCATTATTAAAATCATCTACTTACACTACATGCTTCTTAGTTTACTTGAGGCATAACAATGACACGTACTCTAATTACAATGCTAGTTGTAGCCAGCGTTGCTGGTTGTAACTCATCCGGCGAAAGCCGCTCTACATCACCTTCCCCAGCTACGGCAACGCCATCCATTCAAATTGAAAAAACAGATGAGCTTATTGCAACACTAAAGAGTCAGAAAACCATTAACGACCAGCTAACGGTGATTTATGAACGCTATGAGCCTTTGTTAGATCGCTCTGACTCGTTGACAGGACCAGATACTAACCAAGATGGCATTCGAGATGATATCGAAGCGTTTATTGATGTGTTAGAAGTAACAGAGCCTGTTCGTAAGGCTCTCAAAAAGGACGCAAGAAGCACTCAAGAAAATCTCCACTATGACTTTAGTGATAACACAGAGGAAAATGAACACAAAGCGCTTGAAATAGCAAAAGAAGATTTTAAAGTTATCGCGTGTTATGAATTTGTTGGAGTTCAAGTAAGGGATATTACTCAAACGTCTAGGACGATCACTGCCTTAACCTACAATACTAAGGAACGCACACTTGCTTTTCTTGCCTATAATCGATTACTCAATGGCTCTGGGGGAACACTGCTGAATCCGGAGGCCAAATATTGTGAGTAAATATTTTGCTTTATCTCCATTACTGCTATCTCTTCTGTCGACTGAAGTAATAGCAAGTTCTTGCCAAATTCAAGGTTACACTATCGCTTTTTTTAACGGAGTTGCAACCTCACGAAAAGAAGCATCTTTGGGATTGAAAGAGATAAAAAGTACTCTTGCCATCCAACAATATCGAGGTCAACCGGTTGAATACGCTCTGTTCTACAACGACTCCAATTACAAAGAAAGGGGGATTGATGTACTAGCCGACTTTGCTGAGACCTTCGATCAACGAACTAACGAGCTGGAGCAAAAGCAGTTTGAGCGATGGGAAGCTTTTTGGGATGTCGTAAGCGGTAGAAATAACAGCCCAATCATTAAAAAAATTGACTCACTAGTAAAAGGTTTCCTTGCCTTCGTGAATGATACCTTAAGCCGAGGTATCAACGAGATTATTCATGAGTTTTTGGAAGGTTTGGCGTCTTTGGCGGGGAGTGATATCAACACTGACGAGGTTCGAATGAAACATCGTCTTCGTAATGACTCACAGACTTGGCAAGGTAAAAAACTGATTTATTTGGCCCATTCACAGGGCAACCTTTGGGTAAATGAGTCATTCCATTATGTCAATCAGCGTTTGGGCTATGATGAAACGAATATTAAAGTTATCCATATTGCCCCCGCTTCTCCGACGCTTAACGGCGACTACATTCTATCGGACAAAGATCATGTCATAAACGGATTGAACTTTACTGGAATTGGTTCAGTACCGTTTCCAAACATAAGTATCCCGACAAGCGATAAAGATAGTTTGGGACATGGATTGGTGGAAATATATCTTACCAATCAACAAACCAAACAGATGATCAAAGACGCGGTAGACAAAGCGCTGGATAGCGTCAAATCTCCAGCAATGGAAGATTACTTATTTGATATTCGCTTCGAATACTCAGAAAACTACTTGAAAGCGCATCGCCCACCGAAAATTGCCTTTGTCGACAGTTTAGAAAGCAGGGACTATTGTGGCTTATCGAACGTAGATTATTTTTTCGATTTCTATGGTGCATGTGGTAACTACTATCGAGCGGTTGAAGATGCTGGTAGTCCTTATATCACTAGTGAGAGAGAACTTGTTGTCTCCAAGAAGAACCCTGTACTTATTCCGCTCACCATACCTGATGGCCAACAGCCGTATCACCTTCAAGTGCAAGAATGCCTTGCTATTCCGCCAGCGGGATCTTTTCTGTTGGGTGAAATTGCAGGCATTTACGATCTTGAAGCGCCCTTCGATCTTACCGCTAAACTCGTGGTTACCGATCGATTTGGACGAGAGTATGATATTGATGACAGAGATGTCAGCCCGCACATAGAAGGTGGGTACCTTAAGTGTGCTGGTACCGGGTCTTTCAGTGAACTGGTAGCGATACAATCTGGGTATAGCGATGATGAAAAACGGTACCTTAAGACCGAACAGCTTACTGGTACGTATGAGTTGAGTGCACAAAAAATCTGGCATCATTGCGGAGGACATTGAAAAAATCCCCTCAGTTGAGGGGATTTTGCTATTTCTCGGTTTGCTCTTTTCTATAAGTTTGGACCTGTCGATGGTCTATGCGGTTGATTGTTGCTTAGCTGAACCATGCCTTGGTACATGCGCAAGAACCAAACCAATATCGCTAGCGCTGCAAACAGCATACCCACGTAGGGAATCGCGTAGGCAACGCTGTTGAGTACATTGTCCAAAACCGTACTGTTGACCCAGTATTCACTGACGCCGACCAGTACACCGTTCGAGGTTGCTACGGTGACGATCAAGACAACGAAAAACGTGAGATAAAGGAAGAAGGTTCGAATTAATCCATAGTAGTGTGAATTAACAACGTCACCATCTTGGTTTTTATCCAATCGATACCCTGCATAAACAATCGCGATAACACCAGAGAGTAAGAAAGTAAATGGTGTTAAACAGCTGAGGATGTAAGCAATCCAAATACCCTTATGAGGTTTGTTCACGATGACCTCCTACCTTCGCTTGCTCGTTGGTGCTAGAGGGTTGAGAGCCGCTCTGCTGCTCTTTCTCCATCATTTCTGCATACCACAAATCATGATGTTCTTTAGCCCATGTTTCATCCACTTCACCAGTCACCATGCCTTCGAGTGCCCCTTCCATGCCAAACAAGCCAATGTAGATATGGAAGATAAATCCGCAGATAAGGATCAAAGCCGAAATCATGTGCACAAGGTTAGAAAGCTCCATATCACGGCGTGTTTGACCAAAGATTGGGAAATCTAGGATCAGGCCACTGGCCGCGACAAACACACCAAAGAAAATCAATAACCAGTAGATCGCTTTCTCACCACCGTTAGAAAAACCTGCCGATGGATGGGTGCCTTTGTGTTTGCCTACCATGCCACCGAGCTTCATAAACCAACGTACATCCGTCATTGTTGGAATGGATTTACGCCACCATTTCAGCAAGATAAAGGTCAGCAAAATGAAGAACAATGGCCCCATGTAGTTGTGGTATTGCTTGGCAAGCAGAATAACAAAACCCCAAATTTCAGAAGGAACGTAAGGTTTTAAGAAGTGCTTACCATACACCAACATCAAACCGCTAAACGCAAGGGTGAGAAAGGTAAACGCCATGCTCCAGTGAAGCGCGCGATCCCATCGTGACCAGCGTTTGATCTTTTTCCCTGTGCGAGGTTTGCTGAGCATCAAAGGGCCAACAAACACATACGCCATGATCACCATCGCAATGCTGCCAAAAATGGCGATTGCTCCGGCAGGCGACATCCATTTTTCTTTTAACAGATACCAAGTTTGACCTGGGGTACTGATAAGCACGCCGTGCTCAGGAAAGGTCGACGTGGTGTAACCCGCCTCACCTGCCCTAACTTGACGCCAAAAATCGGCCCCGGCTAATTGCGTCATTTCCGTTTGATCGACAGAGTTCTCTTTTTCTTGTGCCACCGTGGTAAAGCTTAAGGTCAACAGCAGTACTGTCCAAAAAGACAGTACTGCAAGAGAACCACGTTTAAGCGCTTGTAACATGACTCTCTCCAAACTTAGCTGCGAGTTGCATCGTAGGATAGATCTTCACCGTTGGTCCAACCGGCCTCTTTTGCACCACGTTCCACGACACGTTGACGGAAGATGTCGGAGATTTTCTCTGCATCACCTGCCAAGAGGGCCTTAGTTGAACACAGCGAAGCACACATTGGCAGTTTGCCTTCTGCGATACGGTTGGCACCATACTTCAGACGCTCTTCTTCTGAGCCCGGTTCGGTGTTTGGACCACCGGCGCAGAAGGTGCATTTGTCCATTTTGCCACGCTCGCCAAATGAGGCTTGTTTCGGGAACTGAGGCGCACCAAATGGGCAAGCAAACAGGCAGTAACCACAACCAATACACAGATCTTTGTTGTGGAGCACAATGCCATCTTCGGTATGTTCAAAACAGTCTGCAGGACAAACCGCCATACAAGGGGCATCGGTACAGTGCATACAGGCCACTGAGATGGAGTTTTCGCCCGGTTCACCATCGTTCAAGGTAACAACGCGGCGGCGCTGAATGCCCCACTCTAATGCGTCGTCGTTTTCATTTTTACAAGCGGTCACACAACCGTTGCATTCGATGCAGCGTTTGGTGTCGCAGAGGAATTTCATTCTAGCCATTTCAAGACTC
Organism: Vibrio vulnificus CMCP6; assembly: GCF_000039765.1. Classification (NCBI taxonomy): domain Bacteria; kingdom Pseudomonadati; phylum Pseudomonadota; class Gammaproteobacteria; order Vibrionales; family Vibrionaceae; genus Vibrio; species Vibrio vulnificus. Next base: position 2,632,067 of record NC_004459.3, on the reverse strand, counting down.
CTTACGCTTTACGAATGTTACAGAGGGTGACTTTGGTTTCCTGCATCTGAGTGACAGGATCGTAACCGTAGGTGGTGGCGATGTTTGCTGATTCACCAATCACGTACGGATCCGTACCTTCTGGGTACTTGTTGCGTAAGTCTTCACCTTGGAACTTGCCGCCAAAGTGGAATGGAATGAATGCCATTCCTGGTCTAACACGGCGTGTCACCATGGCTTTAACATGAATACGGCCTTTCTCTGCCCCTTCAACCCAAACCATGTCGCCATCTTTGAAGCCCAAATCGTTGGCGTCTTTCGGGTTTACTTCCACGAACATTTCTTGCTGCAGTTCTGCCAACCAAGGGTTCGAACGGGTTTCTTCACCGCCCCCTTCGTATTCCACCAAGCGGCCAGAAGTGAGGATGATCGGATACTCTTGCGACTTATCTTGGTCTTGAATCGACTTATACAGCGTTGGCAGACGGTAGATTGAAGCTGCGTCATCCCATGTTGGGTAATCGGCAATCAAATCACGACGTGGCGTGTAAAGAGGCTCACGATGCAGAGGCACACGATCTGGGAACTCCCACACGATAGTCCGTGCTTTACCGTTACCAAAAGGAATACAGCCATGCTTGATGGCAACACGCTGGATACCCCCTGAAAGGTCGGTTTTCCAGTTTTTGCCTTCCGCGAGCACTTTCTCTTCTGCAGTCAGATCGTCCCACCAACCCAGTTGTTTTAGCAGTTTGTCACTGAACTCTGGGTAGCCATCTTGAATGTCACTGTCTTTCGAGTAGCTGCCATCGGCCAGCAGACTCTTGCCTTCAAACTCAACGCCGAAACGTGTACGGAAGGTACCACCACCCTGTGCAACAGGTTTCGATGTATCGTAAAGAATGTGGGTTCCCGGGTGCTTCATTTCTGGAGTGCCCCAGCATGGCCACGGTAAACCGTAGGTTTCACCATTCGCCGGTCCGCCTTCTGCTTCCAACGTAGTTTTGTGGAAGGTGTGCCAATTTTGTTGGTGTGCTTTTAAGCGTTCAGGGCTTTGGCCAGTGTAACCAATGGTCCACATCCCTTTGTTGAACTCACGAGTGATGTCTTCAATCACGGGTTGATTGTTAACAACGCGAACGTTTTTAAACAGTTGATCGGCAAAACCCAGCTTTTTGGTCAATAGATACATGATTTCATGATCGGGTTTTGATTCAAACAGCGGTTCGATCACTTGATCACGCCACTGGATGGAACGGTTTGACGCCGTCACACTGCCATGCGTTTCAAACTGAGTTGTTGCAGGAAGCAAATAGACACCATCGGTGCGATCGTTCATGACGGCTGCGACGGTTGGATATGGGTCGACAATCACCATCATGTCGAGTTTTTCCATCGCCTTCTTCATTTCTACGCCGCGGGTTTGCGAGTTAACCGCGTGGCCCCAATAGAACATGGCGCGAATGTTGTCGTTTTGTTCGATACTGTCTTTGTTTTCCAGCACACCATCGATCCAACGAGACACCGGAATACCCATGTTGAACATCGGCTGTTTGCCGTTGTACTTGTTCTGGTCAAAGCGGTTTTTCAACCAGTCGAAATCGATGCCCCACACTTTCGCCCAATGTTTCCATGAGCCTTCTGCCAAGCCGTAGTAGCCCGGAAGCGTGTGTGACAACACACCAAGGTCTGTTGCGCCTTGCACGTTATCGTGACCACGGAAAATGTTCGCACCGCCACCGGACTTACCTAAGTTGCCCAGCGCCAGTTCAAGCACGCAGTAGGCACGCGTGTTGTTGTTACCCGTCGTGTGCTGAGTGCCGCCCATACACCAAACGATACAACCCGGACGATGTTCAGAAAGCAGTTTCGCTGTTTGGTAAACGTCTTCTTCGCTTACACCGGTAACACGCTCAACTTCTTTCGGGTTCCATTTCGCCACTTCAGCGCGAATCTCGTCCATACCAAATACGCGTTGGCGAATGAACTCTTTGTCTTCCCATTTGTTATTGAATACATGCCACAACACGCCCCAAATAAACGCGACATCGGTACCTGGGCGCAGAGAAACATAGTGATCCGCTTTTGCTGCGGTGCGTGTGCGACGAGGATCCGCAACGACGATCTTACAGCTGTTTTTCTCTTTGGCGATGAGGATGTGCTGCATGGCGACTGGGTGGGCTTCGGCAGGGTTTGAACCAATGAACAACATCGACTTACAGTTGTGCATGTCGTTGAAGGAGTTGGTCATCGCGCCGTAACCCCAAGTGTTCGCTACCCCAGCAACCGTGGTGGAGTGACAGATACGCGCTTGGTGATCGACGTTGTTGGTGCCCCACATCGATGCCATTTTACGGAAGGTGTACGCTTGCTCGTTGTTGTGCTTGGCACTGCCCAGCCAGTAGACAGAATCCGGGCCGGATTGCTCACGAATTTCCAATACTTTGTTGCCGATCTCTTCGATCGCTTGATCCCACGAAAGTTTTTTCCACTTACCGTTTTCCAATTTCATTGGGTACTTTAAGCGACGCTCACCATGGCCGTGTTCGCGTAATGCCGCGCCTTTGGCACAGTGACCACCAGCGTTAAATGGGTGATCAAAAGCTGGCTCTTGACCCGTCCAAACACCGTTTTGCACTTCTGCATAAATACCACAGCCTACAGAGCAGTGAGAACAGATGGTGCGTTTTACTTCGATAGGTGCGCTCGCATCGACACTTTTCGCTTCCGCTTTACGGATCATTCCTGGCGCAAACAAGCTTGCTCCAGCAATCGCGCCACCAGCAGCGAGTGAACTATTGCGCATAAATACACGACGGCTAATGCCAAGCTGTTTTTGCTCTTTCGTGACGCTGTCTGAGCGTTTGATTAGTTTCATTGACGATGGCTCCTACAGAGTTTCGTAATAGTCGCGGATATGCTGAGTTTCGTGATATCCCTTTTTCTTCGCCTGTTTTTCTACAGGAGTAACTTCTGAGGCTGAGGCCACTTGTGTGGTGCCAGCAACGACGGCGCCTGCTACTGCTGCCGTGGCGATACCTTTCAAAAGGTCACGACGGCTTTCGTTAATCTCATTTTTTTCTTTCATCATTGCTTCCTTACCTGTCAGGTAGATTTTTGGAGGCTTAAGCCTCTCTAAAAGAGATCGCTTGGCTAATCCGCCAAGTTTTTAATCTCAATTTTTAATTTGGTTTTGTTGTCCGGCGTGATTTTCGTTAAACGCACTTTTTCCAGATTGAAAAATGCGCCGAGCAATTGGCTAACCGCTAAGTAAAATCCGGCGTGTTCGGCTTGATCGATTTGCTTGGTGAGGGAAACATACCAAGTCGCAAGGTGGCGGTTGAAAAACGCCTGTTGCTGCGCATCGGTCTGTTCCATCAGCGCCGCCATCACTTCACATAAGGCTGAAATATGATCTTCCGGCTCTTTGACATGCTCCTGGCGTTCAAAGCCAAGGCGAGCAAGATCGGTACGGATCTCGGCCAGTGGTTTTTCCATCAAAGAACCCGTGAGGTGCCAAGAGGCAAATGGCACCACTTCCCCACGACCAATTCCGATAAAAAGTTGTTGGTACTCTTCTTCAAGCTCTGCGTCGGAATAACGGTTCGAGGCCGCTTTCAATTGCAACCACGCATTTTGCATTTCACTGCCATCCGCTACGGTGTCTAACAACGTCAATAGCTCAAGCAATGCTGGAGATGGAGCTTGGCGAAATAGCGTCGATAGCAGCAAATAAATATCGGCTCTTAATGACGATTCTGGTTGGATATCCATTCGTGTGCCCTAGTAATTCAGTTGGTTTTCTGGGTTTACCGCCATCGATTCAAAAACATCGATGACACGGCAGTCTTCACACATTGCAATGCGATTAAGCGCTGCATCATTCGCAAAGTGAGAGTGACCACGTAACTTATCTTGTAGCATAGTGATCATGGACTGAGGCGCGAAAGGCTTATGACAACGCAAGCATTCCGCGGCTTTTTCTTGATGGATCACCACCGCCGCTTGACGGCTCTCTTTATCCCAATTCATACGAGGAGTTAGTGTCAGCACTTGCTCAGGACAGGCTTTGGTGCACAAACCGCATTGCACGCAATCTTGCTCGACAAATTGAAGCGAAGGGCTTTCTCCATCGGTGTGCAAAGCGCGAGTCGGACAAACCGCCACACAACTCATGCACAAGGTACAGCCCGTTGTTGCACAAGACACGGCGCCATAGGGAGCATGACTGGAAAGAGCGACGATGTTTTCTACTGGTACACGCGAGGTTGCAAGCGCATCGAGTGCAGTAAATAATCGTTGACGTTTGTTGCCTTGCAAATCGCCAAGAGCAAGGTCGAAATGTTCAGTACAGAGGACTGGTGCACCTTCCATCAATGATTCGAGATAGAGAATATCGATACACTCTTTCGCAATGCCTAATTGACCAAGTAGCTCTTGTGCGATCGCGACTTCGCTATTCAATACGCGCTGAATCGTTGCGGGCATGCGGCGACTTGCAGCAAACAAGACTTGCGTTGCACCATTAACGAGCGCAGCAAACCAACTATCGATGCCGACAGAGGGCAGATCTTCCACCACAATCGGAATCACATTGTCGGGTAGCGCCTTGAGTGCCATGACGTTGTACATTTCATGACGTTCGCTGCAAATCAGGATAATGGGATTCACACCACCAACGCTTTCATAGTTCGCCAGCGTTCTTTCAATGAACTTTTGTGTCTCTTGCGGATTAGGTAATGCGTAATGAATGGCTTCTGTCGGACAACTGGTGGCACATGTCCCCACCCCTTGGCAGAGATACGGATTGATCTCAATTCGATGCCCTGTTTTTTCGGAACCTTGGCTGCTTAACGCACCAGCCGGACAAGCATCAACACAACGCTCACAACCTTTAACGCCACGGGAACTGTGCGCACACAGATCGGTATCTAAGCGGAAATATTTTGGCTTATCGAACGTGCCCATTAGGGTTGGAATTTCTTGCAGGGCATCCGTTAGTTTTGGATAGCCACGCCCAACAGGATAATAGCCAGGGACCGGCACCTCTTCCGACATGAGGCCGTTAAGTGATAAATCCAGAACCACATCAAAAACATCGTGATTGATGGCCACCTTCGCCAGATTCAAACGTTGGCCTTGGTTTTCAACCAGCACCGTAAAGGTGCCCAAAAAACCACTCAACTGAACGGAATCAGCGTAATAGATTTGTGCATCGCCTTTCTCGCCATCGGTTGAAAGCAAAGTTAGCGAAGTCATTTGACTCAATTGTGCGGCTGCACTTTGAATAATGGCACTAGGGCCGACGATGAGTGTATTACCACCGCTTTCATAGCTCACGGTAGGCGGTATCAGATTCCCCAACTCAACGGTGTTTTCAAACGCATAGAGTCGCGCTTTGCCATTGGTTGAAGTCGATTGCTGTAATAGTTGTTTTATCATTGCTCTGTTCCACACTGGCCAACACTGCGAAGGATTGGCAGGTCATACTGATAATTCAGTTATTGTTGTGGAGCATTAGCAAGTGCTATACCAACTTTTATACGCTTATTATTCAGTCGGTTAGCGTAGGATTTGTTGGGTTTTACGGCACTATCGATGACGAGAAATTCAATTGGGACATTTTGTCCCAATTGAATTTTCCCATCCCGCGTCAAAATGTACCTATTTTTTATGTGGGATATTTTGTCTCATCTAGCGTTTCATTTGCAGGAAGATCGGATTGAGATAAAGTCAGGGCTTGAGTCTCAGATTGCGTTAGCGTGTCACTGTTCGCCTCAATACTTTCATCGTTATCAACGGCTACTGAACCATCCAATGTGCAAGGTGCACTTTCTGGCTCGGCCTCAGTCAACGCTTTCTCTACTGGCTTCATCCATTCTCTTAACGTCTGCGCCACATTGGGTGCGAGAGCACCAATAGAAGACTTATAGTCGTGATCGTAATCATTGAGCCTATCAACCACGTTAAACTCTTCACTGTGGAAAAGCTTACGCAGTGCCGCTTTTTTTACTTCTTGCGTCGCTTCACTGGCCAACAGCGCTGAAATAGTAGGTTCTTGCTCCGTCTGCTCATCAGCACCCTCTTTTTTGCCACTTGTCTGGTTCGAGAGTAATGCGCGGTCTTCTTCGACAGCGTTTTTCTGCTCATCGGTGAGCGACGAGTGCGCTGCGATATCTTCATCGCTTTGTTTTGGCTGCTTTTGCCTATCTCCCGCTAACTTACGAGAGGACCAGCGAGAGAAAAAATCAGTTGCCACTTGCCCGCCCCGCGCCTTTGCGTTTCTTGCGGCGCTCTTCTAATAACTCGCCATGACGGCCGATAAACGCTTCCATCCATGCCTGAATTGGCAATGGCATCTCACAAGAAAGCACTAAATAGTCGCCATCCATATACTGGCCAGCCACCGATTGTGATGCCGAGATGGTTGTGATCTTTGGCGTTTCCTCTACGTTCTCAAGCACAACGAAGAGTTTCGGGTTTTGAGAACTCAAGTTAAAACGGTAGTCGGTTCGCTCGTCACGGAACAACTGAAGCGTGACGACATGGCTATGGTGGCTTTCTGGCTTTAACTCAAAACCCGTTAACTGCCACTG